>JBFWSG010000061.1:0-32286 GCA_050248495.1 Pirellulales bacterium | reverse complement strand
TGACGGCCGAGGCAATCTGGCTGAAGGTGCCGAACACGTCGGCCGTATCTTCATCCGCCTTGGCCACGTCGTAGTGCTGCGTCAAGTCGCCGTTGGCGACCGCCGAGAGCACGCTTGAGACTTTGGAAACCTCCGATTCCTGGAAGCTCTCGATCTTTTGGTTGCGAGCGACACGGCGGCGCTCTTCAGTGACGTCGGCCCACTCGAGCGTGTTGCCGATGTACTTGCCGTTCACGTCGCGCTGCGCGGAGACGGTGAGGGCAAAGGTCAAGTCGCCCACCTGGATGTCGGTCTTGTAGGGCAACTTGTTGGGATCGGAGAGCAATTGGCGCTGGTGGGCCGGATTCTTGTGGAACTGGTCGATGCAGGCGCCCATGATCTTGCTCGGATCGAAACCGGGCCAGATCGCGCGGAACTTGTCCTGGTACTTGCGGAGGATGGAGCGCGTCTGCTCGTTGACATAGGTCACCAGGAAGTCGCGGTCGACCATGATGATCGGCGTCTGCGCGTTGTCGATGGCGACGCGGAGCCGCGCGGCCTCGGTGCGACCGAGGACTTCGTTGGTGATGTCGGTGGCGTACTTGACGATGCGGACGGGCTTGCCGCTGGCATCACAAATCGGGTTGTAGCAAGCCTGGATGAATACTTCCTTGCCCCCCTTGGCGACGCGTTTGAACTCTCCGGCTTGCGGTTCGCCGCGGCCGAGCTTGGCCCAGAACTCTTTGTATTCGTTCGTTTGAGCGTATGCCGGTTCGCAGAACATGCGGTGATGCTGTCCTTTGATCTCCTCCAGCGAGTAACCGACGGTTTTGAGGAAGTTCTCGTTTGCCGTACGAATTTTGCCTTCCAGGTCGAACTCGATGACGGCATTGGTGCGATTGATCGCCTGGAGCTCGTTAGCCGTCTGTGCCACGAACTTGGAAATCGAGTTGGCGAGCATCTGGCCGAGGACGATAAACAGCACGAGCGTAAAAGCGCTCACGCCCAGCAACGTCCAGGTCGACGTCCGAATCGTCGACGTGGCCCCCGCTTCAACCATCGCGTTCCGCTCGTTCGCCATCTTCACGACGTCGTCAATTTCGGCGCGATGGGCGTTGTAGTGTCGGGTTAGCGGACCGCTGACAATTTCTTTCGCCTTCTCCAAATCACCGGCCTCAATCGCCGGCAAGAGTTTGTTTTCGTAAGCGCGATAGAACGCTTCGGCCGGCTGATACGACCGGTCGACCAGCGTTTGTTTCAGCTTGCCGTCGGCGAGTGTGCTCAGCCAATACTCGTGGCGTGCCTGGTAATCGTTCTTGAGGGCCCGCATTTTGTCTTGCAGGCGGGCGATTTCGGCCTTGTCCGTCTGATTGGCCAGTTCAAAAGTCGTTAGGTACGGCTCGATAATGTATTCCGGCGGGGGCAGCACGTCGGCAATCAGGTCTTTGCCCTCCACGACCTGGCCGTACAGCGGTCCACCGACTTTGACCTTGTCGATCGTGAGATAGGCGATCGCACCGAAGGCGATGATGCCGATGGCGTAGGCGATCGACAGACAGAGCAACTTGCCTTTGAGCCCCATGTTCGTGAACCAATTCATTGAATTACCCCCAGTGGAATCAATGGCTGCAGCCAACCCCAGCTTCAGCCAAAACGAAAGCGCTTATTCATGCGTTGCGCGGCCGCATCGTCGTCTCATTCCTGAGACGACAATGTGCGACCGAGAGCAACGCTTTCAAACAAGTACGCAAACTGCTCGCGGACTCCGGGCGAGTGAGGGCGCCCGGAGCCGCGAGCACGAGGTCACTGCTGGGAAACGATAGGTTTGGGCAGAAAGATTCGGCATGGAGAAATTCTCCATTGCACGCGGCCTGCACGCCTGGCGTGGATCCGCCGTCGGTCCGCGACGACCTGCAGGCCTAACGATCAAATTGAGATCGTCGCAGCCATAGTGTGAATACCCCCATTGCGCAATCATCGAAAGTAAGATGTGGGAGAAGCGCGAGACGACGTAAAAGCAAATCGCGCCGCGCGAACGGCATCGTCCGGCGACTAGACTACCGTCATGTGGATCAATTGAATCACGGAATCCACGCCCGTCTTCTCGAAGATCTTGAGCCGATGCTTCTCCACGGTGCTGGGGCTGATGTTCAATTCGCGCGCGACTTGCACCGTATTTTTTCCCGCGATTAGCGCGTCCATCACCTCTTTCTCGCGGGTACTCAGTGGTGCCAGAAGCGACTCGACGGCGGACAGCCGAGTCCGCCGCTTGATCCATTTTTCCCGCAGTTTTTGCACCGATTCGAGCAGTTCTTGGTTTTTGAACGGCTTTTCAAAAAACGCACCAGCCCGGTTGCCAAAGGCGCAGATTGCGTCTGCCACCGTAGCCTGGCCAGAGACGAACGCTATCTCTATATCCATGTTTCGGCGATTCAATTCGGCTTGCAATTGTAAGCCGCTCATGCCTCGGAGCCGGATATCAACCACGAGGACGGCATATTGCTGGTTCTCCACGTCGTCCAACAAGCCTTCTGCGCTGGCGAAAGCCTGACATGCGATTCCGTTGGTCTCAAAAAGCCGCGTCAATAGCAGACGCATTCCTGGCTCGTCGTCGACAATCGCCACGCGACAAGATTGGCAAATCCCTGCCGATTTCTCTTGAAGTGTTGCCATGCCAAGCGACCGTCGTTCTATATGTCACGTGCGAGAGAAATGCGGAAGTTGATCCACGAGAGCCATCGGATAACGAGTTCTATACTCTTGAGGCGCTTCGATGCCACACCATCGGCAGTATTGCGCAACGATCGCATGGCGCGCCACTTGCTTGTTTGCTCGGATAGTCTGGGAACCGTCGCAAAAAGAGTCAATAGAAGTTCGCAATCGAACGGAGTATTTGTCTGCGTCAATCGTTCAGTCATTTGAGCGCCGATCGTACGTCAACCCCGCTAAACCAGTTGTTGCTATGAATTGGTTTCGATGGCCATTCGACACGACGGGATTTGTTCCGCGCTGGCAATGCGGGCTTTGGTCGTCGCAACTTGGCTGGCTGCACATCATTTCCGACGCGCTAATCTGCCTTGCTTACTTGGCAATTCCCGCGCTGATTCTATTCCTGCTCAAGCGGCGACGCGACATTCCATTCCCAGTAATCTTCTGGCTGTTTGGCGCGTTCATTATCGCCTGTGGTATGACGCATTTGCTCGACGCGCTGGTGTTTTGGGACCCCGTCTATCGTCTGGCTGGCCTCGCCAAGCTCTCGACCGCGATAATTTCTTGGACGACCGTGTTCGCACTTGTCACGACGTTTCCCCGTTTTCTGGCCATGCGCACTCCGACACAGCTTGAAATCGAGGTGGAAGCGCGAACGGCGGAGTTGAGGCAAGTCAACGAGGCACTGCGCCGTGAAGTTCACGAACGCGCACTCATCGAGGAGCAGTTGCGCGAGCAACGGGAATGGCTGCACGTGATTTTGAGTAGCCTCGGCGAAGGAATCGTTGTCACCGATGAAGACGGACGCGTGATGCTTCTCAATCCGGCGGGCGAACGCTTGACAGGATTGCGGCAAGAAGATGCGATCGGCCGACCATTCGATGACGTAATGCAAACCCGCGCAGATGCAGCGGGTCGGAACGGAGATTCCGCCAATCATTTCAGTGACTCGCATCTAACTTCGAGGCAGACTGTCGTCTTGAGTCGCGACGGTCAAGAACGGATTGTCGAACAGCGATCAAATCCAATTCGCTTGGCGGACTCGCAGGTGGCCGGCCATGTGCTGATCTTGCAGGACGTCAGCGATCGCATCCGATCTGAAGAATCGCTGCGACTCCGCGATCGTGCCATCGGCGCTGCGAGCCAAGGGATCTTGATCACCGATGCTTCATCGGAAAACCAAATCGTATTTGCCAGCACGGGGTTTCAGAGAGTTACAGGATACGAGCCGCACGAGGTCGTGGGACTAAACTGCCGTATCTTGCAAGGCCCAGAGACTGACCCGATCGCAGTAAGTCGCGTTCGTGAAGCGATCAAGGACGCTACACCCCGTACCATTGAACTGATCAATTATCGCAAGGATGGAACGCCATTCTGGAACGAGCTCTCGATTTCGCCGATACGAGATGATCACGGCCAGCTGACTCACTTCGTCGGCGTACAGACAGACGTCACCGCGCGCAAATCGCTCGAAGATCAACTGCGCCAGTCGCACAAGATCGAATCGATCGGCCTCCTTGCCGGCGGGGTTGCTCATGATTTCAACAATATGTTGACCGTCATCAACGGCTGCTGCGACCTGGCGATGAACGAATTATCGGACGAGTCGCCGACAATGCCGTTGTTGCGCGAAGTTCGGTCTGCCGGTGAACGGGCCGCAAATCTGACCAGGCAACTGCTGGCACTTAGCCGTCGCCAGCATGTCTCGCTGCAGACGCTCGACCTGAATCAAATCGTAACCGAGATGGAACAGATGTTACGCCGTTTATTGGGAGAGACTATCGCGCTCGAGATCGACCTGGCTCCGGGACTTTGGCCGGTCCTTGGTGACCGTGGACGCAAGCAGCAGGTGTTATTGAACCTTGTCCTCAACGCGCGCGACGCGATGCCGGATGGAGGCAGCCTGACGATCGCGAGTCGAAACATTTCCCTCGACGAAACTCATTCTCGAACACATCTTGGCGCTCGCCCCGGAGAGTATGTTGTTTTGGAGGTTGCTGATTCAGGCATCGGTCTCGACGAAGCGACCAAGGCCAGGATCTTCGAGCCTTTTTTCACCACCAAGGCAAGCGGGCGTGGCACCGGCCTGGGGCTCACCGTGGTGCATGGAATCGTCACTCAGGCAGGCGGCCATGTCAGCGTCGAGAGTCAACTGGGCCAAGGGACCACGCTGCAGGTGTACTTTCCGCGATTTGCCGGCGAACAGTCGTCAAACCTGGAGTCTCCGCACGAACCCCGCCGTTTGCCATCTGGAACCGAGACAATTCTTGTCGTGGAGGATGAAGACGGCGTCCGCTCGTTCGTGGGTCAAGCCCTGACAACGTGCGGCTATAACGTATTGATGGCCGCCAACGGAGATCAGGCGATGGAGATCGCTTCTACCGCCGGACAGCCCATCGACCTGCTCGTGACCGACGTTATCATGCCGGGCATTGGCGGCAGCGACGTGGCGCGACAGTTTCTCGAGTTGCATCCACACGCGAGGGTGTTGTTCATTTCCGGATACACTGACGACACGCTGCTTCGCGGTGGCGTAGTGAGCGAAGAGGTTGAATTCCTCGACAAGCCCTTTACCGCGAACGTCCTCGCCGCCAAAGTCCGCGAAACGCTCGATCGCAAGTAGCTAGTCCGCAAGGATCGATTGACGCAAGGCTGACAAGTCGGACTGAGGTGATTTGAACCTCCAACTTCTTGGTGCAACGAGCCAAATACAAATAACTTCGGCGCCGCCAAAAAAATCGCGTCGCGAGGGATCGACAATCTTGCAGTGTCTTGCGTTTTGCGGATATCGTCCCGCATTGTCCGCGGCTTTCACATTCAAGTTACTGGCCGCCCCGCGAGTGAGCCACGATGGCGTGACACCACGCGCGAAATCTTAGGCAAGGCTACGCCAAAACGGGTAATTCACTTGGTACAATGACAGGCCGGGAAACGGGCCGAGATACTTGTGTTCCGACTTGAACAAAATGAAACTCAAAAGCCCTGTCGTCTTCTTGCTGATTTTCGCATTTTGCTCGAGCGGTTTTGCCGAAGACGCCTGCCTGCGCCGTGAATTTGCCAACAGCCTGCGGGAGCTCGTCGACAAGTTGATCGAACTCCAAGACTTGACTGCCGGATCGCCTGACTACGGCGCCCTGTACTGTAAGGCCTGCGACGATCATCACACGCGCGCTTCAGAAGCAGTTCTGCCGTTTGCGGTGGCTTATCGGGAAACCGGAGATAAGAAATATCTTGTTTCCGCAATGGCCACGGGCGAGTGGCTCATCGACCAGCAGAAGCCGGACGGGTCCTGGTTCGAGACGCCTTCGGAATGGACCGGTACGACAACGGATCAACTTTTGATGATGGCTGCCGCATATCCGTTGTTAAAGGACAGATTGGATGCGGCTCAGCAGGCAAAGTGGCTGTCGTCAATCAAGCAGGCCGGCGACTGGCTTGTAAAAAACATGAATCATGAGTTTGCTTCCATTAACTATTGCGCGACGACGACGGCCACCTTGATGGTGACGAATCAGGTGGTGCCCGATCCCAAGTATGTTGCGAAAGCCAAAGAATTGGCCATGCTCGTCACGTCAAAATTCGACGATGACTATTTCCTGACGGGCGAGGGCAATCGCGTACGAGGTACGAAGTACGGCGTGGACCTCGGCTACAGCATGGACATGTCCATTTGGGGCCTCGGACTGTACGCCAAGCTCGCCCACGACGAACCTGTCGACGACTACGTAAGAGAGTCCCTCAAGAGATATGTCTATTTTATTTGGCCCGACGGCTCGACGGACGGATCTTGGGGCGTCCGGTCAAGTAAATGGACCACGTTCGGTAGTTTTACCGCAGACGGATGCCAAATTCTGTTTTCGCTCTACGCAGACGAAGTACCGATGTACCGCACGGCCGCACTGGCCAATCTAAAATACCTGATGAGCATGCGTGAGGACGGCCTCATCACGTACGGCCCGAACTACAAAGAGATGTTTGACGATCCTCCCTGCATCTATCCAACATTCTGCCGTGCCAAGAATCTGGCTCTAGCCATCCTTTACGGAGACCAATCGACTGGAAGCACTCCGGAACTGCCGACGCAAAAGACTGGTTGGAGCAAGCATTTTAAGACCATGGATCTGGCCCTGGTCCGCACCAAAAACTTCATGGCAACCGTCACCGGATACCAATACAAAGACATCCGACGGGGGGCGGACTTCAAATACATGCATCGCCCCTCCGGCGGTTCGATCACAAACCTGTGGGTCAAAGACTATGGATACCTGCAGGCCAGCGGGCAAACCGAGTACTTTCGTTGGGAAATGAATTATCCCGAGGCACCCAACTCGTTGACGATCACACCGCGAATCGAGTTCGCCGATTCTGAGGCCTACTATACGAATCTCTACGAATTCGATTCTCACCTGGACCTTTCCGAACAAAATGGAGCTTTTGTCGTCGAAGCCCGCGGCGAATTGAAAGACCGGAATCGTTGGGAGGGAGGGGTAGCCTATGTGCTGACCCATACGATCGACGACCGTTCAATCGAGAAACACATCAAGCTGAGATTTCACGGACCCAAGCCGGTGGTCACCATCGTTGAGCCATTCATCCAGCACAAGAACACAAGATTCGAGAAGATCGACGACAAAACCGTCGAGATTCGAGGCGGGTCGCGCGAATTTGTGGTCAAATTGTTGTCGGAGGGCTACGCGTTTGAGATGGGCAAGGATGCGAAAAGATACAGGCAGCCATTCCCGGCGCTGAAGGGCTATCCGATCTCGATTCGAGTGACGCCTGACGAGGATTCGTTCCTCAAGGACGTCGCCTATCGCATCTCCATCAAAGAGTAGTAGGAGATCCGCGTCGCGGTTGCTGCGTGGGGCACGATCGCTTGGCCAGTCGACGCGCATGTTGCCACAGAGTGCCGAGCCAGTGAGATCTCGACGTGAAGACGAGGATCCCGACGCGGGCGAACAGGAAGACCACGAGCAGCAATAGAAACCACCACCGCACGTTCACGTAGTTCCAACCGCGAAGAACCGAGAGCATCGCCGTCGGC
Organism: Pirellulales bacterium; assembly: GCA_050248495.1. Taxonomy (GTDB): domain Bacteria; phylum Planctomycetota; class Planctomycetia; order Pirellulales; family Lacipirellulaceae; genus DASYDU01. Next base: position 24,554 of record JBFWSG010000061.1, on the reverse strand, counting down.
ACGCCAACGAACCGAATCCATCGGTCTTTTCCGGCCGCGGCCACCAACCCACTCGCAGCGAAACCGGCAAAATAGGCGAGCGCAGCAGCCCAACACGCTGGGCACATGGACAGACCCTCCGGGACTTTACTTGCCGTGGCAGCAGGACTTCGACTTGGCTGATGGAGGCAAGTCGTTGGCCGGATTCATGTTGAAGAATCCATTGGGCTTGAGCAGGAATCCAATGTACGCAGCCGGCATGACGGGATAATCTTCCGGCCGGGGGATATGTGTGTGGCCGAACGTGTACCACAGCACGACATCAGTGGATTGCAGCGGTCGGTCCTGCTCGGTCCAGCGGATCAGTCCGTCTCCACCGGAACTCTGATTAGGATAGTTTCCCGCTCCATACTTCTCGCTTTCGTTGTATGGCGTGACCCAGACATGATGGTTGACGAAACCCGCGCGCTTGCGCCACCAGGCATTCTTTGACGCCAACGGCACGCAGTTGTCACCCGGCATAAACTTGTAGCCGACGGGTTCACCGACGGAATTTCGGACATCCGGGTTGACAATTCGCCAGGTTCGCGCGGTTTCCACGTTGAGGTTCGCCCGCGCTTGGCGTTCGCTCTTCAATACGGTCGGCCGCGCGCGAAACGCATTTTCGTAGGGATTATCGGGCCCCACCTCGTCGGCCACCACGTCGACTTGTTCGACGGAGTTTGCCACTCCATCCAAGTCGAAATCGAGCCGCACATTGAAGAAATGCTGATGATTCGGCGCATATAGCTGCGGCGCGACCAAGACGCCATATTTCGGACGCTCGTCCGGCTGCAGTGCGCCGAGCGACAGGATTCCGGTGAGCTTCACCTCGAGCTGAATATTCCCGTCCTGATACAGGTACCAGAAGAATCCATACTCGTAGTTTTCCACCGTCGACACCGAAGAGATAACGAGCCGGCGCGATCGGCGTACCTCCGGAACCTCCAGCCGCCGGTCGGTGTGTTTCCACAGAATGCCGTAGTCTTCTTCGTGCATGCAGATCGCATTTTTGATCTTGAGCGGCTTGCCGCGGCTCGTGACGAGGTCAGCGTCAAAATAGTAGATTTCACCGAGACAGTCGCAGCCGAGCTCCAAGCTATTGGCACACATTCCCATGCCATATTCGCCTACATCAAACGCGTTCTTGCGGCGTTGGGTCTCCGTCGGATCGCCGTAGGGAACGACCATTTCGGTGAGCGAGGCGCGGTATAAAATCGACCTGTCCCGGCCTCCGTCGCGATAGCGCAAGTTGTGCAGCGTAAGCCCTTCGCGGGCATTGAATCCCACGACAAAACTCCAGTTCTGCCAATGAACTTCATGGCCATTCACTTCGAACGACGGACCGTCAGGTTGCTTGATCTCGATCGACTTGATGTCTTTCCGCTGATTAAGCACGCGATCGGCGGCGTAGTTGCACGTTACGGGCGGCAGCGGCCAATGCCCGAATTCTTCCACGCGGATCACTTCCATCGTGTTGAGATCGACCACCGGCCGGAGGCCTTCAATCGGCCGGACGTAGCCGTTGTCGGTCGGGTCTTGCCGCAAAAAACAGAGCGGCCGCGCCAAGCGTCGCGAGCGGTCTTCCTCCGAGCCATAGTTGCCGGCACTCCAGATATCGACCATTACGAGTTTGGGATCGCTGACGCCGTATTGCCGTTGAAGTGCTTCCTGAAACGCCGGGCTTTCGATCACTGCTTGCTCGCACTCAATTTGCTCATCAATCGTCATCGTAGGTTGGACGTTGGGGATGTGGTTCCACGACGTGAGTCGGAAGTCGCTGAGCGACACTTCCGCCTCGTAGCAACTGTTCGTCGCATTGTCGAAGAGCACGACGAACGCTTCGCGTTGGGCCGCTCCGGTAGACTCTCCGGCATGCACCAGGTCTTTGCTCGGCTCTTTCAGACTGACCGAAACGAAGCGTGTGGTCGGCGTAAGCTTTCCCGACGTCCTTAGAATGCTGACGGCTTGTTCGATCTCGTCAGCGGACAGGGGTTCCAACGGATGGAGAGTGGATTTCAGCATGGCAGGCGGCCCGTCTCTCGAGGAGCGCACTCCTCGGCGGTGAGACACGAGATCGAGTTTCTTCGATCCGCACTCGGAGATCTATCGCCTGCAACAAACCGAAAACAAATTCGACGGTGACTGACAAACTGTCATTTCTGCGATCGCGCGAAGTTTCGATCTGCGAGTCACAGCGGGAATCACCGATTCCACGATTGTGACTCTACTGTTGTCGGCACAGCGTGTCAACTTTTTTGAGCTCCAGTGCTGGCAGCCATAACTTCAAGGAGGGCGTGTCGCATGCCGCAAGCTGCCCTTTCACAGTCGAGCGGCGCTTCGAGAGTCGCTTGTGGGATTGGGGGTCGGCAAGCCAGACTGCCGCGTGGAATCGCACGACGCTGGAAAATGACGAGGGCGCGAATGAGGCGCGAGACGCACATGGCATCGAGGGGACGCAAAATTGTTGATTCGCAACCAGGATGTGGATAGGATCGCCTTATGTGAATCGAAGCTCGACCAGCTCCGCAATTCTGGCGCACTAGCCGTCCTTGGTGTCAGGTCGCTTATGATTGGTTCGAGCAGCTTATTACGAATTCAATCCGGCTTCAGTCGGCTTTTCGAACGTTCGGTCTGGAAACGGATAGCGTTCATTTCAGTTTTTGCCGCCTGCACTAGCTCCGTCCCGTGCCGTTCCCAACCGATTGATCTGGGAGCCAACCTGTTGCGGTTCGATTGTGGGCCGCCCGGACCGCTCGTCGAGCCACATGCCGTCGAACTGAGCCCCGACGCTGCGCATTTCTATAGTCCAAAGCGCGGCTTCGGCTGGACCCAAGGGCCGCGGGAAGCGTTCGTCCGGCCGGAACTTTCGCGCTCGCGGACCGCAATGACCATTGACGGGGTCGCGGGAGAGCAAATTGGATTTCGGGCAGACGTTGCGGCGGGCGACTGGTTCGTGACGCTGTGGGTCGATGGTGAGCGGAGCGGGGCCGGAGCACCTCAGCTGCTCGTTCAAGGTCAAGAGCGCCCAGTCGGTTGGCAGGCATTTCGCCGCTCCGATGAACCAAATTCGACGCGTCCGAAATTTTATCGCGTCTATCATGGGCCGGCGGTGGTTGATTCGAGTGGGTTGTCTTTCACGCTCAGCGACCAGCAGCAAGGTGTGCGATTGTTGGGCTTCTCGCTGATTAGAAAGGTAGAACCCACGACGGCGACTCAGCGGCGATTTTGGAAAAAGCTGTCCGATGCGGGGCACTTCCGCGACGACGCTTCGCTGGAGGAGCTGGGCGTTGAGTTCGAGAAAGTCTTGCAGAATAATCCCCACGATGCTTTTCTCGCACTTGGGCTCGAACGGCTCGAGCTCGTCGCGACCGCCGAACGATACTTTGCCATGCGCGGCTGGGAATGGGCCGATAATCAGACGGGGATGGGGCTCCTCGACCGGCTTATGCAAGCCGTAACGCTGCTAGATGGCTTCTTAGACCACGACCCAGAGTTGTCAGGCCCCTTGTCGGAAAGAGCGTTGTTCGACCGAGGCCGAATTCTCTATTGGCTTGCGCAGGAGTGGGGCGGCAATTTGGAGTTGGCCGGCAGCCAGCGCGACCTGAAAAAGCTTCGTGCTCGGCACCCCGATGATCGACTCTTGGCGATGTACGAGGGCGAACGAGTCGATTTGCCGGATGAATGCGACTGCTTGAAGACTGTTGTCGACGCACCTGCCTGGGCAGTCGCCCAGCGAGAGGCACTCTGCCGACTGCGACAAATATGTCACTGGTGGGTCAACGAGCGCCAGGCAGAAAACGGCGAGCTCGGCGGAAAGTTCGGTGACGACGTGGAAATGCTCCGCTGGTGGGCGCCGCTGGTGCTTTCGGGCGATGAAACCGCCCGGCGCGGTTGGCAGAAAATGGCCGACGGGGTCTGGGAGAGCCGGCACGTCAAAGACGGCTACGCTAGCCAACTAAGGGACGTTGAGCATGCCGCCGAATACGTGGCAGATACGGCCCCCATGATGGTACTCATCAGCGACGACCCCAAATACGTCGATCGGCTCACGCCCTCGTCCCGACTATTCGAAAAACTGTGGACCGGCTACACGAAGAATCATCTGCGGTTCTTTCGCAGCAGCTGGTTCAGTTCGAGCGAAGTAGAAACCGATGAGCCCCGCGGACGGGATGTCGAATACAACTCTCGGGCCGTGCAAGCGGTGCGATATCTGGCGTGGCGACGCGGCGATCCGGAAGTGGTTCGGTTGCTGCACGAATGGTCTGAAGCTTGGGTGAGTGCCGCACTGCGAACCGACAAGGGAAAACCACGTGGACTCATCCCGGCCTCGATCGATTTCAACCAGGAATCGATCAACGGCGACGGGCCGAATTGGTTTCAAGCCAACATGTTCTGGCCCTATTTCGACTGGCCACACTTTTCCGGAAGCTTGATGTTGGATCAGCTGTACTTTACCTACACGTTGACCAACGACGACCGGCTTCTCGAACCGATGTTCTTGTCCCTGGATCTGATCGCTACGGAAGAAAAAAAATTGAACGGCGGCAACGCGGAACCGCTCGAGAAAGGGTCGCGTGTCTGGGCGGCGGACATGCTGATCCGTTGCAAGCTGTTCTGGAGCGTCGTTGAACAGTGGCGATTTCGATCAGGCGATTCACGCTGGGACGATCTGATCATGCGCCACGGCACTCCCTACGGCCGCTACCGGCTCAGTGGAGACGATCGGCATCTGGTGGAGGGTTTCGGGCGACTCTTGGAGAACGTTCGCTACAACACGCCTCTGAAGACGTCAGAGGCGGTCCATACCGATCGCGTTTACGCCCCAGGCGCGGAGGATCTCAAAGCCATGCTCACCGGCGACGGAATCTGGTCGAACGCGTCGCCTTACTTTGCCACGAGCTGGGAGGATACCGGCGAAGATTTCACCGCGCTGGTGAGCGAGACGGGCCGAGTGCGTCTCCAGGCGCAGTTGTATTCATTTGCAACGGAAGCTCGGGCGATCAAGTTGCGCACCTGGCAATTAGCTCCTGGCAATTATCGTCTCACGTTCGAGCCCGCCGGTGAGCCTGCCCGCCACGAAACGATCAAAATCGACTCCCAAGGCCAAAGAATTCCAATTGCGCTGCCTGGCCGGCAACTCCTGAAAATCAGCTTCGTCCGGATGGACTAGGAGTTTTGTCGGGACCTCCGACGCCGAATACTCGGATTCGATCTCGTCAACCCGTCGGGCGCTCAATATTCGGGGCGGTATTTATCGCTGATTTCCTGTGAAGCACGCGAGCCCAACGCCTGGTAAGTTTCCAAGTCCATATTCTCGGAGACAAAGTCGACGTGGCCGTCGGCGAAAACCAAGTTCGCGCCGCCCGGATGAAAGCTGGAAAACGACGCATTGGCTTTGAAACGATCTCCGCTCGCATTCGTCCAGGCGTGAATCACACCTTCGCCGGAGGGTGTGTTAATGGGATTGTCCGTTGCCCGCAAACCGTCGACGTGCCGGAAAGCATACGACCAAATGTTTGAACCGTTGGGGTTTTGGCTCTCCAGAACTTCGCCGCCGAAGAGAGTCTTGCCGGTGCCGTCCTCAATCTGGCGGATCGCCACCTCGCGAATATAGAAGAAGATGCCGGAATTGTCGGTCTTTACAGCATAAAAATCTCTCGACCAGGAAGGTCCACGATGACCCATGCAGAGCGCGTAGTCCCCGGTGGCCGGACGATAGGCCGCGTTGTTATAACGCAGCAAGGCGCTGATCGGCTCCGACTGAGAGCTGGGACAGACATAGGCTTGCGGCCTCGTGTTGAGCGCTTGCTGCAGCGCCTCAGTAGCCCACGATTCCAAAGTCGGGCCCTCTTCGCTTCCGCCAAATGGGTTGGGCCAGATGATCTTGTTGGGCGAGATAAACAAGTTTGTGCTCGTGCTCGTCAATCGATCGTAAAGCGCCTGATCCTCCATGAAGGGCAGGATCTTCACAAGCGCGCTCATGCCGGAAGGAAGCAGCGTGGTTCCCGGCTCACATCCTTTCACGCCGGAAGTCGGAGAGTTGTCACAGCCGTGGCGTCCGCCGGGAAACTTCTTGTAGGTCGATTCGTAGTTCAATAAGGCGACGCCGATCTGTTTTTCGTTGTTGATGCAACTCGATCGGCGCGCCGCTTCTCGAGCCGCCTGGATCGCCGGCAGCAATAGCGCGACGAGGATGCCGATGATTGCGATCACGACCAGGAGCTCGACCAGCGTAAAACCATGCGAACGAGGGTTGATGGGCAAAGATCCGAAATCACGCGACATATTAATATTCCTCATACCCTGGATGTGATGGTGACCATTCAATCGGCGGTACGCCATTGATACACCAACCTTCGCGCTCACATTGGGGCCAAGCAACAAAGCCTGTTCCTGTGTACATGGTTCGGAAACGACCGCGAAAACTGCGATTCGCCCATCGCTCCACACAAATTTAACCATTGTCTTCAATCAGCAAGCGACCTATTCGCCGGTATCCTCTGCGCCGAAATTAGCCGTCCTTTGCTGGGCATCTTTCGTATTGGAGTCTGGCTCCACTTTCGATCCGGCCCAAGTCAACTGCACGACCATGTCTTCGCTCGGCCCCTCGATATTGGCATCTAAACCGGCCGTACGAAAATCGGCATATCGCGGAGGGGCCAACCAGCGGACTTCGGAATTCTCGGCCGCACTCACATTTTCGGACGCGAACACGGCCAACTTGTATTTCCCTGGAAACAAGCCCTCGACTTCGTAGCTGCCGTTCGAAGGCACCTTCGTGAGAACTCGAAACGATCCGTCTTCCATCAAACTCGCCGAAACCGCGCGGCCGGTATCCGGGACGAAACGGATGGTGCCCATCGTCAGCGGCTCTCCGTCGATGACGACCTTTCCCGCCACGGGTACGCGTTTAGGTCCCATGTCGCAACCCAGGAGCAACGCAATACCGCACAGAGCGACGAGCGACCCACATCGAAACGCCGCCTGTTTATCCTGATCTGTTTCCGGGCGAATAAGTTGGTGCATCGCGCAGTCCATGTTCGATTCACGCCAAGCGTTCAAATCCGCTGAAACAGTGGTCAGGTCATTCTGCAACATGTTGCCCCAAAACAGGTCTACTTGACCTTTTCCTTGAACGGCTTGCCACCGTCCCAGCTCAGATTGATCACCATCGAATCGGTCGCTTCGGTGACTTCCTGTGTGAGCGGGGAGAATCGAAAGGACGCGTATTTCTTCGGAGCATGCCACATGATCTCGGTGCTGCTGAGGTACTCCGAACCATTGACTTCCACTTTGTGCACGCCGGGCACAACGCCGTCCTGTTCTCCGTAGCAACTTAGAGTAAAGCGACCGTTTTCATCGAGATCGGCTTGGGAGGGACGGGAATTCTTGGGTACGAAACGCACGAATCCATGCGTCAGCGGCTTGCCGTCGATCAGCACTTGCCCGGACACAGGTGTGCGTGCCGGCCTCCCGTCGCCACACCCAATCGTCGCCACGGCCATTGCCGCGAGCGCGCACAATCTGGCAAACCTAGTGTCGAGGGCGGGGCGCAAGTGAGTGCGGTATCCGCCGCCGTTATTTGCGAGTCGCAAATCCGTCTCAACAATCATCCGTGTCTCCCAAATTCTCTGTCCAAGCGATGACTGTGTTCGCGCTGCTGGAACGAGAATTCTAGCGGTGGTTCGCATTCGTTAGCGCCGCTCGACCGCACCGGATCAGGGCCGCGGCAGCGAACAGGCAGAGCACCGCCGAAGTCGGCTCTGGAACTTGGACGGCACCCAGTGACCCGCTGCCGCTCGTCTCGCCGAAATGACTCTTCCAGTAGGCGTAGTCGCCATTGTCGGCGACCCCATTGTCGTCATTGATCAACGCGCCGCCCGGATTGGCGTCGCGCCACGCAGTGTAATCAGCGGCATCGATGATGTCGTTGTCGTTGTAGTCACCGCGCAGGCCGAGCACCGCGCCGAGCGACACCTGCGTGAAATTGACGCCGCCAACATCAACGATCTCGACGATCAAGGGCGTGGCGGCGCTGGTCGTGAGGAATCCGCTCGTAATTAGGGCCTGAACTGCGGCCACGCTTTCCTCCGAATTCTTGAACTGCAAGAGACCGCCGCCATTTATGTCGATCGTCCCAGTACTCACCGCCTCATTAAAGCGGCTGGCCCGGAGGATGCCTCCGTCGAGCATGATCGAACCGCCGATGCGCAGATAGCTCTTGCTCTCAAACAACCCGTCCGTGATGTTGACGGTGACGTCGGGAGCCTGTTGAAACGCCGATCCGCTTGGGTCGCCACCGAGCTCGGCCGCGCCATCGACCAGAATCGTTCCTCCGTCCATGTACATTTCGGAGAGACGATGCATCTTGAATAGGCCCGGCGTCGTCACGCCGAAAGCGGTAGACGAACCCACGTGAATCGAGCCGCCGGAGATATTGAGGATGCTCTTGGAATCGTACGTCAGATCACTGGTCCAATCCATGTAAAGATTTCCACGGGTAAACACCGTCCCGCCGGTCATGGTCATTTCGCCGTGCGACCCGCTACCGATCCAGAGCGTGTCCGTGGTGATATCACCGCCGCTGAAACTGAAGTAGCCGGGAAAGCGTTCGTCGGCCGTTTCCACGTCGGCGTTGCCGACGCGGATGCGAGTCGGACTACTGTTGCAGGTGTAGGGCGAGAAATTGCAGTTGTCCCGAATCTTGAGCGTGCCGCCGGTCATCGTCAGCATGCCCGGTCCGTTGGCCCGCCCGATGCGCACTTCATATGCTTCCGCCGCGTCGCCCGGCCCAATCACGGGTGCGTTGATACCGTAGCCCGTCGGCGTGCCGGAGCCGGTATACGAGCCGTCCGTGATCTCGACTCGAGTGTTGAAATCCGGGACAAGAGGTCCGAAGCTGCCGTCCGGATCCGAAAATCCGTCATTCCAGTTCTCAGGCGTCATCCAGTCGGTCGGATCGGCGGGCTGCGGGTCATTGTCCGATTTGCCGTCAAACTCATACGTGAAAGACTGCCCCGACGTGACTGGTGACATCAGGACCGCCAACAGGACAACCAATCCGAAATTCGCAATAATCTTCCACATTGCGACCACTCCCGAGTCTCAACCGCAAGCAAACGAAACAGCATCCGGCGGAAGCCAACTGAACGTTTCCCAACGATTCACGCTGCCTCAGCGCTGCTAATAACAAGGGCGCCAGAACTTCCTGACGCCCTTGTTGAAAACACTTTCAGACAACTTCCTCTGCGACCGGACGCCCCGAAAGGAGTCAGGATCGCTTTCTCCACGCCAAGGCAATCAGCCCGCCGAAACCCAGCAACAGCGCGGTCGCCGGTTCGGGTACGACGGAGACTTGAGTAAACACCACATCGGTCCGTCCAAAGTACTCAGGGACAATGACCGTCGAGACGGCCAGCGGCAACGCTCCGATGGTCGCGATGCGCCCAGACGTGACCAGGCCCTGGGCCTCAACGATGGGTAAAGTGGCCTGCTCGACCTGCAATTTCCCAGACCCGTTGATCTGGATGTAACTCATGAACCGCGTGGGATCGCTTTGCTCGAGATCGGGATTATCAGTCCACTCGTTGCTGCGCATGATTCCACCATTGATGATCAACCGCGCCGGTCCTGAGGGAGTGTCACCACCCATGTTGAGCTTGTCGATGGTTGACATCAGGCCGCCATTCATCGTGACGGTGCTAGTACCGAGAACATAGAAATCGTCGTCGGCGATGATTTCGCCTCCGTCCATCACCAGACTGCTGGTGGCCGACATCTGCAACCGGTCGCCGAGATGGATCGAGCCTCCGGACATATGCAGAGAGCTGCCCGCGCCGATGTTGAAATCGTCGCCGGTGCTCGCGGTGCCTCCGCTCATATCCATGGTGCCGATGCCTCCGCCCACTCCGAGTTCGATATCGTCGCCAGAAGCCAAGTCGCCGCCACTGATCGACAAGGATCCGTTGCCGAGTGCCGTGCCGACGTGCACATCAAAAGCGGTCTGCCCCGGCATCGAGCTGTCGATCACCACGCCGGACAGCGGAATTCTCGCGGCGGTAATCGGATTCGGAGGTGTGGCCGGGTCGCTGCCGTCGCCCGGGGTCTCATCCGGAAAGAGGGTCACCTTCCAGTTGGCCGGGTCGTCCCAGGAGGTGCCGTCGCCACCGCCGTCGAACGTATACTCGCCGATGGCGTAGGACAGCGAGGTTTGCAGGCTGAGCGTCAGTACGACGGCAGCAAGACGCGAACAAGTTCTGTACATTGGCAAGTTCCCCTTACAAGTTGTCAATTCTGCGTACGAACCCTCAACACACGGACGCCTCCGCTCTTCAACAGCGCAAGCAACAAGACTCACGGACGAGATCCCAGCCACTTCTCAACAGCAGCAGCTTCGCTCTTTTGCTCGACTTCCATTCTCCGCGTTCCATGGTAAGCAATTTCAAATGTCACGGCAAACAATTTGTGACCGCCGCAGGCGCGCTCAGTGAACATTTATTCGCAACCGATCATGTCTGCGCAATCTCGCACCGCCGTCGACGCGACCCCGTACCGCCGCTAGCGACCCGTCGTTAGTAGTAGTAGCCGCCGCTACCGCGGGATGTCACCTCGCGCTCCCGTCGAATCCGAAGGACGCCAGATCGAAACAGCCAGCTGACCACCGCTTTTCGATCCGCCGCGACAAGCGAATTTCAGATGATGGGATTCAGGCGACCGCGGCAGAATTTGCCGATAATTCATCCCAAAAAGCATAAAATCGCGCTTCTCATTGCGAATTGGCCGTCCAGCGGACCGGGCCGCTCGCGCGAACACCCTCCGGCTTGGGGAGATCGCCGCGTTCTCGCTCAACGCGCGGTCCCGCGGCAAGAGTTAAGCCTATTTGACTTACGTGACCAGATCTTTGCCTTTTTTTTGGCAATTTCTGGACCTGGAGACTGATTGTAAGCGCCAGACTGAATGTGAGCCGAGTGGCCGCGACCTTGCGGCGCAATCGTCCATTGGCCCTAAAGGCAGGTTCGACGGCGACGAAATAGTGAACGATCCTGAGGGAGATGACGATCGCTTCATCCGGCTCTTCAGCAAGAGCCAATGCAGCCTGTACGCATTTATCTTGGGAATGACTCACAATTCGGCCGACGCGGACGATCTGCTTCAAGAACTCAACGTCGCTCTTTGGAAGAAGCGGTCGTCGTACGATCCTCAGCAGGAATTCCTCCGCTGGGCTCTAGGGTTCGCCAGGATTGAGATCAAGAACTATCGGAGGAAGAACGCCAAAGCCCGGATGCTATTCAGCGACGATGTGTTGAATACATTGGCAGCAGATTGGCCGAGCGACATGTCGTATCACGAACAGCGGCTTGCCGCGCTCGCCTCATGCGTGAAGAAATTGGGCAGCATCGAATATCAGCTCATTTCCGAGTTTTATCGAAGCAATGTCTCTGTCAATAAACTGGCCGAGTTACACAGCACTCCAGCCAGCACGATCTATAAGATTTTGAGTCGAGCGCGGGAGGCACTTTACCGGTGCGTACAACGAACCGTAGATCAGTCATCCTATACTTCGCAACGATAGGTCCAACCTAAGATGCCTGGTGAGGAAGTGTCGGGGATAAATGCGGGTGGAAGGATAGGTAATGCGTGTTGACCATGGATGATCCGAATCCAGAGCTTGACGTACTCCGCCTCGAGCGGCTGTTGAATCATGAGTTCAATCGCGCGCTGGCGCCGGAAGACTGCCAAGAATTGGAACAGATGCTTGCGACCTTTCCTGCCGCGCGTGAGATCTATTGGGAAAGACTGTCCATTCACGCCGGTTTGTGTTGGATGTTTCAAGGAAAATTCGAATGCGATAACCGGTTGGCGGAGCTCGAAATCGAGCACGGGGATTCGCCGGAAATTTCGCTTTCCCGTCCGGAGCGAGGTCGTGCTGCGGAATGGTGGCGTTGGGTGGCAGTTGTCCTTGCACCACTGTTACTGTTTGCGATTTGGATTGGCTGGCGGACGGCCTGGAACAGGGAACAAGCGACTTCTGTGGAGAGGTCGGCGCGTCTGGCTGGAGGGAGCGCACCGATCGGAAAGTTGGCGCCGCTGTCGTCGGACTGCCAATGGTCCTTCGGTGCGGCCGGCGACAACCGTCGGCAGGATTTTCGCAGCTTCGACACGGTCTGGGTTAATCGAGGGGCCGCCGAGCTGCGGTTGATCAACGGAACGACGGTGCAATTGGAAGCCCCGCTAATTATGGAAATGGTATCAATCGACCGAGCCCGCGTCCTCCGCGGACGAGTTACCGTTGACGTCGCCAAAGGGGCGCAAGGCTTTGTGGTCGATACGGCTGTGGCGCGAATCGTCGACCACGGAACGACTTTTTCCGTGGATGTGTCGGATTCAAGCAAGACGGATGTGGTCGTGTTTCAAGGCGAAGTCGAAGTGAACTTCATGCAGCACAGCGACGGCGCGGGGGCCGAAGGCGTCGGATCCACGAAAAGACTGCGGACCGGCGAGGCGGCACGCGTGGCGGAAGATGGAACGCTCAGTCGAATCGTAAACGTGCAGCGGACTGATTTATCCGAAAATCGCACTCATCAATCCGTCGTCCGGGAGGTGCGGGACAATTTTGTCCGCGAGCAAACCATGAAGTATTACGAAATCGTCCCTGGGGGAATGCATGAAGATGCCGTGGCGTTTGTGGACCGGGATTACCAATGGAACGGCATCGATGGACGGGGTATTCCACGTTACCTGATGGGCGGCGACTACGTGAAAACTTTTAATGACGACAAGGTGACGCAGAATCTCGTCATCACCGTCACGTTTGATCGCCCGGCCATGCTCTTTTTGCTGGTCGACGACCGTCTCATGGATACCGACTGGCTGACCGAGCAATTCGTCGATACGGGCGACGACGTGGGTCTCGACGAAGGACCGCACGTTCCCAACGACGTCCGAAAGTTAGCGTCCGGGCCCGGCGAGAGCATCGACCAGGTGCATTCGATTTGGAAATGTCGCGTCTCTCCCGGAGAAAGAATTTCCATCGGGCCGTATCGGCCGTCAGTTCCCGCGGGAAGCGGCCAGGGTACGAAGACTAGTTTGAACATGTATGGTATTGTCGCCGTCCCGCTGACGGCAGATGCAGAGCAGTAGAGCAAAACCAGGACGTGCGACGCAGTTTGGGTTGAAGCCGCTATCCCCCAGAGGTAGTTCTCCTGAATCTTCGCGGCCTGTCACGATAAGGTCACGGCCAAGACACTACGATCAAAACATCAAGACGACGCCCGTCCTCCGAGCGAAGAATTTGCCAAGTCTGTGAAAGGAGCTGTTTCGATGAGCGTTTCTCGCCGACAATTTCTTCGCGCTACCGCCGTTGCCGGCGCATCGCTGGCCTTGCCTGTCAGGAAGGCCCGCAGTTCGGTCGGGCCCAATGAACAAATACGCGTGGCAGTCGTGGGTGTAGGTGGCCGCGGCAAAGATCACATCGACGGATTCGGCAAGGACATCGTCGCGCTCTGCGACGCCGACCAGTATTTCCTGGACTTGAGAGCCAAGGAAATCGAGGACAAATACGGCACTAAGGTGGAGAAGTTTCGTGACTTCCGCCAGCTACTCGACAACAAGAATATTGACGCGATTTCAATTGCCACGCCCAATCACACCCACTCGCTGATCGGCATCTCGGCAATCCAGGCAGGCAAAGACGTCTACACCGAAAAGCCGATTTCGCACAACGTGTGGGAAGGCCGACAGCTCGTAAATGCCGCGCGCAAGTACAACCGCGTCGTGCAATGCGGTACACAACTGCGCTCCAGCCCAAGTGTGATCTCCGCCGTTGACTACGTACACCAGGGGAAGTTGGGCAAAGTTCGCTACGTCATTGGCACTTGCTATAAGCCGCGGAAGAGCATTGGCAAGAGCAGTGTGCCTCTAAGTTTTCCCAAGAGCGTCGACCGGAACCTGTGGCTAGGCCCCGCCGCCGACGTCGCCATCTACCGCCCGGAAAAGAATTCCAAGGGTGGATACTTGCCGCACTATGACTGGCATTGGGATTTTAACACCGGGTGCGGCGATGTCGGCAACCAAGGCATCCACGAAATGGACCTGTGCCGCTGGTTCCTGAACGAAGATACGCTCCCGCCGCGCGTCATGAGCATCGGCGGCCGAGTCGGCTATGACGATGCCGGCAATACGCCGAATACGCAGATCATCTTCTACGGATATGAGCAGGCGCCGCTCATTTTTGAGGTCCGTGGCCTGCCGAAATCGAAGGCTGCCCAAGAAAAATGGGGCGACTCGATGGACGAATTCCGTGGTTCACAGATCGGCCTGATCGTGCAATGCGAACAAGGCTCGATCTTGATCAACGACTACGAGCAGGCCCGAGCTTTGGACAACGAGGGAAAGACACTCGAACACTGGATCGGAGCAGGTGATCACTTTCAAAACTTCTTGCAGGCCGTCCGCTCTCACGACTCTGCGATACTGAACGCCGATATCCTGCAGGGTCACTTGTCGAGCGCGTTGTGTCATCTCGGCAACATTTCCCACCGGCTCGGAAGCAAGCAGTCGGCTGCCGCAATCGAAAAGGTGATCTCGAATGATGAATTGCAAGCTGATTCGTTCCGGCGGATGTCTGATCATCTCAAAGCGAACGAGGTCGACATTTCGGGCGAGGTTCTCACCGTGGGCCCTTGGCTCGAATTGAATGCCGAGGCCGAACGGTTCATCGGCAACGAGCAGGCGAACGAGCTGCTCGCCCGCAAAGGCCGTCAACCGTTTGCCGTTCCCGACATGTCGACTTGAGCTCCCAGGTTTGAGTAACGTCGGTTACCAGCCGTCGCCGGGTAGAAATCATGTCTGTCGTTAGACTGCTCTTGGTCCTGGGCATCGCGTTGCCAGGCGGTCTAGTCGGTGAAGTGACCGGCGCACAACCGCCTCCCGCCGGCCAGCCCCTTGCGCAGGTGAGCGCAGTTGCAGCCGGCACGGACGATCGCGCGATCGACTACTTGCGCGACATTCGTCCGATTCTGTCCGGCAATTGCTATGCCTGTCACGGACCGGATGAAGCGAGCCGCGAGGCCGATTTGCGCTTGGATCGGCTCCCAAGCGTGATGAGAGAGTCGGGTTCGGGCACCACGCCGATCGTGCCGGGCCATCCGGAAAAAAGCGAGATCATTCGGAGGATTAGTAGCGATGACGAAGACGCGGTGATGCCGCCGCTCGATTCGGGCAAGTCGCTTACGCCGGAGCAGATCGAACTGGTTCGCCGTTGGATCCAGCAAGGCGCGCCGTGGAAGGAGCATTGGTCATTTGCTCCCTGCCGCCGTCCGGAATTGCCGGGCGTAAGCCATCGTGACTGGCCGCGCAACGCCATCGACTATTTCATTCTTGCGGCACTCGACGAAAAAAGTTGGGCGCCCGCACCAGAGGCCGAGAAGGCCCTCTTGATCCGGCGGGTGACTTTCGACCTGACCGGTCTTCCTCCCACATTGGCGGAAGTCGACGCTTTCCTCGCCGACGATTCGCCCGATGCCTACGAACGACTTGTCGATCGACTGTTGCAATCGCCGCGCTACGGCGAGCACATGGCTCGGTTCTGGCTCGACAAGGCGCGCTACGCGGATACGCACGGGTTGCATCTCGACAATTTTCGCCAGATGTGGCTGTACCGCGATTGGGTCGTCCGGGCGTTTAACGAGAACCTTCCCTACGATCAATTCACCATCGAGCAGTTGGCGGGCGATCTACTGCCGAATCCGACGATCGATCAGCAGATTGCCACGGGCTTCTGCCGTTGCAATGTCACCACGAACGAGGGAGGATCGATCGAAGAAGAAGTCTTCGTGCGTAACGTCGTGGACCGCGTCAGCACGACGGGTGAAGTCTTTCTGGGCCTGACGGTCGGCTGCGCCGTGTGCCACGATCACAAATTTGACCCCCTTTCGCAGCGAGAGTTTTATCAGCTGTTCGCGTTCTTCAACAGTCTCGACGGCCCGGCGATGGACGGCAACGTCGAGGATCCGGCGCCGGTGGTGCGCGTGCCGGACAAGGAGCAGATTGCTCGGCTCGAGGGCCTGCGGGAACGAATCGAGAAGATTCGGTCAAAGCGCAACGAGCGAATGCTGGAGGACGACGCGAGTTTCACGGAGTGGCTGGCCGAACGTCAGAAGCTGAGCGACAGTGGGCAGGCTGACCCCGAACTCAACATGGACGACGGCCTCGCCGTTCACTGCAAATTCGAGACGATTGACGGTGATCGAGTGGCGAGTGCCGCGGGCTCGGAACAGCACGGGCAGATTGTCGGCAAACCAAGCCGGATCGAAAGTCCGACAGGCCATGGTCTGGAGCTTGGCGCTGGTGACTACATCGACTTGGGCGACGCTGGCGACTTGGGCGACGAAAAGCCTTTCGCCTATGGCGCTTGGGTCAAGGTCGGCGAAGGCCTGCGCGGGACGATTCTTGCCAGAATGGACGTGGGCGATCTCAACAAGGGTTACGACCTGTCAGTCGACAATGGTGTCGTGACGACGGAGATCAATAAAAATTCTCCCGGCAATTGCCTGAAGGTCGCTACCCAGAAGCAGGTGCTCACCCCGGGTAAATGGCACCACGTGTTTGTCACTTACAACGGCTCGAAGATGGCGAGCGGCGTCGCAGTTTATGTCGACGGCAAGCCCCAAAGCACCGACACGCTGGCCGATTCATTGAAATATAAGAGCGGAATTCACGTTCCGAAACCGCTGCTCCTGGGCCGCCGCGACCACACCAATGAATTTGCTGGCGGGTGTATCGACGATGCCCGCGTGTATGCGCGGCGGCTCTCCGATGCAGACGTCCAGGCCATCTATGCCGGCAGCGACCTCACCCGCATCGTCAAAACACCGCGCGAACAGTGGTCCGAATCGGAACTCCGCCTGGCCCGCCAGTTTTACTTTTCTCAGAACGATCGCGACTTTATCGAACTGACGAGCCAAATCGAAAAGATCAGCGATGAGCTCCAAATCGAGGAGTCGAAAGTTCCTTCGACGCTAGTTTTTCGGGAAGCCAAGCAGAAGCGCGATGCGTTTGTCTTGCTGCGAGGTCAGTACGACCTGCATGGCGATCCGGTCGAGCGGCGGACCCCGGAATTTCTACCCCCGATGGACGTCACGCTGCCGAAAGACCGCTTGGGTCTGGCCAGGTGGATGGTCGCGCCGGAAAACCCTTTGACCAGTCGCGTGGCGGTGAATCATTTCTGGCAGCAGGTGTTTGGGTTTGGCCTGGTGAAGACGAGCGAGGACTTCGGGAGTCAGGGCGCGCCCCCCTCCCACCCGGCCCTCTTGGACTGGTTGGCAGTAGAGTTCCGCGAATCCGGTTGGGATGTCAAGTCGCTCATGAAAATGCTCGTAACGTCGGCCACCTATCGGCAAAGCTGTCACGCCAGTCCCGCTCTGATGGCGCAGGATCCAGAAAACCGATTTCTCGCCCGCGGCCCGCGGTTTCGACTCGACGCTGAGATGCTGCGCGACCAGGCGCTGGCCGTCAGCGGACTGCTAGTCGAGCAAATGGGAGGCCCGAGCGTAAAGCCGCCACAACCCGACGGGCTTTGGAAGGCCGTGGGATATACGGATTCGAACACGGTAAACTTCGTGGCCGACACGGGAAACGACAAGGTTCATCGCCGCACGCTTTACACGTTTGTGAAACGTACCGCTCCCCCGCCTCAATTGAGCACGTTTGACGCACCGTCGCGCGAATCGTTTTGCGTGCGCCGCGAGCGAACCAATACGCCGCTGCAAGCGCTGCTGCTCATGAATGATCCGCAGTACTTCGAAGCCGCACGCGCCTTGGCGGGGCGCGTCGCAGAAGCCGACGGCATTACACCCGCCGCTCGCGCCGCATATCTTTATCGCCTGTGCACGGCCCGATACGCTACTGACGAGACAACTTCCGAGCTAGTGGGCCTATACGAAAGCCAGCTTCAGCGCCTCTCGAGAGACGAAACTGCGGTGAAGAATTTGCTCGGCACTGAACCGCAGCTGGCCTCCGCTGATCTCGAAGCGGACGAATTGGCCGCCTGGACGATCGTGGCGAATCTCATTTTGAATATGGACGAAGTCTTAACCAAGAACTGACCGAGGTCTTGCGTTCGAGGTAAGAGAGCTATGGATCCCATTCAAGAGTATCTGCAAGTTGTGAATCGTCGGCACTTCTTCAAGCAGAGTGCGCTGGGACTTGGTACCGCAGCGCTCGCCTCGATGCTGCCGAAGCCGTTGATTGCTTCGAGCAGCGGGGCGCCCGCAACGGGTGATGCGCCCGGATTGCCACATTTTGCCCCGAAGGCGAAACGGGCCATTTACCTGTTCATGGCGGGCGGCCCATCGCAAATCGATCTCTTCGACTACAAACCGAAAATGGACGCCTGGTACGACAAGGATCTGCCGGAGTCCGTCCGCATGGGGCAGCGCCTCACGACCATGACCAGCGTCCAAGGTCGGTTTCCACTTGCGCCTTCCAAGTACAAGTTTCAGCAATACGGCAAAAACGGCACCTGGGTCAGCGAGCTCTTGCCTTACCATGCTCGCATGGTGGACGACCTCGCGATCGTCAAATCGGTTCACACCGAGGCGATCAATCACGACCCGGCGATCACCTACATGTGCACCGGCAACCAGCTGCCGGGGCGCGCCAGTCTCGGCGCGTGGCTGAGCTACGGCCTCGGCACGGCAAATCGCAACCTGCCGGCGTTCGTGGTCATGACGGCCGCCTGGAGCGCGAAGAAAGACGGGCAGGCCTTGTACAATCGCTTGTGGGGTTCCGGCTTCCTGCCCAGCAAGTACCAGGGCGTCGCGCTGCGCAGCAAGGGCGATCCGGTTTTGTATTTGTCGAACCCGCCGGGTGTCGATTCCGCGTCGCGCCGCCGCATGCTCGACTCGTTGGCCCGGCTGAATGAGCATACGCTGGCCGAATTCGGCGATCCGGAAACTCGAGCCAGAATCTCGCAATACGAAATGGCCTTTCGGATGCAGAGCTCGGTGCCGGAACTGACCGATCTCTCTGACGAACCGCAGCACGTGCTCGACATGTATGGCCCCGACGTTGCTCAACCGGGTTCCTTTGCCGCCAGCTGCCTGTTGGCCCGGAGATTGGCGGAACGGGACGTGCGATTCGTGCAGATCTTTCATCGCGGTTGGGACCAGCATGAGGATGTCGCCCACGACCTTCCCAGCCAGACCAAGAACGTGGATCAGCCATGCTGGGCGTTAATTCAGGATCTCAAGGTCCGGGGCCTGCTGGAAGACACGCTCGTGGTCTGGGGCGGCGAATTCGGCCGCACCATCTATTGTCAGGGGGAGTTGTCGCGCGACAACTATGGCCGGGATCATCACCCGCGCTGCTTCACGGTCTGGCTCGCCGGCGGTGGCATCAAGCCGGGCGTCGTGTATGGTGAAACCGACGAATTCAGCTACAACATCACGAAAGATCCGGTGCACATCCACGATCTCAACGCGACGATCCTGCATTGCATGGGAATCGATCACAATCGACTCACCTACCCGTTTCAGGGACTGGATATGAAACTCACGGGCGTCGAGCCGCAGCACGCGATCGACGGTATTTTGGCCTGATGTCGCGGAAGCCGGTTCACGAACGGCATCCGAATCGAAAGAACGGCAACATGAAGCTCAGCCTGTTTTCCGTTAGCTACGCCGGCTACTGGGGCCAGCACAAGCTGGACCTCGCCGCGTTCATTGCCAAAGCCGCCGCGCTGGGATATGACTCCGTCATGCTTGCCGGAAAGCGGCCCCACCTTTCGCCGCTCGATGCAAACGAGGATTATGTTGCGTCCATTCGCGGCGCGCTTGAGCAGCACAATATCTCCTGCGAAGTGATCGCGGCCTATACCGACTTGACACCAGCAACGGCGGCAGAAGTTCCCTACTTGGAGATGCAGATCGCCTACGTTGAATCGCTGGCCCGCATGGCATCCGAATTGGGCGCCGGCGTAGTCCGTGTCTTCACCGCGTACGAATCAGAGGCGCACAGCTTCCACTCGGTCTGGACCGGGATCGTGCAGGCTCTGCGCGAGATGTGCGATCGCGCAGCGGCCCATCGCGTGAATCTGGCCGTGCAAAACCATCATGACTTTGGTGTGCACAGTGACGTCCTGCTGGAGTTGCTACACGACGTCGATCGGCGCAATTGCCGACTGGGCTTCGACGCCTGGTCGCCCGCCCTGCGCGGCGAGGACCTATACGAAAGCGCTCGAAAGATGGCGCCATATACTGCCATTACCACAAATGCGGACTACATTCGCTTGCCGCGCTTTCAATACCGACCACAGTTCGTCAACTACGAACGTGCCTTGCCAGACACGGTGCGAGCGGTGAAATTCGGCGACGGCTTTATTGACTACGCCAATTTCTTCCGCGGGCTGAAAGCAGGTGGTTTTGATGGGATCGCGAACTATGAGATGTGCTCACCACTGCGCGGCGGAGGTGCACTGGAGAACCTCGACGACTACTCGACGCGATACATCGAATGGATGAGGGCACACACGTGAGCAACTTGGGCCACATCCCTCGGATGCAACTCACGCAAAAGCTTCGCGCAACTGTCCGATAATTTTTGGACACTCAATTTGCGGATCGCCCGCGTCTTCGTATTCCAGCACAATGTAACCGCAATAGTGGGCGTCGCGCAGGATTTTTGCCAGGCGTGGGAAGTCACTGGGGGTCTTATTCTCTTGTTCATCTTTCATCGACGCCTTGATCTGGACATTGACGGCATAAGGCGCCAGCTGCTCAAGATCGCGATAGGGGTCCTGCGAAAGGAAGTTTCCAGTGTCGAGATTGACGCCAAACCAAGGACTTTTCACATCCCGCACGAACGACATCATGCCTTCGATCGTGAGGGTCGGACCGCCATGATTTTCCAGGGCCAAATAGACGCCATGACGTCCCGCGTAGTCGCAACACTCTTCAATTCCAGAAACTATCAGCGAATGAATTCGCTCGGCAGGAACGCCCTTCGGCTCATCGCCGGCGAATATCCGGATGACAGGCGCTCCCAGAAACTCCGCGTAGTCGACCCACTTCTTGACCCAGTCGATCTGCTGTTGTCTTTCCTCGCCAGGAGGCAGACTGAAATCGTTGCGCACCGCCGTTCCAGAAACATCCAATCCAAGCAAGAAGCACTGCTGTTTGAGCGTCTGCAGGTAGGCATCCGTGATCGGTTCGGGAAAGTAGTAGGAAGTCAGCTCCGTGCCTTCCAATCCCAGCTTGGCGCATTCCTCGACAAAATCCGCGAGGGTCAGCCGCGGCGGACTCCCCATCAGCAAATCGCGATAACTGTACGCCGCAAGACTGAATTTGAATCTGGGCTTCACTTGTCGCGCGATCGGCTCGATGGCCTCCGCTACACTCCCCAGCATTGCCATGCCACCTACCGCTGCAGTAGCCCGTGCGCTGCTACAAATGAATTCCCGACGATCGAGATATTGATTCATGAAACATCCTCAGGTGACTGACACGATGGTTGAAAGTTTTATTTTGACGGAAGCCTTGGCCTGTTGCAAGCAACTTTGACGTGTACCTCGACACTCCACGATTGACTGCCGAGACACTCATCGTCCAAAAGTCGCGCTGACGACTCTCGCCCAGCTAAGGACCTTCATCCCATGCCGCGCAATCACGCACGCTTTGTCGATCTTCAGGTCAACGGCTACGCCGGAGTCGACTTCAATTCGGAATGCCTCACGACCGAGGATCTTCGTGGTGCCTGCTTGCGGCTGCGATTGGACGGTGTCGAGAAAGCGCTCGCCACGATTATCACTGCGAGCCTCGACTCGATGGTTAAGAAAGCGGTGCGCATTGTGGCCTGCTGCCGGGAAGACGCGACCATTGCGGAGGTCATCGCCGGCATTCACTTGGAAGGGCCGTTTATCAGCGCGGTTCCTGGATACGTCGGAGCCCATCCGCTCAGCGAGGTGCGTCCCGCGTCGCTCGAGTTGGCAATGCGGCTCTACGATGCCTGCGCAGGACTGCTTCGCATTGTTACACTAGCGCCGGAGAATGATCCCCGAGCCGAAATCACCAGCTGGTTGGTCGACCGCGGCGTAACGGTGTCCGCGGGCCATTGTGATCCAAGCCTTGAGCAATTGCAGCGTGCGATAAGTGCGGGGCTTTCGATGTTCACGCACCTCGGCAATGGTTGTCCGCTGCAACTGCATCGCCACGAAAACGTAATTCAGCGAGTTCTGTCCCTCTCCGACGAGCTGCGCGTGTGCTTCATTGCCGATGGCATCCACGTTCCGTGGCCAGCACTGCAGAACTATCTGTCAATTGTCGGAGTCGACCGGTCCATTGTCGTTACTGATGCTACCGCGGCAGCCGGCATGGGCGCGGGAATTTATTTGCTGGGAGGTCAAGAAGTCGTCGTCGACGAACACCTTGCGACCTGGTCCGCCGATCGATCGCACCTCGTCGGCTCCGCGGTCACAATGGCCCAGGCGGCCGAGAATCTCCGCATCAATCTTCGAATGGCCCCGGATGACATTTCAAAACTGACGGCACTCAATCCGGCATCAATCCTGCTCGCAACTGGTCGGACTAATTCGTAATCGTCACGAGCTTTCTCTAGTCGCGCTATTTCTGTCGATTAACCTCACCGAATATCCAAAGGAAAACTCACAATGAACGTGCAAATCATTGCAAATAAACAGGAACTCGGCGCCAAAGCAGCTTCCGACGGGGCAGCGCTGATTCGAAACGCGCTGGAAACCCGCGGACATGCGAATATTGTCCTGGCCTGCGCGGCGTCACAGTTTGAAATGCTCGCACACTTGATACGCGAGCCGGGAATCGCTTGGAATCGTGTGACCCTGTTTCATCTTGATGAATACATTGGACTGCCGATTTCTCACCCGGCGTCGTTCCGTCGCTTTTTGTGGGAACGATTTGTGAGTCAGTTGCCGTTGCCGCTTCAAGCGACTCACTATTTGGACGGAGAACGACCAGAAGCTGAATGCCATCGCGTCGGCGAAATCATCAAGGCACACCCCATCGACGCCGCATTCATTGGCATCGGCGAGAACGGCCACCTGGCCTTCAACGATCCCCCGGCGGATTTTCAAACGGAAGAACCCTTCCTGGTCGTCAATTTAGACGAGCGCTGTCGTTCGCAGCAGTTGGGCGAAGGTTGGTTCCGCACTCTCGATGACGTTCCCAAACGGGCGATTACAATGAGTGTTCAACAGATTCTCAAAAGCCGGGCGATTGTTTGCACAGTCCCCGACGAACGAAAAGCCCTAGCCGTCGCGGCTGCCGTCGAAGGAGTGGTCACACCGCAAGTGCCGGCCTCAATACTTCAAAAACATCGACAAACCACCATCTACCTGGACGACGCTGCGGCCACCAGACTGAGTACGATTGCATGATCGTTTGGTGAATGCGCCGCTCAGCGTCGCCAGACGCGATCGCGGAATACACGACAGGTTGTTCGAAAATTGTGGGCGTTGTTGCGAGCACCAATTTACGTTCGTCCCTTCGACGAGACGACGGTTTCAGGCCATATGTGAGAGCGGATTATTAGTTTCGAACCAATCACCTGTATGTGGGCGGTGGCAAGCCTCAATTGCCGCAGGTTGGGTACAATGTCGACATGCCGCGAGACGCGCGAGCGGAGATCGAGCATCCGCAATATGAACGCCAAAGTCGTTTGGCACTGAAATGGGATCAACTGGCGTCCCACATTCCATCAGCCCGCCTCGGGGTTTGGATGGCGGACGGACAGCGCGTTGCTCGTGCGTTCCTCAGTTGCAAAGTTGATCGATCGTCGAGCCGCCGCAGGCGCACAGATCCGCTACTAAACCGCATGGCTCGGTGTGCAGGTGCAGTTATTTGTGGTGCCACGACTCGCGACGCCGCGCAATTGGCAACAAAGAACGATCAGTGAAGCAATTGAGAGAGCCACCAGCAATAGCGGCTCCGGAACAATCGCAGAATTAGCGCCGCTCTTTCCCAGAGTCTCTCTAAAGTGGGTGACCAAGTACAAGTAATCGCTATCGTCAACCGCACCGGGAGCGAAGTCGTTTACGAACGACGTGGCGCCGCAGCGAACGTATCGCGCCAGACCGTGAAGTCGGCCGCGTCAACTTCGTCGTTCCAACTGTAATCGTCGAACAAGCCCACAGCCGCCACCGCTAGAACCACGTCGAATGCACCATATTTGATTTGCCACTTGAACCCACCGCAAAGCATCGGCAGTTCAGCCGCCGTGGACTTGCTTCCATGTGGACCGATGTGCTCGTCATGGTCGTTCAGAGTGACGATGGCTTGCTCATAGGCCTTGTGCTTCCGATAAGAAGGAATCGCGGAATCCGATGGCGTCAGCAGGGTGCGCTGTTTTCCTGCTGGTCCAAAAACGGTTCCTACCGATTTGGCCGCTAGAAAAACGCCGCACTGCCCAGCACTCGACAAGTTTTCTAAGGCTTTGAGTCAGCGGGATTTGTGGCAAGTCGGGCTGAGAGGATTTGAACCTCCGACCTCTTGGTCCCGAACCAA
>JBFWSG010000060.1:0-32816 GCA_050248495.1 Pirellulales bacterium | reverse complement strand
TCGAAGAGAACGTCTCGATGTTTACGCATTTGTTCTATTTGCTCACGATGGCCGTGTTTGTGGCGATCGGCGGGCACCGGATCATGCTCGAAGGCGTGCTCGATACTTTTGCCTGGGCGCCGCCGGGCCATGCGGCGTTGGGCGAAAGCTACGTCGATGCGCTAACCAGCCTGATGACGCAGAGCTTCGCGCTCGGCGTGCGGGCGGCGGCGCCGCTATTGGTGGCGCTGTTCATGTCCACGATCGTGCTAGGGCTCATCGGCCGCACGCTCCCGCAGATTAACATCATCGCGGTCGGCTTCGGCATCAATTCGTTCCTGACGCTGGCGATGACGCTGCTCTCGCTCGGCGCGGTCGCCTGGACGTTTCAGGAGCCGACGATCGACGCGCTGGAGCGGATTCAGGCGGCACTACATCCCTAAAGACTCGCTGTGAGCCATGGCCGAATCGTCCGGCGAAAAGACATTTGAAGCGACCGCCCATCGCCGGGAGCAGGCCCGCGAGCAGGGCCAGGTCGCGTTCAGCCAGGACCTCGGCTCGGCCGTGTTGCTGTTGGTCGGCGGTTTCCTGTTTCTCATGATGGGGGCCCAGATCGTCGAGTTCTCGATCGGCCTGTTGCGCCGCGATCTCGAGTCGGTGGAATCGCTCACGGTCGATCCCGGCGCGATGATGCTGCATTGGCACGCGGTGATGAAGGGCCTGGCCTGGGTCGTGTTCCCGATGCTGGGTTATCTCGTGCTGGCGGCGGTGGCGATCAACCTGGCTCAGGTCGGTTTTCTGTTTTTGCCGGATCGCGTGAGTCCCGATTTCAGCCGCGTGAGTCCGCTCGCCGGGCTCAAGCGAATCTTCTCGATCACCGGCACGGCGAAGCTGGGTTTCGGACTGTTCAAGGTGCTCGTGATCGCGGGCGTGGCTGGGCTAGTGCTCTGGTCGCGGCGGCATGACGTGCTTCGCGCCAGCGGCATGGACCCGCTGCAGCTGGGCGGTTTTCTCTACGACATCTGCCTCAAAACGGTGCTCTGGACGGCGCTGGCGCTGGTGGTGCTCGCGCTCTTCGACTACGCGCTGCAATGGTGGAAGCACGAGCAGGACCTCAAGATGACGCACCAGGAAGTCCGCGAAGAAATGAAGGAGCTGCAGGGCGACCCGCAGATCGTGGCCCGCCGCCGGCAGATACAGCGGCAGATGGCGATGAGCCGCGTGTCAAGCGCGGTGCCGAAGGCGGACGTGATCGTCACGAACCCGACCGAACTCGCCGTGGCCATTCAATATGACCCCGGCGAGATGGCGGCCCCGATTGTCGTCGCCAAGGGAGCCGGTGTCCTCGCCCAACGCATCCGTAAGCTCGGCCTCGAAAACAACATTCCCATCGTCGAGCGCAAACCACTCGCGCAGCTGCTCTACAAAGACGTCGACATCGGCAAACCAGTGCCGACCGAAGCGTACGCCGCGGTGGCCGAAGTGCTGGCGTACGTCTACCAGCTCAAGGGCAAAAAAATGCCCGCGCCGCCGCGTGCGGCGTGACCTCGACATGCGAAAACTCAGCGTCTTTGCTGAGATCGTGTCCCTTCTTCGACCTTCGTGGGTCGGGCGATCGGCCCATTCGAACGGACCCGTCGACCAAACTGAGTTCGTACGCTGCTGATCGCTCCGCGACGTAGATGCGTGTTGCGAAAAGAAGGGATGTACGCATATCCAAGTCACCGTGATATCGAGGCCCCGATTAAGTTTTCTCGCGGCCTCTTTAGGAACACTGGCAAATTCCCTGGATGCTAGTTGAGTGGAAACTCTCGTTAAAAATCGGTGCAATTCGGAGAATTAGTTGCTTGGATAATTGCGGCCAGCTACCATGCAATTCACTTCACGTCCAATCGACGTTCGAGGGATAAATCGGATGATTCGTTCTAGAGTTCTGGCGATAAGCTTGCTATCGGTGGTCGTGTGCTGTTCCATCGCTCAGGCGACAATTACGGTGGTGGTAAATGGTGGGTATACAGCTTGGGCAGATGATTCTATTCCTGTTCCCAAAGTTGTTTCTTACTACTCCAAAGTAATTCCAACCGATCCTGCCCGGGTTCCACTCGATGCCATCGATGGCGACACATACTCTAAGAATATAATCGATTGGTCGATCGTTGGCGGTCAGACCATTCTTTCATTCGATTCACATCTCAATCGAAATGGAAGTCTTGGGACAAGAGCATTTTTTAGTGTCGTAAACTTTGAATTCGTCGCCAACGAAACAGCCCCCTTTGAGATGTCAGGATACTTGAGTGTCACAGATGTTGACCCAAACAAGAGCGGAGTAGTCGAACATTTTGCGAGCCTCTACGACTATGCCCGCCCGAATTACCTTTTCTGGAGCGAGCATAAGTCTCGAAATACGCATAACGAGCAATTGGTGCTCGGCGAGGTCGGCGGCGATTACGTAGACGCTCTTGACGGAAGCTTGACCGGGACGCTGCTTGCTGGTCACAGGTATGACTTGCAATTCGTCTCCTTGATCCAGACTGGCAGTTCTGACTTTCCTAGTGACGCTGATTCTGGAGCAAGTGCGGTGGGGAACTTCACGTTGAAGATCGGGACTGTCCCCGAGCCAAGCTCGGTCGCTCTGTGCTCACTCTTTGCGGCACTCGGTCTGATTCGCCGCAGACAGATCGCTTGACCCAAGTGTGTAGACGAAGCTTGGATCCATCAATTAGCTCTGTGATCGATCTCAATCGATCCAGTGCCGCGCAAGATTCGCTGCTGCTGATTATTCGAACTACGACGCCGCCGAATCCGCCGTGTTGTATGCATACCCGTACCGCTCGAAGTACGGTGCCCAGTGGCGGCGGACGCGTTCGACGGTCGCCGGTGAGAGATTGTAGCGGCCGGGGCGGTAGTGGCTGTGCTCGGCGGCGTACTTGGCGATTGCCGGGCGGACGCGGGCGAAGCCGCCCAGCTCGAGTTGCTCGTACACGGTCTGCATCTCGCCGACCGGGTCGGCGATCAGATCTTCATAGCGAACTTCCGCGAGGCGGCCGGCGGGGATGAGATTGCGGTCCTGCTCGTAGCGTTCGTACATCCGGGCGAACGTGTCCAGCACCTGCCGCTCGACCCAGGGGATGCCGTCATCGACCGTTTGCAGCCCCTGCACCTGGCTGAGCGTGTTCCAAAGCCGGATCGTCGAGGGGAAGAGCGCGAGCGGATCGCGGACGATGTGCACGAACCGCGCATCGGGAAAGACTTCGAGCAGTGTCTTGATGCGGGCCGTGTGTGTGGGCGACTTTAAAATGATGCGGCGGTTGCGCATCGCGGCCACGTGATGGACGAACAACTTGAGCGACCGCTTCCAACGTTCGCGTTCCGCGTCCGACAGGCTCAACAAGTCGAGATACTCGTCGTGCACCGGCCCGTGGCGCGGAAATGCCCAGCAAAGATATGGCGTCGGCACACCGAGATTGCACAGCGCGAATTCGTCTTCCTGCGGCCGTTCCCAGCCGGCTTCCATCGCGTCCATCGGCCGCGTCGACGGCAGCAGCTTCCGCAAGAGCGGCGGCACGAACCATTCGGTCCAGATGAAATGGTGGGGCGCGAAGCATTCGTAGGTGTTCGGATACGTGTGCCGAGAGTCGAGGATCAACAGCTCGTGCAACAGCGTGGTGCCGCTCCGCCAGTGGCCGAGCACGAACAGCGGCGGCGCGGCGAGCTTGGTGGCGTTGGCGCGATGGGTGAACATCAACCTGGTGAACACGCCGGCGAACGAGTTAAGAACGGTCGCCGTGTTGATCGACAGGGCCAGCGGCAAGCAGCTGGGCGAAATGGAAAACCGATTGCGGGCCAGCAGCTTCAACCAGGTGCCGTGCCCCATCCCGTGCCAGAATCGCGGCGCCCAGAAGGGGTACGGATGGGGCTTCGAGGCGTGCGCAGCCCCATGCGCGTGGGAGACGCTGACCGAAGGCGAGTCGGCACGAGGCTCGGCAACGCGGTGCATGGACGGCGATTCCTGGGCGCGCGGGGTGTCCATATTATTTAGTCGTGCGGCGGGGTGCCTTCGCTGAGATCGAACTTCAGGTCGTCGAGCGATTCTCCCGCGGGCAGCGAATATTGCTTTGCTAGCGTTCTTGCAAACCGCTTATCTTCACGGAAAATCCACCAGCCGGCCGTCCAGATTACCGCCAGCAGGGTCAGGAACAACGCGGCAGCGACCGGCGTGGCATAGGCCGACGTGGAGGCGGCCGGCGATTCGAGAAGCACGGGGCTGCGGCCGATCACAAGCGGGGCGAATTGTCGCAGGTTCTGGGGCGTGGCCGAGCCGTCCGGGGCAACTCTCAGCGTGGCCCGGCGACTCTCGAAGCTCCAGACCTTGAGGAACCAGCCAGCGATGCGGACCGGCTCGTGCAAATGGTCGCCCACTGGAAATCCGGGCGGCAAATCGCGCACACAAACGACGATCGGATTGTTTTGCGAGTCGTCGGTGAACAGGTCAAGCTCGTAGTAGCGGAATTTGTCGGCGTCGATCGGCGTGACGCGGCGCACGGTGCCCTCAAATGCCACCAGCTCGCCGACCTGATTCGCCGCATCGTTGAAAAGCGGCGCGACGCTGTAGAGCCCTTCGGCCGCGCGCTTCTGCACTTCGCGAGCGAGTTGCAGCCGGGCAAGTTGCTGTGGGGATTTGTCGCCGGGCGATTCCTTCAGCTTGCGCTCCTCGGCGGCCCAGTGCTCGGCGATCGAGGGCAGCTGCCGACGGGCAAAGCGATCGAGCTGGTTCGCGCCAATCTGACCGGCGGCGCTGAGCACGCTGTAAAACGCTTCGGCCTCCGGTGCTCCGATCGATTGGCGTTGCCGCAAACTGTCGAGCAGCCCCACGTCGACGCCCAGCCCACCCAGGATGGATTCTCCCAGGGAGACAAACGGTAGGTTTGGCTCAATCGGGTGCCAGGCGATCTCGCGGCTGACGAATAGAGCATGCGGCGCCGCCGCGTCATCGGAGAGGCGTCGGATGAATATCGCGGATGCGGCGGCCGGTTCGGCGAGCGATTTCATTTCGAGCCAGGCATTCGGGACGCGATCGGTGAAAATCGTGGCCTTCCCAGCGTCGGCGTCGAGTGTCATTTCGCATTCATAATAGGAAGGCATCTCCAACCTGGCCGCGAGATCGGCCGGCAGTTCGCGGCGCGTGACGCTCGTGACGCGACCTGTGAGCAGCGCTAACTCGCCGGCAGCGGCTGGAGCGGCATCCTGCCAGTTCAGTTTGCTGCCCTGTGCCCAGGCGGCGAGCTGCGGCGCATCAAACGACCTCAAGCGCCAGAGCAGCTCGGACAACTCATCGCGGTTAGCGTCGGACAGCGGCTCGCCTTCTTGTAAGCGGGCGAAGCGTTTGGCGTCCCAGCCGGCCAGTTGGAGCAGCTCCTGGAACTGCGCCGGATCGGCCGTCGGACTGGGATCAGCCTTCACTTGGCGGAGCGGTTCGATCTCCATCACCTGATCGACCCGTTCTGCGACCTGGGGCCGGCCGAGCTCCCGGATCAACAGGCTCACGACCCCGGCCGCCAACAATAAGGAGAACAGCCGCAGCGCGACCCGGCCGGAGATCAATCCGGGACCGGTCGGGCGATTTGGAGAAGTCGGGCGAACCACGGGCAACGAATCCGCTGAACGGTACGTAGAGGCAACCGAAGCGTGTAATTCTAGGAACGGCTTGGAGTTGCGACAATCTTGCGAGGCGACTCGAAGCGCGGGCACACTATCAATTCTAACTCGGACTGGAGCCACTTACGGGCTGATCCGGACGGCCGCGAAGCGACGGCAATGACAGCCAAAGAATAATTTTTTCCGCCCCGGGAATAATCAGCGGAAACGCCTGCGAAAATGGGTGTGGTAGCCGCCGGTAGTGCTACAATGCACGACGGTTTCCAGCACTTTTCTCATGGAACAACGAGCAAGGTTTGTCTGCGCCTGAGTGATGAGGCACTCGGGGGTGGATGCTCTTGGGCCGTGCGAATCGCACTGGTTCCGGCTACCGCGCGGAACAGCTAACGGAGAGGCACGGGTGGCGCTTACGCGGGGTGAGTTCGCGGACTTGATCCACGAACACGCCGCGGCATTGTACCGCATCGCCTATCGCATGGTGGGCGAATGTCACGATGCCGAGGACGTGGTGCAGGAGACTCTGCGCAGCGCCTGGACGTGCCGAGAGCGTTTCGAGCAGGGACGCGGTCAGCGGGCGTGGCTAGCCACCATTCTCCGCCGCCGCGTGATTGATCGCTGGCGTCGTGTGGGCCGACGCCTGGTTGTAGCAACGGATGGATCGCTCGACGTGGCTGTCGAAGCGGTCGATCCCACGGCAGATGGTTTCACCGACGAGATGCAAACAGCGCTCGCGGCGCTTCCTGATGAGCTCCGCGAATCGCTCTTGCTGGTTGTCGTCGGTGAGCTGACGCACCAGGAGACCGCCGACTTGCTCGGCGTCCCCTTGGGAACGGTGCTTTCGCGCGTCAGCCGGGCACGGCAGCGGTTGCGTAAGGAATTACGGACCACGGCCTTGATCCCGCGCTAATTCGCACGCAGGCGGCGTCTCTCAAAACCATGAGCGTACGTGTCCTCATGGTCCGCAGGTGGTGTCGGCGCGCGCCCAGTCGACAAGCGGCTGGCCGAGTGGAGTGATGACATTTGATCTCAATCGTTGGGGCAGTGACGGGGCATCGGACGGAAATGGTGCGCCAGACTTGACGGACCATTGGCTGGACGACGCCTTAAGGGCAGTGCCATTGCCGGATGGTTTGTTGGGGCGGTTGGCCAAGTTGGCCGACTTGCCGCCGGGGCGCAGCGATTCCCATGACGGTGAGCGCGGTCGTAACGATCGTTTCGCGCCGACGCGGGGTCTCTCCGGAACGGTGCCGCGGGGCGGCGCGTCCAGTCGCGAAATTCGCGCGCGGTAATGGCATTTTGCCCCAGTTACATGACTCGCCGCCGGCCTCGCCGCTAGAATAGCGTGTGGGGCATTTCGCATCTCTACCGCTGCCGAACGCATCTCGACGGTCGCCGCGACCGGATCTGTCATGACTCGACCGCAAGGCCAGAGCCGGCAAACAGGGCGACCCAGGAGATTTCTGCGCATTTTCGCCCCACTCCTCGCGCTGGCGATCGGTGCGGCAAACGCTGCGGCCCGCGAACAGGCGGACGAGTTCCTCGCCGGCCTGCGCGAGCGAGGGCTGTACGACCAGGCACTCGATTACCTGGAGCAGATGGAGTCCAGCCCCCTCTCGACGCCGGAGTTCCGCGAACGGATTCCGTACCATCGCGGGGTCACGCTGATCGCACAGGCGCGACAGATTGCGGACGTCGACCAGCGGACCGCACTCTTTGAACAGGCCTCGCGCGAGCTCGAGGGATTTGTCTCGTCGCATCAGGACAGTCCGTCGTCGGCCGACGCGGTGTTGGAATTGGCCAACGTGATGGTCGATCAGGCAAAGCAGCTGCTCTCTCAGTCGGGGCAAATTCCGGATGAGCCAACCTACGCCGAACAGCGGGACAAGCTCCGCAAACAGGCCCGTGGTTTGATTGGCGATGCCGAGCCGAAGTTCCACCAGGCGGAAGAGTTTTACGTCGCTGCACTCGACGGGATTCCCAAATCGCTCGACCCCAAGACGCAGAGCGATTTGGTGACCAAGCGGCAGGAATATCGCGGCCGGCTGGCCCAGGTGCGTGTGCTCGCCGGGCAGGCGGAGTTCGAGGCGGCGTCGACCTATCCGCCCGACAGCGACGAGTTCATGAAGCGAAACGCCGCGGCCGCCGAGAAGCTGGCCAGGCTGCACGAAGAGTATTCAAAACGCGTCGTGGGAATCTATGCCCAGCTCTACGAGGGGCGCTGCTACCAGGCGGTCGGTGATTATCAACGCGCGCTGGGGACCTACGAGGCGATCGTTTCGCTTTCGAACGTCCACCCGGCGCTGCGGAAGATCATCGCCTCTGCCTATGCCTATCAGTCGCAATGCCTGGTCGCGCAAGGCAAGCCGGACGCGGCGATCGGGAACCTGTCGACCTGGCTCAACGGCGCCGAGAAAGGCGAGGCGGAAACGGCCGAGTGGTTGTTCGCCCGTTTTCAATTGGCGGAGTCGCTCCGCGCGAAGGCCGACGCGGCTGGCACGAAACAGAGTGAGCGGCGCTCGTTGGTGGCGGCTGCGCGCGACGCCTATCGCGCGGTGGCCAAGGTACCCAACGAATATCAAGGGGCCGCGCTCGCTGCGGCGATCAAGCTCGGGCCGGAGAACCGACCGGACCGCTCGGCGATCAAAGATTTTGCGGCCGCTTATCAGGCGGGTAAGGACGCAATGGGCTCGGTCAACGCGGCCAAGCAGGCGCTTCCTTCGGCGGCCAAGAACAATCCGGCGGCAATGCCCGAATTGCGGCTGCAGGCCGAGCAAAGCAAGGTCGAAGCCCGCGACTTGTTCCGCCTCGCGCTGTCGCTCGTGGACGACGACACGAATCTCGAGCAGCTCAACGAAGTGCGTTATTTCTTGTGCTGGCTGGACTGGGAGTCGGGCGACTACTTCCGGGCCGCGGTGCTCGGCGATTTCCTGGCCCGCCGCTATCCCGACCATCCGGCGGCCTCCGCGTCCGCCAAGCTGGCCCTGGCTTCGTACGAGCAATTAATGCAGGCCGCGCAAGCCGCCGGCCAGGCGACGGACACCGAATTCGAATCCCGCCAAATGGCCGACATCGCGGACTACATGGCCCGCCGTTGGCCCGGCACTCCCGCCGCTGAAACGGCCCAGCGCGTGCTGGTTTCGTACGCGATCCGCAGCGGCAAAGTCGACGAAGCGAAGGCCTTGTTCGACAAGGTGCCCGCGGCGTCGCGGCCGGCGCTCGAAGCGCAGCTCGGCAACGCGCTGTGGGGACGCTACCTGCAGCTTTCTCAACAGCAGGGAGCAAACAAGCTCTCTGACGCCGAGCTTGCCCAGCTCCGCGGCGACGCCACGAAATACATGCAATCCGGATTTGACGCGGCGCAAAAATCGGGACAGGTCAGCGAGGTGACAGCCACTTCGGGCCTCTACCTGGCACAAATGCTGCTCGCCGATGGCAAGCCGGTCGAGGCGCTCGCGCTATTGGAGGCGCCAAAAGTCGGTCCGCTCACGCTGGTCCGGGCCGGCGACACAGCGGCCGCGCGGCCGGAGTTCGTGATCGAAACGTACAAGGCGGCGCTTCGGGCGCTCGTGGGTGTGACGCCGCCCAAGATCGAGCAGGCGGTCGCCGCCATGCAAGGCCTCGAAGCGGCCGTCGAAGCCGGCGGCGGCGCGCAGGGCGACCAGGTGCTGCGAATCTACGTCGCGCTCGCCAAAGGCCTCAGCGACCAGCTCACGAAGATGCGTGAAGCTGGGCAGACGGACGAGGTCGCACGCTTGAGCGGCTCGTTCGGCAAATTCCTGGACCAGGTTAGCCGCAGCCAGCAGAACGGCAGCTGGGCCACCCGCTATTGGATCGCACAGGCTTATTTTTCCTTGGGTCAAATCCTGCGGGCCGCTCCGAGCCCTCCGACCGAGTCCAAAAATTATTTCACGAAGGCCCGCGACGCATTTGCAAGACTCGCCGACGAGGCGGAGAAGAATCCAGCCGCGCTGCCGACGCCCGTCGCACGGCTGGCGGTCGCCAAGCAGCTGGGCGAATGTTACCGCGAACTCGGCGAGTACCAGAAAGCACTCGACGCCTTCTCAGATGTCCTCGCGGATCAGGAAGCCCAGCTTACGGTCCAGCAGGCGGCGGCGGAGGCGTATCAGCGCTGGGGCACGTCGGGCGGCGGGGTCCCCAAGCTTGAGCGCGCGATCTTTGGAGGCTACCAGCTGCGTGCGACCGGCAAGAATCGGATCTGGGGCTGGCTCAAGTTGGCGCAGGTTGCCGAACGGGCGGCCCGATCCGATTCGAAATACGAGGACGTGTTCTTCGAGGCCCGGCTCGAAGCGGCCCGCTGCCGCTACCTGATTGGTACGAAGTCCGAGGGCGCCGAGCGGGAGAAGAATTTCACGACCGCCAAGCAGAGCATCCGCTCGATGCTCCAGCTCTACCCGGACCTGGGCGGCGATCGTTGGCGCGAGGCGTACGAGAACTTGCTCAAGCAAATTCAAAAGGCCTCGGGCGAATCGCCCAAGGGCCTGGCCGAGTTCGCGGTATTAAAGAAATGAAGTAAATCGTGCGGGACAATTTGAAACACTAATCAACGCTAATCTCCGCTAACGCCGATTGATTAGTGACGATTGGCAGTAATTAGCATTCCTAATCTTCGAGCTTTTTTGATTACAAGTTGAATTTGATAAATATGAACGCTCTTCGCTGCATTGTCTTGTCAGTGGTCATATTCACGGCACTTGTCGCCGATGTTTCCGCCGCCGAATTTACCGACCGCATTCGCACCGCGGGCGGGGCGGAAGCGGGTGAGATCACCGCCACCACGCCGGTCGAAATCTCGCTCGACAAGGGCACCGCGGGCAAAGTGCAGATCCCCGTAAACCGCGTGCGCAGCGTGATCCTCGACAAGGAACCTTCCGAGCTGACGCAGGCCCGGCTCAACGCCCGCAATGGCGGCTTCACGACGGCGCTCGAGCGGCTCGAACGCATCGACCGCTCAAAGCTTACGCGGGAGCTGGTTCGCCAGGACGTCGACTTTTACGAGGCGTATTGTTCGGCGCAACTGGCGCTCGGCGGCGGTGGCGACGTGAGCGACGCCGGCCGCAAGCTAAACGAGTTCGTCCGCAGCAATCCCAAGAGTTTTCACTACTTGGAGGCGGTCGAGACGATGGGCGATCTGTTGATGGCCAGCGACAAGTACGCGGCGGCCCAGCGGCAATATGCGGAGCTGGCCAAGACACCCTGGCCCGACTACAAGCTCCGCGCCGGCGTGCTGTTGGGGCGCACCCTGGCGGCCCAAGAAAAGCACGCGCAAGCGATCAAGCAGTTCGACGAGGTGCTCGCCAGCCGCGAAGACGACGCGGCCGCCAAGGAGCAAAAACTCTCCGCCACTCTGGGCAAGGCCGTGAGCCTTGCCGCTACCGAGCAGCTCGACCGGGCTGTGAAATTGATCGAGCAGATGATCGCCGATACCGATCCGGAACAGAAGGAGCTGCAGGCCCGGGCTTACAACGCGCTGGGCGATTGTTACCAGTCGGCCGGCCGCAATAAGGATGCCCTGCTGGCGTTTCTCCACGTCGACGTCCTTTACAGCACCGTGCCCGATGCCCACGCCGAAGCCCTGTCCCATCTGGCCACGCTCTGGGAGTCGGTCGGCCAGTCGACTCGGGCCCGCGAGGCGCGCGATCTGCTCCAGCAGCAATATCGCGGCAGCAAGTGGGCGAAATAACTGGGGCGGGCCCGCCGTTGGCCCGCTGCCCTGCCCAGTTTGCGCGACTGGTAGAGCCCACACGCTGTCGTCATCGCGCAAGTTCCGCCGGCCGGTTCCGCGTTTACGCGAACACGTCGGCCCCGTAGAATCGACTCGAAGTCAATAGTTTGAGTGCGGCCGATCGTGCTGGGCGATTGCTGCCGACCTAATCGGTTTGGAGATCGCAATGCGCTTGTCTCAACTGCCCGTCGCCAGTGGGTGGCGGCGTTTATTCCCGCTGGTCCTGGTTGCCTTCGCCTGGTTCACGCTCGATGCGGCAAGTGTCCGCCACGCCCGGGCTCAAAATGATGTAATCGCAGACGAAGATGCCGACGCACCGGCGGCGAACGCCCAGGATGCGGCTCCTGCCGCGCCTGCTGCCGCTGCCGCGTCGCCGGCAAAGGGGGACGCACCGACCCCGCGCCGCCGCAGCTACCTGGCCTGGCTTTACGAATCGCTCGGCCTGTTGTACAGCGTCATCTTTCTGGGCCTCTCGTTCTCGCTGGTGGCGGTGTTCGTGATGAACCTGCTGGTCGCCCGCCGCGAGCAGATCCTGCCTTCCGGGCTGATCGAGGGCTTCGAGCGGCATCTGGAAGCCAAGCAGTATCAAGAGGCCTACGAGCTGGCGCGCAATGACGATTCATTCCTCGGCAAGGTCTTGTCGGCCGGCCTCTCGCGGCTCACATACGGCTATCAGCCGGCGGTCGAGGCCATGCAGGAAGTCGGCGAAGAGGAGAGCATGCGGCTCGAACACCTGCTGAGCTACCTCGCGCTGATCGGCACGATCAGTCCGATGTTCGGCCTGCTGGGCACCGTCGACGGCATGGTGCAGGCATTCGACGTCATCGCCCAGTCGACCGTCTCGCCCAAACCAAACGAATTGGCCCAAGGCATCGCCACGGCCCTGGTGACCACGCTCGTCGGCCTGTGGCTGGCGATTCCCGCGATCGCGGCGTTCAATATCTTGCGGAATCGCGTGGCCCGGCTGGTGCTGGAGGTCGGCACCGTAAGCGAAGGCCTGATGCGGCGGTTCCAGAACGTTGGGCCGAAGAAGGTGTAGCGGCGAAGCCACCATGCGGATTCCCAAGCCCAAGCTGCCGACGTCCGCTGAGATGGACATGACGCCGATGATCGACGTCTGCTTCCAGTTGATCGCGTTCTTCATGTTCGTGCTCAACTTTTCGGAGGTCGACACGGATCAGCGGATCAACCTCCCGGCGAGCGAACTGGCTCGCCCGCCCGAAGCGCCGTACGCACAGCCGCTCACGGTGCAGATGACCTCCGACGACACGATCCTGTTTGCCGGCGACGAAATGGTGCCCGCGGCGCTCCAGTCGGCGCTCAATCGCGAGGCCCAGATCATCAAGGCGTATCCGAATAAAAAGCTCTCCGACGTAACGGTAGTGATCCGCGCCGACCGGCTGGCCAAGACCGGCAAGGTGCAGGAGATCATTCAGATGTGCCAGAAGGCCGGGTTCGACATGTTCGCGCTCCGCGGCAAGAGTAGCGATGTCTCCACCTTGATCGAGCCCTGAGGGTCCAGCTATGAGAATTCGCCATCGCGGCGGCGGTGACAAAATCGAGCTGCAAATGACGCCCATGATCGACGTCGTGTTTCAGCTCAATATCTTCTTTCTCTTCACGTTCAAAATCGTGTTGCCGGAAGGGGACTTCAACGTCCAGATGCCCTCGGCCGCCGCGGCGCGGGCCGCCGAGCCGAGCGAGATTCCGCCGCTGCATCTGATCTTGCGGGCTGCGCCGACCGGTGAACTCGCCGATTTGCAGCTTTCCGGCCGGTCGTTTGGCAACGGCCGCGACGCTTTCGCGCAGCTGCAGAACTACATCCGCAACGACGTCGTCGCCGGACCAGGGGCGGCCGACGAACAGGAAGTCGAAATCGACGCCGACTACAACCTCAACTACGACTACGTAGTGAAAGCGATCACGGCCGTGACCGGCTACGTCGAAAACGGCCAGCCCCACAAGCTGATCGAAAAAATCAAATTCACGCCGCCGAAGCAGCAATAGCAGCGAGCATGGAGCATGGAGTGAGAACCAGAGTGCCTCGACTCCCTGCTCCGTGCCCCCTGCTCCCTGCCCTCACGCCCTCGGATGAAACTGGGCGTGGACCTTCTTGAGCCGCGAGTGGTCGACGTGGGTGTAGATCTGTGTC
Organism: Pirellulales bacterium; assembly: GCA_050248495.1. Taxonomy (GTDB): domain Bacteria; phylum Planctomycetota; class Planctomycetia; order Pirellulales; family Lacipirellulaceae; genus DASYDU01. The sequence continues at coordinate 19,287 of JBFWSG010000060.1, read as the reverse complement.
GTGGCGATGCTGGCGTGGCCGAGCATTTCCTGCACCTGGCGCAGGTCGGCGCCGCCGGCCAGCAAGTGCGTGGCGAAGCTGTGGCGGAGCGAGTGGGGGCTCAATTCGTCGGTGCACCCGGCGAGCTTCGCGTAGCGCTTGATCAGCTCCCAGATGCGTTCGCGGCGTAGGCGGGCGCCGCGCGACGAGAGGAGCAGAAACAGCGACGGCGTGCTTTGGCGCGACGCGAGTTTGGGTCGTTCGTGCTGCAAATACGCTTCGGCCGCCGCGACCGCTTTCTTTCCCAAGGGTACGACTCGCTGCTTGTCGCCCTTGCCGTGGCAGAGGCAATACCGCTCCTCCAGGTGCAGATCGCGGACCTTCAGGTTCGATAGCTCCGACACGCGGCATCCCGTGGCATAGAGCAGCTCGAGCAGCGCTCGATCGCGTCGCGGCCAGGGATGCGGCAGCTTCGGCGCCGTCAGCAAGGCGTCAATTTCGTCGGGGGAGAGCACCGCCGGCACACGTTGCCACAACTTCTGTGTGCCGAGTAGCTCCGCCTGATTTTCCGTGAGCACGCTCTCCAGCTGCAAGTAGCGGAAGAACACCTTCAATGACACCACATGACGGCTCACGCTCGCCGGCGCGAGCTCCTGTTGCAAAAGCCACGCCGGGTATGCGGAGAGCTCCGAGATCGACAGCCCTTCAATCCGCCGGTGGCCCAACCACGTTAAAAATCGGCGCAGATCGCGGTCATACGCCAGCACCGTATTTTCGGCCAGGTGGCACTCGCTGCGGAGATAGCGCACGAAGGCCTCGCGGAGCCGCGCGGCATTTTCCGCGGCGGCGTCGCGGCGGGGTTTGATTTGTTTGCGATTTGCGGCCATCAACTCGTACCCGATTGACCTACAGTTGATTATCGGCAGAATGCCCGCGCCCCGGCCGATTGACCTGGAAGTGCTCCGGCCGGGTTGAGTATGCTAGCTCCGCCCGGCGGCCGCGACGGGCCATAGTGACTAGTTGTGACGACTAGGCAGGATTCGACGTCCCCAACATGCAGCGCGTAGTATTTGACGAGCCGTACCAATTCATTCCTCCCTATTACTCGAATTGGGGACCACACATCCTGCGCCATTATGTGCGGCGGTACATCCGCACGGCGTACGGCGTCCACAGCGTCGAAAGCCGGCACATCGAGCGGCTGCGGGAATCGATCCAGGCGGGTAACAGCGTGATGCTGGCGCCGAACCATTGTCGCCTGGCGGATCCGATGGTGCTGGGCGTGATGGCGCTCGATGTGCCGACGTACCTGTTCGCCATGGCCAGCTGGCACCTGTTCAAAGAGAGTGCGTTTCAGACGTTTATCATTCGCGCCCTCGGGGCATTCAGCGTGCTCCGCGAAGGGAACGACCGCAAGTCGCTCGAAGCGGCGATTGATATCCTCGTCGAGGGGAAGCGGCCGCTGATTGTGTTTCCCGAAGGCGCGCTCACCAAACACTGCGATCTGATTCGGGAAATGATGGATGGGCCGACCTTCCTGGCCCGCCAGGCCTTGAAGCGCTTGCGCAAAGCGGGCAGCCCGCGCGGCGTGGTGATCCATCCCGTGGCCGTCCGCTACTCGTTCGACGGCGACATCGAGAAAACGGTCGGGCCGCTGCTGGACCAGCTCGAAGCCCGCCTCTCCTGGCAGCCCAAGCACAATCTGTTGATGTTCCAACGGATCGCCAAGCTCGGCGACGCCTTCCTCGCGCTCAAAGAGATCGAATACCTGGGGGCCGCGAAGACCGGCAACCTCTACGATCGTGCCGAAGTGTTCATCAACACGGTTCTCGCCCGCGTTGAAGACGCCTGGCAGCAGAAGGACCGCTCGGGCGGTGTCGTCGCGCGCGTCAAGCGGCTCCGCACGCTGATCCTCGCCGATATGGTCGCCGGCAGAGTCACGCCCGCGGAACGCGAGCAGCGCTGGTACGACCTCGCGGCGCTCTATTATGCCCAGCAGATTTCTCACTATCCGCAAGACTATATCACCGCTGGCAAGAATCTCCCCGAGCGAGTCATCGAAACGGTCGAACGGTTGATGGAGGATTTTACCGACCAGAGCCCATTGGTCGAGCCCCTGCGGGCCGTCGTCGAAATCGGCGAGGCTATTCCGGTGGGTATCGAGAAGGATCGCGATGCCGAGGGCGATCCGATCATGGCCGAAGTGCGTCGGCAGTTGCAGTCGATGATGGACGGCCTGGCGGCCGAGCGGACGCCTATCTAGCAGGCTGCTGAAGAAGTCGTGGGGGGCACGTCAGGAGCTTCCAGCGACGGGCGTGGTTCGCCGCTGCCTTGCTTTCGTTTCAATTTTCGCGCTGCTACAATCGGTCGCATGGCCGCCCAACGCGAGATGTTTGAAGGTGACGCGATGCCTGCACCCGTGATGTCCTTGTCCGAGTTGGAAGAAGGCCAGGAGGCCGATTTCTTCGCCTTACTCTCCGAAAAACAGGAGCTCACCACGCGCGACGGCAAGCCGTATTTTCGCGTGCTGTTCCGCGATTCGAAACGTGAGGTGGGTCTGCCGATCTGGGCCGACTCGCCGCTGGCCAATTCCTGCCGCACTGAATGGGCCGTCGGTGAGTTCTACAAGTTGCGCGCCAAGGTGCAGCAAACCAATTTCGGACCCCAGCTCGAAATCCGCCGCATCCGCCCCGTCGCTGACGCCGACGCCAAGGACGGCTTCGATCCGCTCATGTGCCTGCCCGTCTCGCGGTTCGACCCCGATCAGATGTTTGCCGAGCTCGTGGCGACGGCCAAAGAGCAAATCCAGGACGAGCCGCTGCGACGGCTGGTGCTCGACATCTACGACGCCAACCGCCCTGCCCTGCTGACGCTGCCCGCCGCGCGGAAGAACCATCACGCCTGCGTCAGCGGCTTCCTGGAGCACACGCTCAACGTGACCCGCACCTGCGTCCACTTGGCGGACAAATATTGCGAGCTCTACCCCGACATGCAGCCGCCCTTGGACAAGGACCTCGTGATCGCCGGCGGCATGCTCCACGACATCGGCAAACTCCGCGAGCTGCGCACGAGCGCCGCCGGTACCGAGTACTCCGCCGCCGGTGAATTAATCGGCCACGTGCTGCAGGGCCGCGACATCGTCCGGGAAACCGCTGCCGGCCGGGCGATCGACGCCGAGAAACTGCTGCGGCTCGAGCACGTGATCGTGGCCCACCAGCGCCTGCCCGAATGGGGCGCCCCCAAGCCGCCGATGACGCCCGAAGCCCTGATCGTCCATCATGCAGACGATTTAGATGCCAAGCTGAACATGATCGTCGCGGTGCTCGCCGAAGAAAAAAACGGCGGCGTCGTCACCTCGAAGCGCAACCCCATGAGCCAGTCGTTCTACCGTGGCGGCGAGTGAGCTTCTGCCGGCCGCATCCAGTTGCCGCGAGGGCGGTGATCGTGAGCATCCACGTGGCTGCTTCTGGGACGGCCGCAAAGTTCTGCAACACTTCGCCGGTAGCGTGGTCGCGCCACACCGTATAGTCCGCCGCATCGACGACGCCGTTCCCATTGCCATCGGCGCCATCGAACGGCGTGACGCTCACGCCGAGGTTCGACTGCCATGCCGCATAGTCAGCTGCATCCACTGCACCGCTGCGATCATAATCTCCCTGCAGCCCGACGCTCTCCAGAATTGCCGCGTGCATCAGCGACGACAGCACCTCCACATTCTGAAACGACGTCAAATCCGTGGCGAACGTAAACACGAGGTCCTGTGACTGGTCGATCCAGCTGTGAAACCCGCGGGCGCCGCCGGCGATGGCGTCGACGGTCGGCCCTGCCTGGCCCAGCTGGTCGAGCCACACGCCGATGCCGTAGCGATTGTTGTCGACCGGCGAGTTCGCGATTGGCTGGTCGTCGCTGGTCTGCCGCCGCAGCATTTCGGACACCGCCTCGGCCGACAGCACACGCGTGCCCGTTGCCCGGTCGACGCCATCGTTGAGCAGCATGTCCATGAACCGCGAATAGTCGCTGGCCGTCGACTCGATGCCGCCGGCCACGCGCGGATTCAAATCGCTAGCGATCACGAACTCGGTATTCGCGAGTTGGAGCGGCCCGCCGATCCTCTCGGCAAACAAGTCGACGTATCGCTCGCCGGTGGCCACTTCCAGTGCCGCGCCCGTGGCCTGCATCGACAGCCCTCCGTAGGCAAATGTGCTCCCCGGCGGGCTATACGCGAGCGGCATCTCGCTGATCCGCCGCGCCGCTTCGCGGAGCGTGATGTAAGGGTTTAAGAGGAGCAGCGAGCCGGCATCCTCGCCGGCGATGCCGGAGGTGTGGCTGAACGCCTGCCGAACCGTGATCTCGCCGAACTCCGGCGTGTGGTACTCGCTCAGAAAATCTCCCAGGTAGCCGTCGAGCGAAAAGCCGTTCTCGCCGGAGTCGACAACCGACATCACGAGCGCCCCGCTCATCGTCTTCGAGCTGCTGTCGGCGTTGGCTCTTCGGTCGAGCGACCAGTCGCCGAACGCCCGATGATAGAGCAGCACTCCGCGCTTCAAGAGCCGAATCTCGAAACCAGGCACTGCCTGTGCGACGTTTTCGCCTGCCACCGCCCCTTCGGCGAGCGCCGTGAGCTCGCTGAAGTCGTACGCCGCTGCGGTTCGTGAGCCACCGGCTACGAACATCGCTGCGGCAATCATCAAAGCTGTGCTCGATTTCATCGAAGCAGATTATGCGAAATGGTCGTCGGCCCGTCATTTTAGCTCTAGTGCCCAAATGCTGAATATTGGTTACACGGCGAGCGAAAAAAGATGGCAAAAGCGGCCCATTCCGCGTCAATTTTTCGGACCTATACTTTTGCGGTATTTTAGTCGGGGGCAATTGCGCGAATTGCAGGAGCGGAAACCGTGACAGCGAACACACGCGACGAAGCGAAAGCCGTGATGACTTGGCTCGTGGACCGGTGGCAATGGCCGGCGGCCACATTGTTTGCGGCCTACATGCTGCTCGCGCTGACGCCGGTGTGGATCGTCACGATGGGTGCGGCGCTCGCGCTCGTACTCTTGCAGTTGCCGATCTACATGGTGCACCAATTCGAGGAACACACCGGCGACCGCTTCCGTAAATACGTCAACGAGCACACCGCCCACTGCGAAGCCCTCACCAAGAACGGCACGTTCGTGATCAATTCGGTCGGCGTGTGGGGCCTCGACATCCTGATGATCTATCTTGCAGTGTTCGTGAACCCGATGTACGCCCTGGCGGCGTTTTATCTGCCGTTGGTGAACGGTGTGGCCCACATCGTGCAATCGATCGTCCGCCGCGAGTACAACCCGGGCCTGTGGACGAGCATCGTGCTGTTCCTGCCGCTCGCCGGTTGGGGCTTGTATTACGTCTCCCGCGAAACCGCCGCCCCCTGGACCGCCCAGGCCCTCGGCATCGGCATCGCGCTGGCGGTCCACGCGGCGATCATCGTGTATGTCGCCTCGCGGGTACGGCGGCTGCGGGCGACACACGCCGCGGCCTGATCAGAGCAGCGACTCAGAAACGCTTCGCTTGAATCACCCGGGCATGGCCGGCCCCGTCGCGCAGCGTCGGCAAGAGCTCGAGCCCGCCGTTTCCCCGTACGAGCTCTTCCACAGCCCCGGCGATCATCGGACTGATTTCGACGAGCAGCAGCCCGCCGGGGTTGAGGCGCTCGGCCGCCTGCGCAATGAGCGGCTCGATCACTGCCGTGCCCAACTCTCCAGCCTCGAGCGCCAGATGGGGCTCATATTTCTTCACGTCGTCCGGTAGCTCCGCCATTTCAGCGGTCGAAACATACGGCGGATTACTGACGATCGCGTCGAATTTTTCGCTCTCCGACACGGCGGCGAACAAGTCGCTCTCAATGAAAGTGACCCGATCGGCGACGCGATGCCGCTCGGCGTTCTTACGAGCAATTGCGAGCGCCGCTGCACTCACATCGATCGCGGTCACCGTAGCCTGCGGCAAGAACTTCGCCGCACAGACCGCGAGGATGCCGCTCCCCGTGCCGACGTCGGCTACCGCAAGCGGACCATCGCCGCGAACTTTGGCGAAATCCAATAGCGCGACGACGATTTGCTCCGTTTCTGGACGCGGAATCAGCACGTCCGGCGTCACCTCGAAGTCGAGCGAGTAAAACTCCTTGTGGCCGACGAGGTATGCCACCGGCATCCCCTTCGCCCGCCGGCTCACCAGATCGCGAAACGTCGCCCGCAGGTCATCGGACGCCTCTTCCCCATAAGCGGCGTAGAGATCGATCCGCTGACAGCCCCGGGCCTTGGCGAGCAGCACCTCCGCATCGAGCCGAGGATTTTCCGCTCCATGCTTCTTCAGATAATCGATCGTCCACATCAGGAGCCGACCGATCGTCCAGGGTTCGTCCGACATAAAGAATTTCGGATTGTGGATTTCGGATTACCTGCGACAAGCACGTATTGGATGCCACGGACCCACAATCCGCAATCCGCAATCCCAAATCCGCAATCAATCCAGCCCGCCCATCTGGTCGCGGAGCTGTTGCCGATCGTAGTCGATCAAGGCGTCGATCACCGGTTGCAGGTTGCCGATGATCACCTGGTCGAGATTATAGACGGTGAGCCCGATGCGGTGGTCGGTCAGCCGGTTCTGCGGAAAATTGTAGGTGCGGATCCGCTCGCTGCGGTCGCCCGAGCCGACGAGCGTTTTGCGTTCCGCCGCCCGCTTGGCGTCTTCCTTCTGCTTGTAGAAGTCGTAGACCCGCGCCGAGAGTTCGCGCAGAGCCTTCGTCTTGTTCTTGAGCTGGCTCTTCTCGTCCTGGCACTGCACGACGATCCCCGTCTCGAAGTGGGTCAGCCGCACGGCCGAGGCCGTCTTGTTCACGTGCTGCCCGCCGGGGCCGCTCGCGCAGAAGGTATCGAGGCGGTAATCATCGGGCTTGAGGTTGATTTCGACTTCTTCCGGCTCGGGGAGCACGGCGACGGTCGCCGCCGACGTGTGCACCCGCCCCTGCGTTTCCGTCTCCGGCACACGCTGCACGCGGTGCCCGCCGCTCTCGTACTGCAGCTCGCGGAAGCAGCCTTCGCCTTCGATCGTGAGCACCATTTCTTTGAACCCGCCTAGCTCGGTCGGGTTGTGGTACATGATTTCGGTCTTCCACCCCTTCGCGGTGCAGAAGTACCGATACATCTCGAACAAGTCGCGGGCAAAGAGCGCCGCCTCGTCGCCGCCGGTGCCGGCGCGAATCTCCATGATTACCCGCGAGCGATTCGCATCCTCGCCGCCCACCGTGAGATCGAGCAGCTCGCCCCACAGCGATTCGCGTTCGGTCCGCAGTGTCGGCAGTTCCGCTTCGGCGAGCTCGCGCATCTCCAGATCGTCGCCGGCGATCATTTGCTGGGCTTCGGCGATCTGGCCGGTGACTTGTTTGAATTTGCGGTACTTCTTCGCCAGCTTGCCGAGCGAGCCGTGCTCGCGGGCGACGGCCGTGATCCGCGCAGAGTTTGACAGCACCTCGGGATCGACGAGGTCCTTTTCGAGCTGATCGTAGCGGGTGAGTTTTTGTTCGAGCAGTTCACGCATAGGATTGCCGCCGCGGCGCAATTCGAGCGCCGGCTGGCGCTGGAGGGAGATTCTACCCGGGGGAGAATGGAGCGGCTACGCCGACCCCGCTGGTCGTGACTCCGCTGGCAGACGACCCCGCTGGCCGACGGCCCCATGCTTACGCGACCGCGCCGCGAAAGCATGCCACAGAGTAGAGTTTCGCAGCTAGGAATTTTCGGCCGCGGCGACCGCTTCCTTCTTCTTGCCTTTGCCCAGGCTGGCGTAGCCCGCGGCGGCAAACTTGCTCTTGAACTTCTCGATGCGGCCGGCCGTGTCGATGAACTTCAGCTTGCCCGTGAAGAACGGGTGGCAGACGTTGCAGATGTCGACCTTCAGCTCCTTGCGCGTGCTGCGGGTCGTAAACTTGTTGCCGCAACCGCAGGAAACCTTGGTCTCGAAGTATTCGGGATGAATGCCTTTTTGCATGCGTCTTCGGCTTGGGTTCGACAGCCGCCTCGTCAAAATTTGGGAATCCCTAATAATACCGGCGAGGCTGAGAGCGAACAAGGGGGAGATGGTCCGCGGCGTGGTCGCGTCGTCGCTAGAGCCAGCCCAAGTTGACGAATTTCTGGTTGAGCAGTCGTGGGCGAGAGGAACTGCCGGAACGCTCGTTTTCAGCGGATTTTTGCGACTGCTCAACCGGGGGACACAGTGTTGAGCAGTCGTGCGGTAGCGCACTCACGGCCGGGCCAAATCTGATGGCCGCCGCCGAACGCCGCTTAGCGCCCGCCCACGCCCTCACACCGCCCCAACCCCTTCCTTGCGGCTCGGCTCCCAAGAGTTGCCTCGCCCTACTCCACTACTCCAATACTCCACAACTGTTCATCCGACGCATTCCACTGCTTGCCCGCCAATCAATGCCGTTTGCCAACACGCCTTGCGGCCACGCTCAAGGACGGTTCGTCATTGGTTACAAACGAATGCCTTCGATTACCGCCAATCTGCGGCATTTCATCTCCAAGTACCATGCGAAAGACTTAGTGTTTTGGGGATGACCACAGCCGCCCACCGTTGAGCCGAGTACTTTGATGTTGAGCGACATTCTCATCGTCGTCGGCTGGTCTTCTTTGCTTCGCTGAGAGCCGTTCTGGCGGCGTCGAGGAGCTTCCTTTTCCAAATGTGGTATTGCGTAGGATTAATATCCTCGCGACGACAAAGTTCGGTAATCGTCATCGAGCCGTCGAGGCCGGCCAATACAATTTGTAGTTTCTTCTTTGCTGTCAACTTTCGTTGCCTGCCTTTCCTTTTCATCGACAACACGTCGAGCTTAGACCGCCGCCAATTCGTCGCATTTCAAGCATAAGTCCACGGCGGCGAGAAAAGAGCGAGTGTGCCCCAAATAGAAATAAGAAGATTGTGGTGGGCTCGGTGGTAGAAACACTGGGAACGGCGCCCGCGCCACCATCGTAGGTTTGTCCAAAGTGAGCTTTCCAAACTTCGTAGTCAGCCCGCGGAAAGGTGGAGCCGAGCCCGTCGCGCCAGACGGTGTAGTCGGCGGCGTTGACTGTGCCATCACTGTTGTAGTCGCCCGCTAATGCGAGGTCCCAACCGATGACGTCCAGCGCCAGCCGGTCCACCGCCGCAAGATTGTGAACCTGGTCCTGTTGCAAGCGGGCATCCATGATGCCGCTGCCGCCTTGCCAATGGTCCGGTTGGTCGCCGTTTCCAAAAACCTCACCCGACGCGAACGTCGCGAGGTTCGTCGCGCCGCCATCGATGGAAAAGTAGGGGCTGCCGCCGGGGCTTATGTCGATGTATGGTGCACTGTCGGGCGAATAGCGAAGCAAATCCAGTGGCTCGACAAGCGGCAGATCGGGCAAATACTCGGGTGGAAACGGAATATCGCCAGAGAACACCAGCTCGACAAAACTCACCGTACTAGTGAACCCCAGCGCGTGACCGATCTCGTGCATCGCCACGGCGAGAAAGTCGGTCCCATCAATTCCGTCGCTTCGATCGTAGTCGAAGCCGTTGTCTAGAACGGACGCGTTCCAATAGATTTCGGCGTCCGGCCCGTCGATTTCGTACGAGAGTCCCAGAGCTTTTGCCGTGGCCCGCGGAACCGACAAATAGTTGTTAGCCCACTCGTCGCCCTGAAACAGCTCGGGCTCCATGTCCGAATTCCAGCCGCGGAACGCAATCCGAGGCCCGGGCGGCAAGTGGGCAATAGCCGACGCGTCGTCGGATGAAGTCGCGTCTGCAATGAGTGCCGCGCGGAAGTCAGCGTAGCCGTAGTCGATGAAGTCATAAGTAACGGCCGTGGCTCCCTGGGCGCCGCCAAGCTCGGTAGCATCCGTTTCATATACGTCGATCTGCACCGTCACGGGGTCGCGCAGAGTTCGCTCCCAGACCGCAGCGGCTTGTTCCATGACGTCTCGCGGGGCGGATCGAGTTGCAAAGGCATCCGGGAACGTGAGCTCAATTTCGAGGGACTGTGCGTGCTGGGCCAGAACAGAGACGAGCAGCCATGACGCCCCAATGATGCGTCGAGTGATGTGTCGCATGACGTGCGGCCTCTATTGGCGGGTTGAGGAAGCCGTGAAACGCGACGACGCACCACTTCGATTCAGCGCCACAGCCGCGAGCAACGCGATCATGCCAAGACTCACGGACGATGGCTCTGGAACCGTTGTGAATTTGGCTAGGAACGAGTAGTCTGGTCCTGGACCGGAACCGGACGTATCGCCGACCGTTATTCCCGCGAAATACACATTGCCGCGACCGTCAGCAGACACACCCGTTACGTTGAATTGTCCTGGCAGCCCATTTTCCTGTGTCCAAATCAATTTACCACTGGTGTCATACTCCAACAGGAAGTTCCTGTAGTCATCTGTTAACTGGTTCCTTCCTCCGACATACAAAAAAACGTTGCCGAGACTATCAGCCGAAAATCGTATCCGGGCAATCGTCCCGAACGCGGTAATCTTCTGGAACCATTGCAGATGGCCATCCGAATCATGCTTTGCAAGAAAAAAGCCGTCTTGAACTGTCAATCCGCTAACAGGATCGTGAAAGCCCATCGGAGCAGCAGTGTAAACATTCCCAGAGTTGTCTGCTGCGACGTGACGGATGCCGACTACTTCATCGAGAAGTCCGTTGTAGGTGGCATTCCATGACAGGTTGCCGTCGGAGTCGTATTTGTAAATGTCATCGCCAGACCCTGAGATATAGACATTGCCGAAGGCATCCGCGGTGGCGTTTGATCGGCCAATGTTGGGGTTCTGTCGAGTCCAAAGCAACGCTCCATCCGGATCGTACTTGTCGAGATGATCAACACTTTTAGCATACACATTGCCAAGGCCATCAACCGTAATGCCTGCGCCGGAACTTGAAGCGACCTGATGAGACCAAACAAGCTCGCTGTCGGAAGTGTACCTCCGCAGAAATAACACCTTTGTGCTTGCCATAAGCTCAGTTACAGAGACATAGACGTTCGCCCGACCGTCAGGCGCGAAAAGAATACCATCACCTCCTTTGCGATCCCACGTATTCATCCAGAGTTGATTTCCATTGGTGTCAAATCTTCCAAGGAAATTGTCGGTTACGTTATTGCCGCCCACATAGACATCTCCTAAAGCATCACAGGCAACATCCCAGCCACCGTAGTCAAGTGCCTTAAGCCACTCCAGTTGAATGGCACTCGCCGGAGTTTGATTCAAAAGTATTGTTACCAGCGCAGTGCACAGGAACGGTTTCCAGTCCCACAACCGCCGACCGTGGTAAGGGATTCGAATGACGTCGAGCGCGAACATGTATTTGCCTTTCAAATTCTTGTTGATGATAACGAAGGCCGCGGGAGTTCCCCGGCGCCAATCTCGGAAGCGCACGAAACAAAGAAAACCGACCAGATTGCAGAGCCTACCGGTCGAGTACTTCGTGCTATGAGAAGTGCTTCACTAGCTTGAATAGCAATACGGAGAGGCGTTGCCGGTGGATCCAGCGGGGGCCGAGATATTCGGCCGCAGAACTGTCCTCCCACTACTCAGGAACCGTGCCCGCAGCCAGACGCCGGAAAAAGGGAGAAAAGCTGGAAAGTATTAAAAAGCGATTGCAGTTTCGGCCCAAAGTACTGCTCAGAACTGGAGTTACAAGGTGAGTCATTGACTGAGTCGAATTTGGATTTGTACGGGCATCGCAGGTTCCTTGCTGCTGTCCATCATTCCTGTCGGCTCATTGATCCTCGACCGGCGTGCGCCAAGGTCGGTCTTGGCGGTAGTACTCAAGATGCCGATGAATTTCAATCTGCTGCTGATCGTTCGTTTCAAGCCTGTGGGCCTTCTGAGCGAATGATGCGGCCGTGTCAAAATCGCCTGTCTCCGCGTACGCTGCGGCAAGACTGTCAAGTAAATCTGCGCTGTCGCCGTTTTGTTTCGACGCAGCAATACTTCTCGCCCGTTCGGCAAGTTCAAGAGCGCGAGGACCATCGCGAAAGCGTGCATCAGCACACGTGGCAAAGATCCAAGCGGCGGCGCTATAGCCGACGTAGTTTTGTGGCGCAATTGCCATTGCGGCTTCCGCATCCGCGATTGCTTCGTCGTATTGCCCAAGTCTCTGATGTGTAACTGAACGAGTCGCTAGCACCGTTGCATCGTTGGGGCGCAGGGCCAGACAGCCGTACCAAGCTACCAATGCCTCTCGATTGCGATGTTCGGCATTAAAGATTACACCCATAAAGAACAGAGCGTTGTAGTAACCGGGGTCACGCCGAAGCATTTTGCGGTGATCCTTATAGTTCTCTTCGAACGTGTACTTTGGATAGCCTTTGGTCTCGGAGACCGTTCCCCACCTTCGGTCGCGATTGATGTAGAACAGTTCGGCCGTATGATCGACCGGCGTCTTCCAAGCCAGATCTCTGAAATGTTTTTCTTCTGGGGGATGGTGAAAAAGGTATTCGATGTTTGCCAATTCCCAATAGTAGCCGCGCGAGGGAGCGTGAAAGGAAATCGCCGCATCCAGGTAGCGGCGCGCTTGATCGGTCGCGATCGCGCGGCTTTCGCGCCACGATTCCACTGGCCAACGGTCCTCCCAGCGCGTGCACTCATCGGCCATAAAGATCAGCAACTCGTAGACCGCGTTCGACACACGCGCTAGATGTTGTTCCGGAATGCAAATCGTGCGGAGAGAATCAAACCAATCCGGCCGATCTAGCACATGATACAGGGCAAGGGCCTGTTGCTCAGGCGCAAGATTTTCTCTTGCCTTTGCACTTTTCCAGCGGGCTTCTTCCATCAGCGGCACGAACAAGAGATAGCGATTCGATTCCTCTAGGAGATTCGACACTTCGGCTGCCATTGCAGGGTCGGCAGATTTCACAGCAGCAATGCGCGATTTAGCTTCGGAGAGTCTAACGACGGCTTGCTGCACGTCACCGGTCTCCAGCGAAGTGCGAGCTGCGTTCAGCGAGGTTTCGACGAAGCGGTTGGTTTCTCGCACCTGGCGCCATCGGTCGGCCGTATAGGCGGCGCTCAACAACGATACTGCGACGATGGCAGTGGCAATTGCTAGTGAAGTGGCCTGGTGCCGCCGTACCAGTTTTCTGGCCTTATTAACCAGGCCCGGCTTCTTGGCCACAATCGTCCGATGATCCAAGAATCGTCGCAGATCGTTGGATAGATCTTTTGCCGTGGCATAACGAGTAGTCGGGTCCTTATCAATTGCCTTGGTGACGATCGTTTCAAGATCGGCTGGGATCGCTGGAGCATTTTTTCGAATTGGCTTTGGATCAATTTCGACAATCGCCTTCAAGAGCACGGCCCGATCGATCGAATCGAATGCGGCGGCGCCGGTAATTAGTTCGTAGAGGGTTATTCCCAAGGAATAAATGTCTGTGCGGTGGTCGACAACAGCTCGGCTGGCCGACAACTGTTCTGGGCTCATGAAGCGAAGTGTGCCGAGCGTGTCGCCGGTCACTGTCATGGTCGCGTCGGCTTCGATGCGGGCCAGGCCAAAGTCGGTAACGCGGAGTTTGCCCGCCGCATCGACGAGCAGATTGGCGGGCTTGATGTCCCGGTGGAGGATGCCTTGCTGGTGGGCATGATCGAGAGCATCCGCCGCTTGAATGGCTAGTTGCGCCACCACGCGAAAAAACTCTTGCGGGCGTTTTGTCCGTAGCGTTGAAAGCGTGGCGACCCTGTTGTTCTCACACGGAGAATGTCCGCCCGGACGATTGTTGCTCACTGACGTCACTTGCGGCGCATGCACTTCCGCGATGACTTGGGCCAGGTTGTAGCCATCGACCAGCTGCATCGCGTAATAGTGAACGCCCCGTTCGACGCCGACCGAATAGACGGCAACGATATTCGGATGTTCGAGGGTGGCGGCGGCACGGGCTTCGTTGTGAAACCGCTTTAACTGCATGTCGCCCAGCATCGCGGCGAAGGGAAGGACTTTCAGGGCGACGCGGCGACCGAGCGAGAGCTGCTCAGCTTCGTAGACGACGCCCATGCCGCCGCGGCCGAGCTCCCTGATAATCCGAAAGTCGCCAAGGGTGGCGAGTGGGCGGATATCGGCCGTTGTGCCGCTGCCTGGCAGCGCCAAGTCACCATGAAACTGGGGAGCAACTTGATGAATGAAATCCAGGCTATCGAGGCAACCCGAAAGCTCATCGGCAATGTCGGCATACTTGGCGAGCAGCTCTTCTTTGCATGCCGGCTTTCCCTGCATCAGGGCGGCGGCATATTCCTCTAGCGCACCAGCCAACTTCTGCTCCCGCTCGCCGTCTTCAACTTCGATGACGGTTGCGAAGCGGACTGCGGCAAGAGGCGCGCTATTCATGATGGCTCCCGAGATTTGGGCATGTGGCGTTTGAGTTCGACCAGCGCGCGTGCCCAGAGCTTCTGTATTGCATTTGGAGAGCGGCCCATCCGCTCGGCAACTTCCGCCAACGATTTGCCTTCCAACTCGCGGAGGACGAGCACTTCGCTGTAGTCGGGCGGAAGCTGACTCAACGCTTCGGCCAACAACACTGCCCGTTCTCGGCGAATTGCTCGATCGCTCGGCGAGGAGTCGGAATTGGCCAAGGCACGCTCCATCATTTTGGACGATTGATTCAGCAAATCATAGAGTTGCCGCTCCAGCCGGACGTCCCGCCGTTGCCGCCGGTGGTCCCGGGCGTGATTGGCGCTAACGTGGGCCATGATTTCTCGGAGCCAGGCGGTGAATTCCGCTTCTGTCGTGCCGCGAAAGTCTCCGAAGTCGCGATGGGCCAGCAAACAAGTGTCTTGGATCAAGTCCGAATCACTGAGCTTGGATTGCAACAGCCGGTCGACTTTCAGACGGGCCAGCAAGGCGAGATACGGCCTGTAGAACTGCAAGAGTTCGCCAACTGAGTCGTCGTTCCCCTGAATTGCCCGCTTGAGCAGCTGTTGCGGGTCCGGTTGGCGGCGTGATTCCGACACGGGCGGTCCTCCCATATTAGGCACCACTATAGCCCAATTTACGCCGCCAATTCCTTCAGGAATAATCGCATTGGCCGAAGAATCCAATTTCTGAGATGCGCTAGGCCCCCAATGGTCTTCTCTGAGTGCGTAATGTGGGCGTGTCCTGTGTTGGAAGAGACGAGCGACACGACAATCGCTTTGGCGCACGGAGAGCCAATTGCAGTGCAGCCGCCCCTACACTCAGCCAGATCTGGGGCCAGCACTATTCCGCTTCGCTGCGTCCGAGAATCCAATCCCGCTCCTCCGGATCCACTGCCCCAACTGCGGCGACGTCACGCAGCGCGTTGACGCCGATGGCCGGTCCGTAGCCACCTGAATACTTCGCTCCACCCTTTCGTCTAATCGCCGCCAAACACCACCGGCAGCAGTTTCCAACAGACCAGCGTCACAATCGCCGTGCTGGCCAGGTTCAGGATGAAGCCGTAGCGGACCATGTCGGCGATTCGCACGCGGCCGGTGGCGAAGACCAGTGCGTTGGGCGGAGTGCCGACGGGCATCATGAAGGCCAGGCTGTTGGAGAGCGTGGCGGGGAACATCAACAGCGCGGGGTCGAGCTTGTTGGCGACGGCCGCCGCGGCCAGGATCGGCATCAAGATGTTCGAGGTCGCGGTGTTGCTCGTGAATTCGGAAAAGAAGGTCACCAAAAGACACAGCGTGCCGATCACCGCGAGGGTCGGCCAATCCTGCAGCCGGTCGACGAGCGAGCCGATCGACGTGGAGAGGCCGGAGGCATCGAAGGCCTTGGCGATGGCGATGCCGCCGCCAAACAGGAGCAGCACGCCCCAGGGGATTTGCTTCGCCGTCGACCAGTCGAGGAGCCGCTTGCCGTCGCTGTCGCCGCGGGGGACCAGGAACAAGATGACTACCGCGACGAGCGCGACGGTCGTGTCGCCTGCTTCGGTGGGGCCGATGTAGCGTTCGAGCAGGGCCGACCAGCCGCCGTAGGGAATTTCGCGCGTGATCCAGGCCAGGGCCGCGAGAGCGAGGACCGCGAGCACGCGTTTCTGTGTTGTCGTCCAGGTCCCTTCGATCTCGACGTCGACACTTTTGACGCCGCCGAGTTTCCACGTGAGGACGAGCCACGTGACCGCGAGCATCAGGACGGCGACCGTGCCGCCCAAGAGCAGCCACTCGTGGAAGGGGACGGTGCCGCCGGTGATCTTGGTGTAGTTGGCCAGGAAGACGCCGTTGGGCGGGGTGCCGATGGGCGTGGCGACGCCGCCGATGCTGGCGCTGTAGGCGATGCCCAAGAGCAGCGGCACGTGGAGCCGGCCTTCGGTGTCGCACTCGATGACGGCCATCGCCACGGGCAGCATCATCAGCGCGGCGGCGGTGTTCGAGACCCACATGCTGACGAAGGCCGTGGCGATCATGAACGCCAGGATCAGCCTGCGGGCGCTCGTGTTGCCGATGGCCGCGACGATCGAGTGGGCCAGCCGGCGGTGGGCGCCGCACGCTTCGGCCGCCTGGGCGAGCATGAAGCCGCCCATGAACAAGAGCACGATCGGGTCGCCGTAGGCCGCGCCGACGTCCCGCTCCGTGAGGACGCCCAGGAGCGGGAACACGGCGAACGGCACGAGCGACGTTGCTTCGAGCGGCAGCGACTCGAAAATCCACCAACACGCGCAGAGCACCGTCACCGCCGCCGTGATGCATTGCGACGGGGGCATGGCGAAGTGCCGCGTGGCGAAAAAGGTTCCGACGGAGAGCAGCAGCCCGGCGGCGAGCGACGGATAGCGTAGTTGCGCGGCCATCGTCTCCTGTAGCCGAGGTCTTTGACCTCGATCTTCTCCGGAAGCTCACGTCAATCAGCCGGCCTCAAAGAGACCAGCTACAGTTCTTTTCGAGTGCGGCCTAACGACTTTGCTTCGCCCAGCGATCGGCGATCAGCGTGTCGACAAAGAGCTGCACCGCATGGTAGGCGACCATCGGCAAGATCGCCAGCGGGCCGACGGCGAGGGCCACGTACGATCCGACCATCAGCGTTTTCTGGCTGCCGGCAAAGGCGACGGCCATCGAATCGGGCCAGCTGAAGCCGAACAGTGACGACAATTTGAGGCCGAGCCCAAGGGCGGAGAGATGGACGAACGTGACGCCGGCGACCAGGAGGAGGATATTGGCCGCCGACAAGATCGAGCCATCTTCCGCCGCCAGCAGCTTCTCGCCCGAGCTGACCGCGCCGATCAGCACCATCGCCAACACGCCGAGCTGAGCGAACCAGCTGAGGGTTTTCTTGTGCCGCGTGGCCGATTCACCGATATGCCGCCATTGTCGCAGCAGCTGGGCCAGGATGATCGGCGCGACGATCAGCAGAATCAGCCCGATCACGATGTGGCCGTAGTCGACGTTGGCGTGAATTCCCGAGAGCAGCCAGAGCCACGCCGGCACGACGAGAAAGCAGCCGAGGTTGGTGATCATCGTCACGAGAAATGCCACGGCGTCGTTGCCGCCGGCCCGGCGAGTCCAGACGGCGGCGGTGGCCAGCGTGCAGGGCACCGCGGCGGCGACGATCAAACCGATGGCGAGCTCCGCGGGCAGCAAGCGGCTCGCCAACCAACCGAGCGGCGGGCAGACTCCCGCGTTGATCAGCGCGCCGAGCCAGGCGGCGCCGGGCCGGCGCACCGTGCCCCAGATGGCGCTCGTTTCGAGCGGCAAGGCCATGATGAAGGTGACCACCGCGACGAGCCAATCGGGGTGGATCCAGCGAATGAGCGGGCCGACTTCGCCGGGCCAACCCAACCCGGCGACCAGCAGTGTGACGAGCGCCACCAGGAACCAGCGTTCACGAACTTTGGCCAGCATCAGGTCGTGTCGTTCGTGCTCGATTCCGGGGTGGGTGCGGCGGGCGCGGCAGGCCGCGACTTCTGTTGCAAGGCGCGAGCGCGGAGCCGGTTGCCGTGCCGCTGCGGCGAGTCGTCGCTTTCGTAGAGTTTGATGGCTTCGGCCGTCTTGCCTTGGGCTTCGAGCGTGCGGGCGAGATTGTAGCGGGTGCCGCTCGCCCAGCGCCCGTTGTCATCGGTTCGCAACCGCGGGTCGCTCAGCCAGTCTTCGGCCGAGGCGAGTTGTCCGTCGTCGAACAGCAGCTGTCCCACCCACAAGCTCGCCGCGTCCTTCGCCGCGGTATAGATTTTCACCTTCGACTCCGAGCCCAAGCCCTTGAGCAGTCGATCGGGCGGCCGGACGTCGGAGCTGGTGTAGATGCCGATCGCCTCGCGGTGGTCGTTCACGACTTCGTCTGGATTGGCGGTCGGCGAGTCGACGTCGCCCTTGGCGTGCCCTTGAAATTGCAGGGCCCGGGCCTTCCAGAGGGTCGGCCGCCAGGCAAACGGCGCGAACTCGGTCACCATTTCGCGGCGCTCTTCGATCGGCACGCGCAATTGATCGCGCATCATGCGGAACGGGAAGTTCCAGATTCCGACGGTCGTGATCCCGGGAGTCTTCTTGAGTTCTTCGGCGATGGACGACGGGCTCACGGTGAGCGAAAGGCGATCGTCGCCCGAGAGCTTGCTCTCGATCGCCGCGGCGCGGCGCGACAAGTCGAACGGGTCGCCGACCACCTGGGCAGTGACGTGCTTGAGCTGCTCCTCGGTGACCGGATACTTGGCGTCCTCCAGATCGAGCTTACGCAATAGGGCAGGATCCGACTGCAAGTCGGCGAGCGTGGCCACACCCTGCCCGTCCTTGCCGGGGATCGGCAGGCCGAGCCGCGTGTCGAACAAATAGAGCTTGCCGTCCGCCAGCAGAGCCGGCAGCCAGAATTGCGGTTTGCCGTCGCCGCCCGGAATTCCCAGCACGACCACGTCGAGACCCAATTGCCGGGCCATCAGCGCGAAGACCCAGGCCCGCTGCTCCGCCGTGCCGTGCCCGAAGACGAGCGTCTCCCACGGCCGATACGGCCACTCCTGGTCGTCCGCATCGAGCTGCACGTTGCGCACGATCCAATCGAAGAGCGCGGTCGCCCGGGCGACGTCGTCGAAGCTTTTCCCCTGGGTCCAGCGGCCGATGTCCCGCAGCCAGACCGCCTCCTGCAGCAGCCGGCCCTCTTGCAGCTGAATCGCGTTGTCGGCCAGCGCCGCGGGCGTGATCAACGGAGCGAGCCGTTCGTCGTTGGCCAATTCCGGATCGAGGGTGGCCAGGAGCGGATCGGCCTGCCATTTGACCTTCGGCTGGCTGAGCCGCATCCACTGGTTGAGCCGCTCGGTCATCTGCTTGATCACGCGGTTGTCCGGGCTGGGCTCCCAGTCGAACACCGGCTGGCGGTATTGCTGATAGAGCG
>JBFWSG010000059.1:0-32840 GCA_050248495.1 Pirellulales bacterium | reverse complement strand
CCGTGATCGCCGTCGGCGGCGGCGTGGTCGGCGACCTGGCCGGCTTTGTCGCAGCCACCTTCGCCCGCGGGCTCCGCTTTGTGCAAGTGCCTACGACGTTATTAGCCCAGGTCGACAGCTCGGTGGGCGGCAAGGTCGGCATCAATCTCCCCGCTGCAAAAAACATGGTCGGCTGTTTCTGGCAGCCGCGCGGCGTTTTGGTCGACGTCAACGTGCTGCAGTCGCTCCCCGAGCGCGAGTTCAACGCCGGCATGGCCGAAGTCGTCAAGTACGGCGTGATCCAGGACGCCGAGTTCTTCGCTTATCTCGAGCGAAACATCGACGCGATCAACAGCCGGATCGCCAATGTGCTGACCTACATCGTCGAGCGCTGCTGCCGGCTCAAGGCGGACGTCGTCGAGCAGGACGAACGCGAAGAGACCGGCCTGCGGGCGATTCTCAACTACGGCCACACCTTCGGCCATGCCTTCGAAGCCGCCACCGGCTACGAACAGCTGCTGCACGGCGAGGGCGTCGCCATCGGCATGCTCTGTGCCTCGCGCCTGGCCGAACGCCTGGGCCGCGTCGACGCCGCCTTCACCAAACGCCAGCAAGTCCTGCTCGAATCCTTCGGCCTGCCGACGCTGGTGCCGGAGGTGTCGCACGACGAGCTGATCGAGCTCATGTACCACGACAAGAAAACCGAACGCGGCAAGCTCCGCTTCGTGCTGCCGAGCCGCCTGGGCCACGTTGAAGTCGTCCGCGGCGTTGCAAACGACGACATTCGGGCGGCGTTGGGTTTGATCGCCTGAGTTTGAATTGCAGCGTGAGATCGAAGAACGGGTGCAGCGCCTTCAGGCAGTTGGGCGTTGTTCGACAATGCGACCCGCCATGTATCAGCGGACTGAGTGCGCACTCTGTTCTATTTAGGTGATTCCACTTCGACTGCATAAAACAAACGTGCGATGGCACGTTTCTCAACTTTCCCCATTGCATTTCGCGGCAGTTCTTCGACCACCAGCAGCCGATACGGGATCTTGTAATGCGAGATGCGACCCACACACCATGCGTGTAGCGATTCAGCGTCGAGCGACTCACCTGCCTTCAGTACAACCGCTGTCGCCACGACTTCGCCCCATTTCCCGTCGGGAACGCCTACGACGGCACACTGAGCAATTGCGGGGTGATCCAGGAGGCAGGATTCGATTTCCAGGGCCGATAGCTTGTATCCGCCACTCTTAATGATGTCGACGCTGCGACGACCCAAAATTCGATAGTAACCGTCTTCGATGACGCCGATGTCGCACGTTCGGAACCACCCGTCGACGAACGAATCGCCCGTTGCGTCGGCTCGGTTCCAATACTCCTTGAATACACCAGGACCGCGGACCTGGATTTCGCCCGCAACTCCCTCCCCAACCACCAATTCTCCGGACTCGCCCTGCAAGCGGATCTCAACCGCGTTGAGCGGCTGCCCCACGGTGCCGGGACGACGTTCCCCGTCATAGGGATTCGCCAGCGCCATGCCGATTTCCGTCATCCCGTAGCGCTCCAGCAACTCTTGGCCGGTTAGTTCCCTCCATTTGTCGTGGACGCTGGCGGGCAGGGCTGCGGAGCCGGAGACCATCAGTCGCATCTGGCTAAATCCCTGAACGATTGGCTCGCGTTCGCTCAAGCACAAATCCTCCAACCGCTCGATCAGCTTAACGTAAATCGTGGGCACGGCCATGAACAGCGAGTAGGCGCGCTCCGCCACTCGGCGTAAGACAGCATCGAGATCAAATTTCGGGAAGGCCTCGACTTCTGCTCCCGACCAGAGAGCGCACGACATGATGTTAATGATGCCGTGAATGTGATGCACGGGCAGGAAAAGCGGTATCCGGTCGTTCGGCTGCCAACGCCAGGCGGCGATCAACGTCTCGATCTGGGCCTGGATGCAGGCGTGTGTCGTGACCACGCCCTTCGGCCTGCTCGTGGTGCCGCTCGTGTAGAGGATCATCGCGCGGCGATTGGGATCAACTTCCGGCAGCGGGGCCGTCGCGGAAGGGCGATCGCCCGTACTGACCATCCGGACGCCCAGTCGATCACAAACAGCGGCGATCCGCTCCGCGAGTTCGCTGGCCACGATCACCGCATCCGTCTGCGAGTCGGTGAGCACATATTCAAGCTCCTTTTCGGTCGCGGAGGTGCCCAGCGGGACAGCGATGCCTCCGGCGCGCCAGATTCCCCACTGTGCCTGGACGTAGCGCTCTCCGGCCGGAATGAGATACGCGATTCGAGCTTCCTGCAGGTCGCTATGGCCGTCTAGCAGCGTAGCCGCGATCGTCGCCGAAGACGCGACCAGCTCTCCGTACGTGCTGGTTCCCGCTGGAGAGCGAATTGCCATCCGCGCGCCATGGGCGCTCGCGCGTTCGATAATTGGCAGTTCTCTCATCCGATTGCCTCCCAGCAGCATTCTAAGCACCAACCGCCGCTCGAATGGCAACAAATACGATCGAAGGACCCACCAGGCAACCCAGACCGGTGTAGAACGTGGCGGTCATGGCGCCGTAGGGAACGAGTTTCTCGTCCGTGGCCGCGAGTCCGCCGGCAACGCCGCTGGTGGTGCCTAGCAGTCCCCCAAAGATCAGCGCGGAGCGCGGGTTGTCGAGCCCGATCCACCCGGCGACAAACGGCGTCATCGTCATCACGAGAATCGACTTGACCAGGCCCGCCGCGACACTCAGCGCGAGGACTTCGCTTGAGGCTCCGAGGGCGGTTCCCGTCACGGGGCCGACGATGTACGTCGCGGCCCCGCCGCCGATCGTGGTCATGCTCACGGCGTCGCGGTATCCGAACGCGTACGCGACCAAGGCCCCGATCAGAAAGGCTAGGAACACACCCGCCAGCAAGGAGATGAACCCGATCACTCCGGTTTTGAGAAAAACGTCCAAGCGCACGCCGAAGGCGGTGGCGACGATTGCGAAGTCGCGCAGCATCGTACCGCCCATCAAGCCGACCCCTGCCAGGCATTCTATGTCGGCGATCCCTTGCTTGCCCCCGGTGACAATGCCTCCGAAGTACGCGATCAGAAGTCCCAGCAGAATGGCGATTGCCGATCCGTGTAGCCATCCTCCCGTAAGGCGATTGGATATCCCGTACGACAGCCAAATGATCCCGCCGACCACCGCAAACGCCGTTACCAGCGAGTAGTCGACGAGCACGGACTCAACGGCTTGCCAGACTTCCGTCACGGGTCATCTCCCGGCGCGACGGCGTCCGTCATGGAGATGGCGTTCTGCGTCGTTCGTCCCATGCGGCTGAACAGCGGCACTGCGGCAAAGCCCACAAACGCCACCGCAATTCCTGCCACAATGGCAACCTTCCCGCCACTCAAAGCGCCCCGCACGTTTTGGCTTGCCGCCAGGGCCACGACAATCGGGATGTAGATCGAACTCCAGAATAGGACGCCGCTTCTTGTCGGGTGTGGCAGACAACCCGTGTTCTGCAGTCGACCTGTAACCAAAATTAATAGCAGCATAGCCAGACCCACGCCGCCGATATTCGCATCGATGCCGATCGCCAGTCCGATCAGCTTGCCCGCGATCAGCCCGCAAATGAGGCACAGCGACAACAAGGCCGTTCCGTAAATCGCCATTGGATCTGTCTCACGCGGAGCGGGGCGAACTCACCGCTTCGTCTGGGATGATTCGCCGCCGAGAATTGCCACGAGATCGGTGAAGCGTTCCCCTTGGATCAGGATGTGATCCCTGATCTGTTCCTCAGCTTTCACCTCGTCTGCGGAAATGATCGCATCCACAATCGCCTGGTGTTCGTCGTACGAGTCGCGAATCCGCTTCGGAAAGCGCAGCTGCAGGCGACGATATCCTTGGAGCCGGCGGCGCAGCGCCCGTGCCTGCTCGGCCAGAAAGCCGTTTTGGCAGCCGCGGTAGATCACGTCATGAAACGCTTCGTTGCGGTAGTAGTACTCGTCAGCATTTTCCTCGCGCTTCGCCGCGCCACACGCTTTGTGCGCCGCGCGCAACTCGACGGCTAGCTCGGCCGTAATTCTCCGCGCGCAGAGCCGTCCGCACATCGCTTCGAGCTCCGCCATCACTTCGAACATTTCGATCAGCTGCGGGATCCGGACCTCGACCACAAACGCGCCCCGATTGCGGATCAACTCGACCATGCCCCGTTCCGAAAGAAACCGCAAGGCTTCTCGAATGGGCGTCCTGGAAACGTCGAAGCGTTGGCACAGACTCGCCTCGTCGAGCTTCATGCCCGGCGGCAACTTGCCGGCCACGATGTCGTCTTCAATCGCATCGCAGATGCTGCGAGATGTGCGTGGAGCGGTCGTTGTCATCGTTGTCCGCTACCCCTTCTTCAAGAGCGTAAAACTCGCCAGTCTTTTTTGTATACAAAAATGCTTGACATGGATACGATCATAGTATACACTGCGGCTATTATTGCATACAATCGCGTTGTACTTGCTCGTCATTCGTTAGTGAAACGCGGGAAAAACAGCCTTATCCCTCGAAACCAGGCGGATCGACGCATTTTTCTTTTGCGGTAGCACCTTGCCGTTCGGTACGGGCTCTCAGGTTCTCTTTTGGGAGGAAAGTCTAATGAAGCGTACGAAGTTCATCTCGGGGTTGGCATTGGCCGCGTGCGGCCTACTGATCGCAACCAGCGCTACGGCGGCAACGACCAGATATCTCGTCGATTTTGGCCGCAACGACGTGGCCACCGGCGGCAACCAGGGAGCCATCACTCCCAGCCCGGACGTTAATGGCAATTACTGGAATAACTTTAACAAAGAAGCCATCAACCCGGATACCAATAGCCTCGACGTCCCGGACAACGCATCCTTCAACGGGCTGGTCAGCGTCACCAATGCACCGAGCGCGCTTGGCATTCAGCTCGTGGATTCTACTGGCGGCAACGAGTGGGAAGCCAATGGCGCTGCCAACGGCGGCCTGCTGGCGCCAAGTGCGGCCTTGCTCGGCGATTTCGCCATCGAAACCGCGACGCGCGATTACTTCTTCACCACGCTCTCTTCGGCCAGCTTGGTTCTCAATGGTTTGAATCCGGCCGGCACGTATGATCTCAAGTTCTTCGGCACGCGCGACACCGGGAGCGTCCGTCGCACCCAATATCGCGCCACCGGCGGCAATGGCGCCATGCTTTCTGCGATTCTGCAGACTTCAGGTGCGGGCTCCGGCACCGCTGCCCATCCCAACGGAAACAACGACGACACTGTCAGCATCCTGGGCCTTGTTCCCAACGGCAGCAATTCGATCAATGTCGACATGCTGACCATCGAAGGCGGCTTTTCGTACGTCGGTATTCTCCAGATCACGGAGAAGGTCGTGCCGGAACCGGCTACGGGTGTCCTGCTCGCGCTCGGCGCGGTTTTCGCTGTTACGGGGTGCAGCCGGCGTGCCAGACGTTAAGCCGCGGCGACTTTGCCATCGCCCCGCGGAGTCATCTTGTCGGCCGGTTCCTCCAACTATGGGAGGGACCGGCGGCCGACCGGCTCGTGTAGGTGCAATCGTCAACGCGCCTCGCAGGAAAGTTGCCGGCGCGGAGTCGATGTCCGCACATTTCATTTCCTGTTCCTCACCTTTGCTACATCCGTCGCCACGGGGAACTTGGCAGCAAGACCCGGCCGGAAATTGGATACAGCCATGACTCTCAATTCCTCGAAGCAGTTGCGCCGCTTGACTTCGCTGGCTGCAGTTGCGTCCCTCGCGCTCATTGGCCTGCAAACTGCGCCGGCCCATGCACAGTATGCCTCGCAGGTGGCGCTCTGGAAGGCGCAAGACACGGCCGACCCGGTCCCCACCGGCGGCATCGTCTTTGCCGGCAGCTCGTCGATCCGCCGTTGGGAAGAGCTCACGCTCGATTTCAACGACTACAACGTCCTGCAGCGCGGGCTCGGCGGCGCTACCTTTGCTACCTATCAACCCCACGTCAACGACGCAATCATTGCCCACGCGCCCCGTGCGGTCGTCCTCTGGCTCGGCACCAACGACATCGCCGAGGGGCTTTCCGGCAACGGCGTCATTAATGCCTTCACCACCTTTAAGAACACGATCCACGCCTCCTTGCCCAACACCGAGATCTTCTACCTCGGCATCATGCCCACGCCGGGCCGCCAGGGAAATCGCGCTCAAGAGAACATCGCCAACGCCGGCATTGCTGCCATCGCCGCAGGCGACACCCGCATCCATTACGTCGACTTGCCGGCCGTCTTCGACGGTCTCGGCGCTTACAACGGCGTTAACTTCACGAACAAATTCGTCGATTCGATCCATCTCAATCGCGACGGCTATAACCTCTGGGAATCGATCATTCGTCCCGCAGTGCTGGCCGAGTGTGCTCCTGACAAGGTCTTCTCCCTGAGTCCGAAAACCCTCAAAGCGGGCGAGCGATTGCTCTACGACTTTGGCACGATCGACGGCGAGGACGGCAACCTCACGACCGGGCCCGATGTCCGTGGCAACTACTGGAACAGCTGGCCCACGGCCGACGGCGGCATCCGCGTCGTCGCGGGTGAGCACCAGGGCCACCTCGTCAATACCGCCGGCCAGGACACCGGTATCCGCATGACGATCACCGGCGATTTCGATTCCAACGGCAAGCTCCACGGCGGACTCTTCAATCCAAACCCCAGCCTGCTCGGCGATCTCGCCGTGCAATCCGCCACCGTCGACTTCTTCTTCAGCACGGCCGACAACAAGCAAGGCGGCGGCGACGACGACATGCCTGGTAGCTTCAAGCTCGACGGCCTCAACCCGAACCTCCACTACAACTTCAAGATTTTCGGCAGCCGCGACACCACGGAAACTCGGATCACCGAATACAAGATCACAGGAGCCAACGTCCAGTCGGCTCTGTTGAGCACCTCGGGCAACAACATCGGCTCGAACGGCACGTACGACGGCAACGACAACCACGTCGCCCAGATTTTGGACGTCCGCCCCGACGCGTTCGGCCAGGTGTTCGTCGACCTGACGCTGATCCAAGGCAGCTTCGCCTACATCAACGCGATGGAAATCACAGCCACCCCCGAGCCAAACACAATGCTGCTCACGCTCGCCGGCCTGAGCGGCTGCGGAGCTCTCCATCGGCGACGCATAATTCCAAACGCTTTCGGCAAGATCCACGACGCATGATGGAGACTACTTAGTTTACCCACTGTAGGGGCGTTCGCTGTGAGTCGGACTCTGTCCCCCTGCATTAGGCAACCCGATGGCGCCGTCTGCGGCGTCGGGAATGACGACAATCACGCGGCTGTGGGCACTGACGTCTATCGGCCACATTGAGTTCCGGTCCGCCGCGGTATAATCGTGGACGTCATGTCGGACGTCACGCTGATCTTGTCGCAAATCGAATCCGGCGATCCTGCCGCGTCGGCGCAGCTCCTGCCGTTGGTGTACGATGAGCTGCGCAAACTCGCGGCCGGACGATTGGCACAAGAAAAATCCGGGCAGACACTCCAGGCAACCGCGCTGGTGCATGACGCCTACATCCGGCTGGTCGACGTCGAGAGGGCGCAACACTGGAACAGCCGCGGCCACTTCTTTTGTGCCGCGGCCGAAGCGATGCAGAGAATTCTGGTCGACAACGCGCGGCGCAAACGACGACCGAAGCATGGCGGCGATCGCGACCGCGTCGAGCTCGACGACTTTCCGATGACCGACCAGCGCGCGGATCAGCTGGTCGCTCTCGAGACCGCTCTGGAGAAACTGGCCGCTGAATCGGCGGAGAAGGCCCATCTCGTGCGGCTGCGGTACTTCGCCGGATTGACGCATCAAGAAGCGGCGAGCGCGCTGGGCGTTTCCCGCGCAACCGCCGACCGGTATTGGGCTTATGCCAAGGCGTTCCTCCGCTGCGAAATGGAGGATGTGGAGTCTCCATAAAATATTCGCTGTGGCCTGAGGCAAATTCGGAAATTCCTCGCCACTGTCTATTGAGCGAGGGAAATGACCGTGGTGTCCGACAAGCCGACTGCCGAAACGATCTTTTTGGCCGCGGTTGAATTGCCGCCCGATCGACGTGCCGCCTATCTCATCGAAGCGTGCGGCGGCGATCGCGAGCTACTCGTTCGCGTCGAGCGGCTGCTGGCGGCCCAATCGCAAGTGGAGGGTTTTCTCGAAACTCCTGCTCCGGAGTTGGGGGCTGTCGACGGTTTCCGCTTGGAACAGCCTGGCACGGTCATCGGCCCGTACACGCTGGTCGAGCAAATCGGCGAAGGGGGATTCGGCGTCGTCTTTCTCGCGGAGCAAGCGACGCCGATTCGCCGTCGCGTGGCGCTGAAGATCATCAAGCCGGGGATGGACACGCGGCAAGTGGTCGCCCGCTTCGAGGCCGAACGGCAAGCGCTGGCGCTGATGGACCATCCGGCCATCGCCAAGGTGTTCGATGCAGGGGTCACGGAGCAAGGACGGTCGTACTTTGTGATGGAACTGGTTGCCGGCGTTCCGATCAACGAATACTGCGACCAGTGCAACCTGCCGACGCGGGAGCGGCTGGAGCTTTTCATGGCGGTGTGCCAGGCGGTGCAACATGCCCACCAAAAGGGCATCATCCATCGCGATCTCAAGCCGACAAACGTGTTGGTGGCGCTGCAAGACGGCCGGCCGACGCCCAAAATCATCGATTTCGGCATCGCCAAGGCGATCGACGAGCGGCTCACCGAGCACACGCTCACCACGGGCTACGCCCAGCTGGTGGGAACGCCGATGTACATGAGCCCGGAGCAGGCGGAGCTGAGCCGGCTGGGCGTCGACACGCGGACGGACATCTATTCGCTCGGCGTGCTGCTTTACGAACTGCTGGCCGGCACCACGCCGTTCGACAAGGACCGGCTGCATGCCGCGAGCTACGACGAACTGCGGCGCATCATCCGCGAGGAAGAACCTCCTCGTCCTAGTGCGCGAATTAGCACGATGGCCGCTGATTTGGCCACAACAGTCGCCGAATGCCACCGCACTGAACGGCATCGTCTACAGCAATCGGTCCGGGGCGATTTGGATTGGATCGTGATGACGTGCCTGGATAAGGACCGCAATCGCCGCTATGAATCGGCAGGAAGTTTAGCCTGCGACGTCGAGCGCTATCTCGCCGATGAACCCGTACGGGCCTGCCCACCTTCTGCCGGCTATCGTTTTCGAAAATATGCTCGTCGACACAAGGTTTCATTGGCGGTCACGGGCTTGGTGGCAACGCTGCTCGTGACGTCCGTGATTGTGCTGCTCGTGTCCAATGCCCGCATTCGGCGGGCCTCTGCCGCCAAAGACGCCGCGCTGGCAACCGCTCGCGACGCGGTCGATCAAATGCTCACGCGCGTGGGCGACGAAAAGCTCCTAAATGTTCCGCTGGCCGGCCCACTTCGCAAGTCGCTCTTGGAAGACGCGCTGCGATTTTACGAAGGGTTTACAGAGCAGGCCGAGTCCGACCCCAGCGTCCGCTTGGAACTGGCCGGGGTTCTACGAAGAATGAGCGATGTCCAGCGTCAATTAGGCCGCGACGACGATGCCCGCCAGTCGCAAGAACACAGCATCCAATTACTTCAATCGCTCGTCGAGTCCAATCCAACCGAGCCCACCTATCGCGAAAAACTTGCCGACGCTCACAACTTCTTGGTTGACTTGATCAATCCTTACCCATTCTCAGCAAACTTCGAAGACGCTCACGCGCATCTTCGCGAGGCCCAGCGGATTTGCGAGGCACTGGAAAGAGATTTCCCAGATCGCCCACCGGTCAGTGCCGGACCGATGAAGTCCCTTGCAGATCGAATTTTTTCGCGTGAACCGGCTGAGGGCGAGCAACTTTATCGGCAGTCCATCGCCCAACTCGATGCGCGCGTCCAATGCTCGCCTGCTCCCACTCCATGGCAATGGCTTGAGCCCTCTTTGGCCCGTTTCTCTCTGGCCGCAAGGTGGGACGACGGCGGCCCCGACTATCAACCTGCGGAATGCGAGAAGCTCTATCTACAGGCAATTGAAGGTGCGAAGCGAGCCTTGGCATTAGAACCAGAATCGATTGGTATCCACACCAATCTGGGGAAGATGCGGAAAGAATTCGGAGACTTGTATGATCGGATGAGTCGGACCGACGAGGCAGTCTCGCTCTATCGCGAGGCGCGGCAAGACTACCAATTTGTCGCCAGCCGGTCTCCGTGGGTTGCGTACAACTGGGTCATGGTGCGCGAAGTGCAAGTCGCGCTCGTCGACAAACTCCAATCGACCGGCCGCCCTGCCGAAGCGTTAGAAGCCGTGGAGGAGTATCGCACATGGTCCCAGAAAACAGCGATGCTCATCTCTGACGATCCACAACTTAAGGAGGAGGTTCGTGAAACTCAATCACAACTCGTCGACCTGCTACGCCTAGTCGGAGATACGAAAGCTGCAAACGAGGTGGAACAGTCGGTGCCGGCAGCTGAATCCTTCACCATCGACGATGTGCCGCAGAACGATAGTGAGCGTCTGGCGAAATCGCTAGATATTCTCGGCCTGGCACTCAACGTGCAATGGGAGATTCCCGAGGCCGAAGCCATGCACCGCAAGGCGCTGGAGATTTGGCGGAAGCGGGACGGTGGCAAGCATCCGGCAATGATCCGGTCGCTTTGGCTATTGGCCGACGCACTTATGAAAGATGCAAAATTAGCGGAAGCCAGAGAAACCTTGCATGAGGCCGATCGGTTGGAGCGAGAATACACCAGTGGCCAGGGGACGGGAATTGACCTTCCGGCGCAGCTCTCGCCCGCACGATTCTACAATACTGCGGCGTGGACGTTGGCCACCTTGCCACGCGAACAAGTCGACGACGCACAGCTGGCGATCAAATTTTCCAAGAGAGCAATTGCGCTGGTGCCGACGGCGGGAGATATATGGAATACGCTCGGTGTCGCCGAGTACCGCGCGGGCAATTGGAATGCGGCGATCAAGGCGCTTGAAAAATCGACGGATCTAAGCGGGGATGAAAACGCGATCGACTGGTTCTTTTTGTCGATGGCGTATCAGCAACTCGGCCACCATGACGAGGCCCGCCAATTGTACGAACAAGCCGTCGAGTGGATGGAAAGAAACCAACCTCAGAACGAGGAACTCTGCCGCTTCCGTTTGGAGGCGGAGCAGCTGTTGAAGACCTCGGACCATCGGCCGGCGACGAGACCGCAGTCGAAGTGATTTGAAGTGAAGAAAACAAGCGGCCGGTGAGGCTTACCGCGAAGCAATCTCCTCACCGGCCCGGCATCTCCTCGGCGCTCGATTTGCGCGCCGAGGACGATGATTTTTTCATTGTAACGCAGACCGTACTTGATGCAAAAACTAAAGGCGACGTCCATGGCAAGAAACAGGTCGGCTTTTTCAATGACCGCGCTGCTAATGCTGAACATGCTGGCACCGATCGTTAGGGCCGACATTTATCAGTGGGAGTATGTGAACCCGGCGAATCCCAATGAGGGAAAGCGACAGAGCGCGACTGTTGTCCCTGATGGGGTGGGAGTTAATGCGGAGCCAGGTGCGCAACTGGCAAACCGCAATCTAACCAAAGCATATCTCGTCTCAGCCGCTCTTATTGGTCAGGAGGTCTACGATTCCGATGGCTTCTTAGCTTATCGAATTCCAACTGATTTGTCCGGCACGAATCTCAGCCAGGCGGATCTCGCCGGTGCATTCCTCGATGACGCCAACTTGGTGAACGCAAATCTCCGGCAAGCGAATCTCACCAACGCAAGATTCCATTTTACGAAGTTGACGGACGCAGATTTTGGCAATTCTGACGTTCGAGGAGCTTTCTTCCTCGGGCTCGTCGGCGCCGAACTCTCCGCCGGGCAGCTCTACTCGACCCAAAGCTATCAAGATCATGACTTGACCGGCATCCAAGTGATCTCCAACCACTTATCGAATTTGCAGCTTGGAGGACAAAATCTCACCAACGCCAGTTTTGGAGCCTCGATTCTCAACGGCGCGAACTTGAGTAGTTCGGACGCGCGCGGAGGGCAATTTTACTACACCAACCTCAGTGGCGCAGACTTCGCCCATGCAAATCTCGAGAACGCCGATTTTGACGTTGCCGAACTATCCGGTGCGAATTTCACTGGGGCCAAACTGTCGAATGTAAACTTCACCAACGTAATCTTAACGGGTGCAGACTTTTCCGGCGCCGACATACGCGGGGCAAACTTTTCCCGCGATCATTACAGCGTACCCTCCAGCACCGGGATCACGGCAGCCCAGCTCTCTTCGACTGCCAGCTTTCAGGCACACGATCTGCGAGACATCAAATTAGGAAATAACAATCTCGCTGGGATCAATCTTGCCGGGCAGAATCTCACGAACTCAAACCTCGCCGCTGAATGGGGCTGCGACGAGAATGGTTGCGTCGTATTTCCCGGGGCCGACTTGACGGGCGCAGATTTGAACGGGGCTGATACTCGAGGCGCGAATTTTCAAATGGCCGTTATGACGGATGCCGTTACTAGTAATCTCATTGAGGGGAATGGTCACATCGCGGGCCTTGATCTGACTGCTGGAAAGTCACTGGTGGTGCGCGACTACGAAGGGAATCCAGCCGCTAGTCCGCCGTCCAGCCCGTTGCCAATCGTCGTCGATCAGCAAATGTCGATGGACTACACGGGCTCGTTGCGAATCGTGTTTGATGCGGATGCCTGGGACTCGACGATCTCGTTTACGCCGGGCATTTCCGTGACGCGGGCCGGGACCTTGGCGTTGGACTTCGCTCCCGAAGTAAATGTCGCCGCTCAAATCGGCCGGACTCTTCGTCTCTTCAATTGGTCTGGTGTTGCTCCCACTGGTACGTTCAACATCGCCAGTCCTTATGCCTGGAATCTCTCGAAACTTTACACCACGGGCGAAGCGACGCTATTGGCAGTGTCAAAGTTGCCGGGTGATTTCAACGGCAATGGCATCGTCGATGCCGCCGACTACTCTGTGTGGCGTAACGGTCTCGGCAGCACCTACACATCAGCCGACTACGACGTTTGGAAGGCTCATTTCGGCCAGGCCATCGGAGGCGGCTCGGAGGCACAGTTCTCCAACTTCGCCGTCCCTGAACCTGCGAGCGCGGTATTGCTGGCTTTGGGAGCGGTGGCAATGGGAAGGAAATGGAGCCGCTGTGGAAAGAGACCCGCTTTTAACGATGGTCCTCAACCGCGTGGAACAGTCCTAACGCCAATTTCTCATGAATGAGCGAAGACACCTCCCGTCAGCTCGCGTTACCTCGGAGATTTCATATGAAACGCCTCGGATTCTTGCGATTCGTCGCGCCAATCCTCCTATTTGCCGTTGCGCCAGCTGCGGCCGACATTTATCAGTGGGAGTATGTGAGCCCGGCGAATCCCAACGAGGGGAAGCGACAAAGCGCGAACCTTGCTCCCGACGGCGCGGGCGCTAGTGCCGAGCGCGGCGCGAATCTGTCGAACCGCAATTTGAGCAAAGCCTATTTGATCGGCGCTATTCTCACTCCTTATGAGGAGTATGATTACGAGATTGGTCTTGTTACCTACGTGCCTGCAAATCTCACCGGCGTGACGCTCATCGAGGCCGACCTCACCAATGCGAACCTTTACGGCGCCATGCTGACCGGTGCAAATCTGAGTCAGGCTAATCTCACGAATGCGATTTTCTATGGGGCCACGCTGGGTGGCGCGAACCTATCAGGGGCCGAAATTCGCGGCGCCAACTTCCAAAGCTCGGGAATTGTTGCAGCCCAACTCTACTCGACGGCTAGCTACCAATTCCACGACCTGACCGGAGTCGATCTCTACGGCATCAATCTTGCGGCCGCGAATCTTGCTGGGCAAAACCTGACGAGTGCAAACTTTCGCTCCGCGAATTTGGCTGGCGCGAACATGAGCCAGGCGAATTTCACGGATGCCCAGATCGCCTTCGCCAATTTTGACGGCGCCAACATAACGCCGGTGCAGATTTACGCGACGGCCAGCTACCAGAATGGGGATCTCTGGGGAATCGGCCTGGCCAATACAGACCTGACCGGCGTGGATTTTTCCAACCTGGGCTCTGTTTATGGAGACGACTACGCTATCGGAACCTTCACCAATGCGAATTTGAGTCAGGCCAATCTTACCAACGCCAATCTCTCGGGCTATTACGACGAGTATGGCTTCTACCCGACCTTGATCGGCGCAAATCTGACGGGCGCTGATATTCGGGGAGCGAATCTTACCTACTCGGGAATCACGGCCGAGCAACTCGCGTCGACTTCTAGCTACCTGGCCCATGATTTGAATGGAGTCATCTTGCAAGGAATCAATCTCCCTGGAATAAACCTTGCCGGCTACAACCTGTCCCAAGCAGGTTTCGGATCCGCCAACATGGCGAACGCCGACCTCAGCCACACAAACCTTGCCGATGCATACCTTGCGAACGCAACGCTGACCGGTGCGAACTTAAGCGGCGCCGACGCGCGAGGAGCGAATTTTCAATACACCACGCTCAGTGGGTCGAATCTCAGCTCCACGAATCTTACCAATGCGAATTTGGAGGGCGCCACGCTGACCAATGCGAATTTCAGCCAGGCGAACCTCACGGGTGCTAACGTCTCCGGCACCCTGACCGGTGCGAACTTCACTGGGGCCGAAGTTCGGGGCGCGACCTTATCGGGTATCACCCCAGCGCAACTCTATTCGACCGCCAGCTACCAGGCGCACGATTTGACCGGAATTGGATTGAGTGGCAGCAATCTCGCCGGCGCAAACCTCTCCGCCAAGAATCTGACCGATGCAAAGCTCAATACCACGACGCTGACCGGCGCGAATCTTGGTCAGGCGAACCTCACGAATGCCGATTTGCGAGGTGCCACGCTGACCAATGCCAATTTCAGCCAGGCCGATCTCAGAAATGCGGACTTCTGGGCCGCGGCGATCAATGGAACTAACTTCACGAATGCGGACGTCCGTGGGGCAAAGTTCGATTACTACCCGCCGTACTATCCCAATAGCGGCCTTTCCATTGCCCAGCTCTACTCGACAGCCAGTTATCAGGCCCACGACCTGACCGGAATTGCGATGACCGCCCACAACCTGGCGGGCATCAACCTTGCCGGCCAGAACCTCACCAATGCGGACTTGCACAGCGCCACGCTGACCAATGCCAACTTCAGCCAGGCCAACCTCACAAATGCGTACTTTTTTGACACTACTCTAACCGGAGCGAACTTCGCCGGCGCCGAAATTCGCGGGGCGAGCTTCTATCGAAGCAGCGGCACTGGGATCACCAAGACCCAACTGTACTCGACGGCCAATTATCAAGCCCACGATCTAACTGAAATTGACCTAACCGGCAATAACCTTGCGGGCGTGAACCTCGTCGGCCAGAACCTCGTCGGTGCGCGGTTCGAGGATGCCACGCTGACTGGCGCGAACTTGAGCGGTGCCAACGCTGCAGGAACGAACTTTTACTCTGCCGCGTTAGCCGGAGCGAATCTCAGCTCCATGAATCTTACCGGGGCGAACTTGCAAAGTGCCACTCTGACCAATGCGAATTTCAGCCAGGCGAATCTCACGCATGCGAACTTGTATGCGGCAAACCTGACCGGCGCAAATTTCACAGGCGCCGAGGTACGGGGCGCGCAGCTAACCGGCATTACCCCAGCACAACTCTACTCGACGGCCGGCTACCAGGCCCACGATTTGAGTGGAATCAGCCTATACGGCAACAACCTCGCGGGTGTGAACCTCGCTGGCCAGAACCTCAACGGTGCGGGGTTTAACTCTGTCGGATTGGTAGGAGCGAATTTCAGCCAGGCCAACCTCTCCAACGCGTCTTTTTCTGGTGGTCAAGTCTGTGATGGCTACGGTTGCTATGACGCTGTCCCCGGCGCGGACCTCACCGGCGCGAACCTCAGCGGCTCAGACGCCCGTGGAGCGCAATTTCAATACGCCAAGCTGACCAGCGCAAACTTCAGCGGCGCCACACTTACCAATGCAAACTTCTCTGGTTTCTACGATTACATAAACGGTGGATTTTACCCTACTTTTTACACCGACCTCACCAACGTAAACTTGAGCGGTGCCGATGCGCGCGGAGCCAACTTTGAATACGCCACGCTCACCGGTGCCATCACGACCAATCTCATTCAGACTGATGGCCACATCGCAGGCCTCAACTTGACGACGGGCAAGTCGCTCGTGGTGCGCGATTACGATGGCAATCCCAACGCGAGCCCGCCAGTTGGCCCGCTGCCAATCGTCGTTGAACAGCAAATGTCGATGGACTCCACCGGCACGCTGCGGATGATATTTGAAGCGGACGCCTGGGACTCGATGATTTCGTTTGCACCGGGAATTCCCGTGATGCGGGCCGGGACGTTGGCATTAGACTTTGCCCCGGATGTTAATGTCGCCGCTCAAATTGGCCGGACGATTGACCTCTTCGATTGGACTGGCGTGGTTCCCGCGGGTGCGTTTAATGTGACCAGCGCATTCAACTGGGATCTTTCGCGGTTGTATACGACTGGCGAAGTCACGCTGGTTTCTGCGCCAGGATTGTTAGCGGGCGACTACAACGGAAATGGTACGGTCGACGCCGCCGATTACACAGTCTGGCGCAACGGACTCGGAGCGATCTACACGCTGGCCGACTACGATGTCTGGAAATCCCATTTCGGCCAGTCCACGGCGGCGGGCAGCGGCGCAGCACCTGCTGTGCCCGAATCGTCGGCACTTGTACTGTTCGGCGTCGGAGTACTGGGATTGATTCAGCGCTTGCAGTGCCCGCGACGCTCAATTGCGAAGTGCCAAGTCTAGTACGACCAGATCGCATCGATGGCGAAAGTGTCTTCGTCGATGTCAGCGCCGGGTGACCAGTCTTGCCGCCATTCGGGCCGGAGGACGAGATTGGTGAGCGCGTTGTAGTTCCAGCCGAGCGTGAGTTCCTGGTAGCTTACGCCGTCGGCCTTCCACCATTCGATGCGGCCGCCGAGCTTCGACTTTTCGCCGACTGTGTAGAACAAGTAATTCACCGCGCCGATCGTGTCGAACGCGTTCACGCCCGGATTGTCGGTCCGCAGGTTGTCGCTTTGGAACACGTACTGCAAGTTGTCGCTCAGATCGGCGATCACGACGATGCTGTGGTTGTAGCTGCCTCCGGAGCCGCTGTCGCGCCAGCCGAAGTTGCCGATGGTCGTCATGTAGGTGAAGGTCACGTTGTCGCTCAGCTCGGAGGAGAAGCCGCCGAGAAAGTTGCTGCCGCCGTCGAGCTGGTCGAAGCCGGTGTCCCAGCCGAGCGTCCAGCCGCCGTAGAGCGTGACGCCCTCGACGCCGGTGTACGTGGCGAGCGCGCCGGTGTGCGTGAACGGTTCGCTGTTGAACATCGTGTACGAGTGCGTGAAGAAGAAATTGCCGGTCGCCGGGATCACTTCGTAACCCAGCGGCGTGAAGAAGTGGCCGACTTTCAACGACAGGTCGTAGTAAGCCATCTCGCCATAAAGTTGCGGCATCGCGAAGCCGTAGATTCCGTGATCCCACGAGGCGTCGTAAAACCCGATGCCGCGGACATTCGCGCCGGGATTGCCGAACGCTTGTGTCTTCTGGGCGTCGGTGCCATAGATGGCGTCGACGCGGCCGCCGAAGTCGAGACCCTGCGAGCCGTCGACCACGCGCTCGAGGTAGAGCCACTGTTGGTACAGGTTCACATTGTCCGGCACGTCGCTGAACGAGAGCAGGTCGTTGTACGCCTGCGACAGCGGCACGTTGTTCGTCGTGTAGCCGGGCTCGCTCCAGCCGCCGATGTTGTACGGGCAGCACTCCCAACCCAATGCGGCGTCGAGCGAGAAGTCGTCGACGCACGAGGACCACGGGCCCTCTTCGCAGCAACATGGGTTGCACGAATCAGAGGTGTGCAGGTCGCTGGAGATTGCCTGGGCATTCGCCGGATCTTCTGGCGCAGGCGCGACCGGCTGCGCCTCCTCAGTTTCCACCATCGGTTCCTGAGCGGCCTCGATGTTTTTCGTTTCCTGTGCCGCGGCGTTCGTGCTGTCGCCTTCCTCCTCGTCTTCGCCCTCGTCGTACACGTACGGCTTCTCGCCTGAGTCTTTCTCGACTACCTCTTCCTCGCCCTTTGCCTCGTCGTCTTGCGTTTTGCCAGGAACCGTCTCGCCATCATCACCGGCGTCGTACACATACGGCTCGTCGTCCTCGCCGTCGTCATACACGTATTCCACCTGCTGCAGCCCCGGCGGCTGCAGGCTCCAGGGCAGCACGGGTTCTGTGGCGATGGCGAAAGACGTGCGGAACGCGGCGGCAGCGACGATGAGGCAAGTGAGCGCTAGCGTACGCATGGCGCGGGCTCCGGCGCGGATGGGAGGCGGAAGGTGGGCAGGAGGGAGGTGAGCGGAGCGGCCGAGTCCCCGGGCCGTATGTCCGCTACAGGTCGTATCGTCTTGCACCGTATCGCCGCACAACCGCAACGGCAGGAAAAGTCGCCGCTCCCGCCGGGCTAGCAATGCGGATTTGGAAAGAGCTGCGGGCTGCCGAAGCGCTCCCGGTGCTAAGTGAGTTGCAGTTTGCCCAAGGATTGCGACACGCGAAAACTTTGCCGGTGGCGGCGGCTGTGCTACCATGGGGGGGTGCCGGCTTGTGCGTACAATTCAGTTATGAGCACCACATCTCTTGTTACTGCCGACGATCTGCTCGCCCTGCCAACGGGCCAGGGAAAGCGCTATGAACTCTTACGCGGAGAGCTCCGAGAAATGTCACCTGGTGATTCGCGCCACGCAAAGGTGATCAGCAATCTGCAGGGCTTGCTCCAGTCTTACGTCCGAGAGCACGACCTCGGCATGATGTTCGGCGCGGAAACAGGTTTTCGGTTGTCGCGCGACCCGGATACGGTGCGCGTGGCCGACATCGCCTTTATCGCCAAGCAGCGTCTTCCGCAAGCGATGGCAAAGGCGGCGTTTTGGGCCGGTGCGCCGACCCTGGCGATCGAGGTGCTTTCGCCGGGTGACCGTACTGGCGAGGTAGACGAGAAAATCGACGCCTGGTTGGAGGCGGGTTGCGACGCCGTTTGGATCGTCGATCCCACATTGCAGACGCTGACGGTTTATCATACGCAGCGTGCGGTAATCACGCTCACCATCGGACAAATCGTCGAGGGCAGTGAGCTGCTGCCAGGGTTCTCTTGCGCGGTTGACGAAGTGTTCCGCTGAAACGCAGGGGCAGCATGACAGAATCGATTCATGCTGCCGAGCTTGTCGATGCGGTCCGATTGGCGCTAGTGTCGGGCGTCGGGCCGCGGCATCGGCAAGATTTGCTGACTCGATTCGGCACGCCCGCGGCGGTGCTGGCCGCGAGCGCCGTGGAGCTGCAGAGCGTAGGCGGCATCGGGCCGAAGATCGCAGCCCGAATCGTGGCGGCCCGCGACGAGATCGACGCGGAAGGCGAGCTGGCCCTCGCCGCGGAGCATGGGATCGACGTCGTCACGGAAACAAGCAGCGATTATCCGCGACCAGTCCTGCAAATCCACGATCCGCCGGGCGTCTTGTTTCGCCGCGGCACGTATCTCGCAGAGGACGAGCTGGCGGTGGCGATCGTCGGCACGCGGCATGCCACGCGGTACGGACTGGCGCAGGCGGAGCGGCTCTCCGGTAGCCTGGCCCGCGCGGGATTCACGATCGTGAGCGGACTCGCGCGCGGGATCGATGCGGCGGCGCATCGTGGGGCGCTGGCGGCGGGCGGGCGGACGATCGCCGTTCTGGCGAGCGGGCTACTCAACATCTATCCGC
Organism: Pirellulales bacterium; assembly: GCA_050248495.1. Lineage (GTDB taxonomy): Bacteria > Planctomycetota > Planctomycetia > Pirellulales > Lacipirellulaceae > DASYDU01. The sequence goes on along the minus strand of JBFWSG010000059.1, from coordinate 13,106 downwards.
CTGAGCACGCCGCGCTTGCGCGCGACGTCGCGGCGAATGGCTGCCTGCTGAGCGAGTCCCCGCCACGGATGGTGCCGATCAGCGGCGCATTTCCGCAGCGCAACCGCGTGATCAGCGGCCTTGCGCTGGGCACGATCGTCGTCGAGGCGGCCGACCGCTCCGGCGCGCTGATCACGGCCCGCCATGCCTACGAGCAGGGCCGCGAGGTGTTTGCCGTGCCGGGACCGATCGACAGCCGGCTCTCGCGTGGCTGCCACTCGCTGATCAAAGACGGCGCGAAGCTCGTCGAATCGATCGACGACGTGCTCGCCGAGCTGGGGCCGCTGGCGGAGAACGTCGAGCGCGAAGACGGCAGCGTGATCGCCCAGCCGGCGGAGCTGCTGCTCAATGACATCGAGCAGCAAGTGCTGCAAGCGATCGATTCGTCGCCGATGTCGCTCGACGACGTAGCGGCCAGTGCCGGGCTGCCGATCCAGCGCGTGCTCGCGACGGTGAGCGTGCTGGAAATGCGGCGGCTCGTGCGAAGGGTAAGCGGAACGCAGGTCGTGCGGGCGACTTCATCGGCAGCAAGGCCGCGGTAAACCGTTCGCGCTCTCTGTGGGTATGTGGCGGCGTTTGCAAAAATAGGGCGCAAACGGCACATCGCGGTAACAAACCGGTAACGTTCGGCCGGTATTCTCTCCTTTGTGGTCACGGAGTTTTTCATTTACTCTAAGCGAAGGAGAACAAAAAATGGGTGCGCGAATGATCTGGTCCGCGACGGCCGGACTCTGCGTCCTGGCGGTGTGGGCGGCGGCAGCGCCGGTTGTGGCGGCGACGGCGGGTGAGCTGTTGCAGAAGGCGATCTATACCGAAGAGACGGTCGGCAATCTCGATGAGGCGATGAAGCTCTACGAGCAGGTGATCGCCGAAGGGAAATCGGCGCAGGAAGCGGCCGCGCAGGCGCAGTTCCGGTTGGCGCTGTGTTTGCAGAAGAAAGGGCGCGACGCGGAGGCGAAGAAGGCCTTTGAAGCGGTGGTGAACAACTTTCCGAACCAGAAGGATCTTGTGGCCCAAGCCCGCCTGCACCTGTCGAGTGAGCTCAAGCTGCTTCCTGCGCCCTGGACGCCGGGCGAGCGGCAGCAACTGAATATGACGCTGCCCTCGGGGCTGCCGATCGGCACGATGATCTACATGGTCGACGACGCGGAGCGCGACGGGAAGAAGGTCACGCGCTGCTCGACGCGGGGCGTGGTGACCGTAAACGGCGCTTCGAGTCTCAGCGAAGTGTACTGCCAGACCGAAAGCTTCGCGCCGATCGAGAGCTTGTGGAAGCACACGCTGTTGGGCGAGGCACGGGCGAAGTACGGCGAGGATTCGGTGGACGTGACGATGATCGGCAAGGACAAGACCTTTACGCTCAACTTCACGCCGCCGGCTTTTGACAACGAACAATGCGTCGAATTGTTTCGGCGATTGCCGCTCGCCGAAGGGTACAAAACGACGATCACCGTGGTAACTTCGCTGGGCGGGAATCAACTCTCCCTGGTTATTACGGTCTCCGGCAAGGAGACGATCACCGTGCCCGCCGGCACCTACGAGTGCTACAAATTGGATTTGAGCGTCGGCCAGACGTTTTGGGTCTCTACAGACGAGCATCGCTATGTGGTGCGGTTCGCGGCGGGCGGCGTGACGGCCGACCTGGCGAAAGTCTGGCAGGCGGAGCCGGGTAAGGGCGAGACGGTCGCAGGGGACGGGTTTTCGCTCACGCTGCCGGAAGGTTGGCTCTCCTACAACACGAGCAATCCCAATTCGTCAGGCGAGACGGAGCTGCAACTGCTCGATCCGCGGGCCAATGTCAACGCGGAAGTTGCCGTGCGGCCGAAGTCGAAGTTAAAGGGCGACCAGGCGTCGTCGACCAAGGCTTGGACCGAGTCGTTCATCGACGATATCAAGAAAGTCTACGGCGACTTCGCGGTCGATGAAGCGGGCCTGGTCGAGACGAAGGTCGACGGCCATGGGGCCACGCAAATCGTGGCCGAGTTCACCGAAGGCGCGAAAAAGATGCGGGTGTTGGGAGTCGCGGTGATCGGCGACCACTCGGCGGCGACGCTGCGGTTCACGACCGAGGCGGCGAAGTTCGATGGCGAGCGCGGCGCGTTCGACAAGATCATTGAAGGCTTCAAAGTCGACTGAAGGTCTTGCAATGCTTCACGTTGCCCGACAACTGATGCGGCGCGGCACGGGCCACGACTCGGCGTTGTGGCCAGTGCTGCTGCTGGTGCTGATCGTCCTCGTCCCGTCGGCCGGCGTCGTGTGGATGATGCGCGCGGCGATGGAGAACGAGCAGCTGGCCGCGCGGCAGAAGCTTTCGGCGGCTTACCGCGCGCAGCTGGAGACGGTGGGACGCTCGATCGCCGACGACTGGCGACAAAAACTGGCGTCGCTCGACGAGATAGCCCAGCATGACCCACCGGCCCTGGCGTTTGCCAATGGCCTGCGCAGCGGTTCAATCGACGGCCTGGTGATTCTCGGCGACGCGGGGCAGGTGTTGTACCCGTCGACGGCCAAGAGCCGGGTTGCCGAGGCCGTGGTGAGCGGCGAGCTGCTGCGGGCCCAGCAGCTGGAGTTTGGCGAATCGGCTCCGGCCGAGGCGGCGGAGATGTACGCCTCGATCGCGGAGCGCGCCGACAGCCCCGTCGCCGTGGCGCAGGCGCGACAGGCACAAGCCCGCGCGTTAGTGCAGGCCGGCGATCGGGCAGGGGCCATTCGGGCACTCGAGCAGCTGCGCGGCGATGCGACGGCGACGGATCTCCACGGCCGATTGTTTGCGGCCGATGCGGAGCTGCGGCTCTTGTCGCTACTCGACCGGGATTCGCCCGCGTGGCAGTCGGTTGCGGAGAGCTTGGCGCGACGCGTGAACAACTACGCTTCGCCGCTGCCGGCGGCCGACCAGCGGCGATTCTTGATGCATGAACTCAAGTCGCAGAACGCTGGCCAGGAGTTTCCCACGCTCGCGGCGGAAGATCTAGCGGCCGATTTTGTCGCTCAGTCGACGCCCGCGACGGAAACTGGCGTGCTCCGGCCGACGAAGTCGCGCGGCGTCGACCAGCTGCGTTCGCCGGCGGGGCGGGTCGTTGCGCTGCTCTCGGAGTCTCGCTTGCGGAAAGCGCTGGAAGAGCAGCTCGCCAATTATCCGTTTCCGGAAGGCGTAGCGACGGCGGTTCGCGAGGTCGGGCAGGACTCAACCGGCGGCGAGGAGCTGGCGGCCGTATCGCTCGCGCCGCTCCTGCCGGGGCTGCGAATGGTGGCCGAGGTCGACGATGCGAGTTCGTTCGATGTGTCGGCGGACAAGCGGTTGGGCTATTTGCTCTCGACGGGCCTGGTGGTGGTCGGCATCACGGCGGCGCTCGCGCTGTTGGTCGCCGGCGTATTGCAACGGCAGTGGCGGCTCACGCGACTGAAAAACGACCTGGTGGCCACCGTGTCGCACGAGCTCAAAACGCCGCTCGCCGCGATCCGGCTGCTCGTCGACACGCTGTTGGACGACGATGCGCCGAGTGCCGCGGCACACGATTCGGTCCGTACTCGCGAATACCTGGAAATGATCTCCAAGGAGAACTCGCGGCTCACCCGGCTGATCGACAATTTTTTAACGTTTTCGCGAATGGAGCGGGGCAAGCACCGTTTTGATTTCCGACCGGCCGACGGGGCGGCGATCGTTGAGCAGGCGGCGGCGGCCGTGGCTGATCGGTTTGACGGCAAGACGAATGTCCTGGGCGTCGACGTCGAGCGGCCGCTGCCGGTAGTAGGGGACGCCGACACGCTGGTGACGGTGGTAGCGAATCTGCTCGATAACGCCTGGAAGTACACGGACGAGCCGAAGCGAGTGAAGCTGTCCGCGCGGCGCGTGGGCGACCGCGTGGTGATCGCGGTGAGCGACAACGGCATCGGTCTCTCTCCGCGAGCGGCCCGCCGCGTGTTCGACCGTTTCTATCAGGTGGACCAGCGGCTCTCGCGCACGGCCGGCGGCTGTGGCCTGGGCCTGTCGATCGTAAAGTACATCGTCGAAGCGCACGGCGGTGAGGTGAACGTGGAGAGCGGGCCGGGCGACGGCTCGACGTTTACGGTCTCGCTGCCGGCGGACGTTGCTTCCGCGGCGGCGCGTCCCGCACAACGGGCACTAGCAGAGCCCGTGGAGGCGCAGCCATGAGGATTCAACTTCGCATTCACACGCATTCTTTGTGGCAAGCGGTCGAGTTGCGATTCGTCTGGAACGAATCCGGATTCGCCGCCAGCGTGTCGCTGCCTTTGATGCGGCTCGCGCTGCGGATCGAAACGGACGATCGCTTCGTCGAAGGAAGCACCACATGAATCGGGCTGCGATCTTGATTGTGGAAGACGATCCGGTGCTGGTGCGGGGCCTGGCGGACAATTTTTCTGCGCAGGGTTACGAAGTGCGGACGGCGCTCGATGGCAATGCGGGGCTGGCGTCGGCGCTCGCGGAGCCGCCGGATCTGGTGCTGCTGGACATCATGCTGCCGAAGCTCAACGGCTACGAAATTTGCCGGCAGCTGCGGGCCAAGAAGCTCGAATTGCCGATCATCATGCTCACCGCGAAGGGGCAGGAGGAGGAGATCGTCCGGGGGCTTGAGCTGGGGGCCGACGATTACGTCACGAAACCGTTTTCGATCCGCGAGCTCCTGGCCCGCGTGAAGGCGCTACTCAGGCGGCGCGGGGACGACGATCAGACGCGGTTTCGCATTGGGGATGCGGATCTCGACCTGGTGTCGCACAAGCTGGTGCGCGACGGCGTCGAAGTGCCGCTGGCCACGAAGGAGTACCGGTTGCTGGAGTACTTCGTGCGGCGGCCGAACCGGGCACTGGCGCGGAGCGACATCATCGACCACGTGTGGGGACGGAGCGTGATTGTCACTTCGCGGAGCGTCGACCGCTGCATCGCCACGCTGCGGAGCAAGATCGAGCCCGATCCGCGGGCACCGACGTTTATCCACACGATTCGTGACGTGGGCTATCGATTTGAGTTGGCGGAAAGCTGACGCGTACCCTCGATTACTAAAACCAATCACTTCTTATTGGAGTTCGATCGAACATGAAGGCGTCTTACTCTTTAATTGTGCATCGATTCCGATTTACCGTCGTTTGGATCACGATCTTCGCGTGCTATTTCATCCTCGCGTGTTCGACGGCGTCCCGCGCGGCGGAGGTCGCCAGCGCCGCCGGCCACTGGGAAGGCGAGATTTCGCTGCCCGGCACCAAGCTGGCGATTCGTGTCGATCTGGAGCAGGCCGACGCGGCTTGGACCGGAACGATCGACATTCCGGTCCAGGGACTACGCGGCTTCAAGCTCGCGCCCGTCACCGTGGAGGGCACGAAAGTCGGTTTCCTGCTGCCGAACATCCCCGGCGAGCCGGCGTTTGCGGGGCAACTCGATAAGAAGGGGGAGACGATCTCCGGCGACTTCACCCAAGCGGGCCAAAAATTTCCGTTTTCGCTCGCGCGGAAAGAGCGGAAGAACGATCCTGGTCAGACCCCGTCCAAAGGGATTCCCGGCACAGGCCTGGCCGGCTTCTGGCAGGGATCGCTCAAGCCGTCGCCGGTCATCGAATTGCGGTTGGCGCTCGAGATCAAAGCGAAGGAGGGACCTGAGCTGGAGGGCGATTTGATCAGCCTCGACCAGGGGAGCGCGCGGATTCCGCTGCGGGCGAAGGTCGACGAAGCGGGCGTAGTGAAAATCCTGGTTGCCAGCATCGGCGGCGCATTCGAGGGCAAGTTTAGCGGCGACGGCTCCGAGATGACGGGCGAATGGCGGCAGGGGGGCCAGAAGTTTCCGCTGGCGTTCAAGCGCGTCGCCGAGGCGGTGAAGCTCCATCGCCCGCAAGAGCCGCAGCCGCCGTTTCCGTACGACGAAGAACAGGTCTCGATCGAGAATCAGGCAGCGGGCGTGACGCTTGCGGGCACGCTGACGCTGCCCAAGGGGGCCGGGCCGCATCCGGCCATGGTGCTCGTGACCGGTTCCGGCCCGCAGGATCGGGATGAGGCGATCATGGGTCATCGGCCGTTCTTTGTGCTGGCCGATCATCTCACGCGGCAGGGGATCGCGGTGCTGCGGTTCGATGATCGCGGCGTCGGCAAGAGCACCGGCAATTTCGGCACCGCGACACACAACGATTTCGTCGGCGATGCGCTCTCGGCGGTCGAGTGGCTCAAGGCCCGAAAGGAGATCGACCCGCAGCGAATTGGCATCATTGGCCACAGCGAGGGAGGCATCGTCGCTCCGCTGGCGGCCGCGAAGCAGCCGGGCGACATCGCATTCATCGTGCTGTTGGCGGGGGTCGGGGTTCCGATGGACGAGCTCTTGGTTCGGCAAGGGATGGATCTGGGCAGCGTGATGGGCGGCAGCGAAGTGAAGTTGATCGAGTCGGCCGCCAAACAGCGTGAACTGTACGGGCGAATCATCAAGGCCACGGACGCGGCCGAAGTCGAAAAGCTGGTCCGCGAGCTGGTGACGCAGCAGCTTGCGGAATTCACGCCGGAACAGCGCGAAGCGATGGGACTCACCGAGGGAGTGATCGAGAGCCAGATCAAAACGGCCTCCACGCCCTGGTTCCGCCAGCTGGTGGCTTACAATCCGCGGCCGGCGCTCGAGCAGGTCAAATGCCCCGTCCTGGCGATCAATGGTGAGAAGGACCTGCAGGTGGCTGCGGACGACAATCTCACGGCGATTCAAAAGGCACTCGCCGCAGGCGGCAACACGCAGGTGAAGATCGTCAAGCTTGAGGGGCTGAACCACCTGTTTCAGCACTGCACGACCGGGGCGATCAGCGAGTACGGCCAGATCGAAGAGACGATGTCGCCGGAGGTGCTGGAGTTGGTGTCCGGCTGGATTCGCGAGCGCACCCGGCTGACTTCGAGCAATTCGCCGGCGAAATGATCGGGCGCGCACGGCAAAACTGCACAGTGTGGCGTTTAATGCCGTCGCCGCGAACGGCGCGCGGCGGCTCGTCGAGCCGCGGCGTGTTCGCTCCGCGGCTTCTTTCCGCCCTCGATCGTCGCCGCGGCGTCCGGCCGTCGCGGCCAAGGTGAGATCACGATTTGTAACACCAGCACGGATGGAGCCTGCCCCGGCATCCTCATGCTGGTATTGTAGTCCGCCCTGCGGCCGCAACGGCGGGCAATTTGGCGAAGTGCCCGATTCTCGCCACGGCAAGTGCTGCTGCTTTTGTCGGTATCGATCGCTAGAATTGGTGACGACCGCTGCGGTGGAACCAGGCGATTGCTGATGGACGCATCCCATTCCGACATCAAGTCGCGGACTGACGAACGGCTGCTGAGCCTCGATGCGCTTCGCGGGTTCGACATGTTCTGGATCATCGGCGGCGAAGGGATCGCTATCGCGGCGGCCAAGCTGACGGGCTGGGCCTCTCTGGTGTGGTTCGCCGGGCAGCTGGAGCATCCGGAGTGGCATGGCTTCGCGCTCTACGATCTGATCTTTCCGCTGTTTCTGTTCATCGCCGGCGTGGCGATGCCGTTTTCGTTCGATAAGCGGCTGGAGCGGGGCGACACGAAGGGCCAGCTGGCACGGCACGCAATCGTGCGGGGGCTGGTGCTCGTGCTGTTGGGAATGATCTACAACGGCCTGTTGGAATTCGACTGGGCCAACATGCGCTATCCGAGCGTGCTGGGGCGGATCGGGCTGGCATATCTGTTTGCGGCTCTGATCGTGCTCAACACGCGGACGCGCGGGCAGCTCGTGTGGATTGCCGGGCTGCTCGTCGGCTATTGGGCGCTCTTGAAATTCGTGCCGGTGCCGGGGTTTGGGGCTGGGGACTTGCGGCCGGGGCACACGCTCACCGACTTCATCGATCGCAGTCTCATCCCCGGGAAACTTTATCGCGGCGACCGCGATCCTGAAGGGCTGCTCGGTGTCGTGCCGGCGGTTGGGACGGCGCTCGCCGGGGCGGTGACGGGGCGGCTTCTCAAAAGTGAGCAATTCAGCGGCTACGCGAAGACAGGAATCATGGTGGTTGCCGGGCTGGTGTGCCTGGGCCTCGCGCAGCTCTGGAATCTCAACTTTCCGATCAACAAGAACTTGTGGACGAGCTCGTTCGTGCTCCACTGCGCGGGCTTGAGTCTGTTGCTGCTCGCGCTCTTCTACCTGGTGATCGACGTCTGGCGGCTGCGGGGCTGGACGCTGTTCTTTGTCGTGATCGGCAGCAATTCGATCTTCATCTACCTGGCGGAGCGGTTCATCGACTTCGAGTACACCACGCGGTTCTTTTTCGGCGGGGCGCTGCGGAACACGGGCGACTATCAACCGCTGCTGTGGGCGACGGCCATCGTGTTGGTGAAATGGCTGCTCTTGTATTTGCTTTATCGGAAGCGGATTTTCCTGCGGGTGTGAATTGCCCACACATCATTCGGCGAGCTGTTCCAGCTCCTCCCAGCGTGAGTAGGCGGCGGCGAGTTGCTGGTCGAATTCTTTGAGCCGCGTGGATTTCTCCACAATCGTCGCCTGCGGCTGCTGGTAGAAATCGGGACGGGCCATCTCGTCGTGCAGCACCGCAATTGCCGCGTCGAGCGCGCTGATTTTTTCAGGCAACGATTCGAGCTCGAGCTTTTCCTTGTAGGTACGCCGCCGCGCGGACGTCGCCGCAGACTTTTCCGCGTTTCCTTTGGCGGGCGAAGCTGCTTTTTCATTGCCCGTTGCCGCCGCTGCCGGCTCGCCACGTTGCCGCAGCCAGTCGTCGTAACCGCCGACGTATTCCCGCACGCCGCCCGGCTCGAACACAATCGTGCTCGTGACGACGTTGTTCAAAAACGCACGGTCGTGGCTCACCACTAGTAGCGTGCCGTCGTATTCGACCAGCTGCGACTCCAACAGCTCGAGCGTCTCGAGGTCGAGGTCGTTGGTCGGTTCGTCGAGCACCAGCACGTTGGCCGGCTTGGTGAGCAAGCGGGCGAGCAGCAACCGATTCCGCTCGCCGCCCGAGAGGAATCGCACAGGCGTGCGGGCGCGATCGGGCGTGAACAGAAAATCCTGCAGGTAGCCGAGCACGTGTTTCGATTTGCCGTTGATCGAGAGCGTTTCATTGCCGCCCGCGACGTTGTCGGCGACCGTGGCGTCGTCGTTGAGCTGTTCGCGGAGCTGGTCGAAGTAGGCGATCTGCAGGTTGGTGCCGAGTCGGACGCTGCCGGCTTGCGGTTCGAGCTGCCCCAACAGCAATCGCAGAAGCGTCGTCTTGCCGGCGCCGTTGGGGCCGATGATGCCGATCTTGTCGCTCCGCATAATCGTGGTCGTGAAGTCGCTGACGATCTGCCGCTCGCCGTAGGCGAACGAGATGTTTTCGACCTTCGCCACGAGTGCCCCGCTGCGCTCGCCGCTCTGGATGTCGACCTTTGCGGTGCCGACCTTGTCGCGGCGGTTGCTGCGTTCGACGCGAAGCTGCTTGAGCGCGCGGACCCGGCCTTCGTTGCGGGTGCGGCGCGCCTTGATTCCCTGGCGGATCCAAGCCTCTTCCTGGGCGAGCTTCTTGTCGAACAGCGCGTTCGCCTTCTCTTCAGCCGCGAGCGCCGCTTCCTTTCGCACCAGAAACGTCGCATAGTCGCAGGACCAGTCGAAGATCTTGCCGCGGTCGATTTCGAGGATCCGCGTGGCGAGCGACTGCAAGAAGGCCCGGTCGTGCGTGACGAAGAGCAGCGTCGCCGGCCAGCGACTCAAGAAGTCTTCGAGCCAGTCGATCGCGTCGATATCGAGATGGTTCGTCGGCTCGTCGAGGAGCAGCACATCCGGATCGGACACAAGCGTCCGGGCCAGGAGCACCCGCCGTTTCATGCCGGAAGAAAATGAGCTCACCTCCGCATCGGCTCTCAGATTCATCTGGGTGAGCAATTGCTCGACGCGCAGCTCGGCCTGCCAGTGGTGCGAATCGTCTCGATCTTCCTCCGGCAGCCCCAGGATCACGACGTCGGCGACGCGGCCGGCCAAATCGTGTGGCACGTCCTGCGGCAGGATCGCCACCTTCACGCCTGGCGACACGACGCAGGCCCCATGGTCCGGCTGCACCTCGCCGGCGAGCATCCGCATGAGAGTCGTCTTGCCCGCGCCGTTGCGTCCCAACAGGCCGATCCGTTGCCGCGGCTCGATCGCGCAAGTGACACCATCCAGGAGCGCGGGCCCGCGGAAGCCGATCGAGACGTCGTTGAGCTGTATGAGGGCCATGTTCCGGAAAGGCGCTCAGGGAGCGCGGCGGGCTGTCAAAGTGGCGGGCCAGTCATTCTAATGGATGTTGGCTCGGCGCCATACGGCCCGAAAACTCCCCCGGCCGCAAGCCAATTCTGAATGCGGAGGCCCCGCGATGAGTGTAGCCCAACCGATAAATGACGATCCAATAAGTGTCGAGCAGCTGATCTTCGTCGGACTCAACGGCTACGCACTCGCGCTCGACCGCGAGACGGGCGCGATCGTCTGGTCGAACGATCAGATGAAGTCCGGCTACGTGACGCTGCTGCTAGATGGCGACCGACTGATCGCGTCGACCAACGGTTACATCTACTGCCTCAACCCGCTCACCGGCGCGATCCAGTGGAACAACCCGCTCAAGGGCTACGGCATGGGCGCGCCGACGTCGCTGGTCTCGGTGCGAGGGCAGATTTCGGACGTCGTGCTGCATCAGGCCGCGGCCGCGATCGCGGCGGCGTCCAGCGAGAGCAGTTGAGCGTTTGAGACTGACCGGCCGTATTGTTTGCGACTTGAAACAGGAACCGTGGAAGCAGGAACTGAACCGTGACCGAACAAGCAAAGATTAAAGCGTTTCTCGAAGGCAGCCGGTTTGCTGTCGTCGGCGCGTCGGCCAACCGCGAGAAGTATGGCAACAAGGTGCTGCGCGTCTATCAGCAGAACAAACTGGAGGTAGTCCCGGTGAACCCGGCCGGCGGCGAGATCGAAGGCCTCGCCGCCTATGCCGATCTGCCGAGCATCCCCGGCACCATCGACGGCGTCTCGATCATCACGCCGCCGAAGGTGACGGAGCAGGTGGTCGCTCAAGCCCTGTCACTCGGCATCAAAAACATCTGGATGCAGCCCGGGGCCGAGAGTGCCGAAGCCGTGGAACTAGCCGAAGCGGCCGGCGCGAACGTCATCGCCGGCGGCCCGTGCATTCTGGTGTCGCTGCACTTCCGCGAGGAATGATCTAGATAGCTCGTCCCATGCGCGAAATACCCAACAACGCTCTGACGATCGCGGATGTTCCGGAGGAGGCAGCCGACCTGAGCTCGATCTTCACATTCGCGTTGAGTTTCAATGGATACAAAGCCTGGGGCCGGGGTGAATGTGCGAAAATTGCCAATTCAAGGCGACACGGCAGTCTTACCGACTTGCGGACCTGCCTGTTCTTCGAACAACGTCGCTGGCATCATTTCGGATATGAACCCGACGAAGCTGCGGTGACCTACTTTCGCGATCTGGTAAAGCGGATCCGCGAGCATGTTGCGCGAGGCGACTTCGCGTGAAGATCCTTTCTTTGCTTGCTGAAGTCCGCATGCTACGATAGTAGTATCATGCGAACTGTCGAAGCGATCATTGAGCCGAATGGAGAGGTCCGACTGGCTGAGTCGGTGCAACTGTCGTCGCCGCGACGCGCGCTGGTGACGATTCTGGAGGAACCGCCGACCGGGCAAGAGACGGCGCTTCTCAGCGAGGCGGCGCTGGCCGAAGACTGGAATCGCCCCGAAGAGGACGCCGCATGGGCTCATTTACAGCCGGACAAGTCGTCCTAGTTGACTTTCCATTCTCCGATCTAACAGCCTCCAAGTTGCGGCCGGCGATCGTATTGGCAGATGCTGGTCGGGGTGACTGGATTCTCTGCCAGGTTACAAGCAATCCCTACGGCGATCGACGCGCCATTTCGTTGGCAGATGCCGATGTCTTGGGAGGCTCGCTACACCGCAGCAGTTATGTCCGTCCCGGCAAGCTCTTTACAGCGCACTCGAAGCTTATTTCGCGCGTCATTGGCGCTCTTGCCGACGCGAAATTCCTCATCATGCGCGACGCTGTCGTGCAGTTAATTCAATCCGGCGGTCCGTGAAAGTGGAACGTCTCACGCAAAGGCGCGAAGGTGGAAGAAGGTTTTTCTTTGCGCCTTCGCGCCTTTGCGTGAGATTGTTTGGGATCAATGCAGCAGTCGATTACAGCATCTTCGCCGCGAGCCCGTGCGGGTCGAGGATGTATTTGACGCTCGCGCCGCGATCGAAGTCTTTGTAGCCTTCTGGCGCTTTGTCGAGCGAGATCAGCTTGGCGTTGACGTTCTTGGCGATCGGGGCGCGGCCCGAGAGAATCGCGTGCATCAGCTGGTCGTTGTAGCGCATCACGGGGCACTGGCCGGTGGTAAAGTGCTGGCTCTTGGCCCAACCTTTGCCGATGCGGATCGAGAGTCGGCCTTCCTTGGCGTTGGCATCGCTCGCGCCGGGGTCGCCGGTGACGTAGAGGCCCGGAATGCCGACGCCGCCGCCCGGCTCGACGATGTCCATCAGCGCGTTGAGCACCGCCGCGGGTTTCTCTTGCTTTGATTCGGCGCCGTGGCCGGAAGCTTCGAAGCCAACACAGTCGACCGCACAGTCGACTTCCGGGTGGCCGAGGATTTTGGCGATCTGTTCATCGAGCGGGCCTTGCTTCACGTCGAGCGGAATGCAGCCGAAGGATTCGGCTTGCTTGAGACGCTCGGGGATCAAGTCGCCGACGATTACTTCGGCCGCGCCGAGCAGGAAGCAGCCCGTCGCGCAGGCGAGCCCCACCGGGCCTGCGCCGGCGACGTACACCCGTGTCCCCGGTCCGACGCCGGCGGTCACCGCGCCGTGGAAGCCGGTCGGGAAGATGTCCGAGAGCAGGGCGAGGTCCATGATCTTCGCGCGGCCTTCGTCGGTGCTCGGGAGCTTGAGGCAGTTCCAATCGGCGTAGGGGACCATCAAAAACTCGGCCTGCCCGCCGATCCAGCCGGACATGTTCACGTAGCCGTACGCCGCGCCCCAGCCGCCGACCGCATTCACGCGAGCGCACACACCGGTGCGGCCCTTCTTGCACATCCGGCAGCGGCCGCAGGAGACGTTGA
>JBFWSG010000058.1:3995-33987 GCA_050248495.1 Pirellulales bacterium | reverse complement strand
ATCCAGCGTGAGATGCTCGGGCTTCTAAAAGACCGCGCCGCCGCCGACAACCTCAACAATATCGAGCTGGTGCTAGGTACCGTCGTCGACCCACAGCTCAAGCCAAATTCAGTCGACCTCGTGCTGATGGTCGACGTCTATCACGAGTTCTCACACCCGGAGCAAATGCTCAAATCGATCCGCGCGAGCCTCAAGCCGAGCGGCCGCGTGGCGCTGGTCGAATTCCGCGCCGAGGACCGCAACGTGCCGATCAAGAAACTCCACAAGATGAGCAAGCAGCAAATCCTGAAGGAATTCGAGCCGAACGGCTTCAAGCTCGTCGAAGAGTTCGACAAACTACCGTGGCAGCACTTGATGTTCTTCGAGCGGAATGACGCGAAGGAGTGAGCGGCAAAAGCAGTGCCACGAAACGTCGGCTTCAGCTCGTCGCAGTCGCCGCGTGGCTGCGAGTATCCTTGGGAGCGAATCCGATTTCCATCGTGCATCCCATCCCTGCGGCGTAGCGCTCCAGTGTGCGCAGCGTCGCATTCTTTTGAGATTCCAGGCGCGCAATATTCCCCCGCGTCATGCCGGTTCGTTCTGCCAAGTCGGCGAGCGATAGGCCGCGCGCCTCGCGCATGGCGCGCAATTTGGCAATTGCGACTTTGATCGGGTCGGCCTTGGCAGGAGGGATCTCTTCCGCGACTTGGGCGCGAAGTTCTCGATACTTGGCCGCCTCGGTTTTGGTCAAACGCCGATCGCGCGTCACGCTGCGATAGACCCTCTTGGCCATATTGCTCATTCCTCGACTTGATATGCGGTCACAGGATAGACCGTGCTGTCGTCCAACTCGTCGTAAACCACGACAATCTCTTCGCCGCTCGGAGTTCGTCCAAAAACCATGGGTCGACCGCTCGAACGGCTCACGACGCGGCGACGTGGGTTATTAAGTACATACTCGATATCGGGCGGAGTGAGTCCATGCTCCGCGATGTGCTGGACATTACCGTTTGGATCGTCAGGCAAATCCCAGACAACATCGAACCACGGCATGGGCCCACCTCAGCGCCTTCATAAATGATAGCACATTCTTGGGGCCGGCAAGTGCCAAATTGCCATTCGGCAGGACAAGTCCGCGCTAGAACACCGGCTGGATATTCTTGAGCCGCGCCTCCGTCTCCGTCATCAGCGCATCTTCCGCCTTTTCGTCCGCCGCTTCGTACGTCACGCTGAATCGCAGGAACGCCCCGGCGTCGTCCCAGGGAACGGTGCAGATCGACTGCTCGGTGATCAGATACTGGCTCGCCCCTTCGGCGTTTTCGAAATTGACCGGGCCGCCGCCGGGGCCGCCGTTCGCAAATGCCTTCGGCGCCGGCGTGTAGAGGAAGTACGTGCCGCCCGGCATCTGGCATTTGAACCCGCACCGCGAGAGCGTCGCCACCAGCTTCTCCATGCGGCGGCGGTACTTGGCCCGCGTGCGGCGCGGGATCTCCGGATCGTCGAGGGCCGCGGCGGCGGCCTTCTGGATCGCCATGAACTGGCCGGAATCAAAGTTGTCCTTCGTCTCGGCGAATGCCCGCACCAGAAGCGGATTTCCGCAGACCCAGCCAATCCGCCAGCCGATCATGTCGTAGCCCTTCGACATCGAATGGACCTCGACGCCGACGTCGCGCGCCCCCGGGATCGAGAGAAAGCTGTTCGGCTCGCGGTCGAAGCTGAGCATGCCGTGAGCGGCATCCTGGACGATCACGACCCCGTTCTTCTTGGCGAACGCGATCGCCTTCTCGTAAAACTCCGTCGTCGCCGTCTTGCCGGTCGGGCTGTTCGGGTAACAGAGCACTAGCAACTTCGCCTTGCGGGCGATGTCCGCCGGGATGCCATCAAGATCGGGAAAGAAATTGTTCTCCGCCAACAGCGGCAGCTTGTAGACCACGCCGCCGTAGTATGTGGTGTGCGTCCCCGCCACCGGATAGCCCGGCACGGTCATCAGCGTCACGTCGCCCGGGTTGATATAGCAGGCCGGCAAGATTGAGAGCGCCGTTTTCGAACCGATGCAATGGTTTACTTCGGTCGCCGGATCGAGCGCGACGCCGAACTCCCGCTGCATGAACCGCGCGACCGCCTCCTTGAACATCGGCGGCCCGTTGTCGGCATAGCCCCGGTTCTCCGGCTTGTTGATCTCCTCGGCCATCACCCGACGAACGCTCTCGGGCGCCATCGCATCGTTTTCGCCGATGCCGAAGTCGAGCAGCTTGCGATCCGGGAAGTCGGCCAGCGCCTTCCGCTTGGCCCGCTTGATCTTCTCGAACTTGTAGATCGCGGTGCCCTTGCCGAACATCGCGCCGCCGATCCGCTCGGCGAACAGGGTTTGGAAATAGGGGTCGGACATCGTTGCAGTTACTCGCAGTCGGGTATAAACGTCGAAACGTGTAAAGTAACCGACGCACCGAATGCCGACAACCGACCGCGATTGGGGCTAGTAATTCGAGCTGCCGTAGAAGGCCGCCGCCTCCAGCCCCGTCCGTTCGCGCACCAATTCCACGATCGCATCGACTTCCGCATCCTCGAGCGGCGTGACATACGACTCGGCCGGCCGGCGGGCAATCGTGTAGATCTGCGCGAGCTTGAGCTGGCCCCCCGCGGCGGTGATTTCGTTGAGCCGATCGCAAAACGCACCGAGCTCCGCGTCGCTGGGCGGCTCGCCGGCCACGCGCATGAACAGCGACTGGATTACGAGCGGCCGCACTCGCGCCGCGGCGGTGATGTTGTCGAGAATCTGCCGAAATGGAATCGGCGTCCGCTCGATGAGTTGATAATACTCGTCGGTCCCCGCATCCAGCTTGGCCCAAATCTCGCCGTTGTTGCGGTCGAGGATTTCGAGGCCGCGCTGGACGTGCGGGCGGTGAAACATGCTGGCGTTGGTGATCAGCACCATCTTGACGCCGTCAAGCCCGCCGCTCCGCTTTACTTCCGCACACCGCTCCATCAATTCGTCGAAGTTCTTGTACGTTGTCGGCTCGCCGTCGCCGGAGCAAGCGATGTCGTTGAGGCGGCGCAAGTGCTGCGGCACGCCGCGAAATTTTTCCGACTCGTAGATAGCGCCGGACGTCACCAGCTCCAACGTCGACCGCAGCTCGGCCAGCAGTGCGTCGACTTCGACAAACCGCGTCTCGCTCGCGCTGCGCCGATCGACCTGGCAATAGATGCAGTC
The DNA here is from genome assembly GCA_050248495.1 of Pirellulales bacterium. Taxonomy (GTDB): domain Bacteria; phylum Planctomycetota; class Planctomycetia; order Pirellulales; family Lacipirellulaceae; genus DASYDU01. The sequence continues at coordinate 30,797 of JBFWSG010000058.1, read as the reverse complement.
GAAGTTGCAGATCTTGTCGGGGTTCAAGTTCACGCCGATCGAAATCCCGCCTGAGCGGCGGCTCAGCACCGGATAGACGAACCGGTTGCGCTCAAAGATGCGGGTGTGATCGGAATGCAGCGCGACGGCCATAATTTCTTGCTTGATCGTTTCTCTATCTCACCTATTTCCATCATACGCCGCCGCACCGCTGAGAGTCGACCAGCACCGCCGCCGGCGAAACTACGGCAAGCGTCCTGATTCCGCCGCGGATGGGAATAAAGGCCGCTCCGCCGCACGAATGAACTGCCAAACCTCACCTTGCGTCGCGGCCTGGAACCCCGCGGCGCCATTCTCGAAATCCGCCGTCTCGGCAAGGGGGATGACACTATGCGCATCGAGCGGGTTCGTGCTTTTACGCTCGTAGAGCTGTTGGTCGTGATTGCCATCGTGGGCACCCTCGTGGCACTGCTGTTGCCGGCCGTGCAGAAGGCGCGGGAATCATCGCGCCGCTCCAGCTGCCTCAACAACCTGCGGCAGCTCGCACTGGCCACGATGCAGTTTGAGGAACGGCTCGATCGGTTGCCCGGGCTGTATGAAAACCTGGATCGAAAGCAACTGCAGTCCTCCGAAGGCTACCCAAACACGACCTGGGCCGTGATGCTCATGCCGGGGCTCGAGCGCCAGTCGGTCTTCGACACCAACGCCGCCGGATTTCCGTCCGGGACGTACGTCGAGATCTTTCTCTGCCCGAGCGACGCCGATAAGCAACGCTCCGGGGCGGTCACTTCCTATGTCGCCAATGGCGGCCGCGTCGCCGCCGTGCTCGACGAGCGGGTGCAAAACGGCCCCTTCCTGAATCGCATCTATCATCCCGACCTCGCCACGTTGGAAGGGCATTGGGTCGACGGCCGCGAGTACACGCTCATCTATTCGGAAAACAACGACGCCAGGTTCTATGATGAAGTGGGCTGGAACGGTTTCAAGCAGCATCATCTTTGGGATTACGACTCAGACTTCATCAAAGATCGTAAAGATCGCATTTGGGGCCCGGTATTTCTGTGGACCGAATGCAGCGATCCCGACGCCGAGCAGCAGACACTGATCAATCGCGAGGGATTCGATTTGGATAATCTTAATTGCGACGAGGAAGTTCCGAGGCGCTACACGAGCGGATCGTGCAACGAGAAGCCCGGAAAGTTCTGGGCCACGTGGGCCCGGCCGTCGGGCTACCACGACGGCGGCGTGAACATCGCCTTCATCAGCGGCCGCTGCACGTACCTGCGGCAGGACATCGACTACCAGGTCTACATCGCAATGATGACGCTCAACGAGAAGAAGTCCGATTCGCCGGACCCCTACTTCCAGCTGGAAGACAAGCACTACCGATAACGGGCGCAGCACCTGGTACGCCGTTCGCGTCGTCGGCCGTCTTTCCCAGCAAACCGACGAATCTCGCTGAGTCCTAGACTCTACTATCTTGACAGTGGTAGGGAATATATGTACACTACACTCCATGCTGGGCCAACACCTCATCTTTACCACTTACGGCTTCTGGCCGCCGAACGATCCGCGCGGCAGCGGATCCACGGAGATGCGGGCCGACCACATTCACGACGCCGGCGGCCCCGCGACCAAGGTTCACTCGCGATGCTCGCTTGCAGGTAGGTCACACGACCTCCGCATTCGTCGTGCGATTTCCGAATCACTCAAATTCCCAGCCGTTCAATTGACCGGCCTGCAAGCCCAGGCCGTTGGCCGCGGCTTCGCCGACGTCTGCCTTAAAGTGGGACTAAAGATTCATGCCTGCGCCATTCTGCCGGATCATGTCCACATCGTCGTTGCGACACATGAACTCGACGGCGACGAGATCATTGCCTGTCTGAAGCGCGCGGGAACGCGGGCCCTCAACGAAGCTGGATTGCATCCGCTCGCGGCGTTCGCTCGCCAAAGCGGCAAGCATCCGTCGCCCTGGGGTGGCGGAGGCTGGAAGGTGTTTCTCGATACACCGGAAGAGATGCGACAGCGCATCCGCTACGCCGAGGAGAATCCACTCAAGGCAGGTTATCGCCGCCAGCATTGGTCGTGTGTGGTGCCGTACAACGGTTAGCGCAAACGCGCGATAAATTCGTCGTTGCCGACGACGCGAACGGCGCACATGAAGTTAGCGTCGTCGGCCACGACGAATCTAATTGGATGCGGTCGCCAACGCTACGCCGCCGATTCCTGATACGAATTCACGCACAAACGGCGATAGAGGTCGCACCGCTCCGCCAACTCACTGGGCGTGCCGTGGTCCACCACCCGGCCCAGGTCCATCACCAGCACGCGGTCCGCCAGGGCAATCGTGCTCGCCCGGTGGGTGATCAAGAGCGTCGTGCGATTGCGGATAAATTCCTCGAGCACTTTGTGGATCAACTGCTCGCTCTCGACGTCGATCTGGCTCGTGGCCTCGTCGAGGATCAGCACTTCGGGATTTCGCAGAATCGCGCGGGCCAGCGAAATGCGTTGCCGCTGGCCGCCGGAGAGGCGGCTCCCCGTGGGACCGACGATCGTGTCGTAGCCGTCGGGTAGCTTGTCGACGATGAACGAATGGGCGTACGCTTTGCGGGCGGCCGCCTCGATTTCGGCGCGGCTGGCGCCGGGCATCCCTTGGCCGATGTTGTTGGCCACCGTGTCGTTAAAGAGCAGCGTCTCCTGTGTGACCATGCCGAACCGGCCGCGGAGGTCGTGGAGCCGCACGTCGCGGATGTCGACGCCATCGATCGTGATCCGGCCCTTCGTCGGGTCGTAGAACCGCGGCAAGAGCTGCACGAGTGTGGTCTTGCCGCAGCCGTTGGGACCGACGATCGCCAGCGTTTCGCCCGCGCGGATCGTCAGATCGATCTCATGCAGCACCGGTTTTTCGGCGACGTAAAGGAAGTCGACGCCTTCGAACGTGATGCCTTTTGTCAGAGCAGGCAGCGGCTGTGGATTGGGCGGATCGGTAATCGTCGGCTGCATATCGAGGATTTCGTACACGCGATCGGCGGCGGCGGCGCCGTTCTGAATGTAGCCAAATTCGTTGGAGAGCCGCCGCGCGGGGTCGGCCATGCCGGCCAGCATGGCAAAGAAAATCGCCATCCAGCCGTGGGTCAGCGGAACGTCGCTGATCTTGATGCCCAGCACATGCGTGTTCTGGCCCAGCACCAGGTAACCGCCCATCAGGCTGGCCACCAGCACCATGCCGAGTCCAAGCGACTCGGTGAGCGGGCTGACGAGCGAATTATACGTGACGATTTTCATTTGCCGGCGGTAGAGCTTCTTCGACGATTCGTGGAACTTCTGTTGTTCACCCTGCTCCATCGTGAAGGCCTTGATCAGCTTCATGCCGCTGAGCGTTTCGCTGAGCGTCTCAAAAATCGACGAAAGCTCGACCATCGCCTGCTTGTGCGTTCGCTTGAGCGCCTTGCCGAGCCAATGGATCGTGTAGCCGGCGATGGGGGCGGTCGTAATCGTGATCAACAGCAGAGTGGGGCTGACCCAGGCGGCCCCGATCAGACAGGCAATCATCTTGAGCGGCTCGAGCAAGGCCTGCCCGAAAACGCGCTGTACCCCTTGTCCAACCGAGCCCAGGTCCGATGTGCAGCGATTCATCAAGTCGCCGCGCCCCTGCTCCGTGAAATGGGCCATGTCGAGGCGCAGCACCTGGCGGAAGAACATGTTCCGCATGTCGAGCGACACCTGGTTGCCGATCCGCGAGACGAGAATCGAGTTCCAGATGCGAACCACCGCCTTCACGGTCGTGGCCACGAACACGAAACCGCAGACCAGGACCAGCGTTTTGAAGGGCGTCGTCGGCAGCCAACGGTGAGCGTACGGCGACATCCAGCTGAAACGGATCGCGCGTTTCTCGTAGAGCTTGATCTGCGACTCCGCAAATGCCTTTTCATTCTTGAGCTTCTGCCGCAATTCGTCGGGTTTCGCGGTTCGCAGGATTTCGAGCCGTTTGAGAGTATTGAGCTGTCGGGTGCGCTCGGCGATGCGGGCATCACTCCAGTCGCCGTCAGCGGGCGCCGTGGCCACAATCTTCTCGATTTTTTTCTGGCGTTCCGTGATTTCCTGTTGAACCCTCTCTTCGACCATGACTGTGTCGTCGGCCGAGAGCTCGTTGAGCTCATTGAGCCAGTGTTTCGAGTCGGCCACCTCGCGTTCGCTGCGGGCGACTTGCTGGTCGACCCACTCGGGGAGCGAGCTGTCGTTCATGATCACATCGATCACGGGCCAAACGGCCGTCAGGTTGCCGGCCCACAGCACGGCAACGATCAGCGACGAAATGATGCACAGCGCGACATTAAATCGGTGGGCAAATGCTAGCTTCAGCGCGCGGGAAAAGTGATGCATGGGTCTTCCGTGACTCGTTCTGGCAGTGGTGCGTCAAGGGCGTATCTGGTGATACGGCTGGGGGTTGTAGCAAATTGCCGTCCGCCGTCCAAGACGTGATCCCGGGCCTTAGCCGCCCCCGGGGCACTTCGCAATTTTCTGGATTCTACCGATTCTGCCGCCGATACCAGTTGTAACGACCCGCCGCGAGCGCAAACCCGCGTCTTTTCTGCGCCGCGCGGCGATCCAGATTCTTTTCAGCGAGTACTGCGCTTCCCGAGCGCCAGCGATTGCGCGTTGCCCGTTAACAACGCGCGAGCTGAGCGGCCATCGGCCCGTGGACTTGCAGTTGGGGGGATACCATGTATCGCTTGCTTGCGTTGCTGGCGCTAGCAGTCTCGAGTGTGGGCTGCAGCGCGTGTGGTGGACCGGGATGTTGCAGCCTGTGGGGCGGCGGTGGCTGCGGCTGTGGTGATTCTTGCTACGACGAATGTGGCTGCGGCTGCGAAGATCCTTCTGCGTGCGGCGGCGGATGCTGCGACACCGGGTGTTGCGATAGTGGTTGCTGCGATGCCGGATGCTGCGGCGATTGCGGCTGCGATCCGAGTTGCGGTTGCGGCGCCGGCGGCTGCGTAGGTTCCTGCATGCAAGGTTGCCCGATCTGCGACAGCTGCCGCGATTGCCGCCTGTTCCGTCGCGGCCGCGCCGCCTGTGGTTACGGCTGCGATGGCGCTGGTCCCTGCGGCCCGTACGACTACGGCGCCTGCAACAACTGCAATCGTGGCTGCTGCCCGACGGGACTCTGCCCGGCCGGTTGCTGCTGCGGCTGCTGCGAGACGTACAGCGGTTGCTGCTGCCAGCCGCAAGGTCCCGGCTGCTGTGCTTCCGGCGACCATCACTACAACTTCAATCCCGGCCCGCCGGTCGGACAGGTCGCGTACCCGTACTACACGACCCGCGGCCCGCGCGACTTCCTGCTCAATAACCCGCCCTCGATCGGGCCGTATTGATCCAGTGAGCCGGGTGGTCCTCGACCCCGGTTCTGTGCAGCGTGTGGCATGCTCTTGCGAAGCGCCAGACATGCCCACGCTCGCGGTGACGCTCGCTCGCTTCGCATGAGCATGTGCGGCGCGAGCGAGGGCATGCCACTCGGAGGCAGGTGCGGCTTCAACACCGAAGACATTCGGCGTTGCCGCCGACACCAACCGCATCGCGTGAACGGAATCACGCCTCAACCAGCCGCCCGCGCAAGGAAGCGCATCGGGGCGGCTGGTTTTTGCTTTTGTGGCTTCATGAGAGCGTATTTGGCTGAGGAGCCTTATCGCCCGAAGTCACATCGAGTAACGTCACTTCGAAATTGAGAACGGCTTTTGGAGGAATACCCGGCACAGATTGATCGCGATACGCCAAATGCGGGCTGACTCGCAATTTACGCACTCCTCCAACGCGCATGCCAATAACGCCTTTCTCCAAGCCTGCAATAGCTCGGCGCTCGCCAATACAGAACGAATCGACGCCTCGACGGAACTCGGCGCCTCGATTCAGCCAGCCGCGCCATTCGATGGAGACGGTGTCTCCATGTTCGGCAAGCGCTCCCGTACCAAGAGTGACTTCTTCAATCTTGATACCACTTGGAGAGCTCATTTCACTGTGGGCTGGTCTTACACCGCCCCCGCAATCAGCGCGATGTTCTGCCCGCCAAAGCCAAAGCTGTTCGAGAGAATCGTGCGAATCGGCATCTGCCGGGCCGCATTGGGCACGTAGTCGAGGTCGCAGTTGGGGTCGGGAGTCTCGTAGTTGATCGTGGGCGGCGCGATGCCATCGCGGATCGCCAACAGAGAAATGATCAACTCGGTGGCGCCGGCCGCCGCAATCAAGTGGCCCGTCATGCTCTTGGTGCTGGAGACCGGAATCTTGTAGGCCTGAGAGCCGAACACTTCCTTGATCGCCAGCGTCTCGACCTTGTCGTTGACCTGCGTGCTCGTGCCGTGGGCGTTGATGTATTGAATCTCGTCCAGATTTTTCCCGGCGTCCTTGAGCGCCATCTTCATGCAGGAAATCGCGCCGCGGCCTTCGGGGTGCGTGTCGGTGATGCGGAAGGCATCGGCCGTGGTGCCGTAGCCGAGGATTTCGCCGTAGATCGGAGCGCCGCGTTTCTTGGCCCGCTCGTATTCTTCGAGGACGACCATCGCCGCCCCTTCGCCCAGGATAAATCCATCGCGGTTCAAGTCGAATGGCCGCGAGGCCCGCTGGGGCTCATCGTTCCGCTCCGAGAGGGCGGTCAGCAAATTGAAGCCCGTCACGCCGAACGGATGGATCATGCTGTGAGCGCCGCCGGAGAGCATCACGTCGACCTCGCCGCTGCGGATCATCTCGGTCGCCTCGCCGACGGCCTGGCTGCTGGCGGCACAGGCCGTGAGGCAATTCACGTTCGGCCCCTGTGCATTGAACCGCGTGGCGAGGTACGCGGCCGGCATGTTGGGCTCCTGCTCCAGCTCCAACTGCGGGTCGAGCCGTTCGAGGCCTTCCCGGATAAACGTGCCAAGATCGAGGTCGCCGTTCTTGAGCGCGGCGACCATCATGCGGCTGAAATTCGGGAAGTCCTGCTGCCCTTCGCCCGCGCCGAGATAAACGCCGAACCGCTCGGGGTCGATGCCCTTGGTGACGCCCGACTCCTCGATGGCCTGCTTCGCCGCGCCGAGGGCGAACTTCGTATGCCGCCCGCGCTTCTCCCACTTCGCCGCATCCTCGCCAACGTCTGCCACCGACCAGTTCTTCACTTCGGCCGAGATCCGGGTGGGAAAATTGCTGGCGTCGAAGAGCGTGGTTGGGCCCACGCCCGACTTCGACTCCTGCAGGTTCTTCCACAACTCGGGCACCGTGGTCCCCAGCGGTGTCACACAACCCACACCGGTCACAACCACACGTCGTCGCATGATTCGATCCTCACGAGGCAAGTTGAACCACGACGGCACAACGTCACGACGAAATTCTCAAGGCAATTGAACAGGAGACAACAGAGCGAACGGAGGAAGTTCAAAAAAAGCTAATTTGAATGGCTCCGTTTCCTTTGTTTCCTCCTGTTCAGATTTGTCTTTCGTCTTCGTCGTGTCGTCGTATCTTCGTGGTTAGTATGTCTTTCTAACCGAAGCTGTAGTCTTCGATCTTCAGTAGCGTTCCATCCGGCCGCGTGCCGATCTCGAAAACGCCGACCAATTTTAGCCAGTGGAGCAAATGCTGCGGGTCGAACAGGCGTGTCCCCTGCGGCAGATCGGGTGCGTCGGCCGCCAGGCGGGCGAAGAAAATTTCCGCCTCGGCCTGCGGGCGCTCGCCCACCTGGGCCGTGACGGTGACCGACGCGCCGGCATCTTTGGCCTGGTCGACATTCGCGCGGTAGGTGATCACCTCGCCCGGCCGCACCAGGCCATGGAAGGCGATCTTCGAGAACTTCGCGAGCACCACGAGCTCGCTGAACCGGTAGATCTCGCTGACCAACAGGCCGCCCGTCTGGGCCATGCCCTCGGCGATCAGCGTATTGGGCATCACCGGGTAATACGGCCAGTGATCGTGCAGATGTTCTTCGCTCAGCGCGACGGCCTTGACGCCGGTGGCCCGCGCGCCGGCGACGAACTCCGTGAAACGATCGAGCCAGAACCAACGCATGGGCGGGGCGGGTGACCTAAGCGAGTAGGTGAGTAGGTGAGTAGGTGGTTTCGCTCGCACCTACTCACTTACTCACCCATTCACTTACTCACCGTTTCTCCTAGGCGGCCTTGGCCAGCTTGTGCTCGACGAAGTTGCACATGTCTTGCACCGTAAGCTGCTGGCCGAGCTTCTGCACGACCGGGTCTTTCTCGAACTTCGAGAGATCGGCGAACGGCATCCGTTCCTTGAGCTTGGCGATGCCGGCGGAATTCACGCGGCCGTCTTCCACGTAGTCGGTGCTCGTGAGGATGTCTTCCGGGAACAGCTCGCCGCGCTCGATTTTGATGTCGAAGGCCTTTTCCAGGCGGAACACGATGTCCAGGAAATCGATCGACTCGGCATCAAGGTCGCCCTGCAACGTTGCTTCCGGAGTGACTTCGTCCTCTTCCACTCCCAGCGCGTCGACCAGCGCTTCTTGTACCTTGGAAAAGATTTCTTCTTTCGTCGCCGTTGCCATTGTCCTGGATTCCTCCAACATCGGTACTAAAAGTCGTGTCGGCCTGCCGGGTTGCTAAAGGGCAGGCGTGGCTTGTTCCCGCGGCAGCAGCAACTGGGCCACTTTGCGGAAGTAATTTTTCAAATTCTCGTCGGTCGCCTGCTGGGACGCGTCGCGCTCGGCGAGGTTGTATCGTTCGATCACCAGGCGGCCGCTCAGCGTTTGTCGGTCGCCCATCTGTCCTTCCACTTTGAACGTCGTGAGCCGTTCGTCTTGCTTGACCACGCTGACGGTCACCGTGAGCGTCTGGCCGGGCGGGACGAAGTCGACATACTTGATGTTCTTGGCTTCCTTCAAACAAATGATGCTGTGGGCAAAATCCTCGCTCAGCCGCAGCAGCCATGCCGAGGCCTGCGTGGCGGCCTCGAGCATGAACACGCCGGGGAGCACGGGGAATTCCGGAAAGTGGTCGGCCAGGTACTCCTCGGTCAGCGCGACGTTCTTGGTGGCCGTAAGTTGCACTCCCGGCTCGTAGGAGCGGATCGCATCGAGCAACCAAAAACGCATCGCGCGGCTTTCACCCTAAAGGCGAGCAAAGTCTCTCACGGTTCGAACGCTGATCGAGCGTTCGCTTCGCGCACCTTGGCTCGCACGACCTTGTCCGCCCTCTGTCCATATCGGACGAGTTCGCGTCGCAACCGCAGAGCCCCGCCACACAGCTTGCCCACGCAGCACAATCGCTACCGTCGTGTGCAAGAGTTGGCGGATTAGGCGAAATAGCGAATTACGGATTATAGCCCGCTTGGCGGAGGCCAGCAACAGCGGTCGGCCGCCGGAAAAGCCGTGGTTTCCCCGCGTTTGGCGGCGAGGTTGCCGCCTCCCGGCCGGGCGCGGTGAGGCATCCGCGTCATCGGCCGCGGCGAGTGCACGCTGATCTATTCGCGCCCAGGATCGATCGCGCGACCGGCGTCAGGTTCGGTCAAGTTGACACATACTGCGCCGGAAGTCGCGTTTGGCATTTTGTTTGCTCCTCAATCACTTGGAATCGCAACACGCACGAACAGAGAATCGCACGAAACAAAATCCGTGTGGAGGTTCATCGAATCATGACCACATCCCGTTCCAAAAAATGGTTGTTGGGGACTGCTGCAGCGGTCGCCATGTTAATTCCCTTTGGCATCGCCTGCGGCGCACGCGCAGACGATGGAGCGCTCCAAGTGCCAGTGCGAACACTGACCTATCGTGCTGACGGCGCTGGCGCGCCGGTTCAAGAAGTCCGCTGGGGTCGCGGTTTTTACCGTGGTCCGTATGGTTACTACGGTGGTTATTACGGCCGCCCGGCTGACTATTATCCGCGCTATTACTCCGGCTATCGCGGCGGCTATGCCCCTTACGGTGACTATCCGTACGGCGGCTACTACGGCCCGCGCTACTATGGACCAGGCTATGGCGGCTATTACGGGGGCGGCTATTACGGCGGTGGAGTCCGCGTTGGTCGCTGGGGCGTACTCTGGCGGTAGTTCCTTAACTCCAAAGCACCTTACCAGCGAATACACATCCAGCGGTTCGCATCCGACCTTTTACCCAATCGGACAGCATCGTCTCGGTACATGACCCACCCGAGCCGATTGATCCGAATGACGTAATGCTACACCAGGTCGGTCGGACTGCTGGATGTTGTTTTGCGCGCCCAACGTGACGAGAGCCCTCGCCTCAGCCCTCTCCCGCAGCCTGCGGCCGGGGGAGAGGGGGAGGTTGGGGACAACTAGCGTGGATCGCATGCAGGACTTGCGTCGACCGTCGCGCAGCGAATCTTCGCGGCGCGTGGGGGTGGCGGTCGGACATGCGGGCGTGCGCTAGCCGTTGCTCGTCGATGTCTACTCGTGGTGCTTTCGATTCGCGTTGCTTCAATCGCCTACGCGATCAATTCGCGTCACTCTCTCCGCTGTTGTCCTGGTTCTGCGTATCCGGGGCCTTGGGGTAAATCGGTGCCGATGACTGCCCCTGCGGCGCGAAGTCGCGCTGGAGCATCATCCGCATCTGCTGAAGCTGCTGTTCCATCCGCTGGAGCTGTTGCTGCATTTCATCGTCGTTGAAGCCGCCCATGCCGGGTCCCATCATGCCGTGCATTGGGGGCATCGATGGCATCTGCATCGTGTTCGAAGAATTGTCGCTCAGCAGCTGCTCCACGAACGGGCGCACGTCCGCAGGCAACTGATCCAACGACTTCGGATCGTCACCGACGATATCCCAGCTGTCATTGCCGCGCTGGACGGTGATGTGGGCCGGCTCGTCGTTCTGCTTCTGGATGCTCACCGAGACGCCGTTGGGCATCTGGCTCAGGCTAAAGCCCTGGGTGAATGCTCCGCCGGGCGCGAACATGCGGAACTGCTGGCCCAGGCCGCCATTTCCGAAGTTGTGCATCGGAGGCATGCCGCGCATCGCGCCGCCCATGCCCCAGCCCTGGCCCGGCGCACCGGTCGCGTCGTTATCGGTCGGCTCGGGCCGCGCTTCGGGCGTAATCGTGATCGATTGATGCTCGCCGTGACGCAACACATCGAGCGTGATCTTGCCGCCGCTCGTGCCTTCTTGCTGCACCAACTCCATCAGGTCGCGGCCGCTGGTCACCTGATGATCGTTTGCCGTGAGCACGATGTCGAACAATTCGACGCCGCCCTTGGCGGCCGGGCTGTTCGGCAATACCTGACGAACCAGCACGCCCTCGTTCTCCGGCAGCTTGATTTGCGCCCGCACTTCGTCCGATACCGGACCAAGCAGAATGCCGATCCAGTGCTTCGGAACTTCGACTTGCGGAGGCGCAGCATTGGCCGCATCAGCGGCCGCGTCGTCGATGACGATGCCACCGCCGCCCGGTGTGATTGGCACGATCTTGCCTGTCGGCTGCTGATCGGCGCCAACGAAGCCGCCATTCTGGGCCAGCACTACGGCCCCGCCGCCGATGGCGGCGACCGCCAGCGCAGTCCAACACAACATCTGCTGAAATTTTGGTAGCGACATGAATTCCACTCCTTTACCTGTTTGTGAAGAAAGAAAAGTCGCCGAATAGATCATTCGCCGGCAGCCGCACTAGATTGCTGCCGCTGTTACGGACGCGTCGAATTTCGCCGCATCGCCCATCCAGGCGCGGCGACTCACGCCGCCGCTTTCGCCGGCCAAGCGATGCGTTGGGGCTGTTTCGAGAGATAGAAAAGTAGCCCTATTCCTGCTACGAACACCGCCAGGCTAATGTTTTGTGAAATACTCAATCCGGTGTGAAAAACTGCCGGTTCGTCGGTCCGGATAATCTCCTCCAGGAAGCGGCTCACCGGGTAGAGGGCCAGCATCAGGCCGATCACCTGCCCATCGCGGCGGCGGAACGGATAATACGTCCAAAGGACCCAGCCGATCAGAGCGGCGGTAATCGCGCTATACAGCTGAGCTGGGTGGACGGGGGCACTGCTGGCGGCGCCGTCCGAAATCACACCGCTAATCTCCTGATCCACATACGGCGGGCTGCCGGCGGGAAACCGCACCGCCCAGGGCAGCGACGTCGGTCCGCCGTAGCAGCAGCCATTGAGGAAGCAGCCGATCCGGCCCAGGGCCAGTCCGATCATCAGGCTCGGCGCGATCAGGTCGAACGTGGCGAGCGCCGGCAGGCCATGCTTGCGAATGAACAGCAGCACCGCGATCACGCCGCCGATGAAGGCGCCGTAAACCACCAGCCCGCCTTCGGGAAAGTTGAGCACCCGAGACAGTGTCTCGCGCAGCGAGTCGGCGTGAAACTTCTGCCAGTACTCGATCACATAGAACGCGCGGCCGCCAATCATGCCGCCGATGAATAGCCAGAACGCCATCGACCAGATCAGCTCGCGGTCGATGCCGGCGCGTTGAGCACGGTAGGTCGCCAGAGCCACACCCGCGGCGGCGCCCAGAAGCACCATCACGCCGTAACCGCGGACCGGCAATCCGCTGGGGAAAACTCGCGGCAGCCCGGCGATCGCGGCGCCGGTGATCAGTAGCAAAGGCAGCAGGCTAAGCGTCTCGGCATTCCAGCCATGTCGGCGCACGGTGAGCGCGAGGCTGCCCAGCCCCACGACCGCCCACACCGCCAGCAGCACGCCGAAGCCAAACATCGGCACGCCACCCCAGCTGTACGGAATCCGAAACAATTCACTGCACATAAAACGGCACTCAGTGTTTGCCCATTTAGCGGCGGAGCTCGCTCCGCGCGAAAACTGGCTTCACCCAATCCGCACATTATCAATCAACCGCGTCGTACCAACCTTCGCTGCAATGGCCACCGTCGTCGGGCCATCAACGCGAGTGACCGGAGTGATCGTGCCATCGGCGACGAAGCCAATGTATTGGACTTCTTCGATGCCGGCCGACTTCAACTGCGTCAGCATCCTGGCACGAATCGCTTCCACGTCGCGCTGGCCGCCGCGAACCAGTTCGTTTGCCAACTGCAGACTCTGCGACAACCCAAGCGCACGCCGCCGATCTTCGGCTGAGAGATACGCGTTCCGCGAGCTCATGGCAAGCCCATCCGGCTCGCGCACGGTCGGCACGACGCGAATCTCGATCGGCACGTTCAGGTCGGTGATCATCCGCTCGACTACCAGCGTCTGCTGATAATCCTTGCGGCCGAAGAAGGCGACTTCGGCCGGCACGATCTCAAACAATTTCAGCACGACCGTAGCAACGCCCCGAAAATGATCCGGCCGAAACTCGCCTTCCAGCTCGCGCCCTAGGGCGCCCACGTCGACCGAAGTGACGTACCCGTCGGGATACATCTCTTCGACGCTCGGCGCGAACACCAGATCGCAGCCGCGGCTCGATAGGAGTGACAAGTCGCGGTCCAGGTCGCGCGGATATTTGCTCAGGTCTTCCTTGGGCCCGAACTGCGTGGGATTCACAAAAATCGAGACGACCACCAGCTCGCATTCCGATCGCGCAGCATCAACGAGGCTCAAGTGACCCTCGTGCAGCGCACCCATCGTGGGCACGAACCCGACCGTCTTTCCAGCCGCCTGGGAAGCGCGGACGAATCGGCGCGCGACGTCGGCCTCCGCAACCACGCGTGGCAATGTCGTTGTGAGTTCGCTGGCGACCTGCGACTTCATGCAGTCATTGTAGGCGCTCGCCAGCGGATGGGCCTAGATGAGGCCAAACTGCCTCGACGGCGGCAAAAACGTCGTCGCCAACCGGCATGCCGTCCGCGGCAGGCACTTGCAGTGTCGGACCACGGCCCGGCACGGGCTGCCGCTCCGCGCCGAAAACGATGGTCAGTTTGGGCTCGGCGCGGCTTGAATCCGCGTCCGGCAAAGCTAACCACGTCGTGGCTTCCAATGGCCAGCGTACCCCGTCATCACTCGGCGCATCACGGCGCTCAAAACCAAAGCGGGATGTCAGCTCAACCACCAGCGCGTCGCGAGCCGTTTCATCATCTGCCACGATCGCCAGGCAATCCGCGCCGTCATCAAGCCGTTCGAGCAAACGCTCGAGTGTCCAGCCGATCGTCGGGTGGATCATTTCCGGCGCAATCTCGACGGCCGGTTCCAGTACGAAGCGGCGGAACGACATCCGCGGGTGAGGCAACGTGAGCGCCGTCGAATTAATGACCGCATCGTCGTGCAGCAAGAGATCAAGGTCGAGCGTGCGGTCGCCCCAGTGCTCTTGCCGCTCGCGGCCGAACTGGTTCTCGATCTGTTGCAACAGCATCAGCAGTTCCTGCGGCGAAAGCGACGTCTCGAAAAGCGCCGCGCCGTTCAAGAACTCACTCCTCCCCGATCGGCCACCGACCGGCAGCGTCATTTGCCACGCACTTTGTCGTAGCAACCGCACGTCGCGGGATTGCGCCAGCGCGGCCACAGCCCCATCGAGCGTCGCCGCGCGATCGCCCAAATTCGAGCCAATGGCGACCAGCGAGCGTGGCATAAATTCGACGATGTGTAGCGGGGTGATTTGGTGAAGCTGGGCTTAGCGAGAGCTTTGCGAGTCTTGGGGCTTTGCGCTGCGACTGCTCAACAGTGTGTCCCCTGGTTGAGCAGTCGCAAAAACTCGGACATTTCGCACATCTGCGCTTCTACGACAGCTCAACCAAACGCAGTCGACGTTACGCCATCCTACCCGTCGCTATCCTACCCGCGAAGTTGCGCAAAAAAAATGCGGCAGGACGAGCGTTGACTCGTCCTGCCGCGTGCACGAAGCAAATATCTTCAGAAATATAGCACTTGGGAGGGACCATCCCGGGCCGCGACTGGAGTCGCCCGCAATCGATCCGTCAGTCGCGCCTCCCAAGATCGTCGCTTAAGGCGTAAATCGTGGACCTTGGCCGCATGCCCTCACTGGCAAGCCAGCCGCAAAGAAACAGCACAGCGATCGCCTCGGCGCAGAGAACGACACTGCTAGCAACCGACAGCGAAAAAATTCCCCCTGCATGATCCGCCGTGCTCACATCGCCGCCGTGCACTGATTGCCATTGGTTGGCAATTCGCACACGACCGATTCGCTTCGGCCGGGCCGATGGACAATGCGTTGGGCGTCATGCGCTGGTCACAAACTACTACTCGCAGCTCACTTCGACAATCGCCACCGAGGATTGTCGTCCGCCTGATTCCGATAGGACGCCATTGTGCGATTCGTCGGCGCAATGTCAAGCAACTTTTTTTCAAGTTCGCAAGGCGGGAAAATCTGGACTTGCGTTCGTTGAACGCGTTGTTCCGCGCGGCGAACATTTCGACACGCGAGTGATGAGTTACTGCCTCGCTGCGGAGCAAGTAGAATGAAAGTATGAGCACCGCTGAAGTCACGTTTGCCGGTTTGCGCATCGCGTCGTTCGAAAGTCGACGCGCCGAAGACATTGCTCGCATGATCGCCAAGAAAGGGGGCGTGCCGCTGGTCAGTCCGTCGATGCGCGAAGTGCCGCTCGCGCACAATCAGGCAGCAGTGGACTTCGCAAATCGCGTGATCACCGGCCAAATCGACGTGATCGTGTTTCTCACCGGCGTCGGCACGCGGCATTTGATCGCCCAGGTCGAGCGCCACGTCGATCACGCCCGGTTTCTCGCCGCCGTCAGTGATGCCAAGACGGTCGTGCGAGGGCCGAAACCGCTGGCGGCGCTCAAGGAGATCGGCATTACGCCGACGCTCGTGGTGCCGGAGCCAAACACTTGGCGCGAGCTGCTGACCACGCTCGACGAGCGTCTGCCGGTGGCGAATCTGGTCGTCGGCCTGCAGGAATACGGCATCACGAACCCCAGTCTGATCGCGGGTCTGGAAGCCCGCGGCGCGGTTGTCGAGCGGGTCCACGTTTACGATTGGGACTTGCCGGAGGATGTTACTCCGCTCGAGGAAAACGTGCGGCGAATCGCGGCGGGCGAAGTCGACGTGGCGATGTTCACTTCGCGGCAGCAGGTGCTCAATCTGCTCAAGGTGGCCGACGACATGGGACTCGCCGACGAGCTGCGCGCCGGGTTTCGCAATCTAGTCGTCGCATCGATCGGCCCGACGACCAGCGAGATGCTCCGCGAGAACAGCTTGCCGGTCGACATGGAACCCTCACACCCAAAGATGGGCCACCTCGTGCAAGAAGCCGCCGAACGCGCCGCCGCCATCCTCACCCGCAAACGCCAGCTCATCTCAATCCGCAACCCGCAATCCGCAATCCACAATTCAAAAGATGCCCCCTGGCACGACAGCATGTTCCTCCGCGCCTGCCGCCGCGAGAGCGTCGACTACACGCCGGTTTGGCTGATGCGGCAGGCCGGCCGGTACATGAGCGAATATCGCGCGATCCGCGCGCAGATGAGCTTCCTCGAACTCTGTCGCGATCCGCAGCGGTGTAGCGAGGTGATGTGCCTGGCGGTCGAGCGGCTCGGCGTTGATGCGGCGATCGTGTTCTCGGATCTGTTGCCGATTCTCGAGCCGATGGGAATGGAACTGGAGTTCGTACACGACGAAGGACCGCAGATTCACAACCCGGTCCGCGAAGGGAGCGACGTCGACCGCGTGATCGAACTGGAAGACGCCGACGAGCTCTACTTCGTGATGGAAGCGGTCCGCCAGACGCGGGCCGACTTGCCACCGCAAATTCCGCTGATCGGATTTGCCGGCGCGCCGTTCACGCTGGCGAGCTACGCGATCGAAGGGGGGTCGAGCCGCAACTATCTGCACACGAAAACCCTGATGCTCCGCGACGCGGGCGCGTGGCACGAGTTGATGACGCGGCTGGCCCGTTCGGTGATCGTGTATCTCAATGCCCAAATCGCCGCCGGCGCCCAAGCGGTGCAGCTATTCGATTCTTGGGTCGGCTGCCTGGGAGTCGACGATTACCGGCAATTTGTCCTGCCGTACGTCACGCAAGTCGTCCGCGGCATCACGCCGGGTGTGCCCGTGATCAACTTCGCCACGGGCAATCCGCAACTGCTGCCGCTCCTCTCCGAAGCGGGCGCCGCGGTGGTCGGCGCCGATTGGCGCGTGCGGCTGGATGACGCCTGGCAGATGATCGGCCACGATCGAGCCATCCAAGGCAACCTCGACCCGATGGCACTGCTCGCGCCGCGCGATGAACTCCGCCGCCGAGCCATCGAAGTTCTCAACCAGGCCGCTGGCCGACCCGGGCACATCTTCAACCTCGGCCACGGCGTCCTGCCGCAAACGCCCGTCGACAACGCCCGCGCGCTGGTCGACATCGTGCACGAGCAAACCAGTCGAACTTGACTCACGCAAAGGCGCCAAGGCGCAAAGCAATACAAATTTTGCCTTCATCTTCCTTTGCGCCTTCGCGCCTTGGCGAGAGACTCTCTTCAGCGCATGAAAAAGCCACGGCTTCGTGCCGTGGCTTCTGGGGGGAGGGAGGTATGTAAGCCGTGTCGCGTTCATCGACTACGGGTTGTTCTTCTTTCCGAACAGGTCGACGATTTGCCTGATCTGTTCCGGGCCGCTCAGCTGCTGCGGGTGGTTGTGCGGCATCGTCTTGTTCTTCGTGGTGATCGGGCCGTTGGCATAATAGTGAGGCACGCCCGGTCCGTAGCCGCCGACATACGTTTCGCGGGTGGCGATGTAGCCGGTCCGCACATCACGCACGGTGAGCTGCACGAAGCCGCCCTGGTTCATTGCTTCCCGCAACGCGTCGTTCCACGAGCCGTGGTAGCTGAGCGGATAGCCGTTGAGGCGCAGGATCACGTCGCCGCTTTCGAGTCCCATCTGCTGGGCGAGTCCGCCCCAGCGAACGTTCGTAATGCGTTCGCCGTAGCCGTTAATACTGAAGCTGCTGAAGCCGAACTTCGGCAACTCGTAGCAACCTTGTCCGGGGACGAGCGTCGGCTTCATCAACAGGGCTTTCGGCTGGTCGGCGGAGGCGGTGGAAAAGGTGATCAGGGTCAGGCTAGCCAACAGGGCGAGTACGGCGGTGCGAAGGGTCGTCTTCATGGCTTGGTCTCTTTCTCGTTCGTGCGGTCTTTTGATTTGGGGCAGGATTGGTTGGAGGTTTGTCCGGACGGAGACGACTAAACGCAACGGCCATGCCGGGGACGGATCGATGGGTGCGAAAGGCTCTTGAAACGGCCTGAATTCGCGGGCAATTGTGCCGAAAGCAGGCCAATTGGCACGGCGGGGCCATTCCGCCCAGATGACATCAATTTGATGCCAGCGGTTCCAGAGTGAGACAAGCCGTAAGCGCAAGAAATTAGCCCACCGCAGCGATCCGCGGAGGGCTAAGGAATTCGTTCTCGGTTTGCGACAGCCGATGGGCGCCGCGCTAGGGCTTCATGCCGAAGGGCGACGGAAATGGCGATAGGCCATCAGCACTTCGTACAGGTCGGCCGAAATGGTGATCTCGTCGTCCTCGAAGTCGCGGAGCCAGGTGCGCCGGCTGGCGAGCGCGTCGGCCAAGAGCGGCAACACTTCGCCGACGCTGACCGTGAGCTGGTGGGAATCGACCGCCCGAGCCGGCTGGGCATCAAGCGTGTCTTCGTTCGGACCTCGATAGATCCGCAGTTGATGAGCCATGGATGTATCCTTACATGCCGTGGGGGGACTTTCTCAACGCGGCATCTTGCCGCGCACCCTCGGCGCGCGAGCGCCTTGAGTCGTCGCTGATATCGGCTGCGGGGGCTCTGTGGGTTTGCTCTATTTGTCCGAAAGTGCTAATTTTTTCGTAAGGGGGATGCTGTTAACGCTGTCAGCCGCTCCGCAACGGCGCGGAATGTAAAAATGGGTAAGCCGCTCTCTTGGCGAAGTTCGCTACGCCTGCTAAAACTTGACAGCTTGCACCGCTTCTGTTCCGGTTCCGGCTCTCCAGCCGCTGTTTATGGCATCTGCCACTGCGATTGATTACCCACGCCTCGCGCGCGAGCTAGCTCTGGATCCTGACGCCATCGCGCGGACCGTCGCGCTCTTGGACGACGGCAACACCGTTCCGTTTATCACCCGCTATCGCCGCGATCAGACGGGCGGACTGGATGAACAGCAGATTGCCGCGGTCCGCGATAGCGTCACGCGGCTTCGCCAGCTCGATGAGCGCAAGCAGACGATCCTCCGCTCGATCGAATCGCAGAACAAACTCACCGACGAGCTGCGCCGCGAGATCGAACACGCCGACAGCGTGAAGCGGCTGGAAGACTTGTACTTGCCCTTCCGGCCGAAGAAGCAGTCGCTCGCCACGCGGGCCCGCGAGCAAGGCCTCGGCCCGCTGGCCGATGAGATCCTCGCCGCGGACAAAGCCTGCGCCGATCTCGACGCGCGGGCGGCCGACTTTGTGAACACCGACAAAGGAGTCGCCGACGCGGCGCTGGCACTCTTAGGCGCCGGCCACATTCTTGCCGAAGAGTTCAGCGAGCGGGCCGACCTGCGGCAACGCGTCCGCAAGATCTACCGCAAGAGCGGCCGCCTGGTGAGCGTGAAGATCGTCGACGACGAAAAGAAGAATCGCCAGTATCGCGACTACCTGGATTTTCGCGAGGCGGTGCATCACATTCCGCCCCATCGCATCCTGGCGATCAATCGGGGCGAGCGGGCCAACATCCTGCGCGTGAAAATCGAAGTCGACGAGGCGGCGATCGAGCAATTGGCGCTGGAGCTACTGGTGCCGGCGGAACATCCGCACAAGGATTTTCTCACCGGCTGCGTGAAGGACGCCCTCACGCGGCTGGTGTTGCCGAGCCTGGAGCGCGAGACGCGGCGCGATCTCACGGAAAAAGCCGAGGCCCATGCGGTCGAAGTGTTCGCCAAGAACCTGCGCAACTTGCTGTTGCAGCCGCCGCTGACCGGCAAGCGGGTGCTGGCGATCGATCCAGGTTACAAGAACGGTTGCAAGCTCGCGGCGATCGACGAGTTCGGCTCGCTGTTGGAGCACGACCTGATCCACATCGTCGGCAGCGACGAACAAAAGGCGGCGGCCCGCGCCAAACTGATCGAATTGATCCAGAAGCACAGTCTGGGCGTGATCGCCATCGGCAACGGCACTGCCTGCCGCCAGACGGAACAGTTGCTCGCCGAGATCCTGGCCACCGAGCTCACCGGCCAGGAAGTGCACTATGTCGTCGTCAACGAAGCGGGCGCGAGCGTCTATTCGACGAGCGAAATCGGCCGCGAGGAGTTCCCGCAGTGCGACGCGTTGGAACGGAGCGCGATCTCGATCGGCCGCCGGCTGCAGGATCCGCTGAGCGAGCTGGTGAAGATCGATCCGGCGAGCATCGGCGTCGGTCTTTATCAGCACGACACGCGCGCGAAGCATCTGCGCGATACGCTCGACGACGTGGTCCAGTTGTGCGTCAGCTTCGTGGGCGTGGACCTGAACAGCGCGAGCAGTGCGCTGTTGCGGTACGTTTCGGGCATGAACCAGCTCACGGCGCGCCGCGTGTACGAACATCGCCAGCAGAGCGGGCCGTTCAAGAGCCGGCAGCAATTGATGGACGTAAGCGGCTTTGGCGAAGCGACGTTTGTGCAGGCGGCCGGCTTCCTGAAGATCGACAAAGGCGAAGAACCGCTCGACGCCACTTGGATCCATCCCGAAAACTACGCCGCCGCGCGCAAGCTGCTGGAGAAGCTGGGCGTCGAGCCGGCAACACTCATCGTGCCGGGAACGGCCGATCGCATTCGCGAGCTGACCGCGCCGCTCGATCGCCAGCAGCTCGCCGATGAGCTCACGCTCGGCCGGCTGACGGTCGACGACATGATCGAGGCCCTCACGAAGCCCGGCCGCGACCCGCGCAGCGATCTCCCGCCGCCGATTTTCCGCAAGGACGTGGTCAAGTTCGAGGACTTGGCGGTGGGCATGGAGCTGCGGGGCACGGTGCTGAACGTGGTCGACTTCGGGGCCTTTGTCGACGTGGGCCTCTCGGACAGCGGGTTGGTGCACGTGAGTCAGCTCAGTTCTGGCTACGTCCGCAGCCCGCACGACGTGGTGGCCGTGGGCGCGCAGGTCCGCGTGTGGGTGGCATCGATCGACAAGGAGCGCCGCCGGGTGGCGCTGACGATGATCGAGCCGGGGACCGAAAAGGAGCGTCCGCAGCGCGAGCGCAAGCCGCGGCGCAAACCGGCGCAGCAAAAGGTTGCCGTCGCAGCCGCCAGTGTTGCCGAGGGCGAAGCCCCTGCCCAAGCACCGCGCGAGCGCGATTCGCGCCCCCGCAGCGACCGCCCGCGGAGCGATCGACCCAAACGGCGTCAGGATGGCGGCCGTCGCCCACCCCCGCAGCGGACCGGCACCTACGAGAAGCGGGCCGCCAAGCAGCTTAAGCCGATCACCAAAGCCATGGAAGAGGGCAAAGAGTACATGCGCACGTTCGGCGACCTCCTGCAATTCCATAAGAAGAAGCAGGACCCAACGACCGACGGCGACGGCGCCCCCACCAACGACGTGCAAAAGTCATAACTTCAATCCTCTTTGCTCCCCATGGACTTCCGCGAGCGACTCCAGCGAGCCACCGAACGCGGTCAGCGAGCCCGCGATGCCGAAGCGCGCGAAGCCGCCGCCCGCGCGCTTTCGGAGGAGGAATGCCGCCGGCTTCATTCGACATACCGGATGACGCTGTTGGATTACATCGAAAAATGCCTGAACGACCTCGCGGACAACTTCCCGGGGTTCCGTGTCGAGTCGGTCGTCGACACCAACGGCTGGGGCTCGGTGGCGCGGCGCGACGACGTCGGCCTTGCGCGGGGACGCAGCGACAATTTCTTCAGCCGACTCCAAATCGTAGTGAGCCCACACAACAAGTACCACGTGCTCGACGTCTCGGCGAAGGGGACGATCCGCAACAAGGAAACGTTCACGCGCAACCACTACCAGCGGCTCAACGAGATCGATCTGGAGCGCTTCCGCGAGCTGATTGAACAGTGGGTACTCGAATACGCGGAAATGTACGCGGCTTCGGTATGAACGGTTACGTTGCTAAAGCTACGGTGTGAGCGGGTCCGCAATTTTCGCCGCCAGCAATTGCCGGCCGTGGGCCGCGAGCCATCTCAGTTCCGGCCAGGCAAATGCTGCGTAGATCAGCGCGCCGAGGGGTACGAGCACCGTCAATCGCGCGACGGGCGTTTCGAGCGGCAAGGAGCGGCCGGCGAGCCAGACTAGTGCGCCCATGGCGAATGCTGCGAGCGCCGGCCGAAGAATAGAGCGGAACACTTCCCGCGCCGAAAAGTCGGCGGTCGACGCGCAGAACCAGGTGTAGAGCGGGGCGATCAGACCCAAGATGGCGATCGCGTAACCGCAGGCGACGCCCAGGACCGGTTCGCCGCGAGTGTTTCCCGTCGCCCAGCCCGCCATGTACGCCGTGGCCAGCGCCACAGCGACCAGCACGGCAGCGGCCAACAATTTTCGGCCCTCATCGGCGGCGGTAAGAATCGGCACGCCGACGATCACCAGTGCCTGGCCGAACATCCCCACGGCGAGCACCGAGAGCAATGGCCCCGCATCGGACCATGCGCGACCGCCGAGCATTTGCATCACGTCGCCGCCGGTGACGACGAGCCCGACCGAGGCCGGCAGCAACACGATCGCCAGCAGCCGGTAGTAGGCGACGATCAGTTCGTCGCGCGTCGCGCGTTGATTGGCCGCCCGCGCAAGGCTCGTGAGCACGAGCGCTACGAGCGGCGTGATCACGACGTACACCGGCTTGATCATCACGTTGTAGGCCTGCGAGTAGAGACCAACCGCATCCGGTCCGACGAGCCGCCCCACCAGCACGCGATCCAAATTGTCGGCGACATAGAACACGATGCTGGCCGCGGCGAAGTAACCACCGAGCCGCAAGTGGCCGCCGATCGCGGCGCCACGCCAGGGCGGACGCGGTCGCCATGGTTCGGCCCACCAGGCGAGCACGGATTGCAAGCCAAGTTCGACGTACTGTTGCACGACGAGCGCCCACAGTCCCCATCCGGCAAGCGCAGTCACCACCGCGGCGGTCATGCCTCCGAACTGCGCCGCAATCCGTAGCGCGCCGAGCCGCGCTAGCCGCATGTGCCGCTCCATCAACGCCTGATGCTGAGCGCCCAGTGCCACCAGAATCGACAAGCCTGAGAGCACCCAAGTCAAATCACGGAGCTCCACTGCGGCTTGCGGCTTGGCGTAAAACGCGCCCACATACGGTGCCAAAACTACCGCCACGCCCGCCGTCGCCAGCGACAACAGCACATTCAACCAGAACAGCGAAGAGACTTCGTCCGCATGGATCACCTGCCGCTGCACCGTGGCCACGTTAAGCCCCAACGTGGCGAAGATGCGCAGAAACATGACCAGCGGCAGAATCATGCCGACCAGACCGTAATCTTCGGGCAGGAGCAGCCGCAGCAAGATCGTCTGGCCGACGAGCGAGATCAACTGCGACACCAGCTGAGCCGCTGCCATGGCCACCGCGCTGCGCCGCACCGAATGCTTCAACTCGGCGGCCGGCAGCTCGAACGGCGGTTGGGATGACGCGTCGGACATGGCCCGATGATAATGCGAAATCGCCCGCGGGCCGAGCCGAAGCTCGCGAGTCAACGCGGGCTCTGTGGTTGATCCGCTTGCGCGCGGATCGTGGAGTCACCTGAGAACAAGCTGAGCCAACGGGGCACGGCGAGGGACGCGGGGGCGGATAGAGAAAGAGAGAGTCGCTTGTCTGTGTCGTGGGCAACCGGACCGACGACGGGGCTGCCGTTGACATGGAGCTGCAGCTGCGTGGCCCGCATCAGTCGCGGTCGCGCAGCGAGATGTTGTCGGATGACCGCCGCGACACTTTCCCTGGTAGAGCGGGGCAGTCCGGCTTCTCGCAGTCCGGCCCGCGCCGCCGTCCTCAGCGCCTGCTCGGCCGACAATTGAAATGCGAACGCCGCGAGCACCAGCAGCGTGAAGCCGAACACGGCCATCGCGGCGGCCCATCGCAGCACCCAACCGATTCCGCGAAGGGGCAGATGTTGAGCGGTGGCCGTGTCGCCGCGATAGATGTGGAAGGCCGGAGCGTCCATTCCTCCAGGCTAATTGGCCGCAAAGCGGACCGCCAACTTTCGCTCCGCCCCGCTAGCGGTCGAACGTGACTTTGAGTTCCGGTATTGCGGCCTGTAACGCGGCCACGCCGTCGGGCGTGACCTGGGTCAGCCGCAGGCTGAGCTGCCGCAGCTTTGACGCCGACTCGAGGTGTTTGAGCCCCGCGTCCGTGACGCCGGTTTCGTCGAGACTAAGCGTGGTGAGATTCGGCAGCTTGGCGATCACCGCCAGGCTGTCGTCGGTGATCGACGTGGCATTCAAATTCAACGCCACGAGCGACGGCAGCTCGGCAATGTGCTTCACGCCGTCGTCGCCGACCATGGTGTTCCACAAGTTGAGATGCGTCAGCGCTCGCAAGGGCGTCAAATGGGCGACGCCATCGTCGCCCACGCCCGTCTCGCTGAGATCGAGCTTCCGCAGGTCTTTCATGCCGGCAAGGTGCGCGAGGCCGTCGTCGCCCACATACGTGCCGCGCAAAATCAGCTGCCGCATCTTCACCAGCGGCGCGAGCGCCTGCACGCCATCGTCTGAAATTGGCACCCGCATCAAATCGACGTCGTCGAGGTTCGTGAGCCCGCTGAGCACTTCCATGCCCTCGTCGGAAAGAATGGCATCCTCGGCCGCCAGGCCGCGGAGCTGCGTCAAGTCTTTCAAGTGAGCGATGCCCGCGTCCGACACCGAGGCACTGCGCATCTTGAGCGCGACCAGCGATTTCATGTCGCTCAATTGCGCGAGCCCTTCGTCGCCGACTTTCGATCCCCGCAGGTCCAACAGCCGCAAATGTTGCGCGTTCTTCAAATGGACCAGCCCCGGGTCAGTAATCCGCGTGTAGAGCAGCGTCAGGTGGGTGAGCTTCGGCAGCTTGGCGATCGTGTCCATGCCGTCGTTCGTGACGCCGATCGAGCGTTGAAAGACGAGCGCTTTCAGGCTGTCGAGCTCTGCGAGCTTTGGCAAGCCGGCGTCAGTCACCATCGTGTTGTCGAGGCCCAGGTCGGTGAGCTTGTCGAGCGGGGCGAGGGCGTCGAGGCCTGCGTCCGTAATGTCGGGTCCCCAAAGGAGCAGCTTTTGCAGACTGGGTGCGGCCGCGAGCAGGGTCAAATCCTTGTCGGTCGCCGGCCGATTCGAGAGGTCGATGGCCACGATTGACCCGTCGGCGGCCTTTTCCATACGCCCCGAAAGTTCCTCAATCCGAGCTTCCAGCTGGGCCTGGCTCGGCGCCTCCGCGGCCGCATCCGCCAGCGGACCAATTGCAACTAGCGCGACCCACGCTCCGAAAACCAGCACCGCCCGACTAACCGATTTGCGATTCATGGCCTGACCGTTACCTTTCGGGTGAACCAGGTATATTCCTCACAGCGTAGTAGCTGGGTGGGCCGAGAGTCAAATTCTGCCCTTTCCCGCACGCAGGTTTGAACGCTTCTTCGCGGCCCGGTATGCTGAAAGCTGCTCCGATTCGGTGGCAGCCCTAATTCGTATAGGAGAGATACTCGATGACGCTGGACCTCCAGGCGGATCGCCGCAAGTTTTTGCAAGCTTCGGCCTTGGCCGGCATGAGCTATTGGGTCACCGGGTCGCTCCAGGCCGCCGAGAGCAAATCGTCGCTAGAAAAGGTCCAAGTCGCCTGCGTCGGCATCGGCGGCAAAGGCAAGAGCGACGTGCAGAACATGTCGCGTCACGGCAAGATCTTCGCGCTCTGCGACGTCGACGCGCGATTTCTCAAGGGCATGTCCAAGGCCTACAAGACGGAGCACAACTTTACCGACTACCGCGAGATGCTTGATCAGATGGGCGACCGGATCGATGCGGTCGTGATCAGCACGCCCGATCATTCGCATGCCGTGATTGCCTCCAAGGCGATGAAAATGGGCAAGCACGTCCACTGCCAGAAGCCGCTCACGCGGACCATCTGGGAGGCCCGCCGGCTGGGCGAGATCGCCCGCGAGAATGGCGTCGCCACGCAGATGGGCAACCAGTTTACGGCGTTCAATCCGATGCGCAAGGCGGCCGCTCAGATCAAAGCGGGCCAGGTCGGCACCGTGAAGGAAGTTCACGTGTGGACCAATCGTCCGATCTGGCCGCAGGGCGAACGTCGGCCGATGATCAAGCAGGTGCCCAAGTCGCTCGACTGGGAAGCCTGGCTCGGCCCGGCGAACTACCGGCCGTATGGCGACGGCTATCATCCCTTCTCCTGGCGCGGCTGGTGGGACTTCGGCACCGGGGCGCTCGGCGACATGGCCTGCCATACCTGCAACCTGCCCTACATGGCGCTCAACATGCGCGACCCCGTTTCGGTCGAGGCGGAGTGTCCCGAGCATGATGGCGACAGCTATCCGAACCGCTCCAAGATCAAGTTCGAATTCCCCGAGCTCGCCGGCCGCGCGCCGTTTACGCTCTACTGGTACGACGGCGGCAACATTCCATCGGCCGAGTTGTTCTCCGGTGTCACGCTCAAGACCAAGGATGACGACGGCAAAGAAATCCCGCCGCCGCACAAGGCCGGCAGCATGATCGTCGGCGACCAGGCTAAGCTGTACGCCGCCGGCGATTACGCGGAGCTGGGCACGCAGATTATCGGCGACGTGAAGGAGCTCGACCCCGAATATCCGGTCAGCCCCGGTCACGAAAAAGAGTGGTTCATTGCGATGAGCGACTCGAGCAAGCCGGCGATGTCGAACTTCCCCGACTACTCAGGCCCGCTCGTGGAGACGATTCTGCTGGGCAACCTCGCGGTTTGGAAGCGCGGCAAGGTCGAGTGGGATCCGAAGAATCTCAAGCCGCTCAACGACCCGTCGCTCGAACGGATCGTCCACTGCGAATACCGCGGCGGCCACCAGGTCTGACGGCGTCGCGCCCACGC
>JBFWSG010000058.1:0-3895 GCA_050248495.1 Pirellulales bacterium | reverse complement strand
TTTGGAAGCGCGGCAAGGTCGAGTGGGATCCGAAGAATCTCAAGCCGCTCAACGACCCGTCGCTCGAACGGATCGTCCACTGCGAATACCGCGGCGGCCACCAGGTCTGACGGCGTCGCGCCCACGCCACTATATCGGCTGCTCCTCCGCCGGCGGTTCCTGCGGCGGCGGACCATCTTCACGTGGCGGCGGCGGACCAAATGGCCCACCGTCCGGCGGCGGCGGTCGCCACTGGCCATCGCGCGGCGGCGGACCCAATGGCCCTGGCGGTCCACCCGGACGTCCCGGCCCGCGACGTCCCGGTGGTCCTTCGAAACGACGGCCATCGAATTCGCCGCGCCGACCGTCGCGCCGGTCGCGGTCGTTCGGACCGCCTCGGTCCCAGGGTCCGCGTCCGCCCGGTCCGCGGAAGGGCCAGCGTGGGACACTCTCGTCGCGCAGGCCGACTTGCGACCGGGCATACATCTGCTGCAGCTGCTCCTGCATCTCCGCCCGCGGCAGTCCCAGCAGGTACTCGCGTTGATCATTGTTCAATTCCTGGGCGAAGAATTCTTCCAGGCTTTGCGGTCGAATTTTCGGCGCCAACGCTTCATAGACCCATCTCATCAGTTGGCGCCACCGTTGCCATTCTTCCAGGCCTTCGAGGTCCAACTGAGCTTCCTCGCTAAGCGACGCCGTGAGCCGGTTTTGCAACTCCGCTCGGCGACGATCGTTCTGCATTTCGCGCCCGACGATCGCTAAAGCAACCATCGCCACACTACGCTGTCCGATTCGCTGTTCTGGATCCGGATTGCCGCGCTGGCGGACCTCGTCCAACAGTTCGTGGCGTCGCTCCTCGACTAGGCTGAAGACCGCATCCTGCAGCGCTTTCTCGTCGTCGAGCGACAGCTGCCGCCGCAGGGAGCGCTGCGTTTGCTCGACGAGCCGCTCCACTTTGACCAACCGCTCGTCGGTCGAAAGTTTTCGATCGCGCAATCCGACCCGTTCGGCGGGCGTGCGCGACTGCAGCCAGGCGCCATACGCCGTGAGCGTCGCTTCAAGTTTTTGCCGATCGTCGGCCGTGTCGATGTCGCGGGCGAGCTGGCGGAGTCGGTCGCGCGATTCGGGCGTCACTTCGCGCTCGAAGCGTTCAAGTTTCGCAGCCAAATCGGCCTTTTCGCTGGGGGGCAAGGCTTCGATCCACGCGCGGCGTTCGTCGACCGTTTTCCAATCCGCCGCGCTTGTCGCCGCGGCATCGGTCGTTGCGGTGCGCGGCGGCTCGATGTCAAGCTTTTCCAGTCCGCGCAGGAACTCGATGTCGCCCACGTCGTTCAGCACGTCGAGCTGCGCGACGACCGGCAAATCGGCCACCAGCGCCCGATCGCGGCTCGGCGCGAAGATCCACGTCGCCGCAAAGGCCGCCAGGGCAGTCGCCAATCCGCCGCCGATCCACCAATTCCGGCGACGACGATCGGCGTCAACCCGCGACGTCGATTCCTGCTTCGCGTCGCTCTCCGCCGCGACGCACACCATCTCGATCGTCGTCCGCGCGAAGTCGTCGTCCACCACGGTCGGCGGCAACGCATCGAGCGCCGTCCAGGCCTGTTCCAATTCCGTGAGCCGCCGCCGATAGTCGGCGTCACTCGCCAGCCGCCGCTCGACCCGCCGGCAGTCGTCGGCCGATAGTTCGCCGTCAAGGTAAGCGACCAGGTCGTCGGTCTCTTGAGCGTCGGGCTGGAGTGGTGAGGTGGACATGTCGGGAGAGTCAAGAGTCGAGAGTCAAGAGTCGAGACGTGAGGGTTGAGGGTCAAGAGTCCAGTGGCGAGGGTTGAGAGCCAGAGTCGGCCAATTCCGGCTCTCGACTCTCGACTCTCGACCCGCGACTAAAATAAGGTTCCAACACTTCGCGCAAG
This sequence comes from Pirellulales bacterium, assembly GCA_050248495.1. Taxonomy (GTDB): domain Bacteria; phylum Planctomycetota; class Planctomycetia; order Pirellulales; family Lacipirellulaceae; genus DASYDU01. The sequence continues at coordinate 2,003 of JBFWSG010000058.1, read as the reverse complement.
CGGCCGCGGGCGCGCGATAGGAGCGACTTCACGGCTTCCGGTGTGAGGTCCATGATCTCGGCAATTTCGGCGTAGCTGAAGTGCTCGAACTTTGCGAGCAGCACGGCCATCCGCTGCCGCTCGCCGAGGGCTTGAATCGCTTGTTGCACTGCCTCGCGCATTTCCGCGCTATCGACTTGCCGCGTCGGCATCAGGCCGCTGGCGGCAACGGCGATCGCTTCGATCGGCATCGTCGTCGTGTCCGCGGTCGAGGGGGGCAGGTTGACTTCTTGCCGTCGGGCTCGGCTCCTCTGCGCGTTGGCGGCTACGTTGCCCGCGATCGTGAACAGCCATGTCGAAAATTTCGCCCCCGGCACGTACCGCTTCCGCGCCCGGTAGACCCGCAAGAACACATCCTGCGCCAAGTCCTCGGCCAGGTCCGGCTTCCCGGTCAGGTGCGCGAGCAGCGCCACCACGCGGTTCTGATACCGCAGCATCAACTCCTCGAATGCCCGCGGATCGTCGTCGCGCACCCGGAGCATCAGCCGCACGTCGGGGTCGGCCAGCGTATAGCGTTCGGCGGTCGATTCGCTGATCGCCACAGGGGCTCACGCGAGGGTTGCTAGTTCCAGGGGAAAAGCACTGCCAATTCCAGCTTATCGTCCGGCGCCGCGCGGGGCGAGCCGAGCCGCGGGTTGGGCCTCCAGAGGAAACCCCGCCGACGGCCGTTGGTTTCGCTGGATTTTCGCGGCAGGCAGCTCGATTTGGCAGCTGCTTGCGGAGGCGCAACCGCCCCTCCCTCCAAATCGTCAGCTACAATTGCTCGATAGGAACACTTGATGAAATATCTTGCCCGAGTGCTGTTGATTCTCGTCGCCGCCACACCCGCCGCGGGGCAATCTCCGCAGTTCGTCGTCGCGCCGCCCGCTTCCACGTTCGACATGCAACGGCATCCCGCCGACAGCGAGCGGCTCATCCCTGATTCGCCCGCCGCGGCGGCCAAGAACACGCTCAATTGGAACGCCATCAACGATCGCATCCACATGGGCGCCGGCGGCATTCGCGACGACGTCTATCTTCCCGCCGGGCTCTGGTATCACGACGGCGCGTTGCGGATCGGCATTAATGCCGAGTCGACGCGCATCCGCGCCGGCGGCAGCATCCACGGCGCCGGCGGATTCGGCAGTCAGCTCAATACCAATTCGATCCACTTGAATCTCGGGGCCGAAACCAGGCTCATCAACACTTCGACGGTCGACCGCGCACCTGCCGACGGCTTCACCGACGGCGCGAGTTTGCTCTACGGCGGCTTCGGCTGGCGGTTCGGCAACTTCAGCGTCTGGGGTTTTGACATTCCGAGCCAGGACGCCTGGTTCGCGCGCAACACCAAGCCGCAAAAGCAGGCGGTCGGCTTGCGGATGCAGGCCAGCAGCATTCCTGGACCGCCCAACGCCAGCTTTGTCTGGATCGCCCCGATCACGTTCATGGGCTTCCACGATGCGATCCTGTTCCAGCCCAAGACCGGCACCATGGGCCAGGCCAACAACACCTACTGGCAATTCATCGGCGCGGACACCTGCGACACGATCTTTCACTTGAACGACGACCAGGCGTTTACACATCAAATCTACGCGCTCTATCCCGGCGAGCACTGCGATCGCGGCATTTTCATGGAGCGCGGCGGCGACATTCACGTCTATTCGATGGAAGTGGTGCATCCGAACTTCACCGTGGCCGAGATCGGCGACTTTTATCACCACAACCACGGCGAGCTGGTGATCGACGACCTCAAACTCGACAACAACGCGAATACCGGCACGGTCCTCTTGAAGCTCGGCCGCTTCCAAAAGCAGCTCCGCAGCGTGTTCATCACGGGGAGCGTCGGCCCGCACGTGAAATTCGACGCCGCCGGCGCGTGCCAGGGGATCCAACCCACCGACCGCATCTTCATCCGCTTCACCGGCGACCCGAAGCGCGCGGCCTACCTCAACAGCTTCTCGACAATCGACGCCAGCGGGAATTAT
>JBFWSG010000057.1:0-35262 GCA_050248495.1 Pirellulales bacterium | reverse complement strand
GTAATTGGTTGAGTTGTCAAAGAGCGTTGCTGGGGCCGGGTATCGATGTTGGGTTTGTCGTCCCGCTCGCTGAAGCGAGCTCGCCTGGGGCGTTGAAAAAGTAGGAAGCTTCCTACGCCAATGGACCTTTCTCACGCGCGCGGGGCGGGTTCCGATCCGTGCCGCGCGGTGAGGCATGGTCCGTCGTCGCTTACTGGAATCAGGCCACGATCGTCCCATTGGCGCCGCACTGGATCGGCCTTGGATACCTGCGTGGCGGCGAGTCCTTGGCCGCCACGATCCGCCGTTCCCCGCGAGGGGCCTTTACTTCGGCCCGACCGGTGTGCGTCGCCGCCGGGTGCTGTACAGCGGCAGCCGACAGGCTCGCGACGTTGACGGGTGCATGATAGCACATAGTGGACAGAAGTTCAATATGCGATTTTTGGCCACCCGCAGATGTGTGGGCGCGCGAGGTGAGCTAAACCGCAAGCGGGGAAAACGACAGTTTGGCGGAAGGGGGTTTAGTTGGGGAAGTTTGCGGTGGTTATTGTTCCAGTTTTTCCAGGCCCAAATGGAACAGGGCGTCGCCGGTGTAGACGACGTTCGGTTTTTCCATGCCGATGATCACGCCGTCATCAGGTGAAAGGATTGGCGTCTCCTTGTCGCTTAACGGGTCGACGACTTTGCCGAGCGTGTCGCCGCGTTTGACTTCGTCGCCCGGCTTGAGGAGCGTGAGGAACATGCCTGCGGCGCCGGGCGGAACGCGGAGCCAACTCGTTTTCTTGTAGACAATCGCCGGCCGCGACGTGTCGCCGGACGATGGAATCATGCCGAGGTGGCGCATCACATTGCGGACCCCCGTGACGCCGCGCTCGATTTCCTCCGGTTCCAGAACGAGCACGCCACCGGCTTCGTAGATGATCGCCGGGATGCCGGCATCCAGAGCCGAGCGGCGGAGGCTGCCCGCGGGGCCAATGTCATTGAGCACGACGCCGTCCCCAAACGCGCGGGCGAGATTAAGCGCCTCGGGACTCTTGAGGTTCGTGCGAATCTGCGGCAGGTTGATCCGGGTGTCGGACGCCGTGTGCAGGTCGACCAGTGCGTCGGAGCGGAGGATCACCGGCTTGAAGATCGAATGGGCGATGATGCTCGCCGAGCTGCCGTTTGGGCTGCCGGGGAAGGCGCGGTTTAGGTCGCGACGGTCGCTCATATAGCGGTTGCCGGCGAGGAAGCCGTGGCGATTGAGGATCGGCAGAACAACCAGCGTGCCCGAGAGCTCCTGTGGATCGGTTTCGACGAATACGCGGCGGGCAATCTCGACGCCGTTAAGCTCGTCGCCGTGAATGCCTCCGGTGATCGCAAGCGTCTTGCCCGGCTTCGCGCCGCGGGCGATCCAGACCGGCACGGCCATCCGCATGCCGACAAAATCGTTCATCGGCATGCTGGCGAGCTTGTGCTTGGTGCCGGGGCGGATTTCGACGCCCAGCGCGGTGAGGTGTTCCCAATTGGACGTACTAGTGTCGGGCGATGCCTCTGGATTCGCGGTTTCGTCGGCCGCGGCCGGCGCAATGGCCCCACTGACGACTGCGAGGCAAATGACAAAAATGGAGCACGATTCATAAAGTGTCGTGACGGACAAAGAGCGGTGACTCATAGGTTTCTTCCGGGACGAGATGGATGTGACGAGACGAAAGTTGCCGCCACAAGTGTTCAATGCCGAGGTCATGAAGACGTCAGCTTGGATTCTTGAAACTCGCGACAGGTGGCTTCGTTGAGGAAGTAGTATTTTGTGCCACCGTGTTCGAGTGTCGCTCCGGCAGCGTATTTTGGGAGTTTCACTTTGGCGATCGGATCTTCGACGGTGTGGTCCTTTAAGTAATACTGGTTCTCGTGCAGCGAAAGATACGTTTTCACGAAAGTGACGATTCGATCATCCAGCCAGCGGCCCAGAGTCTCCTTGTCGACGGCATCAAGTGGAAGAGCGATTTCGGCGTGTCGGTCGAACTTCATGAGGATCGGCAAGATGTCGAGATCATAGCTGATGATAAGACTCTTAACTTCTGGATCGGGCATCGCCGAGAACCGCAGGCTGATCTTGGCCAGCTCGGATTGAAAATCGAACGTGGCACTGCGACGGCCAGGTTCGATCTTGGGCTGGACCTTTACTCGGTCGCCAAATTTTGTCGCCAGGGCGTCGAGTCGAGGTCGCCAGATTGCAGGAAGCTCTTCCAGCGTTTGGTCGAACTTTGCCAAACGCTGTTGGCGGTCTTGGAACTCCTGCTCGCGCTGTGCCATGAATTTCTTTTCACGGACTTCGGCGGCAACAAATTCCGCATCGATGCGCTGCATTAGGTCGTCGGAAGTTGTCATGGTTCACCTCCTGTAACTGTTGTGGCAAACCGTTCATTTGCATTTTAGCAACTGCTGAGTGTGTTGGGCGATCATCAATTCTTCGTTCGTGGGAATCACCCAGACGGTGACTTGACTATCTCGGCGAGTGATGCAGGGGCCGGCGGTTTGATTCGCAGCTTCGTCGAGCTTGAGGCCAAGCCAGGCTGCGTCATGGCAAACTCGCTGGCGAATGGTCGGCGCGTTTTCGCCAATGCCGCCGGTGAACACGAGCGCATCGATCCCACCGAGTGCGGCGACAAGTGAGCCAAGTTCTCGGCCGACGCGATAGACGAATAGGTCGACGGCCTGGGCGGCATGCGGATCGTGGCTAACGAGCAAATTGCGCATGTCGCTGGCGATGCCTGAGACGCCAAGCAAGCCCGACTGTTTGTAGAGCAGCTCTTCCAGCTGATGGACGTCGAGGCGGTGGCGATCCATGAGGTAGAGCAGCACGCCCGGATCGAGCGATCCGCAACGGGTGCCCATCGGCAAGCCATCCAGCGCGCTGAAGCCCATTGTGGTGGCGATGCTGCGGCAATGACTCAGCGCGCACATGCTCGCGCCGTTGCCAAGATGGGCGACGACGGTGCGGCCGCAGAAGGCGCGGGGGTCGATTTCAGGGAGCGTTGATGCGATGTACTCGTAAGAGAGGCCGTGGAATCCGTAGCGTACAACGCCTTCGTCGGCGAGCGCGCGGGGCAGGGCGATTTGCTGGGCCACGAGGGGCTGGCGTCGGTGAAAGGCTGTATCGAAGCAGGCGACCTGGGGCAGTTGCGGCGCGCGCTCGGCGACGACGCGGATGGCGTCGAGATTGTGGGGCTGATGCAGCGGTGCGAGCGGCACCAGCTGTTCGAGATCGGCGAGCACTTCGTCCGTTACACGAACGGGGCATGTGTACTTGAGGCCGCCATGTCCGACACGATGGCCGGCGGCGACGATCTCGTGTCCCTGCAGGATGCCGCTACGACCCCATTCAAAGAGAAATTCAATTGCGCCGGCGTGACCGAGGTTCGTGCCGGCAGACCATTCTCGCTCGCCGATCGTTTCGCCGTGGGCATTGCGAGCCGCGAAACGGGGTGCGGCGGTCAGAGCTTCAAGTTGGCCGCGCACGAACGGCTGTGGCGGGGCGCGATCGAAGAACGCGGAGAACTTAAGGCTGGACGAACCGGCATTGAGAACCAGGATGACGTCGGCCATGGCATCACCTTGTTGGGCACTTGCCCGTGCGTTGGGCGTGAGCCACCAGCGCCATCACGGCCGCGGAGGCGAGCCGCGCGCGGACCGAATCGGAGCGGCTGGTAAGCACGATCGGCACGCGGGCTCCGAGCACGATGCCGGCGCCTTCCGCGCCGGCGAGATAACACAATTGCTTGGCGAGCATGTTGCCGGCTTCGAGGTCGGGGACGACGAGGATGTCGGCCTGGCCGGCCACCGCGGACTTGATTTTCTTGGTTTCAGCCGCTTCCACGCTGATGGCGTTGTCGAAGGCCAGTGGACCATCGAGGATGCCGCCGGTAATCTGACCGCGATCGGCCATCTTGCAGAGCGCGGCCGCTTCCAGCGTCGATTCGATGGCGGGGTTTACGGTTTCGACCGCGGAGAGGATGGCGACCTTGGGTTCTTTTATGCCGAGGATATGGGCTAGCTCGATTGCATTCTGAACGATGTCGACTTTTTCTTTGAGCTTGGGGTAAATGTTCACGGCAGCGTCGGTGATCAGCAGCAGCCGCGGGTAAGCGGGAACATCCATGGCGAACACGTGGCTGATGCGACGGGCGGTGCGGAGGCCCGTAGTCGAAGCAACGACGGAACTGAGCAGCTCGTCGGTGTGGAGGCTGCCCTTCATGAGCGACTCGACTTCACCGCAGCGGGCCAGGGCGACAGCCCGCGAGGCGGCACCATGGCTGTGTTCGGCAGGGACGATGCGGTACGGACCGATGTCGAGACCTTCGTCGCGGGCGATGCTGCGTATTTTGTCATCGGGACCGACGAGGATTGGCTCGATGAGGCCACGTTGCGCGGCTTCGATCGGGCCAAGCAACGAGTCGCGATCACAGGGGTGGACGATGGCGCATGTGACTCGCGGCAGGCCGTCACAAGCCTTAAAGAGCGGACCGAACGGATCGCCGCGGCGGAGGACGAGCTCGGGAGGGACCACTTCATCGTATTCGACGCGCTTGGTGGGAGCGGCAACGGTCACCGAGCCGCTGACTAGTTCGTCGCCACGCTGATTGACGCAGCGGCATTCAAAATCGATTTCGGCGGCGGGACGACGTTTCTCGCGGGCAGTAACCGTCGCGGTGAGCTGGTCGCCCACCGAAGTCTGACCCTGGAAGGCCAGGTTGCCGCGGAGGATTTTCATACCGGGGCCCGGGAGTTTGGTGCCCAATACGCCCGCGATGAGCGCTTCGGCACCCGCGGCTTCGATCGTGCTGGCATCGGGTCGGATGCTTTGAGAGCCGTTGTGTTTTACATGGAAGGGGTCGACGTCGCCGGAGACGATGGCGAGTACTTCGATGTCGGTTTGCGAGAGCGTTCGCGAGAGACTGGCCGAAGCGCCGAGCTCGATTTCGTCGAACGTTTGATTGGACATGTTGCTCCACTTGGCCATGGCCCTTGCCTCCCTGTACGGATAGTTTGGCGATGCAAACGCGCGGGGCGCGTGACTTTCATTTTGCGTGGACTCGCTGCGGCTTAGGCACGCGCGGCTTGCTGGATGGGCGCCGCAGGACGGCGAGCACGCGCCGGAGCATTGCTTTCTGCGGCGACGTGAGCTCGATGGCGGCGACTGCTTCGTCGAGCACGGCAAGTGCCCGCTTGCGATCGGCCGGCGCGGCGAGCAGCACTGGCAGCGATTCGAGGGCCCGCTCGGGTTCGAGTTCGGCCACGACCGCCTGTTCGGCTTTGATGCGGCGGCTTTGCTCGGTCGAGAGTGTGGCGAGCACCTCGTCGGTCGCAACCAGGCGATCGACGAGCTCGAGTTGCTTAAGTGGAATCGGTCCGGCTTCCTTGCCAACCAGCGCGCCGATGAGGGCGAGCGCCTCGGGATATCCACCGGTGCCGATCGCAGCGAGCGCGTCGCGGACCTGCTGCAACTTACGCGGTTTGATCGGCTCATCAGCGCGATCGTACTCGGGCTCATTCACCAGCTCGAAGACGGCGGCGGGACCGTAGAGCTGGAAGAACAGCGATTCCATCGTGGCATCACGGAGGTCGCGGTAGAGATTGAGACCGGCGGTGATCATGTCGGAAGCGGCATGCTCGATCCGCCGATACGAGTTGTCGGGCGGAGCGGCGAGGCGGCCGGCTTGGACAACCGACGCGTAGGCGGCCAGCGGCCACAGGCCGGGATTCAGATTGCTGAGCGCCCACCGCTGGACTCGAAGCGGATGGAACCACCGTCCGAGCTCGGCCATCCAATCGTTGACCAAAGGCTTGATAAACGGTCGTGCCAACAACGAGTAAAGTTTTTCGCCCCGCAAGGAGGCCGCTGAGACGATCTCGAATGGTTTCTCGTCGATCCGCTCGAGCTTGTTGATGCGGCGGAGGTCTTCGAGTCGGCGCTCTTCGATCGTGACGGACGTGTCGATCGCGCCGGCGCGGTTTTTGTGCTCTTCGATTTCCATGACGTACAGGCCGGGGCGGAGTGACTCGATGTACTTGAGCACTTCGACGATTTGCGCGTGTTCCTTCTTGGCGACGCGACCGGAGACAAAGATGCCGAGGTGGCCAACGTCCGGATGCAATAGAGCGACGATTGTCTGGCCGTTGGCCTTGATTTCTTCCGTGCTGCTATAGGCATCGGCGATCCAATTGAGCGCTTGCTGGGGCGGCGTGATGTTGTCGCCAGCCGAGGAGAACACCACGATCGGCGAGCGGATCGACTTGAGATCGAAGATATGATGCTGCGCGGCATGAGCTGCGCCGCGGGCCAGACGATTGCCGACAAACAGGTTGTCGACGATCCAACGCAGTTCCTCTTCGTTCATCAAGAAATAGCCGCTCCACCAGCGTTCGAATTCGAGGAACCGCGGCGGCTCGGTGTCGACGTTGTCGAGCAGATGGTAGTACTTGGTCCAAAAAGTGTTGGCGGGGTTGAGGCGTTCGAAATTGGCGACGAAGTTCGCGCCGTCGACCAGGCCGTTTCCCAGGTCGCTGGCGAGCATCGCGGTCCAGGAGCCGCCCATCAATCCGCCGAGATAGCGCATCGGGTTCTCGCCCTCACCGCCCTGGAAGTTGCCGCTCCAATACGACATCGGAGCGCCGTTGATTACGACCGGCCCGGTGATGTCGGGGCGCGACGCGGCGAGCAACATGGTGGCCCAGCCACCCTGGCAGTTGCCGATGAGAGCGGGCTTGGGGCTCTTGGGGTGGTGGCTCGCCACCGCTTCGACGAACTGGCTTTCGGCGTCGCAAACGTCGGCAACGGTTTGTCCCTGCTCGGGGCGAGCGAAGAAGATCACGAAGTACACCGGGTGACCGGCCTTGAGCGCGACGCCAACCTGTGAGTCTTGTTTGAAGCCGCCGATGCCGGGGCCATGGCCGGCGCGCGGGTCGATGATCACGAAAGGACGCTTCTGGTCGTTAATTTCGACTCCCTTGGGCGGGACGATGCGTACCAATGCATAGTTGACCGGTCGCGCGAATTGGCGGCCGTCGACGACCATTTCATAATTGTAGACTAAGAGGGGCGGTTTGCCGGCGAGTTCGTGAATCAGGAAATTGTTGCCGCGGCGCCGAAGTGTGTCCCAGAACAAGACCGACCGCTGAATGAGATCGATCTGGTAAGTAATCCAAGAGGTCCACGGCTCCGACGTGTGATCCGGAAGTCGTTCGCAAAGTTTGCCGGCAGCGCTGAAGGCGGCAGAGAGATACTTGCTTTCCGTTTCCAGGCAGCGGTTTGCATAGACTGCCGAGATGCGGCGACCTAATCGCGCCAGATTCCTTGTCGTCTGCCCCAAAGCGTTCATGGTCGCCTCCCTTCGGGATTTGAGGGATGCCCCGAGAGCGACCTGGCCTTGTCGAGCGGTCGGGCCGGTGTTATTCCGTGGCCGGCGGTGCGCGCAACTTCCTTTGCTATTGCTGCGAATGCAGCAATTCTGGTGCCGTCACATCATGATCGGTGAAGAGTGCGGTGGATACCAAAGGCTGACACCATGCTGACGAGTCTTCAGCGAGTTGAGCATGCGTTTCGGCACATTGGGTGTGCCAAGACAGCACGAAATCGGAACGCAACTAGAACGTCAATTGCGTTAGTCGCGCAGCGAATCGCGCTACGACTTGCCGTTGAAGTGGTGCTTGGCGAGGTCGGAGACAGCCTTTAGATCGACCTTGCCGCTGCCGAGGATCGGGATCGCTTCGACTTCGACGAAGCTGTCGGCGCCGGGGACCCACAAATTCGGAAGACCGGAAGTCTGCAGGCGGCGGCAGATTTCCGTCGGCGCCACGTCGAGCTTGGTGTGGATCACCACCAGGCGTTCGCCCTTGCGTTCGTCCGGTACCGCAGTCACCACCGCGCGGACTTCGCCGTTCTCGCTGTCGCCCAAGATGTCGCCGAGCGCCTCTTCGATCTTGAGGTGAGGCACCATCTCGCCGCCGATCTTGGAAAAACGGCTGAGCCGACCGGTAATGTAGATGAAGCCGTCGGAATCGAGCTTGGCGATGTCACCGGTGATGTACCAGCCGTTGTGCATGACCTTGGCGGTGGCTTCGGGGTCGTGCATGTAGCCCTTCATTACGTTCGGGCCCTTTACGAGCAGCATGCCCGGGATTCCGACGGGCACCGGCTCACGTGTTTCCGGATCGACGATGGTGACCGACACGCTTGGAACCGGACGGCCGACCGAACCCTCTTTGCAGTCGACTTCGGAACTTTGGGAACGGCTCGCCGGGACATTCACCGAGACCAGCGGCGAAAGCTCCGTGGTGCCGTAGCCTTCGATTGGGCGGACGCCAAATTTTTGTGCGAAGGCGTCGCAGAGCGGAATCGGCAATTTTTCGGCGCCCGCAACGACCACTTCGAGTGATTTGAGATCGTCCGCTTCGCAGCGCTTGATGTAGCTGCGGAGGAACGTGGGCGTGGCGAGCATGATCGTGGCCTTCCGCGCGCGGACAAGCTGGCCGATTTGCTTCGCTTCGAGCGGCGAATAGTGGTAGGCGACGCGGACTTCCAACAGCAGCGGGCCCCAGAGCGTGACCATGAACCCGAGCGAATGGAAAAACGGCACGATGCCGAGCACCACGTCGTTCACCCGCGGGTGGACCACTTGCTCGATCGACTGCACGTTGGTGCCGATGTTGTGGTGGGTGAGCATCACGGCTTTGGGTGTGCCGGTGGAGCCTGAGGTAAAGATGATCGTGAGCAGATCGTCGCCGCCGATTTTGGTCAGGCCGAGGATGCGGTCGAGCAGCCAGGCGGGCGTGGCGAAAGCTCCCAGCGCGCCCGCGAGCTTGTCGCCGCGCGTAACCCAGTCTCGCATGTCCTCGAGGTAGATGAACTTCGTATCGAGCTGCAGGTTGAGCTTCTCCATCACCTTGCGGCTGGTGACGACCTTGCGGATCCCCACTTTGCGGAGTGAAGCGTTGAGCGTATCGACCGAGGAAGTGTAGTTGAGATTGGCCGTGACGCGTCCGGCCATCGAGAGCGCGGCGTTGGTGACGCAGGCAGCAACGGTGGGGGGCATTAGGATGCCGACGATCTTGTCGTCGTCATCGAGCACGTGGCGATTGAGCAGGCGGCGGAGAATAATCGTCCGCATCAAGAGCTCACCGCCGGTGAATTCCATGCCGCTCGAGTCGGCGATCTTCCAGCGAAACATCGACTTGCGGCAATTGCGGATCATCAGGCGGGGCAGGGCGATCGAGCGGCTCTTACGCTGCGAGACCGCATCGGCGCCGAGGTCCTGCACCGCCTGTCGGACGGTGAAGATGTCGGGCGGATCGTGGATCGGCTTGCCGAACCAGATCGACACGCTGCGCGGGACGGCGCTGGGCCATTTCCAGAAGAAGCGGCCGCCGCGGAAGCTGAAGATGCTGCCCCAGAGCTCGTCGAGATAAACGGGGACGATCGGCGCGCCGGTGTCGCGCTGGATCTCCAGCACGCCCGATTTGAACGATTGCAGCTGCCCGCTGCGGGTGATGCCGCCCTCGGGGAAGATGCAAACGAGCTCGCCGTTTTGCAGCGCTTCGCGGGCGGTCTCGATGGCGTAACGGGCGGCTTTGGGCGTGTTGCGGATTGGAATCGCGCCGACGATTTTGCAGATGCCGCGGGTCCACCAATTCGTGAGTAGCCCGCCGTCGAGAATCATGCGCACCGGCCGGGGCGACGTGCAGAAGAGGAGCAAACCGTCGACCCACGAAATATGGTTCGGCACCAAGATCGCGCCGCCCTGCTCGGGCAGGTTTTCACGCTGCTGGATACGGATGCGATAAAAGGTGTGGGCCAAGAGCCAGGCGCCGAACTTGATCGTGGCCTGCGGGATCACGAACACGATGTAGATAAAGACCGGAATCGTCGCCAGGCCGCCCAATAAGAAGACTTGCCGGGGCGTGAGCTCGATGCCGACGACGGGAGTGCGCAAAAACCACCAGGCGAAGGATGCGATCAACATGCCGCTGAACGTGAGGAAGTTGCTGGCAGCGAGGATGGCGCCGCGATGTTCGGGCGGGCTCTGATCCTGCATGAAAGCCTGCAGCGGCACGTCAAATAAACCGGCGCTCACGCCCAAGCCAACCAAGAACGCGCACGCTGCAGCGTAGCTGGGGGTGAAAGTGGCGCTAGGAGCGACCAGTTCGCCCTCGACGGTATACAGCAAGTAGGAGAACAGCGCCACACCGCCGGCGCCCAGCGGCAGGATGCCGAGCTCTACCTTGCCACCGGACCAGAGGCCGGCGAGCACGCAACCGAGGCCCATCCCGACGATGATCGCTGCCAGGAGCGGGCCGACTTGCGTTTGATCTTCGGCGCCTCCTGCAATCGCGAATTGATCGATGTTCAGCTGCACCAACAGCGCCAAAGACCAGAAGAACATGATGCCGAGGCCCACCCGCAGCATCGCACGATCCATCGCCAAGGTTTGCACATCGCGGATGGTTTGCCGAGCGATGTTGACCGGATTCCAGGAGAATGTGCGCGACGGGAACGCGGCCTGGAGCGGCATGATCATTAGGCTCGTAAACCAGCCGGCGACGGCGAGCCCAATCAACACGACAGCCGACTTCCACCAGTGTTCCTGGCCGAGGTTTCCCGTGACTTCGGGCGACGCCAGCCAGTTGCCCAGCAGCGTACCGACGGTGAGAGCGGATACCGTGGTCAAACCGAGGACGCCGTTGGCGACAGAAATCTTTTTAGCGCGGAGCATTTCCGGGATGCTACCCAGCTTCGACGGACCGAAGAGCGCGGCCTGAGTGCCGATCAAGGCGACAACCAGGAACATCAAGTACACGTTGCCGATGACGATGGCAAACACCGCAAAGGCCATGACTATGATCTCGGCGATTTTGCAGGCGACGATCACGTCGCGTTTGCTGAAGCGATCGGCGAGGTATCCGGACGGAGCGGCAAAGAGGATATAAGGAAGTACGAAGCATCCGGAGCCAAACGCCAGAACGAAGCTGGCATCGAGCGGAATCTTGCCGCTATTGACGTATTCCTTGCCGATGCCGATCACCAGCCAACGGAGTACGCTGTCGTTGACGGAGCCGAAAAACTGCGTGAGCAGTAGGCCCACGAACGTCAGCGAGAGCAGCCGGTCCTGTTTCTGCGTTTCATCCCGCTCGTCCAAGTCGCGTCCAGATGGGTTGGCGTGGATCATGGAACTGGCAGGGAATGGTGGAAAGCTAGGACGGTCAAGCGTGACGCCGGTTGGGACTACAACGGCGCGGGCGCCCTGGGGGTAAGAGGCGAACGAGGGCGCTAAGCAAATCCGCCTGATAGTAATTCTCGGTCGAGCCGTTAATCTAGGCGAGGATTCCCCAAGATTTCCCAGCTTTCGCCGCCCTCATACTGTACCGCCGAAGCGGGAAGTCGGCCAAGTGGAACCTGGAGAGGAGGCGGCTGCCGACGGGCATAGACTGCGATTGTCCGGAGTTGCAAAAAAGGAGTATTTTGACGGCTGCTCATGCCGTCCGCCGCCAGTTCCCGTCGCCGCGGCCGGCCGATCCAGCAGGCAAAGGAGTGCCGTCCATGCCCCGTATTTTTTCCTTCTTGATGGGCGTCGCCGCCGGCGCGATGCTCTGTTTCGTCGCCACCAACTATCACGTCGTCCGTGCGAGCGACGGGTTCCATCTCGTTCACAAGCAGCGAGCCCGTCTGGCCGAGGCTTATGTGGACGTCCGCGAGTTCGGCGTCGGAGATTGGTCCAACCATACCGATCTGGCCGCCGCGCTGGTGGCGGAGAATAAGCAATATTTAATGGAAGGGGCGGCCGCTAAATCGCTCCAGGGCGGACTGAGTCAGCTTCCCACCTGGCCGCCCAAGTAAGGGCGTTACAATCGCTAACGTTGGCGGTCGCGTGCGGCAAGATGCCGGAGGCGGCTGCTGCGCGACGTCTACGACCGTCGTGGCTGGTGCGCCGAGCGCGATCGGCACGACCAGCAATCCCCTGATCCGCGCCGGCACCGTGAAGCCCCTGGTGGCGGACGGTCGATTTCACAGATGGACATCGAGCACTCTTGCTGCGCAGAGCGTCGGGCAAGCGGATCGCTGAAAGAAGCGAGACGGCCATGGATCTCAATCGCAATCAATTCTTCTTCTTGGGCATGGTCGTGCTCCTGGTCGGGCTGCAGGTGCGGTTCGTCAGCTCGTATGTGTTGAACCCGAAGGCCACAAAGTTCTTGGCCGACCGGACGGGCCAATCGAGCTCAACCGCGGCGGCGTCGGTGTTCGCCATGTCGGGCGACTCCGGACCGCGCAAGGTGCTCCAGCCGCCGGAATGGCTGGGCTGGTGCTTGATGTCGGTCGGCGCGGTATTGGTGCTCCACAGTCTGGCGCTGCAGAAACCGGGATAGCGGTGGCTACCGGCGCCATGGGGCCGCAATTCACGCGCCAAGTGTCGCAGCGAGTGCGATCCCATGGACTCCAGAACGGCGGGTTTTTCCGCGGGTTTTGTCGGCTCTCGCCCTTCGCCCCGACCGCCAATCCTTGCAGTGGCCAGTCCCCACCGGTATTATCGAAAATAGCTGTTGCGCCTCGGCAGCGGGGCCACAGCGGCAGGTTTCACCTTCCATCGTTCGGCTGTTTCGATCTCACCGGGCTGAAAACTTTTCCGGGCAAGGAGCTCCTGGGCATGGCTAAGACGCGGCGCATCAAAGTCAACGAATCCGGACCGGTCAGCGTGGTGACTTTTGCCGATTCCAAGATCATCGACGAGGCGGAAATTCAGGAACTGGGACAGGAGTTGTACGATCTGGTGGAGCGCGACGACCGCAAGAAGATCGTGCTCAATTTTGCCAACGTGGAGTTTCTCTCGAGCGCCGCGCTCGGCAAGCTGATCGGCTTCGACAAGCGGGTCAAGCAGCACTCGGCCGAGTTGATCCTCTCAAACATCCGCCCCGAGATTTACGAAGTCTTCGCGATTACGAAACTCACGAAGCTGTTTCAGATCAAGGACGATGAAGCCGATGCGCTAGCGGTGTTGTGAACGAGCGCGGTTGGGAACCGCTGCGATTCTGACGGCGAGGGCTCGCGGAACCTAGAGGCTGCCCGGCGGAGATTCGACCGCATGTCGGAAAACTCCTGGAGTTGGACCATTCACACCAGCTTGCCCAGCAAGCACGGGGCGCACGAACCCTGCGTCCGCGAGGTGCTCGCGCAGCTGAAGCTGCTGGGATGGACGGACCGCGATCTGTTCGCGGTCGAGATGGCGCTCGTCGAGTCGCTAATCAACGCCATGCGCCATGGCAATGGACTCGACTCGCAGAAAAAGGTCGACGTCGAGTGTAAGGCGAGTGACCAACATTTCTGGATGCGGGTCCGCGACGAAGGCCCGGGCTTCCGCCCCGATGCCGTGCCAGATTGCACTTCGGAAGAGAATCTGGAGCGCTGTTGCGGGCGCGGGCTGGCTCTGATGAAGGCCTACATGAGCCACGTCGAATACAACGACTCCGGCAATACCGTCACGATGGAAAAGTTCCGCACAACCGGCCTGACCCCCTGATCTCGCCGCCCTTGCGGGCGAGCCGATTCCGGGCAAGAATAGCAAGTCTAGCCAACCAATCTTCGGGGCTGGTGTCGGGCGCGAACGAATGCTGAGCGGCAATTGTCGCTGCGGTTCAAACGCCGCCCACGCTCACCGGCCAATCCATTCCCCTGTAGCTCAGTTGGTAGAGCAAGCGGCTGTTAACCGCTGGGTCGTAGGTTCGAGTCCTACCGGGGGAGCTTTAACTTCTTTCTTATCAAGCGTTTCCGATGTAGGTCGGCGCGTATGGCGCGAACCATAGGGAAAATCGCGCTTCGTTCGCTACAAGATCTTTCAGCGAACCAGTTTCTGTCGGCGCTCGTTGTGCGTTTCTCGGGGCGAACTCCGATGCCGGGGGCAGAATAGGGGGCGCGTCGCGTTGGAATTCGGTTGGCGTCTTTCAATCGCGCCTCTGCGCGTGGCTGCACTATGGATGGACTTTCGGGCCGCAGACCGCGGGTGGTGAGCGGCCGCAGATAAGCCGTCAAGCGGTGACGCCGAAGGCGCGGCCGATGGCGGCAGTTGCTGCCATCGCCAGCGCTCCCCAAAATGTGACTCGGGTGATCGCGCGGCCCACTGGTGCCCCGCCAATGTAGGCGGAGATGCCTCCAAGCAAGGCAAGGAAGCCGAGCGAGGTTAGGCTGACGACGAGCGGAATTTTGGCTACGGGCAGAAGGAGCGTCACGGCGAGGGGGAGCGCGGCGCCGACGGCAAACGTCGCGGCCGAGGTGAGGGCGGCAGTGACCGGCCGGGCTGTTGATGTGTCGGTGATGCCAAGTTCATCGCGAGCGTGCGCCGTCAGCGCATCGTGCGCGGTGAGTTGTTTGGCGACTATCCGCGCGAGCGAAGTGTCGAGACCGCGAGCGATGTAGACGGCAGTGAGCTCGGCCAGCTCGGCGGGGCCGTCATCGGCAAGTTCCTGGCGTTCGCGTGCGAGGTCGGCGCTTTCTGTGTCGGATTGGGAGCTGACGGAGACGTATTCTCCCGCAGCCATCGACATTGCGCCCGCCACCAGCCCGGCGATGCCGGCGAGCGTGATGGTTGCGCGGGATGACTCCGCCGAGGCGACGCCGACTACGAGGCTTGCGGTAGAGACGATGCCATCGTTGGCACCGAGGACGGCGGCCCGCAGCCAACCGATCCGCCCCATGCGGTGCTGCTCGCTGCGGGCGAGAGCATCGCGGGGAAGGGACGAATCAGCCGGCCGGCCAGGACTGGACATTTGGCGCTATATTTTCGCGAGATGAATGCAGCGAGGAGCTTCGTGGCTCGGTAGAGCATGCCGCCAACGCTGAAATTGCTCCAGTTGTTGGCGGCATCTTCCACATCATCTTACTCCATCGGGCATAGTCCGTGCACGTGGTCTGCCGACAACGGTCACAGTTCCGATGCCTAGCAAGCCGAGCAGCAGGGTCGTCGGCTCCGGCACAGGTGGCACGAGGACGGCGGCGACCATGTTGGCTGCAATGAAGTCGCCGCGTTCGGCGGCGAAGATCACGTTGCCCTGGTCGTCGAGCACATCGACGCCAGGATCTTCCGGATTGCCGAGCGTTTCCCACAGCGAGAGCGGCTCGTTTTCTTCGTCGACGGCGCCGATGTACTTATAGAACTCGTAGCGGCGAATTACGATCTTGTCATTGTCTTCGAGCGGGTCCTCGTCTATCTTCTCTTTGGGGTTCTTGCCGCCTTCGAGCAATTCCCATTCGGTCTCTATCTCGACTTCGCCTTGCGGAACGAGGTTAGCGTAGTTGGAATCGTTGGGGTCGCCGGAGATCAGCTTTTCGAGCAGGTCCTGAAGATTGCCCGGGGCTTCCTCGACCTTCGTCTTGAAGACTTTTACCCAAGTGGAATCGGGCTTCTGATCCACGTCCACTTCCGGCGCAGGAACCCTCACGACAGCTTGCAAGACCGGTGGCTGGCCGGGGTTTGCTGGCGGAAGGTAGTTCCAGGTCGGACCCGGTACGGTTTCGGGCAAATTGCCGATCCGTTCGTAGTTGCCGGCATTGTTATTGAGCCAGAAGAACCGCGTGGCAGTGGGTTGCGCGCCGGCGAGCCAGAAGCCAAAGTGCTCGCCGCCCGCAGTGTAAACGAGTTCGTGCCCGTTGGTGGAGACGGGATTCGGGTTCGGCATCAGCGAACCGGGCACAGGAGCGCCAGGGAAGTTGTAGCCGGTATAGCGGATGCGGGTGCCGGCGAACTGGTTCGAGGCGTCAAAATATTCTTCGATGGTGCGGTTGGCGAAATTGGCGGGATAGTCGCCGCCGATGTCGGACGAGCGGATTCCCTCGAGCTCGATCTCTGCGCCTTCGCAGGGCTCCGGCGTCGTGTTGTAAATGTCGAAGTTTGAAAGCGTGCCATAGATCGAACTTGCGCGGGCTGACGCGATAGCCAGGGCAGTGACAAACAAAGTTGCCGCGATGACTGCGCTGAAGCGGAATAACTGTCGAAAAGGCAGCAATCGTTGGGGTTTGGTTGGGGGAGTCCCCAGACAAGTGTAAGACATTAATCATCTCCTCAAAGGTTGCCGAAAAAAGGACCTGCAATTCAAGGCTAAGGAGTCCGCAACTACGAGTGCTATTAGAAGCTGATTCCGTCGGCACGATCCGCCAAATATTCCCGCAGCGTCGAATCGATGAGTCATAAGCGCATTGCGTGACACACTCGATCCAAATCGCACAGCCTCGAACGGCGCAGTCTGCGACACCACGCCGTAGAATTCGACGCGTTCGCTGTGGTCTGTGACTTGCTGCCAGCAGTGACTAAGCGAAGTGCAATTCGGGTTTCACTCGGGACAGAAAGGAGCCGAAGTTGAAGGTACTCATTTTGGAATTGCGGACGCAGCTGATGCACAATTTTGATGACCATGGAATTCTTGGTTGCGTTCGGCACCGCGAAGTACGCAGGCGAGCACTTTCGGCATTATGATTTCCAAGTGATTGTGGCATCGGCGTGTGAGATGTACGCGACACTTGGGCTGATATGCGTGGTTGTCGGCTGCGGGCTACTAATGTCGACCTGCAGTGAAGCGCCGCGAAAAGTCATGTCGTGGCGGTGTACAAGCTCGCGGCGATAGATGTGATTCACATCTTTGGTTTCGGATGTAAATCGTGGCCGCGTTGCGAGAATCTCACGCTGACGACTATCACTGGCCAAGAGTCGACAAGCAATCGATGCTGTGCACAAAAATAAGCCGACCCGACAACCAAGGTGGTCGGGTCGGTGAGTTCGACAATTGCCGTCACCGAGACTCAGACTAGCCTGCCCCGGTTAGCCGAAATCCGGCTAACACGGCGGACGAGAAGGATTGCCGAACCAATCAAAACGAGCCCAGCTGCGGCCGGTTCCGGAACGGCGGCTCCCGCTCCTCCTGGCCCTGGACCGCCATTGCCTCCGTCATCGAGGACATTTCCGAATCCATCCCTCCAAACCTCGTAGTCGTCGATGTCGACGTCGCCGTCGTCGTTGCCATCGCCGTGGTAGTCGTCATTGGAGCCAAGTTTGTTACGCCAAACCGTGTAGTCGGCGGCGTCGACGACGCCGTCACCGTTGAAGTCGCCCTGCGTTCGCGCCGGAGCTTCCAAATTGGCCGCTACCATGTTGGCCGAGATAAACTGGCCGAGTTCGCTCGCGGGTGGGTCACCGTCGCCGTTCCAATTGCTTAGTGCTTCGTGCTCCTCGGGATCGTAGAGCCCAGTGTACTGATAAAACTCGTAGCGGCGGATCACCGATTTCTTGCCCTCAGGCACATCGTCTTCTGCCTGATCCATTTTGCCGCCCTCAAGCAACTCCCATTCGGTCTCAGTCTCGGCTGCGTCTTCGGGCACGATACCATTGGCAGACATAAGCTCCGCGAGTTCGACCGGTCGGTCGAACTCGGTTTTAAAGACTTTCATCCAAACGGAATCTGGCTGTTGGGGATGGACTTCGACAGGCTCGACTTCCGCACGTAGTACGGGAGCGCCACCCGGCACAGCCGGCGGTATATAGGTCCAGGTAGGAGTTGGCACCTGCATGGCTGCGTTATTAATCCGGTTGCCGTTCACATCGAGCCAGTAATAGTTCGCGGCGGTCGGTTGAACGCCAAGCGTCGAAAAGCCAAAGTGCTCGCAGCCCGCCGTGTTGACACAGGCATGCCCGTTTGTCGATTGCCCGACGGTCGGCGCCAGATAGCCAAGCGCGTTGAAGTTGTAGTCAGTGTACGTAATCCGCGTGCCAAAGACGGCTCCGTTGGTGTATTCGCTGATTGTCTTATTGTTGAAGTGCGACGGGAAGTCGCGGCTAAGGTCTTCGCGGTGGATTCCTTCCAATTCGATTTCGGCGCCGTGAGCTTCCGTTTCAGTTTCATTGTAGACGTCGAAATTCGACATCGTTCCATATAGCGTCGCCGAAGCCGGCAGCGCCCTGACCGCCACGCCAAATATGGCAAGGCCCACGCAAACGAGACTATTTCTCATCACACGTCCTCTCAGCTAGAAGAAGTTGCTTCCCATCTCTTGCATGCCCAATTGGCTCAGCGGCCGATCGCAACAGGCTCCCTGCAATGTAGAGCCGCACCGACTGTCGAATTCCGCCAAAAATCTCTCAAGAATACGGCTGTCGCCGATGAGCTGAGCCGGCCTTCTACCGCAAGGGATGTTCCGGTGAGTTGTCGAGCGATTCTGACACCGGCTCTCAACAGGCAAACTGCTTTTTAGCGCTTTCAAAATTGCTGGCTGCATTGGCGAATCGAAATTCATCGGCTGGTCGACGCCCATATATCGCCCGGATAACATGAGTATTCAGCCAATTCATCTCTTTTCGGGCCTGGGGCACGCAGATTGGCGGATCGCAGCGCACAAATCGGCTCTCCGTGATAGCGAGAAAGGTCCGTTCTATGCCTTCAATGGAGCAAGAGTCGTCTCCTGCAGGAACAGGCGGCCGATCGGACCGATCGTTGGTGCGACGATTTCAAGCGGGCGAACAAGACGCGGCGACGGCTTTGTACAAGCGATATGCGAAGCGATTGCAGCGATTGGCGGAGAGAAACACGGCGTCCGACTTGGCCAGACGATTCGACGCCGAGGACGTGGTCCAGTCAGTGTTCCGCACGTTTTTTCGCCGGGTGCGGATCGGCCACTACGACTTACCGGAGGGAGAAGAACTTTGGCGACTGCTACTGGTGATCTCACTGAACAAGATACGCTCGCTGGCGACGCACCACCGAGCGCAGAAACGGAGCGTCACCGCGACGATCACGGCCGAACCGTTGGCAATGTCGCAAATCGCTGAAACGAGCACAAACGCCATGGCCCTGGAGTCGCTGCGCATGGTAGTCGACGAGGTTCTCGGCGGTTTGCCCGAGGCGCAACAACAGATCATTTTGCACCGAATCGACGGTTGCCAGGTCGAGGAGATCGCCGCGAACACCGGGCGTTCGAAGCGGACCGTGGAGCGGGTGCTACAGACTTTTCGTAAGCAGCTGCGAGAGATCATCGATGAATCGCCCGTCGACAGTGCCGCCCCCTCCAAATAGTCGTACGCCGGCAGATTTGGAAGCAATCCTTGAAGCGTTCGAGGAGGAGTGTGCGCGGGGCAGATCGGTCGATCTTGTTGGTTTCCTGCCCGACCGCGTAGATCCCAACTTTTGTGCGATCGCCGTCGAGCTGATCCGAGTCGATCTGGAGTACGCGTGGAGAAGCGGCACGCGGAAGCGGCTCAGCGATTATCGGCAGCTGGTGCCAGAGGTATTTGCCGAGTCAGCGTTACTGGGTAGTGCGGCGTTTGAAGAATTTCGCTTGCGACGTTTGTCGGGAGAAAGCGTCGCGCGGGTCGAATTCGTTGAACTGTATGGCATTGACGTCGAGGCGTGGCCCGAGATTTCCGCGTCGGTCGGCGAACATGAAAGCACCAATGGCCGAGTCTACCCCTTTGTTTCCCCTAAAGTCGGAGATCGCCTTGCGGGATTTACGCTGATCACCGAAATCGGTCGGGGCGCGTT
Organism: Pirellulales bacterium; assembly: GCA_050248495.1. Taxonomy (GTDB): domain Bacteria; phylum Planctomycetota; class Planctomycetia; order Pirellulales; family Lacipirellulaceae; genus DASYDU01. The sequence goes on along the minus strand of JBFWSG010000057.1, from coordinate 15,738 downwards.
CGCACGCGTGTTTCTCGCTGAAGAGTCGGATTTGGCGCGGCGACCCGTCGCGCTAAAGATCACGGCGACGCACTCGTTCGAACCGCAGCATCTGGCGCGGCTGCAGCACACAAACATCGTGCCGATTTATTCTGTACACGAGTCCAACGGTTTGCTGGCAGTCTGCATGCCTTATTTCGGCAGCCGCACGCTCGCAGACGTCGTGAGCGTGACCGCCGGCAAGAAGGAATTTCCAATTTCCGCCGAGGCGCTGTTGAGCACTGTGGCCGGCTATCACGACGACACCTTGGTCACGAAACCGGTCTTCTCGAAGAGCACCCGACTCGAGCCTGAGATTGCGCCGCGTTTCAGAACGGACAGCGAACCAGGCTCGTCCTCGCCGCAGGCGTATGTCGAGATTGTGTTGAAGTTGGTCGCCGACGTCGCGGCGGGGCTCGATCATGCACATCGCCGCGGCATCATCCACCGCGACGTGAAGCCAGCCAATATCCTCGTGACCGACGACGGCCGACCGATGCTGTTGGATTTCAACCTCTCGGATGAGCTGGTGGTCAACGGGGCGGAATCGTTGGCGGTCGGCGGGACGCTGCCTTACATGGCGCCGGAGCATCTGCGGGCCGTTCGCAGCGGAGGCAACATCGACGCCCGCAGTGACTTGTACTCCCTTGGCGTGATTATGTATGAGCTGCTGGCTGGCCGGCAACCTTATCCGATCCGCGACGGCCAGCTCGAACAAGTGATCGAGGCTATGCTGATCGATCGGACCGGCTCAGCCCCCTCGGCCCGCCGGTTCAATCGACAAGTTTCGCCTGCGGTCGAGGCGATCGTTGCAAAATGCCTGACGCCGGACCGGGAAGCACGCTACGGGTCGGTGCAGGAATTGATGATCGACATCGATCTGCAGCTCCATGACTTGCCGCTCAAGTACGCCGCGAATCCGTCCGTCATCGAGCGGGCGAGGAAATGGCGGCGTCGGCACCCGCGCGCGATGTCGCTCGGCGCGCTCGCAGCGGCGGTGGGGGTGATGTCGGTGATTTTCCTTTTACTGTGGATTGCCCGCGGCAAGTACGTGGCACGGCTTGAGGCCGAGCAACAATACGTGCAGTTTACGAACAAACTGCCAACGGCCCGCATGGCGGTGAGCGTGCCTGACAGCGAAGGGTCGCTCGTGGCGCTGGGAGTCGCCGTCGCAGCCGAAACGCTTGCAGAATATGGATTGCCGAACGACTCCCAGTGGCAGCTTCGACCGAAGTACGAGAGCTTGCCGTCCGATCAGCGACAAACACTCGACTATCAGCTCGTCGAGTTGAGCTATTTGGCGGCCCGCGGCGAAGCTATTCTGGGAAAACTCGCTGCCAGCGATGCCACCGCAAGGGATCATTGGAGGCAAGCCATTCGATACAACGATATTGCCTGTGATCGGCGCCAGTTGGGCAGTCCGCAGTCGGCCGTCGTGAAACAACGCAACGAGCTACTCGCCAAGCTCGGTAGACCAGCGGAGACGCCGAGCGGCTCGGCAATTTCTGCTAACGGTCCGCTGGAGCAGTTGCTGCAAGCGGAAGATCAATTGCTTCACGGCGAATTCGCGGCGGCGCTCAAGTTGTTGGAATTGCTTCGCGCCCAACATCCGACCGATCCGGTGCTTTGGTTGCTATCGGGAAATGCCAACGCGGGACTGGGGCGATTGCAGGCCGCGGAGGGCTGCTACACGACGGCCATTGCGCTTCAGGGCGAGTCGTACGTCGCATATTACAATCGAGCGACCTGCCGGACACAGCTCGGCGAGTACCCGCTCGCGCTCGAGGACTTCGAGCGCGTGTTGGTGCTCGAGCCAAACTTGAAATGTGTGCGACTGAATCGCGCCTTGGCATATGAATCGGCCGGCGAGCTTCGGCTGGCGCTGGCTGATTTGGACGCAGCAATCGCGGGCGGCGACGTTCCGCCGCGGGCCTACTTGTTGCGTTCGCAGATTCGAGCCGGACTCGGCGACGTGAAGGGTGCCAAAGAGGATCGATCGCGCGGTTTAGCCGAGGAGCCGACCGACGAGGTAGGTTGGGTGGCCCGCGGTTATGCGCGCATGAGGGATGATCCGGACGGCGCGCTCGGCGATTTCCGTCGCGCGCTCGCGCTAAATCCGCGATCGGGACTGGCGCTAAAAAACGTCGTGTATGTCACGGCAGATCGACTGTCGCTCGCCCAGGAAGCGATGGAATCGCTCGACGCCTTGGTTGCGCTTGATGACTCGAACGCGAGTGCTCTGGTCGGCCGAGCCGTGCTCCGTGCCCGCGGCGATCGGCGGCAAGAGGCGCTCGACGACTTAAAGCGTGCGCTCGAAGAGTCATGCGATCCGGTGACGTTGTTCCAGGGAGCCTGTTGTTTGTCGCTCACGTCGAGCCCTGAAAACCGCGACGGCGCGCGCGGGCTGGTGATGTTGAGCCGGGCCCTGGAGCAGGAGCCAAAACTATTGGCGCGGGCCAAGTCGGATCCCGACTTGAAGAAACTGCGACAACTCCCTGGCTATGAAGAACTAATGACAAGAATTCAGGATTTGAGTCAGTTGAAGATGGAGCTAGTCGCCAGCCCCAGTCACGAAGAGTAGTGCATGCGAAAGAAGCAAACCAAGTCGGCTGCCAGCCGTCCCGACAGGCGACAGCGCCTGCTGCGGGTCGAGCGGCTCGAAGAACGCCTCGCGCTTGATGCGCAGGGCGCGCTTGTGGCATTCGACCCTCATTTCACGCTCAGCTTTGCGGACGATGGCGTTGCGGCAGCCGGGCAGTCGAATTCGCTTGCCGCGACGTTCGATGCCGTGGCGGTAGACGCGGTTTGGCACGAGCAAATCCTGCGTGGCTTTCAATCTTGGGCGTCACAAACCAATGCCGACATCGGCGTCGTTAGCGACGGCGGGCAGGCGTTCGGTAGTCCCGGGGCCACCCAAGGCGACCAGCGGTTCGGAGACATTCGCATCGGGGCGATTGCCATCTCGCCGGAAGTCGGCGCGGTATCCGTGCCGGTCGACAACTTTGTTTCCGGAACTTGGCTCGCCGATGTATTGTTTAATTCGCAGTTTGGCTACCAGTCGCCGGATGAAATCCTGGCCGTCGCGCTCCACGAGGCGGGGAACGTATTCGGCCTGGAGGACAGTTCCGATCCTTTATCCCCATTGTCCACGGGAGGGCGTCCGACGGTCAAAATGCCTACCGTTGCCGACATTGCGGCGCTGCAATCGCTACATGGGATACGCCTTCCCGATGCCAACGAGGCGATTGGCGGCAACACGGACAACGATTCGTTCAGCACCGCAGCAAAATTGTCGCTTTGGGAATTCGCCAATGGGGATGATGGCACCGCGCCCACAATTATCTACGGCGACGTGACGTCTGCGAGCGATGTCGACTTTTTCTATGTCGATACTCCGGGTGATTACTTCGGGCCGGTCACTTTTGCTCTCCGCACGTCAGGCATCAGTCTTTTGCAGCCAGACGTAACGATCTATGACGCGGCCCAGCAACAAGTCAATCATGCCACATTGCAGGAAGTGGGAGGCTCCGTGTTGACCCTGCAGATTCCAACGTCGACGCCACATCAGCGATACTATGTGAGCGTCGCCGGGGCCGTGACCGATGTATTCGGCATCGGCGGCTATTCCTTAGTTACTAGGTTCGACGGAATCAACCTCGCCGATCAAAATGCGATCGACGCTGTGGCAAACGGCCAATATCGATCGCTCCCACAGGAGGAGCTAGCCAAGTTTTTTGACGCCAACGAGACCGATTTGGTGAACGACGACGGCCACGCCGATGACGAAGTGACTATGGGAATGGAATTGGATTCGCTGCCGGCGTTCGTGGACGACGCGCGCTACGAGATCACAGCGAGCATCGCTGACTCGTCTGACGTCGACTATTACGTAATCAAGTCGCCAAAAGTCGACGGGACACCGCTAGACGTGATGACCGTGGCTGCGCGCTCACTCGACAAAGCGGGTTTAATCCCCAAGCTTACAGTACTTGACGAGGACTTGAATCCGATAGCAGCGGAGGTGGTCGTCAACGGTGGCGGCGAGTTGGTCGTCCAAGTGACCGGTATAGCTTTGACCTCTGACTACATCATCCGTGTTGAAGCCGCCGACGCAGGTGGGCCCTTCGACTCGGGGAACTACCACCTTGGGGTCGTTTTCACAAGCTCTGCCGTGACACTTGAGCCGCTGGCGACCGGCACGGTCGGCGACACCATAAGCAGCAACGTACACTCACTTTACATCGGCCGACCGCAGCTCTTTCACCTAGTCCTGGAGGCGGACACTTCGACTTCTGCCGTGCCGTCGGCGGTCGTGGCAACCATCAAGGACCAGAACTCCACGGTCGTGGCGACGATCGCCGCTCCACCGGGAGAACGACGCAGCCTGCCGGGCGTTTTCTTGAATCCCGGAACTTACACGGTCGAGTTTGAAGTGCGAACGCTCGACGGCAGCCTGGCACCTGCGGTTGATTACGGTTTGCTCGGGACGGCGATTTCCGATCCGTTCGTGGGTGATCCGGAGGATCCGAATTCACACCCGTTTGCCTGCATGGATCCTGAGCTGGCAGGTTACTTCTGCTATCCCGGCAATATTGTTTCGCCGGATCCATTCCTCTGGGACAGCTTCGTCGCCTCGCGCTCGGAACCACCAGCTCCTTTGAATATCGGTCCGCTTGTCGACCTGCTATTGGGCGATTGGTGGTCATGGGTCTGGGGCGAACTTGGCACCAACGGTCCGCCACTGTCTCAGAACGACTACTTTGAAGTACAGGTCGGTTCAGGCGCTGGCGGTGCCGCAGCGGCAATCCCGCTCGTTCCAACATCGAGCGTGTTGGCAAACGACGTTGAGCCGGAAGGTGATCCGTTCGTCGCGGTGCTCGTCTCGGCGCCGACCCACGGCAGTTTGATCTTCTGCACCGACGGCACCCTTAGCTACACCCCGAATGCCGATTTCAGAGGCACCGACTCCTTCGGCTATATCGCGTCCGACTTTCGTCAACAATCGGAGGAGGCTACCGTTCGCATCGTGGTCTCGTCGGGGGTCGTCGGCGACTACGATGGCGACGGAGTCGTCACCGCCGATGATTACGCGACGTGGAAGACAGATTTCGGCTCGATTGACGAGTTGCTGGCCGACGGCAATCGAAATGGGCGCGTCGACGCCGCGGACTATACCACATGGCGGAACAATTTGTCGCTCGTTGCCGTAAACGTTCCCGGAGATTTCAACGACGACAGCATCGTCGACGACGCCGACTATCTGTTGTGGAAGTCGAGTTTCGACTCTGCCAGCGATCTACGGGCGGACGGAAATCACGACGGGCGAGTTAGTGCAGCTGATTACACAGTCTGGAGAGACAGCCTGTCTGTTGGAGTTGGCGGCGGTTCCACAGTGCCGGCATTGGAAACGGTCGCCAAGTCAACTGAGACGCTCCCGAAATTTATAGCGGCCGGGAGCCCCACCGCGGGGCTGCTAGCGAATACAGAAACCGGAAGTTCGCAGACGATGTCGCCCCTGGCGATTGTGCTAATTCAACTCGAGCTGAAGGGCGTCGCACGTCCGATAGGCGTGCGCGGATTGAAATCGGCCTACCCTGCGCAGGCACCGTCGTTGTTGTTCGCTGCGTTGAATAGCGCGCGGCACGACGAGCGAGTTGTGAATAGTTTTGCTCACCCGGTCGACCGGGAAGGAACAAACGATCTGGTATTCGCGGCATGGCCGAAGCAGTTCGACTTTCTGCAATCGTCAGGGAAGATAGACGCGGGATCTCGACGATGGCAGCTCTAGAATCCTCTGACGTTGGGTCGCCGGCGTTCAATACGCGCGTCAACTCGCACGCGATTACGCAACTTGGTGGTTTTACCCTCGTTGAATTACTGATCGTGCTGGGCATTATCGGCATCTTGCTGGCGCTCCTCCTGCCCGCAGTCCAAGCCGCACGAGAGGCGTCGCGTCGAACTCAGTGTGTCAACAATCTGAAGCAACTTGCCGTGGCATCGCTGGCTTTCGAGGCAGCGCATAAGTTGCTGCCACCAAGCGGTCTGGCGAGAACAGCGCCGGATCCGAAGTATCCGAGTTTGCCGGTCGACGTGTTCGACCAAGGTGGAGGCGTAAAATTAAGCTGGGTTGTTATGCTGCTCCCCTATTTCGATCAACCCGCGCTGTTCGACCAGTTTGATTTAACGCAGAGCGTGGCGCGACAGGCGAATCAGCCGCAAGAAGAACCGCTGCCGTCGCTGTTGTGCCCGAGCGATGAGGCATATGGACGGATGTATCGAATTGTTGACATCACGTCGGCACAATGCGCCAAAGGCAACTACGCAGCTTACGTCAGCCCTTTTCACGTCGATTTGCAGCTGCTCTATCGCGGGGCGCTTATCGCTGGGGGACAAAAGCTGGCATCGATTGAAGATGGTACCTCGGGGACGCTGATCTTCAGCGAAGTGCGGACACTGGACTATTCCGCAGACGAACGCGGCGCCTGGGCGCTTCCTTGGACTGGCGCGACTCTGTTAGCGTTCGACATGCATCCGCTCGGTTGGTCGAGAAGTCATGATGGTACGGGGAAAGGCGACGAATACATCGCGGCGATACGGGCCGCGTACTTAGCCAGCCCTGAAAGCCTTGGCGAAACGCAACCTCCCAACAATCAGGGGCCCAACACCGATACCCTGCGAGGCTGTGCATCGGACTCCGAAGTGGGCCGAGCTCAAATGGCAACCGCCCAGCAGCTCGGCATGCCCTGTCGGCAGGCACCATACAAGCCTGGGTTGGCCGGCTATTTCTCTGCCGCGCCCCGCAGTCTGCACCCGGGGGGGGTTAACGCTGCGTTTGTCGACGGACACGTCACGTTTCTGAGAGACGAGATTGACGACTACTACATGGCCTACGCCATCAGCGTCGACGACGGACAGGGAGTGAGTCAGCCATAACGGCTGGTTGGCGGTCCCGAACAATCCGGTTAGATTGTTTGTTGACAACAACAAAAGTCTCTTACATCCGCGCAACACGTTGCAAGACAAGCTCCATTTTCGCGAGTTGCTCGGCGCCGAGGCAGTTGTGCCCGTAGGGTTTGGAATTTCACTATCTTGTAGCTCTTCACGGAATGACAATCAATTCACCCGCAGTTTGATGCGCCTCGAATACCCTTTGCATCGCTGAATATGTCAATCTGCTGTCCTTCTCTGAGTCGACAGTCGTATCGAAGAGTTCCGGACGTCACACATAATGCTGTAGTTCGCTGCTTGTAAATCATGACGGAGATTGCATCGACCACTAAACGGTTAGACGCTTCCGTCGCCGCGGTCCACTGACCGCTGTCCGAAGTGCGGAAAAGAGTTCGCATCTTGTTGGAGATCGGCAGCCTGCGATAATTTCGTTCGCGGTCGAAGACGAACCGTCCGGAGGCACGCAAGGTTGCGATGGTTTCACGCCGACTGAGCGAATCGGGCACGACGGGGGCAATGTTTGCGATGCAAACGCAATACGGTTACATTACGGCATCAGCCACTTCCACCGAATAGCCGTAAGCGGCAAAACGATCTAGACGCGAATCCAATACTAGTCCAACGTGTCCGCAATGCGGCGAGACTAGGATCGAGTCCCACCCGGGGAGCTTCGACTTTTTTTGCATCAAGAAAGTGTGAAGTTGGTCGTGCGACTAGGTGAGAACCTACAAAACGGCTCAGTCTTCTCTCTCTGCAATGTGCTTTGTCGCACTAAGATTCTAGTGACGACGCGGTCGCGACTGTCGTTCCCCATTCTCGAACAGGGATAAAATCAGGGCCAGGATGCAGTCGCATTGATTTGGTGTCGACCAGATATGATCGCGGGCATCATACATGAAATCACGAGAGCCTTGGCTCAGATCGAGTCGGGCCCCAAGGCTTCGGGTCAACTTTGAACAACTGTAAACAACGAACTGCGCCGGCTAGCCGGTCAGCATCTGGTGCACGAAATGCCCGTCCGGACGTTGCAAGTGACGGCCCTTGTCCAGGCGTGCGGCCAAGACTTTTGATCCGGCGTATACCACTACACTCTATCGACAGGGAGTTAGCACGAAGGCGACGCCTTGGCGAGACAGAAACAAAAAAACCGGAGACCGAGATTGCTCCCGGCCTCCGGTGTGGACTTCATCGAATTTATCAGTCTGGTGTTAGAGCAGATTGACCACGGGGTCGGCCAGGCCTTTTTCGCCCACGACGACGCTGAGCTTGCCGCTCGTGGCGACCTTTTCCAGGACTTCCAGTTCGCGAAGTCGCATCAGCGTCGGGTTGTCGGCGAGAACCTTGGCCGTGTTGGCCTGGCTGCGCATCGCGGCCGTTTCCTCGCGGCGGACGATGAGGTTGGCCTCGGCCGCCTTCTTGGCTTCCGTGACCTTGTTCATCAGGTCCTTCATTTCGCCCGGCAAGATGACGTCGCACACACCCACCGAGACGATCTCCAGACCCAGCGCCGTCGCGCGGCGTCGCACCGCTGACTCGAACGCGTCCGTCACGGCATCCATCTCCGTCAGGGACGCATCAAGATCGCGTACCGATGACCTTAGTAGCGTCGACGACTTACGCTGATTCCGACGATTGCCAAGAGCCCAAGTGTTACTGCGGCGGGCTCGGGAGCTATCTGGAACGAGTGGACAATCGAGCTAAACATGGCCGGGCCTTCAAGTTTCACGGCAGTGACGACCGTGAGCTTTTGCTGCGGGGCGAACGACGCCGAGTCTTCGTCTACGAGCCACCGGACCCCAAAGGCATTTAGCGTGTCTTCAAGTAAGAAATGGGCTAGGGCAGGAGCCCCACTGGCTCCGCCTGGATAGATCCAGGTTTCGAAGCCCGGGGGACCGATGTTAAAATTCGCAAAACTGCTCTTCAGCGACGCAGCGACCAGGCGATCAGTGGGATCAGTCGTCGCGATGTCGTACGAGTATAGAATGCCCCACGTGTCGTCCCCGTCGAAGATTCGATCGCCCGACGATTGCGCGCCAACGTAGAGCCAGTCATCGAAAACAGGTTCGGTGGAGCCAAACGATTGAAGTGCGCCTTGGCCTACGGTGGCACCGTGCCTGGCCAAGTTGACTTGGTTCGTCGTCGGCGGCACTTGAGGAAAGGATGCGGGGTCGGCGAGCTCACCGGCGATAAAACTGAAGTTGTCGAAGAGCAGGCCGTTCTTGGTGATCGAGCCGCCGTACGTGAGCACATCGAGTCCCGTGTCGAACGGCGGCGGGGTATATTGCGGACTATAGGATGGCTGGATCAGCGCCGCCTCTTCCTGCGTAAGGCCGGAGACGAGCACCCAAGCGACCAGCGGGCCGTTGCGGACATCGGTCACGTAAACAAAGCAATTGGTACGTTGAATCGCAGCGACTGCGTCGGCCCAGCCACTCTCGCGCATCAGATGGCCTACGGCGCAGGCGGTGTCGTGCTTGTCGACGAAGATGGGCACGGCGCGGCTGGAGACATGCTCATTTCGAGGAAACTGGCCACGGAGTTGATAAATCCTGAGGCGCAGGATGTTGAGCGCGCGGTGCTGAGCGAGCCTTTGCCGCCAGGCGGTGCGCTCGTTGTCGGTCCATAACTCGCCTCGTGACCGCTGCAGGCGGCTCAACGCAACGTCGAGACTGCGTTCGCCGTTGGCCACCAGTGCAGCCAGCACCAAGTCGAAATGGCGCTGGAGCTGGATGTTCAAATCGTGCGGATCGGCGGCCGGCGTCGTACTATCGCGGCCGATTGCGCGCAGGTAATACGCGCTGCGGAGGACGTCGAGCTCGGAATCTGCCGATGCAAGTGTGTCGGAATTAATGTGGAACGTTTTGGCGGAAGTGGTGGACGCCAACAACAGACCGCCGAACAGCACGACGCTTGAGAAAAATTGATCTATTGGTCTGCCGCGCAATTTGCCCTTGAGATTGACGGGCCCTTTGGATGTCGGCCTAAACCGCTTGATTTTTCCAAATTTGGCACAGAACGTCTGAATCATGGCAAACTCCTTTGAAACGTGCGATTGGTCGTTCGTCGAGAAATCGCAGACGCGCGTACTTCAACTCGCCATCACGCTGAAGGGTGCTGTCGCGGATCATCGCATTGAGATACCAGCGAACCTCCTGCGGCCAGAGGAAGGGTAGAGCAACGTTAACACAATCAATTGCAAAACGGATGGCTCCGGCACTGCGAATTCAAAGCGGATCGGCGTAACGATATTTGGAACGAGCACACCAGTGGCCGCGCTGGCGTTACCGATATTGAGAAGTGTGCGGATATCACTGCCTGGTATCGTGACCAAATCGATAACGGCCGGTTCAGGAAAGTTTTTGTCAAAGTCCTGCAATTCGACGAGCAGGTTTCCATGAGTTGGATCGTAGTAGAATGGCGTATGAAGCAACGTTCCGTCGGAAAATTCCCTTGGACCGTCGACGGGTCCCGAACCAAGCAGCGAAAACGTCATAGGCCCGTCATACACGAGCGTCTTGTCTGATCCATGGTTGTCGTCGAATACTTCGGACAGGCTCGATTGACTCGTAGTGGACATCCAGGCACGTTCGTGAGGGGCGGGCCAGTCGATGGATTGGGTCTGCGTGTGGTCAGATCGAAAGTTGAACGCCACGATGTAGCGATGCGATTCGGGCAGCCCGGCAAAGTCTGAAGCGGGGATGAGGTACTGGATTCTTAATGGGTCGCGCGTCGGTGAAACGCTGGCCTCTCCTTCTGTGGCACCTGCGGACGGTGGCGTCACGAAGCGTAGTGTTTCGGCCGATGCAAGTTCTTTCGCGGTGCTAAGAAATAACACGCCGAGCAGGAATTTGATCGTCCAACCGAGTCGCGAGGTGATCATGAGACGTTCTCCGTTGTGAATCAACACAAGGAATAATAAGGTCGTCCAGATGGAGGCGCGGCGCGAACGTCCGCTGCTCTGCGGCGTTAAATATGCGTAATATTTATGAATAATTTGGATGGGGTGACGTCCCTTATGCACACGCTCCGGTCTGGCCCAATTATTTCATCGCCGTCGACGCGCAAAACGCACAACTCGGTTATTTATTTTGTGGCGGCACGGCGCTAAAATGGAACGACCACGGCGCACGATTACTGCTCGATCGTCCGGAGAGCGAGTTTGCGATGACCGATGCCGATGCGTTCCAGGAATTGATCGGGCGCGTTCGTGCCGGCGACGAACATGCGGCAGCTGAACTCGTGCGAAGATACGAACCTCTTGTCCGCCGCGAAGTGCGTTTGCAACTGGAAGATACACGCCTGCGGCGGATATTCGATTCGATGGACGTGGTTCAATCGGTACTCGCAAGTTTTTTTATTCGCGCCGCGGCCGGTGAATATGATTTAGATAGTCCAGAACAGTTGGCGCGCCTGCTCGTGCAAATGGCACGGAACAAGTTGGCGTCGGCGGCGCGCCGGCAATATCGCCAACGACGCGACATGCGGAGGACTCAGCTCGACCACGACGTCCTGCAAACTCTGGCAACGACCGAGCAAGCGCCGAGCGACGTGTATGCGAATCAGGAGATACTGGAGGCAATGCGCCAACAATTGACTAGCGAAGAGCTTCGAATTGCCGACCTTCGTGCCGACGGTCGCTCGTGGGATGAAGTGGCGCTGGCCTTAGGTGGAAAGCCCCAGGCACGAAGGATGCAATTGATGCGGGGAATCGAACGGGCTGTCAAGAAGCTTGGCTTGGCCAGGTTGTATGAGTGAATCCGATCATCTTGTTGACGATTTTGAGAATATGTGGGCCGACGAGGCACTGCCCGATTTGGCGGGCTTCTTGAACCGTTCCGATGTTGTCGATAGCGCTCAGATTTCGCGACTAGCACGTGTAGATCAGTCGATGCGGTGGCAACGTGGCATTCGATGCCGCGCTGAGGAATATCTCGATCGATTCCCTGCATTGCGATTCGACCACGAGAGCGCGGTGGACTTGATCTATCATGAATATCTGCTGCGGGAAAGGGACCATGTCCCTTCGGCGCTGGAAGAGCTCACGTTACGATTTCCGGAACATGCGTCGTCGCTAAGAGCACAAGTCGATTTTCACCGAGCACTCAATGTTGCCGGCGGCATTCAACTTTGCGCTGCATCCCGGACAAATTTGGTTTCGGCCGTAGAAGTTGGCACGAAAAGCATCGGAGCGGCTCTCAAAGCGACAGATAGGGAAATCCACCAAGCAAAATTCGGACGCTATGAGGTGTTGACGAAGGTTGGAGTCGGTTCGTTCGGCACCGTCTTTAAAGCCCACGATCCAGAGCTGGATCGAATCGTGGCGATCAAAGTTCCGCGTGATTGCAATTCATCGAATCACGATGAAATGGAGCGATTCTTGCGCGAAGCACGCAGCGTCGCGCAATTAAGGCATCCTGCAATTGTAGCTGTCCATGAAATCGGCCACTCTAAAGACGTTCCATTTTTGGTGAGCGAGTACGTCGAAGGCGTCACGCTCGCCGAAGTGCTGTCGACAGGCCGGCCGTCACAACGAGTCGTCGCGGAGCTGTTGGCGGCATTGGCGGACGCGCTACACTATGCCCACGAAATGGGGGTTGTGCATCGCGATGTAAAGCCGGCAAACATCATGCTCGATGCGTCTGGGAAACCGCGATTGATGGATTTTGGAATGGCGCGGCGAACTTCGGTCGACGCGACGATGACGATCGACGGTCAGTTGATCGGAACCCCGGCGTACATGAGCCCGGAACAGGCCCGCGGAGAGTCCCGATGGGTGGACCGCCGTAGCGACATCTATAGTTTGGGTGTAATTCTTTATCAGCTGTTGACTGGACATTTGCCGTTCCGCGGCGCGACGCAGTCGCTGCTGACCCAGTTACTGAATGAAGAGGCCAAGCCGCCTCATACACTCAACCGATCGATTCCGCGAGATCTGGAAACGATTTGCCTGAAGGCAATGGCCAAGGAGCCGCAGCGACGATACACGACCGCCCGCGATCTGGCGGAGGATTTGCGGCGATATCTCCGCAGTGAGCCGATTCGGGCGCGCCGAATGAGCGGTGTCGAAAAATTCTGGCGATGGTGTCGTCGACAGCCGGCGATGGCGGGCCTGACGACAATTGTATTCCTACTAACCATAGCGATTGCGCTCGGGGGGAATGCTGTCGTCAGTATTCTCTTAGCAGTTATCGCGTGCGGAGGTGCGCTCGCGTCACTCCAGTATCGTCGCCAGGCCCAAAATGAAAAACTGTTGCGGCGCGAGGCGGACGAAAACCTCTACTACCATCGAATTTCGCTTGCTTATCGCGATCTGACGGCAAGTTTGCCCCATCCGGGACGCGCCGATGAGCTCTTGAACCGCTGTTCTCCTGAGCGCCGCAATTGGGAATGGCACTACCTTAAACGGTTTTGGCGAACGGAACCGACCGTGTTAAGAGCGCCGACGAGCGCGGAGTTCCGCGGGATTGCATTCAGCCATGACGGGAGCCGACTTGCAGCGGCCTGTGGCGACGGTGCGATTCGAGTCTGGGACCTGCGAGACGGCGCACTGACGACCCTTCGTGGTCATGACGGTTATGTATACGGTGTGGCTTTCAACCCTGCGAACTGCGATCAAATTGTGTCGTCAGGCAACGACGGATTAATTCGAGTGTGGGACGTGAAGTTGAGCAGCGAATTTCTCTCGCCTCTTCCTGGCCTTAAGGTCTATGCCGTCGGTATGGCATGTTGCGTCGCCTTCGGCCCAGACGGTGCTATTCTGGCAGCCGCAAGCGAGGCCGGTACCGTTCAAGTTTGGGAAGCCAGAACTGGCAAGCTGATTCATCGACTTGAGGGTCATGAATTATGGGCTGGGAGCGTCGCATTCAGTCCTGACGGTAAGCTCCTTGCGTCCGGTAGTTGGGGCGGAGTAATTCGCATTTGGGATCTTCGTAGCGGGACTGTAATTAGAAAGCTTCGCTTGCCGGAACATCCGTGGCCAGTTGCATGCTTGGCGTTTAGCCCCAACGCCGACGGAAAGCATCTCGCCGCTGGATATTTTGCACGTCGACTCACCGTTTGGGATGTCGAAAACGAGGTGGTTCACCGTGAGCTTTGCGGACATTCCGGGTTCGTCACATGCATCGCATTCCATCCGCTCGACGCGCGACGCCTGATTTCAGCGGGAGAAGATCGGGCCGTTAGGATTTGGGACGTGCCATCCCAGCGTGAAGTTCTCAGGCTCCATGCCCAAACCGACATTTGTTCTGGATTGGCCATCAGCCCAAACGGCCGACTGCTGGCCTCAGCAAGTTACGACCGGACGATTCATCTTTGGGATGCGAACCCGCTCGTCGACAACCAAAGAGAAGAACGACTTACGCTCAATTTGGAACACGAAGTGTGGAGCGTCGCGATTAGTCGCGACGGTACTCAAGTCGCCGCCGGTGGCGAAGGACGAAACGTTCAAGTCTGGGATACCGTCAGTGGGGAGTCGTTGCAGGCGTTCGTCGAGCGCTTTACGCACGTCTTCAGTCTGGCGTTTAGTCCCGACGGGCAGCGTCTCGCCGTAGCCGGTTTCGACGATGGCCTGCCGGCTTGTGTGATTAAGGTGCTCGATATACAGACCGGCCAGGACATTTTCGAACACCGCGAAAGTCAAGAGATTTTTGCCGTTGATTTCAGTCCAGATGGCCGCTGGTTAGCCATCGGTCTTGGTGATGGTTCTGTCAATCTTGTCGATGCAGAGTGCAGATCGCAAGTTATCCATCTCGGCCGACACCGTCGTCCCATCGCGTATGGAGGTGTGCGATTCCGCCACGACGGGCAGCGTCTTGCGTCGGCGAGTCTTGATGGAACTGCTCGGATTTGGGACGGGGCATACTTGCTCGGCGCTAATCAGGCCGAGAAAAGAACCGCTGATCTCGCACTTACCGACAGTTTCCCTGGTCAATTTCCCATACAAGATTCGGGAACCGCATTGTGGAGCTTGTCGTTCAGTCCCGACGGCCGCTACCTAATCACTGGAGACAAGGACGGACAGCTGAAGCGGTGGGACGCAGAGTCTGGCGAGTTGCTCGACACTAAGTGCGAAGCATCCAGAGGCGCTTATCTTTCAGTCTCGTACAGCGCGAGCGGCGACTGGATTGTCTCAGCTAGTGAAGACTGCGCTACGCGAGTTTACGATGGGCGAACCGTTGAACAGGTAAAGAGGCTTCGAGGTCACGTCGGCCCGATCCGTTGCGTTGCGGTTAACAGCGAATTCATCGCCACGGGCGCCTCCGACGGCACGGTAAAACTCTGGAATCTCGTTCTAACGACAAGCGGGTAGAGTCTATTAACCAGATTGAACATGCGTTCCATTTGTCCACCACGGCGAATTCGCCTCAATTCGGGAGGTGAGATTTCACAAAAAAGGCATTTTTTTGTGACAGACACAGCCGTAAGGTTATTTGCGCTCCCCCAATCAGGTCGCATCAAGCGTTGACCGTTGAGAGTTAGGTGAAAGAGCCTCAGACTCTCAACACTCGACTCTCAACCCTCAACTCTCCCAATGTCCTCGCCAGGAATTGAACCTGGTCTTCGACCTTCGCAAGGTCGCGTGCGAATCCGGCACACCCCGAGGACGTGTATGGTCGAGTGTTTGGGGTTGAGAGTTGAGTGTTTATGTTGCTCTGTAGAAATCAATCTTGCCTGAATTTATCGAAAGGATCAGGTTATGGGCCAGAGCAGGAGGACTGATGATGGCTCAAACTCAGTTGCGTCGGATGACGAAGTCGCCGGTGAAGTTGGCTG
>JBFWSG010000056.1:24389-35751 GCA_050248495.1 Pirellulales bacterium | reverse complement strand
GGATTCATTGGCTGCGACTTGTCCGGCTGGTCGTACTGGCCGCGCTGGAGCACGTAGGTCGGGCGCGGTTCCTTGCGATCTTCCATCACCATCGTCGTGGGGATCGCCGCGTCAAATTTGGCCCGCTCTGCGACGGTCTCTTCCAAATCGTGCACCACTTTGGTGGTCGGGGCGACCGCGGGGTCATCCCAATAGGTCAGCATCAGAGTATTGAATTGCTCGACCGCCGGCGGTTCGAGCGCATCCGGCCGGGTCGCTCGCAGCACGCGGTGCAGGGAACCGCGCAGCGTCGCGGCGACTTCTTCTTTGCTCAGCACGTGTTGATACAGCCGCAGGTCGCAAATCTGTGCGTGAAGCGGATAGCCTTCCGAGCGGCGGCCGACGCGAAACGGCTGCTGCGTGGCGAACGAATCGGAAAGATGATCGGTTTCGACGTCCTGTTCCTGCGCCTGACTGTCGAAGAATATCTTCACGCCGGCCGCCTTCGCCGAACCATCATAGCTCGCCACGATGTGCGTCCATTTGTCGCGACTCAAGGCCTGCTTCGTGATAACCTTGACGGCGTTGGCGGGCCACTCGTGAATCAGATGGACCGCGAGCTTCGTTTCGTACGTGATCAACAAATCACATCCGCGGAACGCCGCCGCGTCGTCCATCTTCGAGATGATCGCCCCATCGCCCGCGGGTTTGACCCACACGGAGACGCTGAACGGCCGGTCGGCGGGCGGAAATTGAACTTGTGAGTACTCCAATTCCTCCTGGCCGGTGAACGTGGCGACCTCGCCGAAGAGTCCGGTGTTCCAAGTGGGAGCTTTGGACTCTGCGTCCGGCTCGACTTGATTCTTCACGATTGCCGTCTGAGCGGTGGCTGATCCATCTTGCAGCGCGATCGTCGCCGCGGCCTCAGGCTCCCGCTGCTCGCTCGAATTGGCGAGGGCCTCGATCCATTTCAGCCGCTGCGGCGCGAGCTTCGCCAGCTCCTCGGTCTTGCGCGCGGTAAGCGAAGCGATTTTTGCTTCGAACTCCTGTAGTTGCCGTTCCTGCTCCGGCGTCGTCACCTTGATGAGCGGAGCCACGTTGCCGCGAGTCTCTTCGTATACGCCTTTTTCATTCACGTTGTTGAAGAAGGCGAATAGCTGATAGAAGTCCCGCTGCGAGAGCGGATCGAACTTGTGGTCGTGACAACGGGCGCAGCCGACTGTCAGGCCCAGGAACACCGTGCCCAACGTCTCCGTGCGATCGACCACGTTTTCGACCAGCCACTCGTCCGGGAGCGAGCCGGCTTCGGTGACCGTGCGATTGTTGCGGCAGAAGCCGGTGGCCACGCGCTGACTCTGCGACGGGTTCGGCAGCAGGTCGCCGGCCAGCTGCTCGGTCACAAACTCGTCGTACGGCAGGTTGCGATTGAAGGCGTCGATCACCCAGTCGCGCCACGGCCACATCTCGCGGGCGAAATCGTTCTGGTAACCGTTCGAGTCGGCGTAATGGGCGCCGTCAAGCCAGTCGGCCGCCATCCGTTCGCCATAATGGGGCGACGCGAGCAGCCGATCGACGGCACGCTGAAAACCTTGGGCCGTGTCATCGGCGACAAATTCGTCGATCTCGGCGAGCGTCGGCGGCAATCCGACCAGATCGAAACTCAGACGGCGGATGATCCGTTCTGCGCTCGCCCGCGGCGCGGGCTCGATCCCTTCCGCTTCGAGCCGCGCCAGCACGAAGGCATCGATGGGATTGCGCACCAGTTCATGATGCTGCACCTGCGGCACCTCCGGCCGCTGCGGCGCGACGAACGCCCAATGGGGTTCATACGCGGCGCCTGCTTCGATCCAGCGGCGCAAGAGCGCGCGTTCGTTCGCGCTGAGGGTCTTGCCGCTGTCGGCCGGCGGCATGATGAGATCGGCGTCTTTCGAGTCGATCCGCTCGATGACGGCGCTCGCAGCGGGCTGGCCCGGCACGATAGCTCGTGCACCCGAATCGAGTTCTGCCGCGGCATCTTCGGGGCGATCAAGCCGCAAGCCCGCCTGCCGGCTGGCCGAATCGGGCCCGTGGCACTTGAAACAGCGGTCTGACAGGATCGGCAAAATGTCGCGCCGATAGCGAAGCGCGCCTTCATCCGCGCGCGCGGCGCTGCAGAGCGCGAGCGCCAGCAGGCAAACCAAATTCGCTCCCCGATTGCCCATCAATTGTCTCACGCGCTAAATTCATCGCGCGTTGCACGAGTCTGCCTATTGCGACGCAGCCACGCCATTATACACGGTTCTTGTGACGATCCCCACGTGGCAATCGAGCGCCCGGCGCGATGGTCGAA
Organism: Pirellulales bacterium; assembly: GCA_050248495.1. GTDB lineage: Bacteria > Planctomycetota > Planctomycetia > Pirellulales > Lacipirellulaceae > DASYDU01. The sequence continues at coordinate 33,443 of JBFWSG010000056.1, read as the reverse complement.
TGGAGATCGTCAGGACCACGAAGCACTGCGAGATTCAACTACTTTTTGCCGATATCTGGCGACAAATATAGTACAATAATGACTTCCGAAAGCGGAGCGGAGAGACGGCGAGGGCGGAGATGGGACGACTAGTTCGCGGGGGCCTATGCCTGTGGGCAGCGATTGCGACGTTTTCCGCCGCGCGGGCCGATTTGTTCCACGGCCTTAACGCCGGTGCACCTGTCTGGAACGGGAGCGTCGTGCTCACGCCGCAGAAGGCGGCCGAATTTGCCGCGACCGGCACGCAGTCGATCCGCGTCAACTTCCGGCTCGATTCCGGCGCCACCAGTTGGAATGCCGCACAGCTGGCGATGTACGACCAGGTGATCGCCAATGCCCGCAATGCCGGGCTGCAGGTGCTCGGGCTGTTTTCGAATGAAACCGTGGCCGGCGGGCAGGCGGCGTGGAACGACGATCCCGACCTAGACGGATTCAATTCCTATGTCTCGCAGTACGCGAGCACCGCACAGCTGTTGGTGAATCGGTACCAGAACGACGTCCAGCAATGGGAGCTCTGGAACGAGCCGAACGCGTGGACCAACCCCGGCTACGCGAGCGATCCCAAGAATGCGGGCGGCACTTACATCCTGCCGCGAGTCTATGCGCGGCTGCTCTCAGAGACCTATCGCGCGCTGGATGCCGACGCGCTCGTCGGCTCCGGCGGCGCGCAGCTGGTGTCGGGCGGACTGTTTGCCCACGACATCGGCGGCAGCTTTTCGACGGCCCTCGATTACATGCAGCAGGTGTATAACCAGGGCGGCGTTTGGGACTCTCTGCAGTCGGATGTCGGCCGGCGCTATCCGTGGGACGACTTCGGTTATCACTTCTACATAAGCCAGGGCTCCGCGGTCCCTACCTCGCAATTGGCGAACTACTTCAATGCGGTCCGCGCGACTCAGGCCAGCAACAACGATCCGTCGGGTGTGGTTGTCACGGAATTCGGTTGGCAGACCGTCGGCACCAACACGCAAGAATTGCAGCGCGACAACATGGCGACCGCTTACGACTTTCTGGAGTCGAAGGCTTATGTCGGCGGTACCTATTGGTACCAGTGGACGGATGACGGTACCGGCGGCTGGGGCATCGTCAACGGCGCGAACCAGCCGAAACTCTCCTACCACGAATTCGTGGCCCGCAATGGCGGCGGCGGTGGGCCGAATTTGCGCGTCACCACGGAGCACGCGCTTTCGGACGCGGCGCTCTCGACTCATTTCAGCAACAGCGATCTTTTGCAGGGGCGAATTCCAACCGTGCTCGCCGGCGACATCGGCTGGCACTCGGCGAACCCGGCTTCGACGAACCCGAACGATCCCAATGGCCTCGCCGCGTTCACCGACGGCGTCGGCGATCTGGGGAGCGGCGTCACGGGATTGCTTAACGACTTTCCCACGCCGGGTTCGCCCGCGAAACTGGTCAGCTACGATCTTGCTGCGCCGCATGACATCGACGAGATCCGCATCTTCACCGGTAACAACGGCAAGGATGGACGAATCTTCTCGACCACGGCCGTCTGGACCTCGACCGACGGCGTCGATTACGACCTCCTCGGGTATTTTCAGTCCGACCCCTCCGGCTCACAAAACAACGCCAGCACGCCGGGCGGGGCGAAGGGGTCGACGCTCGTACGGATCTTCCACGACGACGGCACGCCGATCGTCGAAGGGGTGACGCATCTGCGGTTCGACTTCTACGCGGCGGCGAACATACCGGGCGTGATGCTCGATCCTTTCGACGGCGTGAACCCGTTCACCGGAATCGACGACGGACTGGCGGCGGCTTACGTCTCACCGCTGGTGCGAGAGATCGACGTGCTTGGCGCGCTCTCCGTGTTACCTGCCGGCGACTACGACCGCAGCGGCACGGTGGACGCCGCCGATTACGCGAAGTGGCGAGCCACGTTTGGTTCGAATGTCGATCTGGCGGCGGACGGCAACGGGGACGGCGTTATCAATGCGGGCGACTACACGATTTGGCGCGACGCGTTCGGCAACACGGCCGGGCTAGCTGCGACCGTGCCTGAACCTGCAGTCTGGCTGCAATTATTTGCGGCATCTGCAGCTCTGTGTCTTGCCAAAGGAAGAGGGCGGCGACCTTGCGGCCCACCGCCCTCGAGAATCTGACACACTCGATATACTGTGGCTGCATCGGTCGTCGATGCGCCGCCATACACTAGCGCTTCCGCAGCGACGCCAAACCGACGACTCCCATCAGCACCAACATTGCTGAAGCCGGCTCCGGAACGGCGATTACGTCGATTTCCCAAACTAGCGGCGACACGAATGCTGCGGTCAAACCGTCGTCAATGCTCGTGAACGGGTTCACACCATCGAACGGGTCACGGTATTGGCCGCCCGTATTGTCCACAGAATAAAAGTCGAACTGCAAATTCGTGACTCCGGAGGCAAGCGGTCCCGCGTTGTCCTTGAGGCTCACCAGCGTCGACTTCCAACCGTTTGTGCCGCCCGAATTGATCGTGCCGAGCGGATCCGACTCGAAGTAGCCAAGCAGGCTGAACGCGCCGCCGTTGTTGGTCGAAGTGCTCACGGTAAACGTCGAGAAGACGCGGCCGTCGCTATTAAGGTTGTTGCCCGAGAGTACGCGAATTTCGGCAAGCGAAGTCGGCCCCGAGAGATCGTACTGCACGCGCTTCACGGGCACGCCGACCGGTGTGGCGGGCGGGTTGAGGTCGTTGAGCAGGCCGGTCAGGTTTGTGGCTCGAATTCCGGAGTCATCTGTAAACGCCGGAAGCTTGTCGAGCGGATCGGAAACTGCCGGATGCCAACCCAGGTCGCCGGGCAGCTCGGTGGCGATCAAACCGGAGATTGAGTCGCCGACGGCAATCTGGCCGTTCAAACCAGTCGCCGAAGTGTCATGCGTGGTAGTCTTGGTGACCGCGGCCGTCGCCGACGCGGCCAGCGCGGCCAGAGTTGCAATTGCTAAGATCAGTCTCATTGGTACTCGCCTCAAGAGGAACAGGAAAGGAGATCGTAACGATTAGAGCGCCTGATTCAAAATACCGTGACCGCGCGACTCAGTGCGCCACCGCAGGCCGAGGACGGCGAACAGTGCGACCGCGATCACGCCCGCCGTAGCCGGCTCCGGCACGACGTTGGCCGCGGCACCGGCACCGCCATTGCCGAAGCTCGTTTTCCAAATGTTGTAGTCCGCCTGGTCGATCACCCCGTTGCCACTGCCATCGGCGCCGGTGCCATTGGCGACATTGGCGTTAAGCGTGTCGCGCCACTTGGTGTAGTCGGCGGCGTCGACCTTGCCGTTGCCGTTGTAATCGCCCACGACCGGCGCGGAAGGCGGCAGCACGTCGATTTCGAAGACCAGCGGCGAGACAAACGCCGAGCGGATGCCGTCGTCGACGCCCGTGAGCGGATTCACGCCGTCGAAATGATCGCCGTGGATGCCCCGAGTCGGACTGAGCTCATCGATGTCTGATCCGACCGCGTATAGATTGATTACCAGGTCGGTCACGCCGGAAGCCATCGTCGGGCTGGCATCGTTATAGATCGAGAGCATCGTCGACTTGACGGCCGGGTTGAACGTGGACGCCGGATTCATGGGGTCATTGATCGTTCCGGATGGATCGGAGCGGAAGTAGCCCAGCGGCTGGAACGTAGATCCGCCATTGGTCGAATACTCGATATACGCGCTGGCAAAAACGCGGCTGTCCGCGTTGAGCCGATTGCCCGTAAAAATGTTGATCTTGCCGATGTCGACCGGCGTCGTGAAGGGATACTGGACGACCTTGGCCGCATAACCGCTTGGATTGTCGACGTTGGCGTCGTTGAGCAGGCCGCTGAGGTTGGTTGTCGGGTTGATACCCAGGCCATCGGTGAACGCCGCCAGTTGATCGGCGGGATTCGTGTTCGCTGGATGCCAGCCCGGCAGCACCGGATTGCCCAGGCTGTCCACCGGGTTTTCGAATACGTCCTCGTCGACCGTCTGCCGGCCCTGGATGAGATCGGTGTTAGAAATCAGCGAGTTGAAGCTGTTGTCCTGCAGACCGTGTTGCGAACTGGAGGTCACCGCCGCTTGAGACGCCGCGGGCAGTGAAGCGCTCCCCACGAGCATCGCGACGGCGACACGACGGACCATTTGCCGGCGCACCGATAAGCCGAGAATGCCCCTGTCTTTCCGCATGTTCCACCTCGCGGGCCGCTGCCGCATCGAACGGAATAAGTCCGTACGGCTCGCCGAATGGCAAACTGCCAAGCTATCTCAAACCGTACGAGATGTCAACGAAAAACCGCGTTTTGCCGGGGAAAATCGTCGCCAACGCGGATCGACCGTCCGCAACTCCGCGGCGTTTTTCGCGGCGTTAATTGCGGTCCTAACCCTCCCTTTCTGCTGGACCTTTGCGATTCAATCCACTACCGTAAAGAGGTTACTCGACGGAGGAACCTCGAGTCGCTCGGAAGTTCTCGTCTTGGCATTCTTTCGCGAGGAGTGGCAATGGTCTTGGCGGACTCTGCAGGGAATCGCGCGTTCGCACGTCGCGCGTTTACTCTGGTCGAGCTTTTGGTGGTGATCGCCATCATCGGGATCCTGGTAGCACTCTTGCTGCCGGCGATTCAGGCTGCGCGAGAAGCCGCACGACGCACGCAGTGCACTAACCAAGTCAAACAGCTGGGACTCGGCATGATCCAGCACGCCGAGACACACGGCCATTTGCCCACTGCGGGTTGGATTGGGTTTTGGGTCGGTGATCCCGATCGTGGATTCGATGTACGGCAGCCGGGAGGTTGGGTCTATAACATCCTCCCGTTTATCGAAGAGCAGCAAGTGCGAGATATGGGCTCCGGATTGAACGCGAACCAAAAGCTGGCGGTCTTCCAGACCCGCGAATCAATTGCGATCAGTTACTTGAATTGTCCCACGCGACGGGCGTCGATACCCTACCCGAACAGTATCCCGCAAACGCCTGCCAACAGTCGCAAAGCGCAAACAGTCGCTCGCAGTGATTACGCAGCCAATGCTGGCGACATCGAAAAACTGGAAGAGATTTGCGAGGACGTTGCGCCCGCGACGATTGCCCTGGCGGACAGCGGCAACAACGGAAAGTGGCCGCCTAATCCGAATCAAGAGTTGTTCAAGGATGATATTACCGGGTTGCCGCTGCTCAACGGCACTGCCTACTGCGGCAGCACCGTGAAAATCAGCGCGGTCACCGATGGAATGAGTAAGACATACATTCTCGGCGAACGAAATATCGACCCGCTCCAATACGAGACCGGGCAAGAACACGGCGATGACTGGTCGATGTGGAGCGGATACCAGGATGACAATTGTCGTTCTACGGCAGGCGTCCCAGTGCAGGACACGCCTGGCACGGAAGCTTTTAAGGAACGCTTTGGCAGCGCCCATGCCGGCGGATGTAACATGGCTTTTGGCGACGGCTCCGTCCAGTTTATCGCCTATGACATTGACGCCGAGATCCATCGCCAGAACGGCAATCGGCTTGATGGCGGCCAACCCCGCCCGCAATAACTACGTGACGGCAGCAGCGAGTTGAAACTCCGCGCTATTTTGTCGCCAAATCAAGCCGAAACGTAGTGTCGATCGTATCCCGTGCGACTTCTTCGCCTAACTGTAATCCGTCACGCGAGACATTCGGCAAGTTAATGCTGGCGTGCTTGAGCTCGATCCGGTAAGTACCTGTGTAAGCGCCCATTGCGCTTATGCCGCGGACCTTGATCGCCTCGGGAAGATCTTCCGACGCGACGGTCAGCACGGCGTTGCCCCGGCGATTGGTGACACCCTTGGCCCGCTTCAAGCCGGGGCCGAGATATGCCTCCGGCACTAACGTCACCTCCACACCCTTCACAGGCTTTCCATTCAGCTTGACATTCGCGCTGACTGAGCAAAACGCAAGTTGATCGCTCTGCCACTTCTCGATCCGCGCGACGATCTCCGCCTGCGAAACGGCGCCGTCGCCGTCGGTGTCGTAGAGCTGCTTCCACTTCAAAATACCGGGAACCGCACGCAGCTCGTCGTCGGCGAGCCTGCCATCCTTGTTGGCATCGTAAGCAGCCATCGCCTGGGCCGCGGCGTCGTCCGGATCGATTTCGACCATTTCCACGCGGGTCGGCGTGCTGGAGCAGCCCGCCAACAGCATCAGCCCGCAGGCCCACGCGGATGCCGCTGTCGATAGAGACTTCGATACGAACCATCCACCAGACTTCATGCGCGCCTCTCCGATTCCTAATCCGCCGTCCCCACCGAGCGTCGCCTACACGAACATCTCCGGATTGAACGCCCGCGGCTCGTTGTTGTACTGTGCCTCGGTACCGACGATCGTGCTGACGATCGAGTTGTGGCCGATCTCGGCGGTGCAGGCGGGTGCGTGCCGGGTGCGAACGCAATTGGCGAAGATTCGCATTTCGTTCTGATAGCTGAACGACCGCAGGCCGCCCCCGGCGCGGTCGGCTTCGGCCTTCGTCAGTTCGTCCGACGCGGTGTGCAATCCGGCCAGCTCGAAGTCGCCCAACTGCGCGATCGGTACGCGCTTCTCGCGGCGATCCTTGTCGATCAGGTGAATCTCCTGCTCCGACGTAATCCGCAGGGCCCCTTCCTTACCCATGAACAGCTCGCCGTAGCTCCAGCGATAGTTGGTGCCCTGGTGGAGGTCCTGGGTGTAGCGGACGAGCGTGCGGCCGTCGAATTCGTAGTCGGCCGCCACGACATCGTGCGTTTCTCGCTGATCGTCGAAGCGCGTCACGCCCATGCCGGAGACGCGTTGCGGGCGGCGGTTGCCCAGCAGCCAGCCGGAGACGTCCATCTGGTGCGTGCCGTTTTCGGTCATCAGGCCGTGGCCGTAGGCGCGGTACAGCCGCCAGTTCACCAGGTGGTTGAGCGTCGGGTAGCCCCACGGGCGGAAATCTTTTTCGACCGAAGGCAGCGGAAACTTCCAGTCGGTCCAGCGATCCCAGAACGCATCCACGCGGATGATTTCGCCGATCGACCCTTCTTTTTGCAGCATCTGCTCGGCGAGATAATAGAGCGGATTGCTGCGCCGCTGCTGGCCGATCTGCAGCACGCGCTGGTTGCGGTCGCGGGCGGCGATCATCGCCCGCGACTCGTCGAGGCTGTAAGCCATCGGCTTTTCGCAGAACACATCCTTGCCGGCATCGAGCGCGGCGATCGACGCGGCCGAGTGGAGATGTTCCGGGAGGCCCACCACGGCGGCCCGCAGATTCTTCTCCTTCTCGAACATCTCGTTCCAGCTCTCATAGACGCGGACGTCTGGGGCAACCTTTTTCACTTCGGCCACGTTCGCCGGGTTGATGTCACAGATCGCTTCGAGCCGCGTGCCGGGTTCGGCCGCCAGCCGGAATGCCACGTGCCGCCCCTGCCCTCCCGAGCCGATCAAGGCGAAGGGCAAATCGACATTTCCCGTCGATTCGGCATGAGCTTTGGTGGCCAACACAGCCGCCGCGGCGAGGGAAGACTGGAGAAACGAACGTCGAGAGACCGGTTGCATGGCACGCCTCGGTTGGTCGGTTGGTCGGTTGGTCGGTTGGTCGGTGGGTCGGTGAGTCGATCGATCGGTCGGACCGGTGGATCGTTCGATTGGTTAGATCGATGGAAACCGCAGAAGGGGCGAAAAGATTCGCCCCTCCGCCTGGCCTGGTTCAAATGAGTAGCCGATACCTCGCAATTTACGTGGCGGCTGCAATCCTAGCTAGTGGCGGAAAGGCTGCAAAATGCACGACGAAATCGCGCTTCGGCGCAGCTGAAACGCACTCGGGGAATAAAAATCGTCGTCGAATCCCTATATTATGGAGGCCCGCGTTGGTCTCGCCTGTCAATTCACGGATTTTGGCCGGCGGAACATTTTCTTAGACAACTGCGGGCCAGTCGCGCATTGTTAACGTTAGATGACCGGTCACAACGAATTCTCATCGCGCGTCCGAGATTGCACGGATCGACTCGCCGTGGCGGGGATCGATGCGCTGGGGGCGCTGTTTGATCTCACCTCCCACCGGCTCGTGCGGTTTGCGGTGGCCCTGTCGCGGAATCAGCACGATGCCGAGGACTGCGTGCAGACGGCGCTCGTCCGCGTGGCGCGGGAGCCGGCGCTGCTGGCGACGGTCGGGTGCCCGTGGGCATACTTGCTGCGGATGGTGCGGAACGAGGTTCTGCTGTTGGGCCGCCGGAAGAAGAATCGACCCGTGCTGGGAGACCTCACCGACCTGGTCACGTTTCGCCGCGTCGACGAACTGGAGCGCGAGGAAACGCACCGCGAAGTCTGGACGGCGTTGCGAGCATTGCCGAGCGAGCAGGCGGAAGTCGTCGTGCTGAAGATCTGGGAAGGAATGACCTTCGCAGAAATTGGTCAAATCCTGGATTTGTCGCCGAACACGGCCGCCAGTCGATATCAATATGCGCTCGCCAAGCTGACCAAGCGGCTGGCCAAGTCGCAGCGCGAGGTGCACCGTGGCTGATTGGCTCGACAATTCGTCCGCAGATACCGCCGATGTGGAGGCGTTGATTCGCTCCGCCGGTGGGTATGTCCGCGCGTCGGACGATCTGCGGCCGCGGATTCTCGAGGCGGCGCGGCTGCAGCGGCACGAACGCCGGGCGCAGCGCTGGCTGCGGCGGGCGGCGGTGGTCGTCCTCCTGCTGGCCACGGTGGGCGGAACGCTCGAACAGGACAACGCGCGCAGTACACGGCCGATTGGAATCGTCATGGCGGCCGGATTCGACGAGTTCTTTGTGCCCACGGCCGTGGCCTCGGTCGGCGCCACCGACGGCGACTGGCGGATGATCGACGCCTTCACGGAACTGCGGCGGCAACAGGCCCAAGTGCTGCGGCTCTCGCTCTAAAGCGGCACCTCCCTTCTCGCCGCCAAAGCGAGCCGGGGAACTGCGGTCGCCGGTCACGCCGCTTCGGTTAGACAAATTCCCGCTCGCCGCGCATCTACCCCTCAGGAACACAACTCCTCCCGCATTATTCTCTTTTGGTCCGCTCCCGCGCATGGAATCGGCGACGCTCGACGACTA
>JBFWSG010000056.1:0-24289 GCA_050248495.1 Pirellulales bacterium | reverse complement strand
CGGTCACGCCGCTTCGGTTAGACAAATTCCCGCTCGCCGCGCATCTACCCCTCAGGAACACAACTCCTCCCGCATTATTCTCTTTTGGTCCGCTCCCGCGCATGGAATCGGCGACGCTCGACGACTACCTGGCCTTCAACGAGCAGTTGGCAGCGCTCTCGGCGGCGGGCATTCCCCTGGAGCTCGACCTTTCGCCCGCCGGAAGAAGCCCGCAGGCGGCGCTCGAGCGGATCAATGCCACGGTCTCGCGGCGGATGAATCGGGGTGAATCGCTGGCCGAAGCACTGACGGGCGACGATCAGGATCTGCCCCCTTCGTATCGCAGCCTGATTGAGACGGGCCTCTACAAAGGCAATCTCGCCGCTGCGCTCGACGAGTCACATGCCGTCGCCGATTCCGTCGCTGATTCGCGCTCCCGCCTGGCGACGGGGTTCGTTTATCCGCTGGTGATCTGCGCCCTGTTGTACGCCGGGCTGTGGTCACTCTGTTTGTTTCTCGAACCGACGCTGCGCAACTTGTATGCCGAGTTGCGGTTGACGCCCAGTCCCGGCCTGCTCGTTTTGGAACTCCTGCGAGCCACGCTGCCGGTGTGGGCCGTCCTCGCGCCGCTTGTCGTATTGGCGTTTCTGTTCTGGTCGTGGTGGCGGCGCGGAGTTCCGGGCGCCGGCATCCCCGGCGCGGGACGCTGGATTCCTGGCTGGGGCAAGACGCTCTATCAGGAGCGCTGCGCACGGTTCGCAACCACGTTGGCCGAACTGCTCGAAGACGGCGTCCACTTCGGCGAGGCGCTGCGGGTCGCGGGCGACGGCTGCGGCGACGCGGAGCTGCGCGCCACCGCGCTGCGATTGGCCGAAAACGCTTCTTCTGGGTCGATGCACGAGGCAGACGACGCGTCCGCCAAGCGTCTCCCGCCGTTTCTCCGCTGGGCGATCTGGCACGCGGACGAAACAACGGGCCGCGTCCGGGCATTGCAGATTGCCGCCCGGATGTACCGCGAAACTGCCGAGCGGCGGGCCGCGCGGTTTCGCACCGTAGCGCCGCTGGTGGCGCTGGTGTTGGTGGCCGGCACAGCGACGCTGGTGTACGCGCTGCTGCTGTTCGTGCCGTTGGTGCAGTTGCTGTACGGATTGTCCGCGTGGCGGCCTGCCTGAGTTGGAACACTTCGCGAAGCGAACTAAAATCTGATGGCCAGCTTTCGATACCAAGCCCTGAATGCAAATGGCGATCCAGTTGCCGGCGAATTGGACGCCGACAACGTGCAACAGGCGATCGCGCAGCTGGAGAGTCAAGGGCTCACCGTGCAATCGATTGGCTACGCGTCGTCGACGCCGCCGGGTACTGCGACGGACGTAGCGTCAACATCTGCAGCCACTTCATCAGCGGCCGCTTCGCCCGCGGACGAGGAGTTCGTCGCGCTCGAGCCGCTGGATGTGAGCCTGGAGCAGGCGGTGTTGCAGGCCCACGTGGCGAAGATTCTCGAACGCAGCCGCGGCATCACGCCGGCGCTCCGCGCCTATGCCGACGAGCTGCCCTCCGGCCGGCAGCGGCGGCAGCTCGTCGCCGTCTGTCGCATCCTGGCCCGCGGCAACGAGTCCGAAGCGGCCGCCGCGCTCGCCGACTTGCCCGACTACTGGATCCCGCTTCTGAGCGCTGCCACTTCGACAAGTGACCCCGGCCACATGCTCAGCGAATTCCTCTCCGAGACCCAACGGGTCGATGAGTTGCGCCGTCACTGGCGGGTGGCGCTGGCATATCCGACGGTGCTGGTGGGTTTGACGTTGGCGGTGATGTTGGGGCTGAGCTTGTTCGTGATCCCACAGTTCGCACAGATTTTCAATGATTTCGACCTCAGCCTGCCTGGCCTGACGCAGTTGCTGCTCAGCATGGCTAAGTGGCTCTCCAGCTGGACCGGAATCATCTTCCTGGTCGTCCTCGCACTTCTGGCATTGGTGCTCCTGAACACCGATCGCGTGATTCCACGGCCGCTTTTGGCATGGCTCAGCGATTGGATTCGCCCCCCCTTCGGCAATCGCGCCGCGGTTGCGCGGTTTGCCCGCTACCTCGCCGATCTGTTGGAGGCCGGGGTGAATTTGCCCGATGCCCTGCGGATCGCCGGCCACTGCATCCAGCGGCGTCGCATGCGCCTGGCTGCCTGGAGGCTGGCCGGCCTGGTCGAACGCTCGGGACCGAAACTCCTGCGCGACCACCCCCGGCCGCTTTCGGCCACGGTCTGCCACGCGGTGTGCGCGAAGATGCCGCTGCCGGTCCGCATCCACCTGCTCCGTGAAATCAGCGCCTTGCACGCCGAGCGGGTCCGCGTGGGGCTTTCCTGGTCGAGTGGACTCGTGGAACCCGTGGCGATTTGCGCTGTCGGTTTTGTCATCGGCCTGGTCGTGTTGGGATTGTTCATTCCGCTAGTGAAATTGGTCGAGGGACTCAGCGGCTGAGGCCACGCTTGCGAGTGCTGCGCGAAGACTATGGACGAATGGTTCCCTGAATTTCGACGCCTGTTCCGCCCGTGGCGGACCACCGCTCCGCAGCAACGGTCGTTCTTGCGGCTGCTCGCCGTGGGCCTGGAAGAAAATCTGCCGCTGCCGCCTTTGATCACGGCCTGGTCAGCCGACGAACACGGACTGCAGTATCAACGGCTGAAACGCCTGGCGAATCTGCTCCGTGATGGCACGTCGCTCGCCGACGCGGTGGAGCAAGTCCCCGGTGTGCTGAGCGAGGAGGATCTGCTCGCCATTCGCTTCGGCGCGCAGTCGGGAACGTTGCTCGCATCGCTCCGCGAGCGGCTCGACGAGCCGGACGCCAGCCGGCCGCTGATCTCGCCGCGCGTCCGCAAGACGATGAGCTACCTGGTGGTGCTGTTCTTCATCGGACTGCTGATCATCAGCTTCGTCCAGATCAAGATCGTGCCCGAGTTTTACAAGATCATGGAAGAATTCGACGTGCCGCCGCCGAAATCGCTGCAGCTGTCGATTCACCTGGCGTCTTTGTTTGCAGAATACTGGTACCTATTCTTCTTCGCGGCAATCGCGTTCGCCTGGTTCTGGTTCACGCCCTGGCCGGGACGGCGGATGCGGATGCGGATGTTCGGTCCGCTCTACCGGCCGTGGCGCGAGCTGCATTTTGCGGATGTGCTGGAAAAGCTCAGCGTGGCCGCGGCGGCCGGCCGGCCCATGGCGGGAGCCGTCTCGACGCTCGCCCGCTATCACTTCGACCCCGCGCTGCGGCGGCGCTTGCTCTATGTGCGCAACGAAATGGAGCAAGGCGCCGATGCCTGGCAGAGCATGCGGGCGGTCGGCCTGCTGAGCCCGCAGGAGGCTCACTTAATGGACACGGCCGAACGCGTCGGCAACCGGCCTTGGGTCCTCAAACAACTGGCCCAATTGAAAAAACGGCGGGGCGCGGCGCGGATCTCACGATGGGCGGAGCTGATTCTGCCGGCGGTGATCCTCTTCGCCGGGGCGTTCGTCCTGCTCAACGCCGTGAGCATGTTTACATCTCTCGTGAGCATCATCTATTCCACGTTGTGAGCGATGAACCAGGCAATTAACCCCACCACTCGACGTCGATGCCAGCCGCGAACCCGGCGGGGCGGCGGCATGCTCGACATGTTCGTATCGTTTACGCTGCTCATCGCGGCGATGGCCGTGGCGACGCCGCTCGTGGTGCGGCACGGCCGCCTGCTCGAATCGCAGCGCCACTATCGCATCGCGCTCGATGAGCTCACAGATCAGCTCGACCGTCTCACTGCGCTGCCGGGCGACGAACTGCCGCAGGCGATCGAGCGGCTCGCGCCATCGGACTTCGCACGGGAGCGGCTCGCCGGCGCGGAAATCAAAGGTGAGGTGACGCCTGCCGACGGCGGGCAACGAATCACGCTGCGACTGGTTTGGAGCGAGCCGGGCCGGCACGATGCGCCGCTCACGCTTTCGGGCTGGAATTTTTCGAAGCCGAACGCGACCAGCGACGACAATCGTGGAGGTCAGCCATGACGCACCATCGTCTGATGCATATTCATCGCGGAGTTTCGCTCACCGAAATGCTGGTCGTGATGACCGCCTGCACGGTCGCGTTTTCGCTCACCGGCCAACTGCTCTGCCGCGTGATGCGAATTTGCACGCAGGCGCAGCACGACGCCGGCGTCGAGCGGAGCGCCCTGCGGCTCTCGACACAGTTCCGCCGCGATGTTCATGCCGCGCTATCGGCCGACGTCGACCTGGCGGCCAGAGACGACATGCCGTTTCTGCTCCTGCACTTGCCGGATGGCACCGACGTCGCGTACTCGCATCGCGGCGACACGATCGTCCGCCAGCGCGCCCGTGCAGATAAAATCGAAGCCCGGGAGGAGTACGCCTTTCCGGAATTGATTGACGTCGACGTCCGCGAGGAGGAATCGCCGGCGCGCGTGGCCCTCACGGTCACCGTCGAGCGGCCCTCCACTGCGACCGACGCGTCGCCGAAGACTGTGCGCGAACCCCGCAATCCTATCAGCATGCAAGTTGAAGCGATCCTCGATCGGGAACGCCTCGCCGCGAACTTGCTTTCGAGAGCGGAGACGGGCAAATGATATCCGGTCCAAAATCGCCGCGCCGATATTTGCTTGACCACACCAGTCGGAAACGCTCCGGACTGTTCGTGCTCGTTGCGCTAACCTGCCTGCTGATCGTGTCAGCGATTGTGGTGAGCATGTTGCAGTCGGCGATCCGCATGCGGCGGCAGCTCCACACGCAGCGCGACCTGTGTCAGACCGAGCTGTTGCTGCATGCCGGCGCCGAACGCGCGGCATCCCGCCTGAACAACGCCCCCGATTTTTCCGGGGACACGTGGGAGCTGCCGGCCGAGGCAATCGCCGGCCATGGCAGCGGCCGCGTGACGACGCAAGTCACGCACTCCGAATCCGATGCAACCTGGCAGATTAAAGTGGTCGCCGAGTATCCGCTCGATCGCGGCTTTCCCGTGCGGCGTTCGCATACGTTCAACATTCCCAACCCTGCCGATTCGGCAGCCAATCCAAGCGAGGAGTAAGCAACATGTCCCCTATTCCATTGCGGTTTTCGTCCTGCGAACCATTCATGTCGCCGCGACGTCGCCGCGCGTTCACGCTCGTTGAGCTGCTGGTGGTGATCGCCATCATTGGCATCCTCGTCGCGCTGCTGCTGCCGGCGATCCAAGCCGCCCGCGAGGCGGCACGGCGGACCTGTTGCCTCAACAGCGTGATGCAATTGGGGCTCGCGGTGCACAACTACGAGTTCAATTTCGAGGCGCTCCCACCGGGCGTAACCGACAAGTCGAACCCGATCCGCAACGAACCGCAGGGGCAACACGTCAGCTGGATCGTTCATATCCTTCGCTACATGGAAGAAACTAACCTCGCCAAGCGCTTCGACATGACCGCCGGCGCCTATGCGTCCAAGAACGCGACCGTCCGGGCGACCAGCATCGAAGTGCTGATGTGCCCCTCTTACGGCGGCGAGTTGAAGAACGAAGAAGGCACGATCGCCTACACCACGTACGCCGGCTGCTACAACGACACCGAGGAACCGATCGACGTCAACAATCGCGGCCTGTTGTTCCTCAATAGCGCGATCCGCTTCGACGAGATCACCGACGGCAGTTCGAAGACGCTGCTGCTCTCCGAAAAGCTGCCGCGCCCCGACGACTTGGGCTGGGTCTCCGGCACGCGCGCAACGCTGCGGAACACCACGCAAATCCTCGGTCCCAATCCTCGCTTCGCCCAGCCGCAGCCCATGGGCATGTTCGACGACCAGGAGACGGGCGGCGAACCGGAGCCAAAAGACGTCGCCGAGTCCCTGATCGTCGGCGGCTACGGCAGCTATCATCCCGGCGGCATCAACGCCGCCTTTGCCGACGGATCGTCGCGCTTCGTCCAGGAGAACATCGATTTGACGATTTGGCAGCGGCTGGGAAATCGCGCGGACGGCGAAATCATCGACGCGGCACAATTCTGATTGCGGCGGATCGAAACCTACCGCGCCGGAAGCTGCTGCGACGCCTGTCGCAGCTCGTCCAGGATACTGTGCGTCACTGCCAGGTCCAACAGCTGCGCCAGCGCGACATCGAACGACAAAGACAAGAGGAGTTTGGTGGCAGCCGCAATCGTGAGCGTCGGGATAGGTTGTCGTGCGGTCATGAGCCGACTTTCTTGAAAATCCGTTGGCGGTGAGGGATCGATCGGCGCCGGCTACCAAGAGCGACAAGCCCTGAAACCACGATCAACGTGATCGCCGAAGGTTCCGGAGCAAGCGTGAACCGGGTGATGAGGCCGGCGCTCGGGCCGGTAAACGGGTCGAGAATTCCAATCGAATCCGAGCTTCCACCCCAAACGCGAGAGATGGAATCGCCGGGCGAGTCCTGCGCGTCGATGGGGTAAAGCTCCGTGAGTCCCAAAATGCCGGGAGTGAGTACATCGAGCAGCAGGCTGCCGGCGGCTGGATCGTAAGTGAACGGCGTCGAAAATGGGATCTCGATGTCGAAGGCGCGTGGACCGCCGCTGGGGCCCGGTGCGGTCGATGAGATTACCAACGGGCCGCTATAGACTGTTGTTTCGTCGGGGCCGACGTTGTCGGCAAACGTCGCGCTCAACGTGTCGGGCGCTTTGGCGGTCCTGGAAAGCTTGAGGTCGATCTGCGGATGCTCAACGGTGAACGGAACTCCGAGTGGACCATCTGCACGGAACGCGATGCCCAAGATACTTAGTGGCTCGTGAAACGACTCGAACGCCGACGCGCCATAGATCTGCTGATATCGCATGCCAAAATCAGCAGCAAATGGGTAACGGTTGTTGGAGTTTCCTTCGTCGTTGAGAGATTCTGCAGGAACGACTAGAGCCAGGCCAAACGACTTGAGCGGCACAACAAACAGGGCCATGAGCACGAGGCAAAGTCTGAGACGATTCATTAGCAGCTCCTAAGTGGTGGCTGAACCGCGGGAAACGGGCTCTTTCTCAGGCGTCCCCCGGCAGGCCGCCTCGTCCCACTGTCACCGCCTCACCGCACACCTTCAATTCCGCTAAACAGCGGGATGCTTCTGGAAAAACAGTTGGTCATAATGCACTTCGGCCCACATTTGGCCTGCATGTTTTTGCCGAGGCAGCTCCATGGAAGTCTCTGTAAACGAAGTGTCGGGGGTCATCCGCCTCGTCCGGGAGGTTTGCGACCGCTGGGACGATCCTCGGGTGTGGCGCGCACACCTCCTACAAGGTGCCTGCCGGCTCGTCGACGGACACGTGGGGATGATGGCGGCCAACTATGACGGCGAAGACGGGTACTTCGGGCGGTTAGGCGTCGTGGCCTCGTTTGGCGTGCCGCCGCAGATGCAGCCGCTCTTGCAGCAGACGTTGTCCGAAGTGGATCAGCGCAGCTTTGAGGACGTTTCCGAGAACTTTTCGCCCGGCATGACGTTGTTCCATGAATGCATGAACCAGCAGGGCTGGGTGACCGTCGCTGGAAACATGATCCACAGCGGAGAGAACTATCACTCATCGCCGATCTACCAGCGACTGCGCAAGCCGCTCGATAGCGACGACTACATCGTTTCCATCCGCGTGGTCGACGTGCCCAAACGGCCTGAGGTGATCTCGATCGACCGTTCGAGCGGAGCGACGCCCTTTGGCGAGCGCGAAGTCGCGCTGTTGAAGCTGTTGCACGACGAGGTCGCCCCGTTGATCGGCGTGCGGCTAGCCACCGAAGATCACATCAGCCGGGACGGGCTTTCCAGGCGGTTGCGGGAAACGCTGTCGCTGCTCCTGGAAGGGCACAGCGAAAAACAAGTCGCCAGCCTGCTGCAGCTCGGCACCCGCACGATCCACGACTATGTCACGCGGCTGTACGAGCACTTTCACGTTTCGTCCCGCGCGGAATTGCTGGCGTACTTTATTCGCCGCACGCCCGCGCCGCGAAGCCGCGACTCGTCGCCAGGCTGAAGCGCCGCGGTTCAACTCTCGGCACCCGCCGTCGCGTTCCGCATACGTCCACTAACCCGCGGCGGGGTTGCACAGCGCCGCAGTGAGACGCGAGAGATGGCCGTTGATCACAGCGGCATCGGGTTGATCCGGCGCGATTTCCAGCGAGCGGCGAAACTGCTCAATGGCCCGGAGCGGCAACCCGACGTCGACAAATGCGGCGGCGGCTTGCGCACAAATCTGGGCACTCTCGGGATATAGCTCGACGAGTCGACGTAGCGTACACTCCGCGTCGATCACGCGCCGATGCCGGCCGTACTCGCGGGCAAGATCGAGCAGCAAAAAATGGTTGCGCGGATCACGGGCGAGCGCGCGTTCATAGAGTTTGAGCTGCAAATCGGAGAGCTGAGGTTCGCCTTTGGCGAGAGCGGGCGCGACGTTCGGAGGTGTAACGCGGATGGAATCGATGGAGGCCAACAAAACAGAGTTCCTGACAATACGGAATTGGCGCCTGTGGGGGGAAAGAATTTGACGTTTGTATGTGGGCGGGCATTTAACGCCGGCTGAAGCGCTAAATCGCGTGACGTTCGCTATGTCACGGCCGACAACGCCAACACTGTGGACTATCGGCGGCGGGCTGCGAGGCAGGTGAGCGATGCAATCAGCAGCATCACAAGCGAGCCCGGCTCCGGCACGCCGACGGCCGCGGCGCCACCGCCACCAGTGAAGTTCGCTTTCCAGAAATCGTAGTCTTCGGGCGTGACCTGCCCGGGTGTTTGCGATGGCCCTTCGTTGGGAAGGGTGAAGTTCTGACCGAGGTGATCGCGCCAGACGCTGTAGTCGGCGGCGTTGACGAAGCCGTCCTGGTTGTAGTCGCCGGGAACTCCCGCCGGGGTCGAGGGGACGTCGAATGTGAAGCCCGAGATGCCGGCGTTGGCGTAGTCCGGATCGCCTGCCCCGCGCTTGGCGGAGAAGACGAACTGGTCGCCGGGCTGAGCGCCCGTGATATCGAAGAAGTGCATGTCGACGAAGCGGTTGCGTGCCAAAGCGCCCGAGCTGACAGTATCGACCACCACGTTGTTGACGACGCGGCTGAGGAAGACTTCGCCAGCGGCGAAGATGGTCGAATCGAGGCCATCGGTCATTACGCCAACTCGAAACGTCGCGGGCACGCCAGCACCGACTTCAAAGCCCCAGCGCCCCGTGGGAGTGAGGCCCGGATTGTTGCCCAAGACGTCGCTGCCCGTGAGCAGACCAAGCTTGACGTAGGGGACGCCGCCGGTGACGTTGCAATCGGGTCCAGGGCAAGGTCCTTGGGCCGGCGGATAGTTGACCCCATCAAAGGTCCACTCGCGGTAACCATGCTGCAAATCGGGATCGTCGATCAACGCGTAGGCCCAACCAGCTGCCTTCTGAGTGGAGAGGATTTGCGAATTCGTGACAAAGCTCGGGAGGTTGATCTTGTCGATGAAAAAATCGTTGGCGGCAAAAAACGGGTCGGAGACACTGGATGTGTAGCCGAGGTTCTGATCGGGATAGTCAAAGCGGGTGGCAAACAGTGCGTAGCCGGCGGTGCCGTAGTAGCGGTTTGGACCTTCGGTCGCCGTGGCGAAGGTATTGAGGTCCGAGTCGGTGCGCCACGGGACGATGCAGCACGGGGGCGTCGCGCCGTTGGGGTAGAAGGGGCTCAGATCGAGCTGGGTGCCGACAAAATCCAATTCCACTGCCCGTCCTGTATTTGCCGCCGCCAGGCAGCATCCGCAGACCAATGCCGCCACAATTCCTCGTTGAATGTAGGTCATCTCGCGCCTTCTTCGTGTTGAAGCACACGGCCCGGTTGGCCGAATGCAGAGCATTCCTGAATCACTGGGATTTCAATTCAAAATCTTGCTCGACGTCGCCCTGGGCGGGGTCGATCTGGACCTTTAGTTCCGTAGCTTCGTTGTATTTCGCGGGGAGAAACTGGGTGTAGACATCCTTGAGTTCGCCACCGGAAGTCGGTCCGCCGCTGGCTTTCTCGCCGGTGGGGCGGGAAGCAGTGATCCGCACGATGTATTCACCCGCGGTGGGACCGTGTGGGGCGGCAATCGAGTAGCGGCCATTGACGAGCTGACCGATTGCCATCCGCCCTTGGCCGCGAGGTTCGAACACGACTTGTCCCGAGCCGAGCGGCTGGCCGTCGAACGTCACTTGCCCGGAGACGGCGGCACGATCGCTGGCCGCGCCGTTGCAGCCCGGCAAGATCAACAGCGTAACGGCAAGCGCGAGCGTGCGTGGTGCGCCGATTCTGCCCAGCTGTAATACGAAGTTGCCCATCGCTATCTTCCGCTGACCAGATCGCCATTTGCACGAGTCGACATGGCGTGCCACACATCCAGATTCACGTCGTCGTTGACAAACTCCACGTGTCCATCGCAAAAGGCGACCTGCACGCCGCCGGCATGTTGGCTGCGCGACGTTTGCGTCAAGGGTCCGCGGGGGAGCGCGCCGCCGTAGCGCTCGCTGCAAGGCGCTTCGGGAAAGAGCTGGCCCGCGAGATCGTCGCCGCCGGTCGGGCCGTCGGCACAATATTCGAGGTCGTCGATCGCCGCAGAGTTCGGAGCGTATTGATGTGAATAAAAGCAGCTCGCCAGGTAGAGCAAACCGCGGGAGTCCTCGCCCGGAAACTGGCGGGCTTCTCCGAGCATCACGGTGGTGCTGGTGCCGTCGGTGATTTTTCGCAGCGGGATGCCGATGTTTTCTTTGCCGTAAACTTTTTCAAACGGACCGAATTTGTTGACGCCGCCTGTGGCCTTCTGGTCCATGGTCACCCGTGCCTGGTAGAGAGTCTTGTTGAGGCCTTGCCACCAGTTCCACCAACCGACGTTGGCCAGGTAGCTGCCGTGGGCAAAGCATTCGGCCACGCCGGTATGGACGCCGCGCGGCTGATCGGACGGGCAGAGATGGATATTGAGCTGGGTGTACGTCCAGGGGGCGTTCTGCGGACACTGGCGCCCCGCTTCCTCCCAGGGCCAATACGAGGCCTTGTTGAAGTCGATCGAGTCGAACAGCGAGGCCTCTTCCATGTAGGGCAGGATGTACGACGCCCAGGTGTGCCAGAGGTCGTAGTTCACGTCGGATACGGTGGTGAAACCGGCCGGAAGCCGCTTCATCGCGCTCTCGTGATTGAGGCAGCCGAGCGCGAGCTGGCGGACGTTGTTCTGGCACTGACTGCGGCGAGCCGCTTCGCGGGCAGCTTGGATCGCCGGAAGCAATAACGCTACCAAGATTCCGATGATGGCGATCACTACCAGCAATTCGACGAGCGTAAACGCTGCGCGTCTCTGCTTGCTCAATTCAAGCAGTTTCACGCGAGTGAAACCACTTGAGCAACGGATCGCCCTTTTTCCGATGCCTGCCGACATTCGCCTGTTCCTCGTTCCTCGGCTGGGCCCAAGCCAGGTCCCAGTTCTCCATTCTATTCATCAAGGAGAGAGGAGAAGTCGGGCTTCTCCTCCCTCCCCCAAGTTGTCACATTTTCCGCCGCATCTGGCGGCGAAATCATGTCGCAGCAGCGCACCTACGAGCGGCGTCCGCGGGTGAAAAACCCACCGATCGCCAGCAAGCTAGCCAGGAGTCCCGCGCTAGCAGGTTCCGGCACCAGGTCGAACGTTACGGCCGAAATCGCGCCGTTGCCAGCGAACGGGTTTGGGGTCGCCTTGGCGAAGATCGCGAAGGTATCGCCCGGCTGCGCGCCGACGATGTCGAACGTGTGGATGTCGACAAAGCGGTTGCGCACGACGCTGCTGGTGGTGGCGGTCTGGATGATCGAGTTGCCGGCGCCGATTTGGTGCAGGAGCACTTCGGTGGCCGCCCAGACCGTGTCATCGAGTCCGTCAGTCATCACGCCGATGCGGAACTTGTTGGGCACACCCGCGCCGACGGTGAAGGCCCAGCGGCCCGCGCCGGTGGCCGCTGTCTTCGGGTTGTTGCCGAAGACGTCGTTGCCGTCGAGGATGCCGATCTTCACGTACTCGGCCTGGAATTCGGTCGGCGGCGACTGGCTTTGGCCCCAGTTGAAATCGCGCGCGCCGTTGACGCTCGGGGGATCAACC
Source organism: Pirellulales bacterium (assembly GCA_050248495.1). Lineage (GTDB taxonomy): Bacteria > Planctomycetota > Planctomycetia > Pirellulales > Lacipirellulaceae > DASYDU01. The sequence goes on along the minus strand of JBFWSG010000056.1, from coordinate 12,265 downwards.
AGAGCATAGGTCCAACCGCCGACTTTGTTCGGAGTGAGAATCTGCGAGGCGGTCACGAAGCTCGGCAGGCTGATCAGGTTTGGGTGCGTTGCGCTATCGGCCGGAACCGCTGAGCCGCAGCAGGGAAAAGCGTTTGGGTATTGAAACTCGGTGCCGAACATAGCGTAGCCTGCGCTGCCGTATACGTTGTTGCCGTCGAGGTCGACGGTCTTGGGCGTCGAATTGGAGCGCCAGGGGACGACGACGTAAGGATGATCCGGAGGTGTGCCGCCGGGAAAGAATGTCCCGCCGATGTCATAGTCGCTGCCCGAGTAACCCAAGGTCGCCGCGCGACCCGGAGTCACCACTGTCGACAGCACGCCAGCCGCGACGATCGCCACGGCAAACCACTGTGCCTTGCTCATTAGCTGTTCTCCTCACCGAATAGAATTGACAAACGAAAGAGTGAATGCCGCACAGGAAATCGCGCGAATACGATTGCCACACTACTCCAACCGAAACCGGCGCGGCTCGGAAAGTGAGCTGCGCGATGGTGCCTCTCGCATGTCCGATTGCCTGCCGGTGGTAGAATCGATGGCAGACGAGCGAACTAAACCGTGGATGCTGAAACAGACCGATGCAGATCAAAAAAGAGTTCGTGAAGACCACCTGAAGGCAGCGGTAAATTTTCACGTGTCGGGGAAGTCCCCAGGACACGCCCACCGCATCCGCCTCTCTTCCTAGAATTGACGAAAATCTCAGGAGCGTCAATTAAAAAACGCCATTCAATTCAGGTGTAAAATTTCACAGCAATATGTAAAAAATCACAGAATCGCCTTGGCGCTGTGTCGGCAAAGAGAGGCCGCTAAGGTGATTTTGGACCGGCGAATTCGAGTCGCGTCAGCCGAATGCCGTCCAGCTGCGGGCGGAGCGCCGCGAGATAGCAATTTCCCTCGAATTCGACGATTTCCGGCGCGGCGACGCTCAGCGTGGCCACAATTTTCGCGTCGTCATCGAGACCGAAATTGCCGGGATCGAGCGAAGCATAGACAGTCGTGCGGGGCGTGTCGCGGTAGTTGGACGTGCGGAAAAGATAATAATAATTTCCATTTTTCACGACATGAGGACACTCCGCCTGGTACCACATTTTGCCGGGGGTCCCGCCGGAGACAACTGGTTGCGACGGAGCGGTCGCCCAGTCCGCAAACGACTCGGCGCGGCGTACGAAAATCGCGCCGCGGTCCTCCGGCATGGCCGAGTAGTAGCAATGCCGGAGGTCGCCAACCTTGAGCACCATCGCGTCGCGGGTGTTGTTGCCGACACCTTCGGTGAAGAGCTGCGGCCCGGCGCCGCGGATCGAAGCCCGCTCGAAATGCTTGCCGTCGTCGCTCGTGGCGAGGCAGATCCTGTCCCAGTCGCCGTAGAACATGTGATATTTTCCCGAGAGGCGTATCACGTACGGCACCTGCAGCCCGCCCTCCCGCTCGCCGAAACGCGGATCGCCGCGCATGGCGACGCCCATCGGTTGCCAGTCTTTGTCGAATAGCGACTTGCCTTCCCAGCGGTGGAAGAGCCGCGTCACGCCGCCTTCCTTGGTGTTGCGGATGCAAGACCAGAGCTGCCAGGTGCCGTCAGCGGCCTGCCAGATGCCGAAGTCGACCGGCTCCTGACTGTCGCTGGTGAGTTCGCCGAGATCGGGGTTCGATGCAATCTGCCACCAGCCGTTCTCGTCGATCTGCGGCACGGCGGGCGGCGGCGCGGCAACAGCGCCTGTCGCTGTGACGAGCGCGACCGCTGCAATCGCTGCGGCACTCAGTGGGGCAAGCAACGGACAGTACTCAGCCTTCGCCGGGGCCCGCGGTGCCGCCGGTGAATTTTTCATCCTCGGCGGCGTGGCCCGTGAGCACTTGCGCCTGGTAGCCGCCGCGCGAGCGGAAGTATGCGATCAGGAGCAAATAGCAGGCGCACATGATCACCGGCAGCACTGCGATCTTGGCAAGTGCCTGTTGCTTGGTTTGGCTCTCCAACGCAGTGAGTTCGCTAACCTGTGATGGCGTCAAATCGGCGGAAGCGATCCTGGTTTTATCGATGAATTGATACTCGGTGAACAGCCCTTTCTTATCTGCGGCAAGTGACGTATGAATGCTCGGCTGGGCCTGGGCAACGGCACGATTGAAATTCACGTCTTGAAGCGTACCGATCGCGGGGCCACCGATCGTGCCCACCGCAATCATACCGACGCCGCTAATCGCATTGAGCAGCAGCGCACCTCCCTTCGGATACTGTTCCGAGACCACCCCGAGCGTCGTTGGCCAAAAGAAGGTCTTGCCGCAGCCGTAGAGCGTCGCAGCCAAAAACAAGACCCCGGCGCTCGGCCCCGCGTTGCCGAGCCAATAGAGCCCAACCGCCGCCAGCGCGCTCGATGCTGCCAGCAGTCCAAGCGGTGAAATGCGATGAACGATCGGTCCAGCAAAAAATCGTAACACGAACATAATTGCTGCCGTGTACACGATGAATAGCGTCCCCAACATGGGACTCTTCAGCACCGAACCCATGATGTCTTGAATCCAACCGTCAGTCCCCAGTTCCGTCGTCGCCAGCAGAAACATCACCAGCATCAGAAACACAAACATCGGTCGGCCAAACGAGCGGACAAAAACGGCAAATACTGCGGTCGGCACGAGTGACCACAACAATGCACCTCTCACTCCAATCGCGATGCGTTGTTCGGGAGGTACCGACATCTGAAACACGGCCAATAGCTGCCCGATCCCCATAATCACCAAGAATGACACGATATAGGCGCTAGCCCAGCCGAACTCGCTCAACATCTCTCGAAAGGATACGCCTGCCGCCACGCGCTCCTGCACGGGAAATCGCAGCCCAAAGAGCAGCATCCCGTACAACAGGATCGGGAAAACAAGCACCGCCATTTGCCACTGCCAAAGATGTCCTGGCAGCGTCAAACGATCCCCCAGCAGAACGACTGCAATTGCCAGTAAACCGCCCAGAACCAGTCCACCGGGCCAGCCGGCGTGAAGCACATTGAGCCAATGAGTCTTGTTGTCCTTGTAGATTGTGGCGACAACTGGATTGATTACCGATTCGACCATTCCGTTTGAAAGCGCGTAGAGGAATGTAGCTAGGTACAACACCTCGAAACTCGGCGCGAAGATCGTGGCGATTGTCGAAATGATGTGCCCCAGGAAGGCGAACACCATCGCCGTTCCATACCCAATCTTATCCACGATGAGACTGAATAGAATGATCGATATAGCGAAGGGATACGTCCCCACACCGCTAATGATGCCCTTCTGCTCCTCGGAAAGCTGAAATTGAGCGCCCCACTCATTGAGCACCGCACCGCGGACCGCGAAGCCAAAGGCCGTCGCCACCAACCCAAAAAAGCATCCCAAGAACAAACGCCGCCGCAAACCGTTGTCCGCCATGTTCGCCTCGTGATTGGGAAAAGTGCGAGCCGACCGATTGCGCGCCCACCGAAAGCGCGATTGGCTCCGTTATAGATAGCCGGCGCGGCGGCGGAAAGTCGCGGCTCGAAATTTCTTCCACCTGCAAACAGCCGATCGCTCTCGACAACGGCTCAACCGCGCGCTCGCGCCGCCGCTTGCGCCTTGCCGCCGGTGATGCTCCCCATTTCGGCGCGGTAGGCGCGCGGCGAGGTACCCATCTGCTTCTTGAACGCAACTGAAAGATAGTTGGCGTCGGCAAAACCGGCGCGGCTGGCAATCTCGGCGAGCGACAGGTCGGTCTCGCGGAGCAGGCGGCCCGCGCGTTCCATGCGGATGCGAATGATCTCGGCGTGGGGAGTACGGCGGACCAGCTTCAGGAAGCGATGCTCCAACATCCGCCGCGACAAGGGCACGGCCTGCAGCACTTCGGATACGGAAATCCCTTCGCAGGCGTGCTCGCGGATGTAACGGAGCGCCGCCGCGATGTCGGGGTCATCGATCGCGTAGACGTCGCTCGATTGCCGCTCGGCGACGCCCAAAGGCGGAATCAACACGCCTTCGGTGCCAACCTTTTCGCCCCGCATCATGCGGTCCAGAATTTGGGCCGCTTCGTAGCCGGTGCGATGGGTATCGGGGATCACGCTCGAAAGCGGCGGCGTGCAGAGGCGGCACAACCGGGCGTCGTTGTCGACGCCGATCACGGCCACCTGCTCGGGCACGGCGATATCCAGCTCGCGGCACACGTCCAAGAGCTGCTGCCCCTTGAAGTCGTAGCAGGCCATGACGCCAACCGGCTTGGGAAGATTCTGCACCCAGCTCGCCAGCCGCCGCCGCTCGCGGGTCCAGGAATAGTCTTTCTCGCTCGACGATTTGCCCTCGAAGACGTGGCACTCACAACCGGCATCTTGGGCCGAAAGCACAAAATGTTGCTCGCGCCACTTTGACCAGTTGAAATGGGGCTCGCCGCAAAAGGCTAGCGAGCGGAAGCCGCGGTCGATGAGGTGGCGGGCCGCCAGCCGGGCCAACTCGCGGTCGTCGGTCTCGACCCAGGGGATATTGCGGACTTTGCGGGCAGCGCTGACGTCGACCGTGGGCAGTCGCATCCGCCGTACGACCGAAGCGATGGCCTCGGTTTCGATGCGGGCAATGATCCCGTCGCCCTTCCAGTGGCGGAGCCAGGCCGGGGGCCGGGCACCGCGCTCCTGTTCGCCGAGGTAGATCGACCACAGCTCGTGCTCGCGCTGGTAAGCGACGATCCCGTCCATCAATCCGCGGGCGTACGCGTTGGACGTTTCCACCAGCAGGGCGACCGACGGGCGGTTGCGCATCCGAGAGGTTCCGATAGCCGCGGGAAGAGCGAAATGCCTGAGCCGAACGAGGGCGACGCAGGCGGTGTAAAATAACACACGTGTTGTGCGCTAATCTTTATTCTAACAACGGCGGAGGCAGATAGAATGGGTTTATAGAAACTCGCTCCGACGCGGATTTTGCGGTTGTTTCGCGTCGTTCGAGCGGAGGCGGGTGCCCAACGCGGCAGGAAGAGATATTTTCATGGTACAGTCATCCCGGCCGCTCCAGGCGGCAATCGTGGGTCTCGGGTTTGGGGCGGAATTCATTCCGATCTATCAGCGGCACCCGGATGTAAACGTCGCCGCCATCTGCCGCCGCAACGAGAACGAGTTGGCCAAGGTCGCGGACGCCTTTGGTATCGAAAAGCGGTTCACGCGATACGAGGATCTGCTCGCCGATCCGGAAATCGACTTCGTCCACGTCAACAGCCCGATCCCCGATCACGCCTGGATGAGCATCGAGGCGCTGCGGGCTGGCAAGCACGTGATGTGTACCGTGCCGATGGCGACGACGATCGCCGACTGCGAAAAGATTTGCCAGCTCGTGGCGGACACCGGCCTCAAGTACATGATGGCCGAGACCGTGGTCTACAGCCGCGAGTTCTTGTTCATCCGCGAGATGTTCCGTAGTGGCGAGTTCGGCCGCATTCAATACTTGCAGGCCTCGCATCCGCAGGACATGGACGGCTGGCCGGACTACTGGGAGCGGATGATCCCGATGCACTACGCGACGCACGTCGTGAGTCCGGTGCTGGGCCTGATGGATAGCCGCGCGGAGTATGTCTCCTGCTTCGGCTCGGGCCGCGTGCGGGACGACATCCGCGAGAAGTCAGGAAATTCGTTTGCCGTCGAGTCGTGCCACATTAAGATTGCCGACAGCGACGTCTCGGCCCACATTTGGCGGTTCCTGTACGACACGGCCCGCCAGTACCGCGAGAGCTTCGACGTCTACGGCTCGAAGAAATCGTTCGAGTGGACGCTCGTGGAAGGCGAGTCGCACATCCTGCATACGGCCAAGCGCCCCGAGCCGGAGATCGCCAGCCGGATTGAAATTCCCGACTTCGCCCATCTGCTGCCGGAAGAAATTCAGCCGTTCACGCGGTCGATCGTCGACGCGGAGCATCTTTCGTTCCTGCAGGGATCGGGCCACGGCGGTTCGCATCCGCACCTGGTCCACGAGTTCGTCACTGCCCTCCGGTCGGATCGCGACCCTTGGCCGAACGCCCCGACCAGCGCAAACTGGACCTGCGTGGGCATCCTCGCCCACGAGTCGGCGGTCCACGGCGGCGAAATCCGTTGGCTGCCGGAATTCACCTTTGCCCGCGATGGGGCGCAGCGGGGGGTAGCGGCCGACAAAGTGCCGGCGCCGCACATCGACCTCGGCGCCCGCCGCCAGGTAGTCGGAAAATGACCAGCATCAGGCACTTGCTTCCGTACGTGGCGCTCCTGTTCTGCGCGGTGAGTTGTGCCGCAGCGGACGAGCATCAATCCCGTTCGTTTCGTCGTCTCGCGCTCGAAGATCGCTTCTTCAGCGAAGGGGCGACTTTTGCCGACGTCGACCGCGACGGGCAAGTGGACGTCGTTGCGGGGCCATTTTGGTATTCCGGTCCGACGTTTAAAGCGAAGCACGAGATCTATCCGCCTCAGCCGTTCGACATCGAGGGCTACTCGGATAACTTCTTCGCCTTCCCGTATGATTTCGACGGCGACGGCTGGACCGATGTGTTCGTGATCGGCTTTCCCGGCAAGGAGGCGTTCTGGTTCCGCAACCCGGCGGGAAAGGCGGGACATTGGCAGCGGCATCTCGCGTTTGCCGTGGTCGACAATGAGTCGCCGACGTTCACCGATCTGACGGGCGACGGCAAACCGGAACTGGTTTGCAATTCGGGCGGCAAGTTCGGTTATGCCGAAATCCCGGCCGATCCGACGCAGCCTTGGTCGTTCCGGCCGATCTCGGACGACCGCGGGTGCGAGAGGTTCACGCACGGCCTGGGAGTCGGCGACGTGAACGACGACGGACGCAACGACGTGCTCGAGAAGGAGGGCTGGTGGGAACAGCCGGCCGCAAGTGAAAAAGACACTGTCTGGAAGTTTCACCGTGTGCCGTTCGCGGCTGGCGGCGCGCAAATGCTGGTGTACGACTTCGATGGCGACGGCGACAACGACGTCGTCACCAGCAAGAACGCCCACGGCTACGGCCTCTCGTGGTTCGAGCACATCGGCGGCGGCGATGGCGGCGAGATAGTGTTCGATGAGCACCTCGTCATGGGCGAAAAGCCGGCGGAGAACGACCACGGCGTCGCCTTCTCGCAACTCCACGCGCTGGCGCTGGCCGACGTCGACCACGACGGCATTCAGGATTTCATCACCGGCAAGCGTTTCTGGGCCCACAGCACGCATGATCCCGGCTCGCTGGAGCCGGCGGTGCTGTATTGGTTTCAAACGGTCCGCGAAAACGGCAAGGCCCGCTTCGTGCCCCACCAGATCGACGACAATTCCGGCGTCGGCACGCAAGTCGTCGCTGCCGACGCCACCGGCGATAAGCGTGTCGACATCGTCGTGGGGAACAAAAAGGGCACGTTTGTCTTTTTGAATGAGTTGAAACCAGAGGATGCCGCTGCTTTGGGGAAAGTCCCCGCGAAATCGGAAGTAACCAAGCCGAAGGCGGACGCCGCGTCAGCTGAAGTCACGCCCTTGGGCCCCGATGGCAAACCGCTCAATCTCGATTTCGAAACCGGCGACCTCCGCGATTGGAAAGTCGACGGCCCCGCCTTCGCGTCGCAGCCGATCCACGGCGACACGGTCGCCAAGCGTCTTGGCGGCGTGACCAGCGGCCACTACGGCAATTACTGGATCGGCGGCTACGAAATCGCCCAAGACGAACCACAGGGAACGCTGACCTCGACCAGCTTCGAGCTCACCGAACCCTTCGCTTCGTTCCTGGTGGGTGGTGGTCATGAGCACGCGACGCGGGTCGAGATCGTCCGCGAGGACACGGGCAAAGTCGTGTTCGAGGCGAGCGGTCCGATGAACGAACGGATGTGGACAGCGATCGCCGATCTCACACCCCACCTCGGTAAACCGATCTTCGTGCGGCTCGTCGACGAAGCGAGCGGTGGCTGGGGACACATCAATTTCGACCACTTCCGCCTGCACCATGAACGGCCGACGGCTGCTCCCGATGCCGTGGCCAAAGCGCCGATTCCGCAGCCGGCGCTGGATGACTATCCGCTGGCCAACGTGCCTGCCGCCGAAGCCGCCGCGGCGATGAAGATGCCGCCGGGATTCTCGGCCAAGGTGTTCGCCGCCGAACCGGACGTGAAGCAGCCGATTGCCATGACGCTCGACGACCGCGGACGCGTGTGGATCGCCGAGGCATACGAATATCCGAATCGCGCGCCGGGCGATAAAGGCCGCGACCGCATCTTGATCTTCGAAGACACCGACGGCGACGGCCGCTTCGACAATAAGAAGGTATTCACCGAGGGGCTCAACCTGGTGAGCGGCCTGGAGGTCGGTTTTGGCGGCGTGTGGGTCGGCGCGGCACCGTACTTGATGTTCATTCCCGATCGCGATGGCGACGACGTGCCCGACGGCAAGCCGGAGATTTTGCTCGACGGCTGGGGCTGGCAGGACACGCACGAAACGCTCAACACGTTCAACTGGGGCCCCGACGGCTGGCTTTACGGTTGCCATGGCGTCTTCACGCACTCCCGCGTCGGCAAGCCGGGCACGCCCGATAACGAGCGGATCCCCCTCAACGCCGCGATCTGGCGCTATCATCCCACGCGACACAAGTTCGAAATCTTCACCGAGGGCACGAGCAATTCCTGGGGCATCGACTTCAACGATTGGGGCCAGATGATCTCGACGGCCTGCGTCATTCCGCACCTTTACCACAACATCCAAAGTGGCCGGTATCAGCGCCAGGCCGGCGAGCATTTTAACCCGTACACTTACGACGACATAAAAACGATCGCCGACCATCTGCATTACGTCGGCGCTTGGGCGCACGCCGGCAACGGCCGCTCCGACGAAGCAGGCGGCGGGCATGCCCACGCGGGCGCGATGATCTATCTCGGCGGCGCCTGGCCGACTGAGTATCGCAACCAGATATTCATGAACAACATCCACGGCCAGCGGCTCAACATGGACATCTTGAAGCCGCAAGGCTCCGGGTACGTCGGCAGCCACGGGCCGGACTTCCTGCTCACGCAGGACGCGGCTTCGCAAATGCTCAACTTCCGCTACGGGCCGGATGGGCAGGTGTTTGTCATCGACTGGTACGACATGCAGGCCTGCCACGATCCGCATGCCGAAGCCCACGACCGCTCGAACGGCCGCATCTACAAGGTTGTCTACGGCGATGTGAACGCGAAGTCGCCGCGGGTTGATCTCAAGAAAAAGAGTGACCTAGAACTCGCGGAGCTCACGCTCAACAAAAATGACTGGTACGTGCGACACGCACGGCGGATTCTGCAGGAGCGTTCCGGCGAAGGCAAACTGGATGGCGCGGCGATCGCCCGGCTGATCGACATTGCCAAGAACAATCCGGATGAAACTCGCCGCCTGCGCGCACTGTGGGTGCTGCACGATACGAACAAGCTGACCGCCGAGTTGATTGCCGAGAAACTCAAGGACGAGAACCCGTATGTGCGTGGCTGGGCGATCCAGCTTGCGCTCGACGGCGACAACGTCGAGATCGCCAAGTGGCTGCCGCAGTTCACGGCGATGGCCAAAGACGATCCGTCGCCCGTGGTGCGACTCTATCTGTCGTCGGCCGCGCAAAAGGTGGCCCCTGCCGAACGCTGGGAATTGGTTGAGAATCTGGCGTCCCATGCTGAAGATGCGGGCGATCACAACTTGCCGCTGATGGTCTGGTATGCCGCCGAGCCGCTCGCCGAGACCGATCCGCAGCGGGCGCTTGCGTTCGGTCTCTCGTGCGGAAAGACCATTCCGAAGCTCCGCGAATTCATGCTGCGGCGAATCGCCAGCATCGATTCGCCGGAGGCACTCGCGGCGCTGGTCGACGGGTTGGCCAAATCGAACGACTCGGCCGAGCAACTGGCGATTCTCGACGGCATCCGCCAGGCCCTGCGCGGCCAGCGGCAAGTCGCCATGCCGAAGAATTGGGCAGCCGCCTACCAGCACGCGCTCGCCGGCGGCAACGAGCAAATTCGCGACGCCGCGACGGGACTGGGCGTCACATTTGGCGATGCCGCTGCGATGCAGGACTTCCGCGAGTTGACAGCCAACAAGGACGCAGATGCCGGCGCACGACGCACCGCCCTCGAATCGCTGCTGGGCGCGAAGGACGCGCAACTTCTCCCCGTACTGCAACAGCTCGTTGACGACGCGGCGCTGCGCGACGTGGCCCTGCTCGGGCTCGCGCAATACGACGATCCGCAGACGCCTACTTTGCTGCTGGAAAAATACGGGCAGTTGTCGCCATCCGAACGACGCGCGGCGCTCGCCACGCTCTGTGCCCGCCCGGCATACGGCATCGCGCTCTTGAACGCGATCGCCGCCAAACAGATTGCGGCCGCCGACCTGCCGGCGGACCTCGTGCGGCAACTCAAGAACCTCAAGAACGACGAGATTGATGCCAAGCTGGCGGAGCTGTGGGGCACGGTCCGCTCGACGCCCGCCGACAAGGCCGCGCTGATGGCCAGCTTCAAACAGAAGATCACCTCCGCTCCGTCGGAGCAGCCCGATCCGATGCTGGGCCGTGCGATGTTCACCAAGACCTGCGGCCAATGCCACACGCTGTACGGCGTCGGCGCGAAGATCGGCCCCGATCTCACCGGTTCGAACCGCGGCGACGTCGACTATCTGCTCTCGAATGTCGTCGATCCCAGCGCGATCATGGCCAAGGAATATCAGCCCACGATCGTGATCACGGTCGATGGCCGCGTGGTCACAGGCATCGTCACCAAGGAGGACGACAAATCGCTCACGCTGCAAACCGCGACCGAGGCGGTCGTCGTTCCAAAGGATGAGATCGAAGAGCGCGAGTTGAGCGACGCCTCGATGATGCCCGAGGATCAATTGAAGCAGTTCAGCGACCACGAAACACTCTCCCTGTTTGCCTACCTGATGGGTAAGTCGCAATCGCCGCTGCTGGCGACCAAGGACACTTCGGCCTTGCTCTTCAACGGCCGCGACCTTGCGGGCTGGAATGGCGATCCGCAGCTGTGGTCGGTCGAGGAGGGCGAGATCGTCGGCCGCAGCCCGGGACTCGAACGGAACTCGTTCCTCGTGAGCGACATGCAGGCCGAGGATTTTTCACTCTCGTTCGACGTGAGGCTGGTCGATAACCGCGGCAACAGCGGCGTGCAGTTCCGCAGCCTGCCGCTCGACGGATACTTCGAGATCAACGGCTACCAGGCCGACATCGGCGCCGGTTGGTGGGGTAAGCTCTACGAGGAACACGGCCGCGAGCTGCTCTGGGACCGCTCGGGCGAAGAGCACGTCAAGCTGGGCGAGTGGAACCATTACGAGATTCGCACCGAAGGCAGCCACATCGAGACCTGGATCAACGGTGAAAAGTGCGTCGACATGTTCGACCCCAACGCCCGCCGGCGCGGCGTCTTCGCCCTGCAGCTGCATGCGGGGGAGCCGACGGAAGTCCGTTTCCGCAACATCAAGCTGGAAGTGAAGTAGCCTGCCGGTCGGCAGCCGCTAGAATATCCGCATCATGCGGATGCTGCGGAACTGGCGAAGGACACACTCGCTCGATGCGAGCGGCGAGATCACGGCCGAGGGCGTGGTCGTCGCCTTCACCCGCAAGCGGATCAAGAATTTCTATCTCCGCATCGAACGCGGCCAGGGCCACGTCAAGCTCTCCGCGCCCCACACCGCGAGCGACGACGAAATCCGCGGCGTGATCGACCGCCGCATCGCGTGGATCAAGCGTCACCAGGCCCGGCTCCGCGCTTCGCCGCCGGTGAAGCCCTTACGCTATTTGAGCGGCGAGACGCACCAGTTCCTCGGCGAACCTTTGCGGCTCGAAGTCGTCGAACGCGACCGCCGCGGCAGCAAAGTCGAAAGGCGCGGAAGCACGCTCACCCTCTCCATCCGCCGCCGCTCCCGCTTCGACGAGCGCGAGCGGGCCGTTCGCAACTGGTATCGGGAGCAGCTCAAGCTGCTTGTTCCCGAGCTGATCGCGAAATGGGAACCGGTGCTCGGCGTCCGCGTCGCCCAGTGGCAGCTCAAGCAGATGCGGACCCGCTGGGGCACGTGCAACATTCGCGCTCGCCGGGTGTGGCTCAACGTGGAGCTGGCGAAGTTTCCGCCGGCGTGCCTGGAATATGTCGTCGTGCACGAAATGGTCCACCTGCTGGAGCGGCGGCACAATGCCCGCTTCCATGCCTTCATGACCCGCTTCCTCCCCGATTGGCGTGAGCGGAAGCGGACCCTTGGTGCGGGTATCGGCGGCCACTATAAACAAGGTCATGCCGACGACGA
>JBFWSG010000055.1:0-36116 GCA_050248495.1 Pirellulales bacterium | reverse complement strand
GCATGGCTTCAAAGCACGTTTTCGGATCAGAGAAGTAACGGACAGCAGCGAGCAAACTCTTAGGAGATTCTTGCATAACCTCCATTTTACCAAATAAATCCGATGAGTCAAGTATATAGTTACCCAAGGAAGGGTTGAACGATGCAGACAATCAAGTCGGACCCGCACCGACCGACGCCAATTCCCGACCCCGCTGACCCGCTCGGCCCGCCGCTGGGCTACATCGCCTACGGGCAGACGACCGTGGTGCTCCGCGGCCCCGGGGAAACGTCGGATGATGCACTAGAAAAGGCCGAGACGATCTGCCAGCAAATGAAGATTGCCCGTAAGGGGGTCAAGAACGCTGTTGACAGGCGCGCGCGGCGCGGCAAGAATTCGACGTAGACAACCCGACGGCTTCGCGCCCGAGCCACAAGTACCGAATAGGACCGGGGCAAGTTTCAGCTAACGAGCTGGGACTTGCCCCGGTTTTTTTATTGCCCCCGCTCCAACCGAAAGGCGTGTCCGATGCGATTAGCGATTCTCGCAGTCGTGCTCTGTGCCACTCCGGCGCTCGCCGCCGAACAACTACCGGAGCCAGTGTGCCATGATGGTGGAAACTGTGATGACGGGACCTGCTCGCAAAATGCTGCGGCAAAGGATTCGCATCGAGTACGAGTTGGGCTCTCTACTCTCGCCGATCGGTGTCTATGTCGACGACCTGAAGCGCGAGAACTACATCACGCTGGTGCCCATCACGTTTCGGATCGGACGGCACACCGAAGTCATTCCCGCGGGGTACGTCTTCGACGGGGCCAGCATTCCGCGCATCTTCTGGGGCCTCAAAGGTTTTTCGCCGGTCGGCGCCAAGCTGTGGGCAGCACTGATCCACGATTGGTTCTGCGACGAGTGGGCCAAGTTCGAAGTGGCCTGGGACTTTGCCGCCACGGACGAAGAGCGGGCGAATCTGCTGGATGCTGCCCCGCTGTCGCTGACGATGGCCGATGCGGCGTTTGTCAGTGTGCTGCTCGACACGGGGGAGGAGACCTGGCGAGCGATCGTGATGTACCTGGCGGTACGAGCGCACCACACGTGGCCGCGGGCCAGTGCCCTGGCGGGCAGTGCAATACGCTATGCCGCGGCGGGTGGCGTTGGTAGCTGCGTCACGGCCGGGGTGTGGTGGATCCTCAAGAATCTCATTTTATGAGCGACTGGTCGAAAAAGGCCGAACAGCTGCAGCGGCGCGAGCGCCACTATCAAGACGCGCGCGAAGTCCTGCTCGGACTGGCCGTCGTCGTGGCGATCCTGGTGTTCACCAAGTGCTCGCTGGGCGAATGGCGGACCTACTCGCCGCCCGGCTCGGTCGACAATCGCGGCATCCTCCAAGACGTCTTGAGCCGCCTCACACCAGATCGACGCCAGGGAGCCTACGAGAGCGACCCTATCGGCTGGTGCCACGAGGGGACGCATTACCTCAATGTGCAGTTGGACGACGCCTGCGGGTCCGACAGCGACACCAAGAGCGAGCACTGCGCGTACGTCGGCGGCGGACGGTTCATGGTGCTGCGGCATCCGCGCGTCCGGATGTCCGTCGTCCGCAGCTACGTTGCGCCATCGATGCAAGGGGCGTTCGATTCGGCACTCTGCAGTTGGCGCGAGTACGAGAATGAACCGCTCTACATCCTTGACGAATGGACCGCGTACACGAACGGCTCTCAGGCTTGCCGTGAGCTCGGGTCGGACGCGGCGCGGCGCGGTGGCAGCGATGAGCGGGCTCAATGGCTCGGTCACTTTGCCGAGGCCTTGGTCGCCGCGGTGAAGGCCTACGATCCCGGCTATCCGCAGCTGTCTGATCTGGTCGAGTTCGTCAAGTGGCACCGGGCGCGAGTCGCGCGGGTGCTGGGGATGGCGGTGATCTCGCAGGTTGCGCAGCAGACCCAATGCCGTTGGGTCTGGAACGGCCGGCAGTACGTCCAGGTCTGCGACGCCCAGCAACGCGACGCGGCCGGATGGGCGTCAGTTTCCAGCCCGACGCAGGTGGCGACGCAGCCCGCGGCCGCTCAGGCTCCCCAGCCAATGACTCAGCCGGTGGCACAGGCGACGCGAGTCGTTCCGCCCGAGTGGAACGATCCTCAGTGGCAGGCCTGGCGGACGGAGCATGACGCGCGAATCCAGCGCATGATCGATGCCTCGCTCGAAACCAAATTAGGCGGCTACGTGCCGCTGGAACGATTCAACGCAGCGACGCGGACCGACGACGATGGCCCGCTCGCCGGAATGCTCAAAGCGAAGCTCGACGTGCTGTTGTCGACGGTCGAGCAAAAGGCGGGGCAGAAGATCGACGAGCGGCTCGGACCGATCGACGACAAACTCAACCAAGTCAATGGCTCGCTGGCCGGCAAAATCTTCGGCCACGCGGCAACGCTATTCGGATGGACAATCCCGCCGCAGTTGGCGGGCCTGGGTGTCGCCGCCGCGCCGGTTGCGCTTGGCCTGGCCGCTTGGAACTGGTGGAAGGGTCGCAAGCAGCAACCGACGTCGACCGGCTCCGGGGGTGCCGGGCAGCCTAGCTTTCGATAACCAGTCGTCTTCGACGCCCACAACAAAGCCCGAACAAGCGCAGCAGGAGCAACCGCACACTAACTGGTGCTTGGGCCACGGCATCAGCGATTTGAGCCCGAAAGAGCAGGCCGCCTACGCGAACCGACCGCGGCTCGTAATTGAAGTCCCTAAGGTCCAGCAGCAATTTGTGAGAGTGCCCGGTCCCGACCACGATGCCCAGGGATTCCGCGACGCGATCGCCCGCGAGATGCAAGCCAACCCGCAATTTTCCGGAGTCCTGGGTCGAGTCATGGAAGGCGCGCGATTAGTGGCCGACGGATTGCGAACCAAAGAGCGGCTATTCGGCAGCGACCGAACGCCGGCCGAAGTCATCACGCAGTAGCAGGTGCACCGATGCCAGTCCCCGTCCAAGACGTAATCGCTGCGATGAACGACCTCGGGGTCGTGCTCGAGGAATTCAATCAGGTGGAGAGCGACGCGCTCGCCAAGCGCGAGGCAGCGCGGGCGGCTGGCGAGGCGTCCGACGAAGTCAAGGGCCGGGTGCTCTCGGCGGTCGCCAAGGTGCAGCAGCTTCTCGGCGACATTCAGCTACGCAACGGACAACCGAGCACGGCCGATCCGCTGCTCGAACCAGTCACATCGTAATCGGCGGACCAAACCACTCCTAGGAAAGTAGCATGGCAACGACAGCAGAAGTCGTCGACGTAAAGTTCGGCAGCGACCGGGTATTGCTCTACAACGTGGCCCCGTGGGCGCAGATGGGGTTTGGCGTGCCGAACTTCGGAGACAACGTCGGCACGCTCGCACTGCCGATTCACAATCTGGTCGACTACATCGGCAAGGTGCAGTTATTGATCATGACGCACGTCGACGCGCAGCGGACTCAGCCGCCGTCGCCGAATACGCTGATCCGCATGATGACGGTGCTCAACCGCGCGAAGGCTGTCTTCCAGTCGCGGATGAAATCTTACACGCAGCAGCGGACCGAGCCAGGTCACGCCTCGCCGGACCTGCGGGCCTGGCTGATCCACCCCGTGCCCTACTTCGAGTCGGGATTCGTCAGGAATCACTGGCTCAAAGAATACAACATGCTGACCATGATCGCGCTGACGAACATGCTCCAGCACTCGGACAATAACCTGGCGCTGACGATCACCGAGACGTTCGCCAAGGACATCGACATCTACTTCCACGACATCCGGATGTTCATCGGCGTGGAGCTGCTCGGCAAGAAGCGCTCGGACATGGAGACCGACGATTCGTTCGACGTGACGAGCGACATCCTGCTCTACAAGCCGGAAAACTTCACGACGAATTTTGAAGGGCTCGACACACCGGGCCCAGTCGAGGCCGTGCCGACCGAAGACGACCTGCGACGGTTCTTCAACGGCATTCCCTCGACGATCATCAAAAACTACCTGGCTCAGTATCCGACGTCGGGACCGGAACCGGGCGAGGGTTATGCGGGGTCGGGATTCGCTGCGGTGCACGCGCCGGTCGGCACGGTCGACGGCAGCGCGATCTCGAAGGCGGGTGGCACGATCGGGATGCCAACCCTTTAGGAGATTTGAAGCACGCTTCTCCAGAGTGAGCGACGGGGCGGCCCCGGGCGGGACACTTCACCGCCCGAGGCTTCTTGAGCAAACCAGGAAACACGATGTAAGCGGCGGCGATGACGCTAGATGCGCAACACCCATCGCCGCCGCAAACATATTTCCCCGCGAGGCCAGCGATGACCTCCGATGTCAGTTCGGCAGCCGCCGCGTGGAAGTGAACGGAATGAAATGGCCGTTGAACCAACCATCAATGTTGAGACGAGGTTTCCAGGGTGGGCCAAGACGCTCGCAGTCCTTGGAAGTGCGCTTGGATGGAGATGGCTGGCCAGAGTCGGTTTGCGTCGGTTCGAGATCAAAACTGGTTGTGGCCCTTGGCGTCCGATGTACACGGAGCGGCTGATATTCAACGAAGGCGCCAGGATCCTTGCAGAACGAGACGCGGATCAATGAATATCCACCTCCTGACTTTCGGCATCAACTACGTCGGCACGCCGTATGAGCTGCGCGGCTGCATCCCCGATTCGAAGCGGGTAATCAAGCGGCTCAAACCCTACTGCAAAACCGCCACGATGCGGACCGAGCACCAGTGCGAGGACGCCGACGAGATGCTCGAAGAGGCCCGCAAGGTCCGCCATCGACTCGACCGCGACGACCTGATGGTGATTCACGATTCCAGTCACGGCACCTGGAAGAAGACCAGCGATCCCAGCGAGCCAAGCGGCGGCAACCAGGGGATCGTCGCTCGCAATATGTCCGTGTTGTGGGACGACATCATGGCTGCCGAGTGCGCGGATCGCGCGGAAGGGTCGTTCATCTTCGCCATCATCGACGCCTGTCATCCGGGTTCGATTCAACGCGGCGGATTGCTGCGGCCTCGGTGCATTCCCTACTCACGATGCAAGCAGCGTCGCGACACGCCGACGGGCCTGCAGATGCGAGCGCTGGACAACTGCTGGGGCTTCCACGGCGCGGGGGATGGTCCGACCGACTACTGCTACGACGCCGAGTTCAAGGGGAAGCCGGCCGGCGCCATGACGTACTTCACCTTAAAGGCCCTCGACGAGATCAAGCGCGGCGCGACGTACCGCGATTGGTTCCGCTACGTGGGTGGCAGAAATGGCAAACTGCCCAGCGATGAGTATCCACAATCGCCGGTCCTGGTGGGGAGCGACAGAAATCTCCGCCGGCCGGTGCCGTTTATTTAACCGAAAGGATGGTGATCGAATGTCCGAGGCAATGTTCAAGGTCGGCGACGAGGTTAAAGCCGTCGCGTCTGGCATAACTGGTAAGGTGCACGCCGTGTGGTGTGCGATGAACGATGAGCCGCAGTACAACGTCGTCTGGTGGGACGGCGCGAAGCGATTCCAAGAGTGGCTAAAGCAGTACGAGCTGACGGCCGCCATGATGCTGATCATGCTCTCGATCGTCTGCGGCACTGCCGCCGCCGGTCCCGCGCCGACCTCGTACCAGATCCCGCTGGTCTCCGACGCCGCGTCCGACTTCGCCCAGAAGGCCGGCGTCTACAACACAGCGCTGACCGAGGCCGAGCTGGCGACGCAGAACCGGGTCGACGCCGAGCGGGCCGAGGTGGCCGCCTGGACGGCAGTGAGCGTGGCCAAGACGGCCGTGCAGAACTCACTGCTCTCGCTCGGCGACATCACGAGCCAGATGTACCAGACGCACGCGGACGAAACGGTGCCGGGTGAGGTCGAGCTGCCGCCCGCTCCGGAGCCGGCGCCGGATGACGGGGCGCGTAGCCTATTGAAAAAGCCAGCGATCATCGACGCAGCGCACCGTAGTCCGACGCGACTGCGACGGTAGTCGGCTGCGAGCAAGCGCCGGCGGACCAACCGACGCCGACGCCGGCGCCGGCCCGCGACCGGTTTTCCGCCTGGCCCGTCGCGGGCTTTCTTCCACCCGAGCGAGGCCGACCGATGAACGCCGAGGGAGAAGAGTGTGATTGGCACGGGGCCTGGATGTTGTTTTACGAACGGAGCCACGACCCGGCCTTACCGGTGCAGGTGGTGGCCACGCGAGGCGGCTTCCCGACGCAGATGGCGCTCGGCCTCGACAACCAACAGGCCCGGGAGCATGTGATACCGAAGATCGCCCAAGTGGAACGCATGGGATCGTGAGCAACAAGGAGGGGCCGCCGCGGAACGGTCGACGAACCGCGACGGCCGACTGGACGAGCGAGTGCTAGTCGCCGCCCAGCTGGACTGATTGTAACCTACCGCGCTAGCACCGTGGGCTAAGCCCTATGGAATCCGAACTCGAAGTGTGGAACCTAGCCCTCAACGCATTGGTCGCCCTGGTCGCCCTGGGGCTGGTTCCGTGGGCGCAAAGCATCCGCAAGGCCATCAAGGAGCTGACCGACGAGGTCCACCAGATGGGCATTGGACACGCGACGCTATCGACGACGGTGGCGAATTTGAAGTGGATGGACGATTTCGCGGCGGAAACTCGCCGCAAGCATGACGAGTTGATGGAAAAGCAGCACCGCCTCGAACTGGAAATCCGCGACCTCCGCAAACTACAGGACTGACATGAAACGCTTCCTGCCACTACTGCTCTTGCTCTTCGCGTCGTCGTCCGCCTGGGCGGTGGATAAGGTGATCGGCGTCAAGATGTACGCGCTCCAGGACGTCGAGGGACTGGGCCTCCAGGCTGGAACGTCGCCATCACAGCCCAACTCCGCAAAACTCCAAATAAAGCTCGACGATTCGACTCAATACTACGGTTTCGGATTCCCTGGCAAGGTCTGGAAAATCGACCAGACCATTGTGGCCAAAGGCGGCAGTCGGGTGTTCGTCGGCACCGGCGTAATGCGGACCGACGTGGGCGACACCTTTTCGATTCATCAGCACAATCCCACGAAACTCTACTGGGGCGGCGGCACGGTCACGTTCAACGGCACGTCGATCACCGGCACCACCAGCGGCGCGTCGGCGACGATCACCGTTAGCGGCGCCACGGTACAGGACGAAGATTTTCTGCACACCGTCGAGATTACCGGCGGCACGAACTTCACTGCCGGCGTGTACCACATTCTCGCCGTGAACGAGGGATCGAATACGTGGACACTGGATCGCGCTTGCTCGACTGGAAATGGCTCCGCGCTCACCGGCACAAAAAAGGGAACGGTTTGGCGCGATCAGGGTTACGGCAACATCTACAACGGCCTCAATATCAGCGGCACGGCCGGCTGGACCGGCACGCCAACGCCATCGGCCCGCGCGGCCATTGGCTGGCAGGAACGGACTTACGTTGAGGACGAGACGACGAACAACGGCAAGGCGTCGATGCGCGATTGTTCATTCTCGAATCTCGACGTTGGTATTTTGCTTGGCAAGGGCTTGGCGAACTTCGATTACGACGGCGACACGAGTACGTTCACGCCGCAACAGGACTACGACGGCAAAGCGGACAACAATGCCGATCATTTTCGCGGCGACACACTGCATTTTCAGGGCTGCAAGTACGGCGTTGTTCTCCGCACCACTCAGTCGGTGGCGAATGTTTTAGACAACCTTATCTTTCATGCCAGTCCAGCGTCGGGGCGACAGTACGCCTTGTACGTCGAGCGGGGCGGCAAAACCACAGTGCGAGGCGTCCACTTCACGAGCGGCTTCACCAATGGGCCGACGCTGCTGAGACTCGGCGGCGCTGGAGGCTCCACCCCCGCGACGATCAGCGGTCCGATCATCATTGACGACGTGCATTTCGACGCACCTGGCAAAGACCTTCGACTGCTGGAGCAGGATGGCATCGGCAATCCAACCTGCGAAGTCACGATCAAAAACGTGGCGATCAACGACACCGGGGTCGGCACCGCCAGGACGTTCGATGGAACACTTATCACAGCCACGGCCAGCTCCGGATCAAGGACGATCACAGTCGGCGGCTCCAGCGGCTTTACGGTGGCCGATACCGACAAATGCTGCCTGCTGCGTATCACCGGCGGCACTGGCTTCATTCCCGGCTACTACTCGATCAAGTCCGTCACGACCGGTGCCGGCGGGACGTTGACGCTGGACCGTGTGTGTTCCAACGCGAGCGCTAGCGGCATGACTGGCGACATGGTGGCTGGCTATTACGAAGGCCCGATTGTCACGGTCAAGGATGGGGTGCATCTGACGTTGGAAAACGTCACTCCGATCACGCCTGGGATGATCAAGATTGACGACTCAGGCGGCGGCACGTTCAGCGGCTCAATCACCATCAGGGATTGCGGGTTGGAGATCGGTGACGACTTCAAAGATCACCCACAGGTCGTCATCGACGACACGACAACGGACGGAATGCCGTTTCGATTTGAAGGCAATTGGACCGTCAGGGCGGACCGTGAGTTTTGCCGCGACGGCATTTATCTCGACAATGGCCACACGGACGACGACACGGGCTGGCAGGAATGACGACGGCAGCACAAAAATGCGCCGCAGCAGGCGATCAGGAACAGCGATGCTGGCTCGGGGAGCGCGCCGGCGGCGCCGATGAACTGGACTGTCACTTGAGCGGTCGTTCTGTATCCACCGGAAATCGCCTCGACCGATGGCTCTCCGCTGGAGATGAGCACCTTACGCAAATGGGTGTTGAGTCCGAACAGGTCGAAACCATTGACGAGTGTGACGTTGGAATCGACCGTCCAACCGCCGTATATCCCATCGGTGAACAACTGCGGAATGGTGATTGTTGTCTCGGGCGTGCCGCCGACGACGCCAGACGCCGGATCGTTGTAGATGTCGTATTCGCTCGAAACTCCGAAGATGACGTGTGTCAGTTCATAGCTGGTGGCGAGTTGGCCGTCCACGAGACTGAGATTCAGCAGTCCCTGCGGATCGGGCATGTAGCCGCGCGTGTACGCGCTAACGACTTTTCCTTGCAGCGACACGTCCGCCACGCCATTCGGGAAGGCGACATAGACAGTGGCGATGCGGAAGTCGTCGGCCGTGGGCGTGTCGTAAAAACCGGTGGCGATAGCCGTTGTCAAGACGGTCTCACCTGGAAGGGCTGGACAGCCAACGTCATCGGGGCATTGCGTGACGTCGTTGAGTCCAGCCCCAGCATTCGAGGCCCAGAGCACCGCGGCGAGGAAAAGAAGTGTGCGTCGCATGGTTCGCCTTTCTCAAATGAGAGCGGCCACCGGCGCGCGTTAAACCGGCGAAGGAAGAACGCGCAGCACGATAGCCGCTCCATGTTCGACCTTGAGAATCCTTCGCCGGGACAGCACAGAGTATACCACTTTGGCGGGGCGGTGTCAATAATGTGTGCAAGTGTCGCAGCCCTAGCAGGTTGCGGCGTGTTCTTTAACCCTTGGATTAGTTGAGGAGTCCAAAAGATGTCAAACAACCAGATATGGATCGCAGTGTGGTGGTTACTTGGGATGGTGTGTGTGGCTATCGGACTGTTTTGTCCGCCGCGAAACGCAAAAGCGCCGTCCGCGCCGACACGGCCAGCTTTTCGGAATATGTCGTCGGAGCTTGCTGCTGCCTACGCGGAGGCGTCGACAACGGGATTTTATCGGGAACCGTATTTTAATTTGCGCACTACAGAAGATGGTGTGGCGTCAATGGTGGATTGCGAAGGGCGTGTCCTTTGGGAAGTTAAAGATGCCGTTTTCCATGAATGCAAAGGGCCGACTCTCAATAAGCAATTCAGTCCGGATGGAGTGTTAGAAAATGTCTGCCTAGTTCATCGCGGCGGACAGGTCGAAGAGATTCCAAAATCGGAGTGGCATAAGTACGAGTAAATTATGAACCACGGGGCCGCGCGTTAATTCGTGTGGCCGCAAATTCGGAGCTGGAAGCGGGAGTAGCTACCCGCTGAGAAGGCTCAACACTTCGCTGCCCGTTGAGGGGTCGCGCGGATTCCGCACGGCCCTTTTTCATTTAGGCAACGAAGTTGATTCGACTTATTCGATACCTAGTGCAGCAGCTTATACGCTTTCTCGCGTATCTCTTCGCGTCGTTCCACCGGCACCGCGAAGTAATTGGTAGCCCTGCGCGGATAGACATGGCTATCCAAAAAAGAGTCGAGCGACAGCCCTGCGCTGTGGTGGGCCAAGCGATTCGGCACCAGCACGTCGTAACTGCGGTCGGCGAACCACTGCCACAAGTCGGCGTGCGTGTGCAGCGGCTCTTCCGGCCCGCTCTCGAACATGATGACCGGGCGGCATTTGGCAATCAATTGCTCACCGCCGCGGAGCACCCCCAGCTCTGCCCCTTCCACGTCGATTTTGAGCACGTCGACGCTGCCACAAATCACGCTATCGAGCCGGTGGAGGCGGACTGTGATTTTCTCGGCGCCGCTGCCGTTGCGTTCGGCGAGTGTGCTGTAGCCGCTCTGAACGGTGTCGACGCTGAAGCTGGTCTCGCCGTCGACCTCGCCCAGCGCGCAGGAAATGATGTCCACGCTGGGAAAGCGCCTGCGCAGATTCTCGACTTTGGCGGGCACGGCTTCGACGGCGACGATCGGCGAGTTCGGGCAGTGGTGCAGCACTTCGGCCACGACGGAGCCAATGTGCGCGCCGACGTCCACGAACATCATGCCCGGTCGACAGAGACGGGCGACCAGAAAGCCGGCCAGTTCGTCGTTGGCCAGTTGGCCGAGCTGTTCCAATCTGGCCGACGACAATTTCCACCGGCTCCGCAGCGAGGTGGCAAGACGGCCCAGCATAGTTCCAACAATGGCTTCTCTCATACCCCCATCTTAGCACGGGCTTTACTTGGGGTTGCAATCCTTTTTTCGGGCAATTTCGCGTTTGCGATTGACCCGATGACGAGCGCCCATCGTGTGACGGGCAACGCTCCTTTGGGCGTGCTCTTACGTGGCATCAACCGTGACAGCTACGCCTGGGCCACGACAGCGGTGCCAGGGGCCACGCTAGGGCAAGGCCGCAATCGGACGGCGGCGGGCACGGGGACGCTATTTTGGGACGACTCAGAAGAGGAGTTGACCTACACGGCCCCCGGCGATTCGGCTGGCACGCCAGTTGACGCCTCGGCCGACATTCAGGCGCTGAAAATCTACAGCGCGAACGGCGTTGACTACGCCTATCTCGATTGGGATGTATCCGCTGCATCGGCCGGCGATGAGACCCGCAGCATCACGATTACGCAGACGTGGGACTCGGGCATGATCCAGCCCACGGACGTCCTCGATCCCGGCGACGGAGATTACGCCACGCTGGGCGACTATCTCTGGTTTTCGGATGACATCTATTCGCCCATCTGGACGAACACGAACAACCACAACTCGAACACGGATTGGGACTCCCCAATTTCGTTCCACCTGTTCACGCAGCCGGGCACGTATCCGGTTTACTGGACCCGGTGCGTCGATGGCACGCGCTACGACTACACGCAGACGATCACCGTCAGCCGTCAAGAAGATACAGCGACCGTCTACTACGTTGACGCCACGACTGGCAGCGACAGCGACGATGGACTGACGCCGGCCAACGCCTTGCAAACCTTCTCAGCTGGTGTCTCCAAGTTCACCGGCTCGAACATCATGGTGAAGTTCAAGCGGGGCGAGACGTTCACGGCCAATGCGGCTTACACGCTCAACCAACAAAACTCGACAATCTCGACCTACTACAACTCCGACGGCAGCGACGACGCCGCGCAGGCCAAACCGACGATCAACTACACGCCCACTAGCGGCACCCTGTTCTCGGTGGGCACTGGAATCGACGACGCGAAGATTTGCCATCTCAAATGCGTCGGCCCGAATAGCGGCACGGCCCGCTGCTTCGGCCCTGCCGACTCAGGCCGCACCACCACTAACGTTCTGATCTATGACTGCGAGGCAGAGAAGTTCCATCAAGGCCTGACCACGGGCGCGTACACGCCGAGCCAATACCACTTCTACTGCGGCAACTACTTCCACGACATCGGCTACGGCTCGGGCGGAAACGGCTTCTATTGCCATCTGTTCCGCAGTGCAGCCGTTGGAAACCGCGTTGACGACACGCTGGGTGGCGAGCATTGTTTCCGTTGCCCGGCCCATGATGAGGCCTACATCGCGGACAACAAACTGGACAACCCGGCGACCGGCAAGAACACGCTGACGCTCCGCGGACTGAAGTATGCCGAGTTTGGCATCTGGTATCAGGAAAACGATTTTGCATCGGTGCTCCGCAACAGGGCCTCGCTCTCATTCGACGCGCCAACGCAGCAGAACGGCACATCGGACGAACGCTACGCGCACACGATCGTCTCCGGCAACATTCTGCGTGGCAACACGTCCGCCTCATTCTTCTCACGCACCCGCGGAAATAACGGGGTCTGTTGGAAAAATAACATCCTCGACATTTCCGGCGGGGCCTGCGTTTCTGACGATCGGCTCGATACGTCGCTCTCGCCAGAACCGGCCCATCGATACGTGTATTTCCTCAACAACACATTTGTCTCTCCATTGGCTTCTGGTAGCGCCAGTGCGTTGCGGTTCCAAGGCGTCGACGGCACGACGGCCAAAGACCCGCAAGAAATCTTTCTCCGCAATAACATCATCCACAAAGCGGGCGCCGCGACGAATCTCCGATTGTGGGAGATGAACCACAGCGACATCTCTAATCTCGATACCGATTACAACCTCCAATCGCCTGGAACCGGCAACTTCTCGAACTACACACCGGATGCGGGCAGCACGACCGGCCGCACGTTGGCACAAACGCAGTCGGCACTCTCGCTGGAAACCCACTCGGCCACAGGCGACGCCGACTTCACCGACTATGCAGGTCAGGACTACTCACTCGCAGCGACCAGCGACGCCATCGGGGCCGGCGACGACTCAATCCTAAAGTGGGTCCGCTACGACCTGGAGGGCAACCAGCGGACCACGGACCTCGATGCCGGGGCCTTGGAACGCAGTGCATCGCCGCCCAGCCCACCCGATGCCGGCGGCACGCCGCCTATTGCCGATGCCGACTCGAACGTCACGAGTGGCACGGTCCCATTTAGCGTGAACTTCACCAGCGAATCGACGGGCGCTGATTCCTGGAGCTGGCGTGTGGACGGCAATCAGTTCGCCACTACCGAGGACGCGAGCTACGAGTTCACGGAGCCAGGCACTTATAGCGTCGTGCTGTTCGTTTCAAACGAGGATGGCAGCGACGAGTCCGATCCGATCACGATTACGGCGAATGCGGCGGTAGACCCTGGGGGCGTCGTTGCCAGTTCTTTATTGAGGACGCAATGAAACGATTTCTTTCTGCACTTATAGCGTTATTCGTATTCACGCTCCCGGCATTGGCAACGACATATTACGTGGACGTGACCACCGGCAGCGATTCAGATGACGGCTTATCGGAAGGCAATGCCTGGCAAACGCTCAGCAAGGCAGCGTCTACGCTCGCTGCGGGAGATACGGTTTATGTGAAGGCGTCGGCCAGTTATACGCTCACATCTACAGTGACATGGGCCGTGCAGGGAACGATCGACGCACAAGTCAATATCATCGGCTACACGTCAACAATCACCGACGGTGGGCAGGCAACGGTCACTTCATCGACTAACTCCGTGGCACTCTTCACGGGGAACAACGCCGACTATTACACCTTCAAAAACTTCAACTTCACGCACACTGCCGGCACCCGCGGCAACGGAGTCACTAATACTACGTCCCAATCGAATCCCGTCACCTTCATTAACTGTACTTGGGATGGATGTCTCAGTGCTTTTTTACCCGGCAGCAGCAACATAATGACAGCCATCATCTGCCAAGGCTGCGAGATCAAAAACTGTACGGCCACGGATGGTGCGGTGAAACTCCAGGGTGGCACGGATATCGAATTCATCGACAGTTACATTCACGCCAACAATGGGGGTTCGACTTGTGCTGGCATTTGGGGCGACAACGCGATGACTGCGAGAGTACGCCGCTCGCGGATTGTCAAGAATGGCTACGGCATCCGCGACACGCATACCGGCGGCCAAGCGGTTTCAATCAGGGTCCACAACTCGACAATTGCCAACAACACCGTCGACGGCATCGAGATCGCTGCCAAGACGGGGAGCAACACGCTAGAGCTGCGCTGCAACGTCATCGCCAACAACGGCGCGGAAGGTCTGGATGTTAACGAGACTTCTATCTTCGTGCCGGTCAACTCGTACAACGCCTGGGGCAACAACTCCAGCGGCAATTACAGCGGCATCGCAGCCGGGATGAATGAAGTCACGCTGGGCGGCGACCCGTTCGCGAATGCGGCCAGCGATGACTTTGAGCTGAATGGCTTCGATTCCGACGGCCTCGCCTGCATGGACGTAGGGCCGGGCGGCTTCGATCTTGGAGCATTGAATGGCGACGAGGACTACCCGCTGGAAGCGGTTGTCGAATCGGGCGAGGACTACAAGTTCGCCACGCTGACCGGCACGCTCGATACGACGCCGCTGGTGGTCAATGCCCAAAGCAGTTTCAGCGGTCCGCGGAGTATCACCCAATCAACAGCGACACCGTTTGACGTGTATTTGTCGAGCGACAGCGACGGCACGCCGCTAACGAGCGCAACGATCACGGTCCAGCTTAAGAAGGCCGGCGAAAGCGCGTGGACTGACGTGACCTCGCAGACCACCGAAGCGGAAATCGGCAACGGTGTCTACACAGTGACTCCGACTACAACCAACACAAACACCATCGGATCGCTTACTTGGCGAATTACGGCCAGCGGTGCCATACCAGCGGTTGTGATGATGCAGGTGGATAAGGGCATTAGTGTCGGTGCCACCGGAGCGGTGGACTCGAACCTCATGCAGATGGGAGGCAACACGCAATCCGCCACCGACCTCAAGGACTTCGCCGACGCAGGTTACAACCCGTCAACCAACGGCGTGTCGGTCGATGACTTCACTTCCGAGGCCCTCAAGGACATGGGCATCAAGTCGGGCGTGTTCTCGTCAGGAGTGTCTGGGACGACGTTCGCCATCCCAGGCATGATCGCCGACGAGGAATTCGTCGGCGGCTGCTTTGTGGGTTTGATGGACGGGCACTCCGGGGAGTTCGTTTACCGCACGATCACCGCAGTCAGCACGGGCACGATCACGGTCGATGAGGCCTTACCTGGCAGCGGCTTCTCTAATCAAGATCGCTACGTCATTATCCCGCGGGGACGAAATCTGCCGGGCAAGGTGTTGGGCAGCGGCGGCGCGACGCTCGCCGGAACTGGCGCCCGCGTGGTCGATTCGAGCGGGAACGCGATTCCCACCGCTGCGCAGAATGCGACTGCCAATTGGGCTGAAGGAACACGCACGCTCACCGAATCGGCTGGCCTGACCACGGAGCAGGACCAAACGCTCACGGACGTTTACAACTTTTTGAACGATGCGCCAACATTCTCCGAAGAAATGGACAACCAAGGCTATACGTCCGCACGGGCAAGCTACTTGGCGAACATCGCTACCGAGCCGCTCAAGCCCACCGTCGAAGGCCGCACACTGGACGTGACATCGACCGGCGGCGCCGGCATCGACTTCGGCAACGTCGAGAACCCAACGTCAACGGTCAATCTGAGCGGCACAACCGTGGGCAGCGTGACCGACATGGGCACCACAGCAGTCGGGAAGTTCTGGAACGCGCTGGTCAACTCGTATGACGACACCAGTGGCAGTTTCGGCAAGCGGTTCGGCGACAACGTGGATGCGCCGATCAGCGAGGCGGGCGGTGGTGGCGGCGGAGCGACGCCGGCAGAAATCTGGGGGTTTGACCTATCTGGTGAGACGGGCAGCGGGACGGCCTCTAAGGTGTTGCAGGATGCGGCTACGCGCGTGGCCCTGGGTGTGCCCAACGCGGCACCAGGCTCGGGCAGCGGGGCGGCGACGGCGACGAATGTGACGACGAATTCCGCGAGCGTTCTAGACGCCATCGAAGACATCACGGTCGAGGGCGTTGCCGACTTTACTCCAACGCAGCAGGCGCAAATCCTGGCCGCTCTCTCGCTCAACGCCGACATCGGAGTGCCCAAGGGCCTGATCTGGACCTGCAAGCGACAGGATGGCCAAGTCGGCTCGCGGACGCCTGTGATCATCGATCCGGACGATGAGGTCGATGTGGTGTGCGACTTCCGCGGAGTGCTGGGGAGCGGTGACGCAATCGATGAAATCGTGAACATCCAATTGCTAGACGCGGACGACGACGAGGACGTGAGCAGCCCAGCGTTTGGCGACATTGGCCAGGCTGAGGAATGGATGGGCACGGGTGTAAAGTTCGGCCTCAGCGGCGGCACGAGCGGCCAGGAGGACAAGATCAAGGTGCGGATACTCACGGTGTCTGGCAAGACGATCAACGCGATCGTGCTGGCCAAGCCACAGGAGCAATAGGCGTCGACGTAAGTCGTTATGTGAATCTAGGGGCAATCGACGTAAGTCCTTATGGAAGTCGTCTCACGATTGGCATTGGACTTACGTCGACGAGTTCAAAAAGTGGCTTGTTTTAGGGCACATTTTATGGCTTGTTTTATAGGGTTTTTCCCATCCGGTCGGGTCCTCCGGCAGGGGGTGGTGCCTGGTTCGTGGTGTTGCCTGAACTTTTTTTGCACATAAGCCGTGCGGGTTTTCCGACGTTCCACTACTAAAACACGCAACGCGTTTTTCAAATGAGTCGGCAGTGAATGAGCGAAGTTGTGCAGGTCGATGCGATCGCCGCATGCCGGCTGTTCATTCAATCGCAGCCGATGTCGATCGACGAGCCAGCGATTCGTTCGCTGTTCGGCGGCGTCGTTCTCGGCAGCATGGACCAAGTCGCAGATGCAATGGGCGTCGCTGCAAAGACGGTGCGGAACACGTGGCGCCGCGACGGGATGCCTGGCGAAGCGAAGCGGGGGACGATCAAGGCGAACAAGTTCCCGCTCGCGGAGATCGTCATCTGGCATTTGCGGAAGCTCGAGAAAGCCGCGGCGGCCAGGGGCAAAGATGAGTACACCGATCGCAAACGCGCGGCAGAAACGATGTCAGCTGAGATCGACGCGCAGCGTAAGCAGCGTGAATTCGAGCGGCAAGAGGGCCAATGGATGGCGATCGAGCACGTCCGCAGCCAATGGAACGCGGCTCTCGGCATTCTCTCGAACGACATCATGGGGATCCCGCGCGACATCACGCCGGTGCTTTGCAAGAAATGCTCGTCGAACGCTGGCGGCGAAATCACGCATCAACTACGGCTGGCGCTGACGCGTGTCAGCGAGCGGCAAATCTCAGACCTGGAGGTAAACGGCAATGGCCAAGGGCAAAACGGCAGCAGGGGAATCAACGGACACTCCGGAGCCGGTGAAGTTGCACCGCGTTGAGTCGGTGCTATACGGTCCCGAGGGCGCGATCGAGCGGGCGGTATCGGTTCCGCTCACGGAGGACGAAGCCCGCCAGCACTACGGTGCGTTCAAGGATCAGATCAAGACGACCTAGCATGGTGGCTCTGCTTGGAACTCGGCCGTTCGCGGCAATTGCGCCACGGGCGGCCGTGCGAACCTGGGATTGGGTCTGCCGCCACGGCAGGACGCCCCAAGGCAAGGTTTTCGACGGGGGCCGGCTGCCGTGGTCCGAGGGCGTGTTCGACGCGCTCGACGATCCTGCGGTCCGCAAGGTCGTGCTGATGTGGGGGACCCGGACTGGAAAGACGCAGATCGGCCTGCAGTGGTCG
Source organism: Pirellulales bacterium (assembly GCA_050248495.1). Taxonomy (GTDB): domain Bacteria; phylum Planctomycetota; class Planctomycetia; order Pirellulales; family Lacipirellulaceae; genus DASYDU01. The sequence continues at coordinate 18,393 of JBFWSG010000055.1, read as the reverse complement.
GCCAAAGTCATGGATACGGCGCCGCTGCCTGGAATCTTTTGCACGGCGACGGAAACCTTGCTCAAGCGCACGATGCGAAACAAGTTTTACCCGATGCTGGAGTTCGTGCAATCGACCGCGCGGCAGCTGCTGCCGAAGCGGCTCCGCGGAACGCGGGAGGTGCGGCTGAGCTCCTGCGTCTGGCACTGCATGTGGTCCGGATCGCCGACGATCCTGGCCGACACCGACGGCTGCTACGGCTGGGGAAATGAGATCGACAAGTGGGACGCCAGCACGCCGGTCGACGGCCAGAGCGAGCAAGGCGACCCGCTAGGCCTGTTCTTCGAGCGATTCAAAGAGTGGAGCGATCACAAGATCCTGCTTGAGTGCTCGCCGTCCCTGGAAGGGCATTCGCGAATCGCTGACGAATACGCCAAGAGCGACCAGCGACGGTTCTACGTCGGTTGCCCCCATTGCAAGGCTCGGTTTGTGTTGCGGCTCGGCAGCGAGAATCCAGACGAGGGCGGCATCAAGTTCGACAAGACGTCCGACGGGAAGCTCGACGCGGACATCGCGCGCAAGACGGCCCGCTACATCTGCCACAACAAGAAATGCGGCAAGGCGATCCACAACGAGCACCGGCCGGCGATGATGCGCGGCGGCCGGTGGGCACCGAAGGGCTGCCACGTGGACCGGGACGGCAAGGTCTGTGGGAAGCCGGAGCGGCCGAACTGCACGACAGCAGGGTTCCAACTGTCGTCGCTCTATAGCTTGCAGCTTACCTGGGGCGATATTGCGGCGGCGTTCGTCGAGGCCCGCAGCAAGCCGGCGCTGCTGCAGACGTTCATCAACGGCTGGGTGGCCGAAACCTGGAAGCCGTACCGCGCGAAGAGCGAGCCAGAAGAAGTCGCGGAGCGGTTGGCAGTCGAGGAATCGCCGGGCGTGATTCCGAGCTGGGCGACCTGGCGATTCGACGCTGTGGACGTGCAGGAGGAATATTTCAAGTGGCTCACGATCGCGGTCGGACCGGGCGAACGCGTGGCGGTTGTCGACCGCGGGATGTGCGACACGTGGGAGGAAGTTTACCGAGACTGCGTCAATAAACGGATCCCGCATGGCGACGGCAAGGGCGATCTGCTGCCGGCGCTCGTGGCCATCGACGACGGACACAAGACCCCGGAAGTGCACGCGAAGTGCAAGGCATGGAGCCGATCCGATCGGCTGGTGATGCCCTTCAAAGGGGCGAATACCGATTGCGGCGGCGAGGCGTTCGAGCTCAAGGCGATTCATCTGGGCGTGAAGGGCGGCAGTCGGACGGCGCGACGTCAGGCGCTGCGGTCGCGCGGGTTGATCCGCGTGCGGCACAATCCGTTTTTCTATGAGCCGATCATCCAGGCCATGCTCGATAGCGGCCTGCCGCCGGATGATGGATCGTTGGCGATTCCCGGCGAACTGGCGGCAGATGGCGAGTTTGTCCGCGAGGTGTGTAACGGCACGCAGAGCGACAAGCCGTCCAAGCAAACCCCCGACCGGTACATTTGGGCGAAGCGCTGGGAGAGCGAGCCGAACGACTTCCGCGACTGCCTCAAAATGTGCCTGTGCGGGCGCGACGTGAAGTTCCGCAAGAATCGGCGGATGGTCAACGCGCGGCAGTTGTCGGTCGGATCAACCCCGGCGGCATCATCGCCGCCGGCTCCGGTGCGAGCGGCTGCCGCAGAGATGCGCCAATCCGGCCTTCGAGGCGGGCACCGCCGTATTCGGCTGCAGCGCCGGAGGGTCAGCCGATGACGACCAACGGCGAGCGACAGAAATGCGGCAAGTGCGGCGAGGCCTTGATCGTCTACTCGACACGCCTCTCGCGAGACGGAAAGAAGCGAATTCGGTGGTATCGCTGCAAAAAATGCGGCGATCTTCCAGACAAAAACACCCAATACGTTCCGATTGAGTACGCTCCGGCGCGAAAGCGGCGGACGAGTTTTATCTAAAAGCCAGTGCTAGATATAGCACGCACCCGCCAGAGCGTTGGCCAAATTCTGCGATTATTCCCGCATGGCCAAGCACACCGCGGAGACGTACACGGACGCCGAGCTGTTGGCGCTGTGGCGCCAAGCGGACGCCGATGTGGCCGCCGGCGGGCAGTCCAGAGCCATTCGAGGCAAGGTCCTCACGATGGCTGACGCCCACGAGATCACGGCCAAGATCAAATACTACGAGGCCAGGATCGCGGCGAAGAGTGGGCGGCCAGCACACACATACATTCGACGCGTACGCGGATGATTCAAGAAGTCACACAGCCCGAAGCCACGCAGAGCTGGTCGAAACGGATCGGCAGTGCGATCGATTCGGCCCTCTTCACCGTGGCGCCCGAGTACGCCAATCGCCGCATGGCCGCCCGGCGCGTGCGTGACGTTCAGGAGCAGTTCCACAAGCGTCGGATGACTCGGCTGTCCTCGCGTGATTGGGACGATGACGACAGCGACGAACGGGGCGGTGGCGGAGGGTTTGAGTCGGCGCGGCGGACCCGCACCGACGCCGGATTCCTCACGCAGAACCTCTCGCCGAACGCCGCGCTCGACCTCGACCTCGATTCAATGCGCGAGCGGTCGAACGGCGCGTACAAGAATTTCGAGATCATCGCCAGCCACGTCGAGCGGAAGGTCAACCGCGTGGCCGGCACGGGCATCATGCTCTCGCCGCAGATTAAAGAGGTCACCGGCAAGATCACCGACGACCAAGCGGTGGAATGGAATCGCATCTTGCGGGATGCGTTCGAGCGCTGGGCGCACAAGGCCGGTGGCCGCCGCGTTCCGCTCTACATGATCGAGCAAATGATCATCCGGCACGTCGAGAAGGACGGCGCGGCTTACGTCCAATTCGGCCAGGTCGAGCAGCGAGACAAGCGGATCCCGGTTCCTTTGCGGGTTAAGGTGGTTCACCCGCGCCGCGTCGAAACGCCGCCGCAGTTTACGTCCGATCCCAATGTCCGCCGAGGCATTCGTTTCGATGCCGACGACGAGGAGATCGGCTACTACGTCCGCACCTCGCATCCGGGCGACAACAAAACTTACACGTACACCTACGACTACGTCTCCGCGTATTATCCGAACGGCATGCCGCGGATGGTGCACATCTTCAAGCAGCGCGAAGCCGAGCAAAATGAAGGCTATCCGCAGCTGCAGGTTTCGGTAAAACGCTGCCTGCGAACGATCGAGTACGAAGAGGCCGAGACCGAGCGGAACATCATCGCGTCATGCCACGTCGGCGTTCAGACCGGCAGCGCTGAGCCGGATGAAGAGGCCGCCGCCGCCGCATCGTACACCGACTCTCGTGGCCGGTTGATCGAGGATATGTCGCCCGGGCGCATGGACTATCGGATCGCTGGAGACGACATCAAGTTCAACACGCCGCCGGGTCCGCAAGGCACCTATGCTGCGTTTGTCGAGCACCAGAACCGGATGGCCGCCGCGGGGCAAATCACGTCCTACGAGATGATGTCGGGTGACTGGCGCGGCCTGACTTACTCGGGGGGCCGGCTGATCTGGATCGACGATCAGCCGGTGGTCGACTGTGCCCAGCTTGACTTGATCGAACTGTTCCTGATGCCGCTGTGGGAGCTGTTCGTCAATCTGGTGGTCACCGCGACCAATCTGATCGAAGTCTCGCAGCCCCACTATGCGGCCGAGCCCTGGCATTACGAGCGGATCAAGTTCGTGCCGCCGAAGCGGCTCTCGATCGATCCGGCGCGCGAGCGACGCGCGGCGCATGCCGATATTCAAGCCGGGATCATCGTGCACTCGGACGAGGTCGAGCAGATGAACGGCCGCCCGGCCGAGGACGTGTACGACGACATTGAAGCGAATATGAAGCTGCGGCGCGACAAAGGCCTGCCGCTCGACATGCCGCAGCTCGGCGGCACGCAGCCCGGCGACGATAACCCGGCCACCGAAGAAGGAAGCCCCGGCCGCGAGAAGCGTGAAGCAGTGGGGGCTGGATCGTGACGAACATCCTCGAAAAACCGCTGACTCGATTCCGTGGCAATCCATCCCGCGGTGGCAGTCCGAAAGTCGACCGCGAGGGCGGCGACTATGGTGCGGGGATGATCGTGGGAATGTCGGTGATCACGCGAGGCGAGGCGCTGGGGCACCGGATGTGGATCGACCAGTTTGCCGTCGATCAGGTCGTCAAGATGGGAAACAAAGCCCGCGGCGGAGTCAAGTCTCGGTTCGCACACCCTGGTTTGTCATCCGATGGGATGGGCACATTGCTCGGCCGCATCCGGAACTTTCGAGGCGAAGGCGATCGAGCAGTCGCAGACCTGCATTTCGAGCAGTCGTCACACAACACGCCGGACGGCGATCTGGCCAGCTACGTGATGGACCTGGCCGAAGAGGATCCGGAGGCGTTCGGCACGTCAATCGTGTTCGAGCATGATTACGGCGCTGAGGACCGGTTCCTCGCGGACAACGAAGACGAAGGCGGTAATTTTCAATCGCCTGACAACGACAACAAGAAGCACTACCGGCATGCCCGACTGGCTCGTCTCCTGGCCGATGACATCGTCGACAGCCCGGCCGCCAACCCGGGGGGGCTGTTCCGCGAAGGGCACGAGATCGCGGATGAGGCCGACAAACTCTGCGAATTCGCACTCGGCTTGACGAGCGATCGCCCCGAACTGAAACACCTTAGCGCCGACGCGGATCGTATCGCGTCATTCGCGGCGCGATTCCTCGAGAGCCACAATCTGGAGCTCAAACAAAAGGAACCTGTTATGAACGAGCAAGAGAAAATTGCCGCGGCGGTCAAGGAATCCAGCGACAAGCTGAGCGCCGACCACAAAGCCGCGATCGCCAAGTTGCAAGCCGATCATGAGGCGGAGATCGCCAAACTCAAGGCGCCGCCCAAGACCGATCCGCCGGCCGACGATCCAAAGCTCGCCGAGCGGAAGCGGGTGCACGACCTGCATTCGCTCGCGGCCAATGCTGGAATCAAAGACCAGGCGACGATCAATCGCTGGGTCGACGGCAATCTGTCGGTTCTCGAAGCTAAGGCCGAGATCGCCGAAACGGTGATCAAGCAGGGCAAACTGTCGAAGGACGACCCGCCAGCGCCGGCGGACAACTCGACGAAGGCCAAATCGCTGGCCACCGAAGAGTACCGTCAGAACGCGAAGCTCCACGCGTCGCTTGGCTTCGCCGAGGACAAGTGGGTCGAAGGCCGGGCCAAGGAGATCGAGGCCGAACTGGCCGCCGCCAAGTAGTTCAGCGCCACAGCGATTCGCTGGGCAACTCGCGCGAAACCGATTACGAAATCAACCGTCCGATTCAGGAGTAACAAGTCATGGCAGTAACTGCCCCACAATTGAACGTCATTCGCCACGGAACCCGGTTTAAGGCGCCGATCGCTGCCACGACCACGGTGTACGAGAACGCGTTCGCGTTCTTCAACACCTCCGGTTTTCTCGTGAACACGATCAGCCTGTACGTCAACGCGCTGGCGGGCGTGGTCGTCAAGCAAGTCGTGAACGGCGGATCGGCTGGCGACGAATACGCGGAGATCGAAACCGGATGTGCCGTTGAAGTCACAGGCTCGGGCTTCGCGCAAACGAGCGTGAAGAAGCTCTGCTACTTGACCGACAACTTCACGGCCACGCTCGACGCGACCGCCGGCGGCGTGCTGCTCGGCGTGATCGAAGAGTACGTTTCGGCGACCAAGGTGATCGTCCGCATGCTGCCTTCGCCGTACGGCAACTCGACGCGCACGGTGCAGAGCGTGGCGGGAGTTCACGACACGGCGCCGACGATTGCCGAGCTCACTGCGGCTTTCGGTGCACCAGCGGCGTTGGGCCGCGGTTGGCTCGGATCGGTCGACGACGCGGACGGCGACACGAATCACTACCTCGTGTCGGTGAGCGACGCCTCGTTCTTCTTCATCAAACTCACAAAGGCCGCCTAATCGCGGATGGCTCGCACTTACACAGTCTTGGCGATTGGCAACCCAGAAGTGGATGGCAAGACCGCACTCGATCTTCACTTCCAAGTGAAGCAACTAGAGCAAGTCAACGCCACACTGCTCGAGGATGTCAACCGCCAGTCCCAACGAATTCGGGAACTTGAGGCCGAACTGGCCGCACTTAGAACGGAGTAAAAACAATGGCAACGACAACCGCCGCATATCAGGTTGTGCAGCGCGACCTGACGCAGCAGTTCAACATGCGGGCCGGAGCGGCGACGCCGTTCTATCCCGAAATCTGCACGATCGTCCCGTCGACCTCGATCGACGAGAAGTACGGCTGGCTCGGCGCGTTGCCGGGCGTGCGGGAGTGGCTCGGCGACCGGTTGTTCAAGCAACTTCGGGCCGCGAACTACACGCTGGCTAACAAGGACTGGGAATCGTCGCTGGAGTTCGAGAAGAACGACATCGACGACTATCGGACCGGTGGCTTCTTGGCGCAAATCCAGGGCCTGGCTGACGAGGCGACATACCATCCGGACGAGCTCTTGTTCCAGGTGATCGCCAATGCCGAAGCAACGGCGTGCTTCGATGGTCAGTACTTCTTCGACACGGATCACTCGTGGGGCGATTCGGGAACGCAGTCGAATGATTTGACCTACGCTGCCACGACCGGCACCGCGCCGACGACGGCCGAATGGAAGGCTTCCTTCCACCAGGCGTTGATCGCGATGCTGGGTTTCAAGAACGACCAGGGCAAATACTACATTCGCCCGCGGGTTGGCAAGCTCGGCAACCTGATCGCATGCGTGCCGTTGGCACAGTACGAAGTCGCCAACGCCGCCTTCGAGCAGGTGATTTCTGTCGAGGGTTCGGTCGCTACGACGAACGTATACCTCGAAAAGCCGAAGGTGATTCCGTGCCAGTACATCACGGACGCCGCGAAGTGGCACCTCTACTACGTGGGCGGCCCGGTTCGGCCGTTCGTGTTCCAGGCTCGCCGGCCGCTGTCCTTCCAGATGAAGGGCGCCGACGACATCGAGTACAAGTATCTTAAGGCCATGACCTGGGCCCGGTACAACATCGGGTTCGGTCACTGGGCCTCGGCAGTGCTGACGACGTTCACCTGATTGGTGAGCCGCGGCACTTCGAACGTCACGACAGACATTCAAAGCCGCGGCGATCTTTTGGTCGCTGCGGCTTTTTCATCCACACAGAATCACGAGGCCACCCTCATGGCACGAAAAGGCAGCAAGAAGCAGCAGGCCGAGGCGACCGCGCCTACCCGGAAGTCGGCGGCAGCGGCCACCCTCATGGCACGAAACAACTGGCCGGGAGACTTCAAGCGGGCCGTGCGGCTCAAGCGGCCGACTGGGAAGAAGAATCCCCGCGGTGAGGAAATCTTCGAAGAGTTCATCGATCACACAGTCGCCTTCCCGCCTGGCGTTCCGGTCGAAGTCGACGCCGAAGAGCTGGAGGTCTGCAAGAACGACATCGGCGACGGCAAGCCGCTGGTTTACGTCGAGTACGACGAACGCGGCAAACCACGCACGGCGGCGTCTGAGCCAGTCGCGCCGGCCGTCGACCCAAACCAGCTCGTGGAGCTCGAGGAGATCATCAACGATCAGCAGGATGCGATCGAGCGGCTGATCAACCAGCTCAAGGAAGCCGGACTCGAACCATGCGTCACTATGGACGACGAATCAGGCTCCGGAGAAGGCGCCGGCACTGAGTGAGCATGGCGAGCCGATTCGACACCAACCTGGCGAGCGATTGGGACCGCAGATTCAGCGAGTTCAAGGAAACGATCATTCGCCGGATTGGTGGGCAGGCCGATCAGACAGAAAACGTCTCAGCCGTCGTCGATCGAGACCACCAGGCCGTCAGCCGCACGGCAGCGGGATACGGCCGCGTCCGCGACGACGACGGGGAAATGCTGGTCGAACCGATTGCGATCGAACTGGCGGCCAACCAAGCGATCACGCAATGGGATAGCTGGGTGGTCGACGGCAAGGTTTACAAGGCGATCGGCGAGGCCATCGGTCGCGATGGTGGCAGCCAAACCATCGTCTGCCAGGAAACCAAGCACATCCGCGCCCGCGGCGCCAGAAAAGTCAACGACCGACGATGAGCGATGCCAGTCAATTTAGAGATCGCATCCACCTTCGAGTTTACCCGTGACTGGATGGTCTCAAGCCCACTCCTGGTGGAGACGCTGCTGGCCGCTGGGCCGGAGTACCCCAGCGAAGAAGACCGCATTCAGGCCGCCAAAGACCGCATTGAGCGGGAAGAGATTTGGGTCGAGCCTGATCCGGAAAATGCCGGCGAGGATGCGCCGGACGTGCCATCCCCGGTGCATACAATCCCGCGGGCGCTAGTCCGCACCGTATCGAGCCATCGTCGCAAAGTCGGGACGCAGACTTTTGCTGGATCCGGCGAACTGCTGATCACCATCTGGGCGCTCGCGCCCGAGGAATACCGGATCGACCACGCCCGCCACAGCGCTCAGGAAAAGTCCGATCGTTTTTCGGCTCGCCGAAAGTGGGCCATCAAATTGGCCGAGCAAATCCGCGACGAACTGCTGAAGACGTCCGGTCGCAGCGACGGGGATAACCCGTATCTAAATGCTCAGTCGGTCGACATCAACGATATGCCGATGGACTTCGACGACATCGAACCGACGGACGGGGTCGACATTGAACTTAGCGTGGGGTGGCAATAATGGCGACGCTCGACGCTGGGCTGCTGGCGAAGATACGAGACCCGGAGGGACTGCTGCCGCAGTTCACCTGGATCATCGATATGCCGGAATGGGACACGGACGTCAGCAAGCGGAACTACAACAAATTCGCCAAACAGGCGCTTCGGGAGGCCCTCGAAAAATACCACGAGAACAAGGAAGGCTTCGAGAAGCATTTCCGCCGCGACGCTCGGCAGAGATACCGCCATTTCCCGCGGGCGCCGGGCTACAAGAAGTGGAAGCAGCGGCATGGCTCGCTGATCGACCTCGTCAAGACCGGCGCCAGTAAGGAGCGGATGCTCAGCCAGCGGCAGATCAGCATCGGCGGCTCGGGTGCAAACGGCGACCTCCGTGGCAGGCTGCGGGTCTGGTTCAAGGCCAGCATGAAGGGCGGGCAGTCGGGCCGCTTCCGCAATCCCGATCATCCGTCGGCGGTGACCATCCAGAAAATGATTATCGAGTTGCAGCGATTTGACGAAACGGACCCCGGTCGGCTGGCTAAGTGGTTCGCCGAATCGTTCATGAAGCAAGTCGGCGACTGGCGGAAGAACCGGAAGCGACGTCGCATCAGCGGCCGGAGCGGATCGCGCCGGACGGCTGCTGCATAGGAGAACATTCAAATGCGCTATGGTCTATATCCGGTCAGCTTCGTGCATGCGGGCGGGACGCTGAGCCTGCAGCAGATGTATGGGTCGACGTTCAATTCCGGTTCGAACCACGGACTCTGCCGGCCTGGCGGCGGGCTGAATCCCGCGGCCCATATCCTGGGGACTGCGAATCCAAGCGAAACGCATCGCACGCGCGATTTGCTGACGCTGCTCAACAGTGGAATATCGCTGCTCAGCGGATTAGCTTGCTCCGGAGGTCACACCGCGCGCTTGCAGAGCAAGCTGGCGGGCGGCGCGTTCTCGACGGGCACCGCGCATTACACGCGATCGTCGGCCTACGGATTCGCTCACATCCGATCGATCAGCGACGACATCGATTCGGTTGAAGGTGCGGAAGCCGAGGTCGAATACATTCCGCTTTCGGCAGCTGGCGAGAATCCCTACACGGAAGACGACGATGTCGACTTCACGTCGGCCCCCGCCCCAGCGTTCATGAGTCAGTACCACATGGGCGGGGTTTGGCTGGGCAGTACGCAATTGACGGGACTCGTGCGGCGGACGCTCACGCCGGGCATTATCTTCGCGGCACGACGTGTCGACGGCGGGGCCTGGCCGGTTTACAACGCGAGTTCGATCATCGCTCGGGCGCCGATGCTGAGCCTCACGTTTCTCAAGGCAGACATGACGTTCAACGTGCTCGGGAGCCTGTTCAGCGCGCCGCTCGGTTCGACGCTCAAGTGCTACTATCAGCGCGGCACGACGGCGATTGATGGCCGCGTGGCGGCGGCGTCGACGAGCCACATCCGGGTCGATGTGGAGGCTGGCAACTGGGGATCGGACGATGTGAGCGTGTCGAACGAAGATGATGCGACGGTGACCATCACCGTGCGGCCGACGGGGGTGCTGGCGTGGTCGGTGGGCGTGGCGATTCCGTAAGTCGGCAGGCGATTTCGGCCAGCACCCACAGCAGAGCAAACTGCCAACACCACTGAAAAACGAAGCCCTTTTCGGAAACTATGGGCAGCGTCAGCACCGCCAAGATCAAGGCAACGATGGTCGACAGCTTGAGAATCGCAGCCAGCGTTCGCATGGAGTAATTATAGCATGGCCGGCATCATGGTTTACATCCCGGGCGGCGGCAGCCGGAAGGACTTTGAGCGTTTGGGACTAGAGTCGCTAATCGAGCGCGGGATGCAGGCGATTGCGTTCGACATTGCGAAGGGGCCCGATGGCGGCTCAGGCTCGCTAATTGGCTTCGATAGCCCAGAGCATCCGCGCGACACTCCGACGAATTACGACGAATCGACGCAGGAATGGCGCCCGGCGGCGGCCTCGGGGTCGCTAATAAACAGTCGCTATTGGGTGGGCTACGTTCGCAACCAGAAGCCCCGCCCGGAAGAGTTGCAGCGGTCTCAATTGCAGGACGGCATCCCGGTCGAACTCGACGACGGCGGCTTATGGGTGATTCCGATCGCTGACTATTTGCCACAACGGCTCTCGCGCGACGTGGCCACTGGGGAAGAGATTTCGATTCCCAAAGTCGAACATCAGGAATTCGTCGAGCTGGCGAACTTTGCGTTCGAGCATTTTATGAGCGACGGGTTTGCGGTGATGCTGCAAAAACGCCGCGTGACCATTCCGAACGGGAGGCGGCTCGCGGACCTGGCGCTCGAAAAAAACTATCGCGTCAACGGCGACGTGGCGGACCTGCTGCAGCTGCTGGACAACCCGTCGTTGCTCGAGATCGCGCTGGTAGCGACCGGTCTGTCGACGGCCGGCCGGATCATCGCACAAAAAAAAAGTGCGGAGGAGAAACCATACCACTTAGCAAGTCCGAACTGAACGCACTGCTCTACAGTCGCGGCTTGCAGAGCCGTGATTACCGCCCGACAACATTTGACGTCCTTGCCGTGTGCCTGGAGATTTACGACAAACAGCCCGTGAAAGTGACAACGATCAAAGTCAACCGCAATCGTTAGTATGGCCAAAGAAAAAGTAGATATTTCCGTCGACGCGGACACGGCGCGAGCAATCGCCAATCTGACCGAGGTCGTGCGCGCCCAGGCAAAGATGGGCGACGCCGCTGCTGACGTGGGCGAGAAAGGTAAGTCGGGCGCGAAGAAGTGGGGTGAAGAGCTTGAGCACGTCGTGGGCAAGTGGTTCACGATTCACAAGGTGATCGATACGGCGATCGAACTCGTCAAGAAATTTCTGGAGGAACAGAAGAAGCTGCGCGAGGAGCAGTTCGGCGCGACGAAAGCCATCAACACCGGGCTCACCTCGTACCGGATCGCACAAGGCAATCTCTCGGATTCCGCCGGCCAGGAAGCGGCGGCAAACATTCTCCGTGTCGCGCAAGAGAACCGTTCGAGCGTCGAGGGAGCGTTTGGCACGGCAACTATGCTCGCCAAAAACGGCGTCGGTAGACAAGAGGCAGAAGGGTCGGCCCTGGCCGAGATGCTGCAGCTGCAAGATCTCGCACAGGCCCAGGGCACGATGGACCCCAGCGCATTGTCGCGCGGCATTATGAACGCACTCAACCGCTATGGTCGCCCGGTCACGGGGGAGAACATTCGGCAGTTCGGTACAGCGACATTTGGACTATCCAGGCAGCTCAAGGGCTTCGACGAAGGCGAAGTCGGGATTACGGCCGACGTGGCCACGTACGGGCGCCGCGCCGGTCTCAGCCTGGAAGAGACGGCCGGGGTGGTCGGGCTCCTATCCGAAGCCTACGGAGAAGGCACCGCGAAGCGGCGGTTCAAATCGCTCTTCAAAGACAACGAGTACACGCTCGCAGAGAAAAAGGAAATTGCCGGCCTGAGATCGCGAGCAAAGGGCTTGCTGAAGGGGTCGCCTGGCGAATACAGCGAGGCCGTCGAGATCGCTGGCGGCAGCATGGCCGACGAAGAAGAGTTGGCCAAGACTCGCTACGGCGCATCTGGTTATAAGCCAGGAATACTCGACGACGCCACGATCCGACAAAACCTGATCTCTGCCTTGCGGGCCGAGCGCGGAGGCCCGTCAGTTTTTGGCGATGCGATGGCCGGCTACGAATTCGACATCGCAGCGGCGTTGAGTGGCGAGGGGGGAGAAGGTGCAATCAATAACCTCTACAACCCGAATGCTTATCAATCCAGCCAGACGGAACAGCGGGCTCGCGCCCGCCGCATTCGTGACCGCGCGCTGGGGCGTGAGGAATTTACCATTCGCCTGCAGACGCCCGACGGCCGCGACGTCCCAATCCAGAGCGAGGCCGAGGCGCTGAACATCGATTTTTCGAACGACGCCAACCAATCCGCCAACTTCCGACCTTAGCTGATGCCAACCGCTCTGACACTAATCGATGGAATGACGACAAATCTGTCGGTCAAGGGTGTCGTGCTTGAAGGGCTGCGCATCGATCAGCGACTGATCCAGGAGAAGATCACCAAGTTCTGGGGAATCAACAACGAGAGCCGGATATTTGGCGGACGCGGCGGGCGCGAGATCAATGTCCCGGTGATCATTTATGATACGACGGATTTCGACACGCCACGGAAGTTGTCGGACTACATTCACGGGACGCTCAACGGAACCGCGCAAGGGACTGGCGGCCAGCTCACAATCATGTGCCCGTCGAATCCTTCGCCGCTGGACGACGTGCGGTACGGGGGGGCAGTGCTTTTGGATGGGCCCAAGAAAGACGATGCCGGAACGCTTGGCGGTCAGTATTGGGCGATTTGCGTGCTCTCATTCCGGCAACTGAGTTGATCCCATGCCGTCGCGCGCCAGCACCGACTATGCGGTTTACCTTGATGGCGTGTCGGCGCCAGCGCACAAGGTCATCTCGATGGCTGAGTCAGCTGGGTCCGAGCGGCTGGACGTGGCGACGCTCGAGGTGAATATCTCGACGCTCGACAACTTCGCCGCGTCCGACTACATGAACGTGGAGATTGAGATCGTCGACGGCACAGAGGTCGTCCATTGGGGCAAAGTCACACAGGTGCCGATCGTGATTCAGCCGAAGGGCGAGACCCTGCAGGTCACCTCGCGGACCGAGCTCTACCACCTCGGCGGCAAGATCGACGGCTATTACGTGTGGGATCCAATCGCTGGCGCAATCCAGCACGTCGACGGGGAGCTGATCTTTAACCCGCTGATCGATGGGCTGGTCTACGGGAACCGCAACGCGACGCTCACTACCAATGGAGTTTCGCCGGGGCGGCCGATTTTCCTTGATCCCGAGAGCGTACGCACAACTGCCGCGCAGTCCTTTCAGGGCGCCGTGCTGGGCAGCTGGGATTTGGCCCAGGCTGTCGAGTTCCTGCTCTGGTCGCTCAACGACGAGACCTATGTGGCGAACGTCTCGGCGGCGAATCTGGCGGATGTATTCGACGATCCGAACGCGGTGATCCGTGACGTCCGCATTCCCCGCGGCACGTATCTCGCCGAGGCGCTCGACCTCTTAATCGTCCCGCTCGGCTACCAGTGGCGGGTCAGCCGGACCGCACTGGGCTCGCGCACCTACGCTTTTTGGAAGCGCGGCGCGGGCGGCACGCTGCGGACCGTCAAGCACCAGGCCTGGGGCAGCGACTTGGACCTGGACGAGCAGAATACCGAGACGGCGGGCGTCACTTTCGATATTTCGAGCCTGGCCAATCAGATCACCATACTGGGTGGCTTCGGCGAATATGAAATGACGGTCGAGCTGCTGCGGGCCTGGCCGGCGGCGGACGACCCGGTGGCCGGCATCGCCGACGAGCTCGCCAAAGATAATCCGGACTTCGACAACAAGCGAAACGTGCTCCGCAAGTGGGTGCTCAACGAAGCGGGAGACTACATCGGACTGCGAACGGAGATCGACGGGCTGTTCACCAGTGACTTGCGGGCGGCGCTGACCTCGGCCGGCATACTCCATGAGTTCGTCGGCCGTCGCCGACGGCTGTTGCCGACCCTTACACTCGACGGCGACGGTGCCCCAATCGGACGCATTAGCGGCGTTGAGGTGGAATATGCCAACGAGGGGGGTGGCTCGCCAACCTGGCTGCCAGTGGATTTACTCGACGTCGGTTGCTCGCTGCTTGAAAAAGAGGCCGGGGTGTATTTCGACTCCAATCGCCTGCCCGAGGAGTTTCTATTCAACCCTGCCGATCTTCGCATTCGGGCGACGTTTACACTACAGAATGACCTGCGACTGACGGGCTATGCGGACAGGCAGGTCGACTCTCCTAACGAAGATGTCGTACCAGTCGTGGTCAGCGCACCCGACCGGTTTCGCTATCGGGATCGCTCGCTGTCGAAGTATGACGGCGGCGCGCTGCCGAGTTTGACTGTGAATGACACCACGGCGATCGCCAATTTTGCGGCCTACGTCCGCGACAAGTGGGATGTGATGAGGTGCGGCGGCGCGATCCAGCTGGAGGGACTCGACCACACCTACCTCGTGGGCGATCGAGTCGAAAAGATCGAGGGCAAAGAAATCTCTTTCGAGGCCAAGGCAGCGAGCGGTATTTATCCGCAGATCGTGGCGATCGAGCGCAACGTTACGCAGCAGGTAATGGTGCTGCACCTCGATCACTTCCGCGATCCGCTCACGCTGCCGACGCCGTCGCGCGGCACGAGCAAACGTTTTGCCCCGCAGAATTTTAAGGGGCGGACGATATGAACACGCGGAAACGGAACGATTTTGGCAGCCACGACGCGCAGCAGCACATCCGGTACGTCGAGGTCTACACGATCGATGACCCGGAGGAAGAAGAGCAGCCAGTCCAGGTCAAGGCCCTGCGGTGGGATGGCGATAGCTACGAGGTCTACGGCGAGGCGTTTCGTGTTGGGGGCACGTCGCTTGCCGGCGAAGTGGCCGCCGAGGAGCGGTTCTGGATTGTGTGGCGCCGCGACTCGCAGCGGTGGGAGCGACTGACCGCGGGGACCGGCCAAGCCTTCCAGGTAATCCGCGGCGTGACGACTGCTGCCGTGGCGCCGACCGACGTTGCGTTCCAAATTGAAAGCGTCTCGGCTTATGAACAGAACGCGCTCGTGCCATCCGAGCCAACATGGATCGCCGCGCCGGCCGGCGGTGTGACGCTTGCCGAAGGCGATGCAGTTTGGGCGATCTACCGATTCAACCAACTCGCATTCGACCCGGGCAGCGGCGACGTCCAGGTCGACTGGCTGATGTTCGAGCCTGGATCGAGTAACACACCGCCGCTGCGAGAATTCGAGCTAACAGCAACGAAGACTCTCGCCCAGGATTCGGCAACGGTCAAGTGGCTGGACCTTGATGGAAATTTGGTCGGCAGTGACACGACGATCTACGATCCCGATCAGCGTTTTTCAGGGAGAGCGGCCAGCTACGTCGGAAGTGAACGCGGCTTCCGAGGACAGGCGTCGTTGCGCACCGATCTTGCCGCCGAAGATCCGGACCGCTGGGAAATCATCACGATGGAACGATTCGCCGAGTGGGCGGTCGTTTCTTACAACAGCAGCGGCGAGACGTTTCATCTGGTGGCAGGTGCTTTCGGCGGTGACGAATGGAACAATCGTCGGCCGGCGGCGGATGGCTCGGCTCTTGCTGTCAGCGACCCGGCTGCGATTGTGGGGCGGGTGCCAGCGAACGGCGAGACGTCGATCGTGCGGCTGAACGATCCAGACTCTTCGCCGCCAGGCTATCAGCTGCATGGCGTCCGCAACGAGGATCGACGGGTTGCCACTTCGACAAGTGATACCGTGCCCCTGGAGTTGCAAAGCAAGCTCGTCGACGGTGGAACCTATGACTCGGAAACCGACTTAATTGTCAAAGTCGACGAAATCGAAGATGGCGGAATTAAAAAGCTGCAGCTGTCGTACACGCCTGGCGGTGGCGGCGGCAGCTACACGGAAGGCTGCGGCATCGACATCGCGGATAGCGTGATCAGCGTGAACGTCAGCGCCCTTGCCGGCAGCGGACTGGGGACCAATACAGGCGAAGGGGCCTGCGAACTCGAGGTCGACCTTTGTGAGGCGATCGAGGCCTTGGCGGTCTTACAGGACAAGGCGAGTGGCACCTACGTTCTCGGCGTGGTGGATGGATTGTGCACGCTGATCGAAGTGGAAACCTGCGGGTAAACGATGAGCGGAATTGCGAGGAAAGGCGACAACCTGATCGAGGTGGACGGCAAGCTCGTGTACCTGGACGACGTGTACGAGGTCGTCATCGCAGGCACCGTCGCCGTGCCAACCGGCACGTTTGAAGTGACGAGAGTCGCGAATACTTTCTGCGACACATTCCCGTCGAAACTCACCTGCGCCTGGCAGGGCAGCGGAGTCCTCTTCTTGTTGTCGTTTGTGAACCTCGGATCGAGCTGCTGTACGAACATGTGGGTTCAATCTGGAACATCGTTCCCAAGCGTCGCTCAGTTCTATTACACAAATAACAGTGGCGCCGCGCCAGAAGACACGGATGGACTCTGCGGACCTGAATTTGAATTGCCGATAACGCTGCCTTGGCACCTTCAGAGTGCTTTGTGCAGCGGCTATTTGTCGGCATTCAAAAACACGAATGGCAGCGCCACCATCCAGTGCGTCTCATGAACAACGCTGCTGCGACACAATGCACCTGGGAGCCGCATGGCGACAAGGTGCGGTGTCCAGCGTGCGGGACCATCCGAAAGTATCCTCGCTTTCGTGACTGCGGACCTGATCGTAGAACGGCATCAGCGATCGGCTCCAGCTCGCCGCGTCCACTAAACATCGGCGGATGCCGGCATTTGCTCGATCCGACTGACGAGTCGGTGCAAGTGTTTGGATGCGGCTGCAAGGGCACGAAAGCCATCGTGACCGTCTGGGAGTGCGAGCTGCATGGCCGCTGCACAATCTTTGATCGAGGCCGCGCGCTGTCCGATGAGAGTGTCAAGCGGTGTGTGATCTGCCCGGACATGCAGCCCCGGGGCGACTAGACGATAGAGATCCCCGAAGCAAGGGATTTGGGCGGCTACCAGCCCAGCGCCGCCAGCAGCCGGTGGAACGGCCCAGCCGGGTTGAATAGCAGGGCCATGGGTGGGCGAATGCCGACCATGCTCTGGTCGATGTAGTGCCGCCACGTGGTTCGCTCGTCCGCGTGGTCGTAGACATCCCTGGCGTTGCCGCCGGCCGCCTGATAGTGCGTCCCGCCCGTTCTCCGGAGTCCATGGGGGCGGTTGCTCGGCTTCGGCTCGATCCCAGCATCCGCCAAAATCTGGTCGTAGTGGTCGTAAAACGACGGCATTGAGAGAACCGAGAAGGGTCGCTCGCGGTCGGTGGCCGCCAGGAGCTTTCGCACGGCCCGCCGCGTCGTCCAGCGCATCGGCCAGCGTAATTCCCGCCCGTGCCCCTTGCGCTCGCGGAAGCGGATGTAGCGGGCCCCAGCTTCAATATCCGAACGCATCACCTGGCGGACCGCATTGATCCGCTCGAACGAATCCCAGATGACGCTGATGACGGCGGGGAAGTAGATGTTGCGCGGCACGTCGTCGAACATCCCTTGGGCGCCGTAGATCGCCCGGAAGATGGCCCGGACCTCGTGACGATGCAGGCTCTCGGGCTGCTTCGGCCGCAGTCGCTTGAGCTTCCACATCGGCGGCGGCACGAGTCCGTTGAGCGCTGCGAATCGCCAGAGCACCATCAAGCGGACCAGTTCGTTCTCAACCGTCGACTCGGCTTTCTTCAACGTGCGGCGATGGCGCGCGTAAGCGTTGAGCGTCTTTTCGTTGAGATCGGCAACCAGCGCGTCGCGTTCTAAGAACCGGCTGAAGTGCCGGCAGACGATCGCAAACAGGTTCTCGGTGTGAATGGAACGAATGGCTGGGTTGCACGCCACGTATTCGGCGCGCAGTTCGTCTAACGTCGTCAAGGCGACCTCCACTAGCAAGGTTCGCCATCCGTGGGCTGGTGTCTCCCACTGCCCCCGCCTGTTCACATGCGCAGCTGAGAGTTCCGTGTCAAATAGTTGGCTCACGTTCGCCAACTGGGTTAGCCGGGTTAGTCCCCAGTGTCGTCTCGGGGATACTCGACTTACGTCCATCCAACCCTGTTCCTGAAGTGGGCTTTTTGGTCCCAATACAGGAATTGGGTCGAGCGGACAAGTTGCGATTCCGGCCGGTGGCTGCCGACCGAAGATTTCCA
>JBFWSG010000054.1:16332-37633 GCA_050248495.1 Pirellulales bacterium | reverse complement strand
GGGCCTCGACTGACGCGAGTCGCGGATCGATCGCCGCGTGAAACCACGGGCAACTCTCTGCGACTCGCCGGTGCCATTTGCACCAGACTGGTATCTACTTCTTATCATCGAACCTGCTTGTCACAAAACGCTGTGACGGGATAAGCATAGGTCGCCGGCGGCGGCGGGACAATGGAGTTCGCGGGTTCGAGCCGACCGAAAACAGCAGGAATCCGCATTTGCGGCCGATTCTGCGGACAAGTTGGCGAAACTTATATCCCGGATTTGGCAGAATTATGCGTCGGCGGGGACATTCGACCGTGAATGAGAGGCGGCTTCAGTTGCCGTCAGCTGCGAGCAGTTGTTCGACTTTCCAGCGCAGCTGCTTGCCGCGGAGATTAACGGCAGCGATTTTGCCTTCTTGTTCGATGACGTAAATCGTCGGGAAGCTATCGACGGCCCAAGCCGTGCAAATGTCGCCAGGGATCCCATCGCAGCCGACGTCCCAAGTGATCTTGCCGTCTTGCTTGGCAGCGAGGGCATGCTCAGGAGTCTCGTCACGCATGATCGTGAGCAGCGACAACTCGTCGCCCAGCGCTGCTTTCATTTCGACCATGTCCGGATACATCGCAGCGCAGGGACCGCAACCGGTGAATGAGAACTGAATTACGACGACCCGGCCGCGCTGATCGGCAAGTTTCCAGTTGCCGCCGTCGATGAGTTCCAACTTGATGTTGGGGGCCATCTGGCCGGTGCGAAGATATCGTTCTTGGAACAGCAGGGCCGCGGCTTTGGTGGAGAGAGGCGGGTTCTTGTTCTCTTTCTCGGCATCGACGCGAATTAACCGGCCCTCCGGGTCGACCACGCGGAAAGCCGGCAGTTGGAAAGAGTTGCCGCTGGAGGCGAGCTCTTCCAGCATGGCGATGGCTTCGCCCGCGCGGGCGTCGAGGTCGGCGGCAGGCGGAAGCTGTTTCACGTACGCACGGAAGTCCTCGATTTGATCCGGGTAGTCGGTCGACATTCCCGCGGCGAAGTCTTGCAGCCTAGTCGCCGATTGCCGGCTCGACGCGCGTAAGGAGAGAACCTTGCCGGCATATTCGAGTCTGGCCGCTGCACGGAGCGTGGAATTGGCGGTGGGCGATTCGCCGAGGCGTCGCAAGTAGTCGAGCACTTGAGGATCGTAGGCGCCGCTGGTGAGTTGCTCGACGAACATGATGCTCAGCACACGATCTTCGTAGGGCTTCATCCGCTGGAGCGCTTCGCGGCGGGCGGTGAATCGATACGTGTCGGGATCGCCGCTGCGGGCCGCGTAGCTGGCGACATCGGCGAGCGCATTGAGCCCCGCATCCGTGCCGGTGTGCTGCTTCTCGAACTCGAGAAGTTTTGGCAAATACACGCGGCCCGGATCGTGTTGTTGATCGAACTCGATGGCCGCGTCTCGATCGGTGTACTCACGCAGCTTGGTCCAAAAAGCATCGAGTCGTTCGTAGAACTCGTTGTTGATCGCGATGAACTCGGTGTCGGCGGGTGACAACTCCTTCTTAGGTTCCACTTCTGCAGCCCAGCCGGTAGCGGATGAGATGGCGAGCACCAAGAAACAGGTCTGCAGCGAGAAGCACAACCGTTTGGCAGGCATGAAATCTTCTTTCACGCGGTCAATTGCCCCGCGACCATTCTACACGATTTGGAAACGTGAAAAGCCAGTCGTTCCGGCCCTGCATTAGGCAACGATTTCGACCGGCGATAGAATGTCGGCATGAAGGCAGTTTTCAACTATCGTTCAATCGAGCTGGTGCTCGGCGACATCGCCGCGCAGGAAGTCGACGCGATCGTGAACGCGGCCAACAGTCGGCTAGCCGGCGGCGGTGGCGTCGACGGGGCGATTCATCGTGCGGGCGGGCCGGCGATTATGGAGGAGACCATGCGGCGGTATCCCCAAGGCTGCCCGACGGGGTCGGCCGTGATCGGCGGGGCAGGGCGGCTCTCGGCGAAGTATGTGATTCACGCGGTCGGGCCGGTGTGGAGCGGCGGACATCTCGGTGAAGAGCACCAACTGGCGGGTGCCTATCGCGCAGCGCTCGAGCTCGCGGCGGCGCACGATTGCCGCAGCGTCGCACTGCCGGCTTTGAGCACGGGTGCGTATCGGTATCCGCTCGAGGCGGCAGCCCGGGTCGCGGTCGATGTGGCGGCCGATTCACTGCGACGGCTAGAGAGTGGGGCACCGCTGGTGCTGGTGCTGGTGCGGTTTGTACTGTTTTCAGCGGAGGTGCTGGCAGTGTTCGAGCGCGAGCTGGACCGATTGTCGCGCGTTTTGCTGGAATCGCCCACCGGCACCGGCCAAGACAGAGTATAGTTCCAAAAAGCGGCCCGCCGTTGGGCCTCATCACGAGGACCAGGCAACTCCCTTGCGCCCCAGGAGCTGGCGGGCATGTTCAAACGAGTTTACTCCGACCGTCGCGTGCTAGTAACCGGCCACACCGGCTTCAAAGGGAGCTGGATCTCGGCGTGGCTGTTGGCGCTGGAGGCCCGCGTTTCGGGGTTGGCACTCGACCCGAACGACGACGAGCGGCTATTCACCGATCTCGGCCTGGCAAAGCGCTTGGCATCGGATCATCGCGTCGACTTGCGCGATGCGGGGCTCGTGGCTCGTGTCGTCGAGCATGTCGAGCCGGACTTCATCTTTCACCTGGCGGAGCTGCGACCTGCGCCGCGATCGCGCCCGTCACCGGTCGATGCCTTTGCGACGAACCTGATGGGGACGCTGAACCTGCTCGAAGGCGTGCGTCGCGCGGGTCGGACCTGCATCGTGGTGGTGGCTTCGACCGACGCATGCTACGAGCGTCATGACGGCGACACGCTCTATCACGAAGCCGATCGGCTCGGCAGCAGCGGCGTCTATGGTGCGTCGAAGACCGCGATGGAACTCGTGCTCGACACGTATCGAAATTCGATCTTCGGGCCCGATTTCGACGTACGCATTGGTGCGGCACGCATGGGCGACGTGATTGGGGGCGGCGAGTGGGGGCGCAGCGCCCTCGTGGCCGATGCGATTCGCGCGCTGCGGAACCACTTGCCGGCGCCGGTCCGTCGTCCGATGACGCTCGTTCCTTGGCAGCACGTGCTCGAGCCCATTTCCGGGTTGCTGTGGCTTGCGTTGGTATTGGAGCGACCCGAAACGTTGGACTATGCGGATGCGCGCGAGTTGTGCGGCACATTCAACTTTGGACCTTCGGAGGCCAACCTGCGCACGGAGTCGGAACTGATCGAAGAGATTCTGTCGTACATCCCCGGCCGCTGGGCTCCGGCGACGACCGACGTGCTGGAGCACGAGACTCACAGCCGCCAGCTCTCGACCAAAAAGGCGCGCGAGGTGCTCGGCTGGTGCCCGGTCTGGGACTTCGGTGAAGTGGCGCGTGAAACGGCGACTTGGTATCTCGCGCAGAGCGCGGGTAAGGACATGTTCAAGGCCACGATCGAACAAATCCGCCGCTATGAAATGGCGGCCAGCACTCGCGGCCTCGCACTAGCCCGGTGACGCACGGCATCACGACCGTGCGGGCCGCAGTGGCTGATCAGGCCGCGCGCACCGCGGCGCCGCAAGCTGCACGCTTGGCGAAGATGTTGAGCTGCAGATCCATACCTAAGTGACAATCATCTTCCACCAAAGGCCGCTGCGGGCAGAATTGCGTCTGCATCTGGTAGCGAAAGCCGTTCTCGGCCAGCTTGGCAAGTAAGGGGTGTAGCGATTGGTCCTTGTCGGTAAACGAGTGGTACTCGACCATGATCTGCGATACCAAATCCAGCCGGCAACTCCCGCAGAGCACGTCACTTTCCACTCCTTCCACGTCGACTTTGAGCAGTTCGACTGGCTCGGTGAGCAGTTCATCGAGCGTGACGGTAGGAACCGTCACGGTTTCAATCGCATCGGAGAGGGGGTGAATCCGACCTGCGTCGGCCCCTTCGCGGTGAAATGAAACAGTTCCCGGCTCGGGAGCCAGGGCTCTATTAAGGAGCGTGACGTCGGCAAGACGGCGCTGGTGGATGTTCTGCGCGAGCAGCGCGAAAATGTAAGGGTCGGCTTCCACGCCCGTGATCCGCGCGGCTGGAAACAGCTGCTTGAAGTAGACGATGCTCAGCCCGCAGTTTGCGCCGCAATCAAGGATTCGCGGTGCCGCGCCGTTGGAACTAAAACGGTAGATTTCGTCGACCATGATTTCCTGAAAGCTGGTAAAGAACGACACGCCATCGGCGATGTGCATCGGCTCGCCGAGCAGTTCCACCGTGCGGACTTCAAAGCGCGGCAGATAGAGGAGATGCTCAAACGGCTTCGCGGGAGGAACCGGCAGTGGTGGAGCAATTGGTCGTCGACGCAGCCACCGACTGATTCGAGACATGTAGCACCTCTGGGGCAGACATTCGTGACCGAGCGAAGGCGAATCGTACCCGGTTCCCCTCGCACAGTGCAAGGCAGATTGAAGTCGTCAAAGTGGCGAAAAACGCAGCATAACGTGTGGTGAAATTAAGTTTCGGAAAGCGTCAAGCGAACCTTCCGGGCTCGCGATCGACTGCGCTTCGCCGGATCCCCTTTCCGGCAATTGAGGAGGAATGTCATAGGGCGTTGTGCTGTTTGTGAAAACGACTACGACAATTCGTTCGTCGTGTCGACGGCGGGGGCAGACGTTTTCGTTCGATGGTTTCACCGGTGCCATCGGGCTTCTCGCTCAACAATGCTACCATTGCCATTGCTGGCCCCGTGATCGGGCACGGAGTCGAAGCCACCGGAGTGATCCATTTACTGCGCGAATTGTGCGGAGCCTCAAGGTGCGAAGACGTTGACGGATTGGATGTGGACACGCTGTGTGAGGCGCTTCCGTCTGATCGAATTTCACCGAGCTTCACCAGTCACTAGAGTTGCTGCGCAGCGATTCGAGCACTTCGCGCTCAGTTTAGCTCCCATCGGCCCTGGAGGCGAAGAGCACGTAGGCTGCGGCAAGCTATTCTGGCGGAGGAGGCCGGAGATAAGACGTGTTCAGGCCGAAGTCAGTCGCCTTTTCGGGACTCTCGGCCGAATGTAGTGGCGCCCGCTCCGGGCACGGCGCCCATTTAGAAGCAACCACGCATGTTCGAGAGAAAAAATATTCGTGCCGCTGCTCGAGCGAATTCTCATCCATGCTGCCGCTTTGCGACTGAAACGCCGCGTTGGACACGAGGATGTCGAACTTATCGAAGTGGCCGAATACTAATCGACAACCGACGGATAGGCATCAAGGCCGCAAACGTCGCATTCCAGCGCGACCAAATGGCTCACCCTAGTTATTTAAGCGCTTGGACCGTTTGTTTGGCGCCGATCCTTTCTTCGGACAGGTGGGTAAATGCAAGGCCTGCGCCTTCGCTACGAAAAGCACCGCGACGCTGGGGCCAAAGCCGGGGTCGCCGCCCGCAACTAGAGCGACAGGCCCAGTCAATTCATCGGCCCACTTGTATTCCGCCACCTTGAACCGCAGCCGCGAATACCTCTGCTTTCGAATCGACCAGGAATTATCCGCGCCACGGGCCGCCCGGCGATCCTTGCACGCCCCGCTGCTTCATCCGTTCGCCCAGCATCTGGCGGAATTGATCGAACTGGGCGCGCATCTTCGGATCGGTGCGCGAGATCATTTCCTTGCGGCGCTGATCGCGCTGGCCTTCCGTCATGTTGCGGCCGCCGCCCCAACCGCCGCGCCCCCCGTTCGGATTATTCTGCCGGGCTTGCATGCGGTCGATGATCTCATCCAGCCGCTTCTGCTGCTCGGCCGGCGGCAGTTGGAAAAACTCGTCCATGCGCTGCCGGCCGAAGCGCTCGAACCGATCGCGGCCGCTTTCCCAGACGGCGCGGCGCTGGTCCTCCCTAAGGCCATCCATACGCTGCCGGAAATTGTCCCACTGGGCACGCCGCTCGGCCTCGGGCAAATCGCGGTTGTTGAACATCTCGTCGCGGAGCTGCTGCATCTCGGCGACGACCGGGTCGGTGCGGAAATAGGCCCAGGCCGTGGCTGCGAGCGCCAGCACCGCGAGAATGGTGATCGTCGTCTTTCGCTTGTTCATGTTTCTCTCCTTGCCACTTGCAAGCCGCTAAAACGGCGGCCGCTCAATCCTCGGCAGCTCAATCGTCGGCTACCACGATCGCGTCCACGTGACCGTCGATGTAGATGTAGTTCTGGGCGCCGTCGTCGCCAGCCGTTCCGTGAAACGGCATGAAGTCGTACGCCACCCACACGCGAGACGAGCTGCGCGGCTCGTTGCCGTCGCGGGGCATCAGCGCTTGTTGGCGCGTCTTGGGCTTGTAGCGCTGCGTGTTGTCATCCCAGGGACACAGCCGGCGCTGGTCGTATTCATAGCTCAGCCCTTCCGCGTGAAAGTACGAGATATCCGTCGGGTCGTCCTCCGTGAGGTAGTAAACATCGCTGGGGCACTGCCACATTCCGTCATTCCCTTCGCAGTACGGCGCCAGAACGTCTTTCACGCTGCCGAGCTTGGGAAAGGGTCCTTCGATTGCTCCCACCGAGGGCAGCCGAGCAGCGAGTGGAAACTTGCCGCTGGGACCTTGCGCGTCGATGTACTGACTCAGCGCCAGCCCGACTTGCCGGAGATTCGAGATGCACTCGGTGCGGCGGGCCGATGCACGGGCGGCCTGGATCGCCGGCAGGAGGAGCGCCACCAGCGCGCCGATGATCGAGATCACCACCAACAGCTCAACCAAAGTGAATCCGCGCGGGCGGCGAACGTGAAGAACCATACTGTTGTCACTCAACCTGAACCAACGGCCGAGAGCGCGCAAGCGGGCGGCCTGCCCCAGCACTCCCGAGGTTTCAACCCCGCAGCCGACGGCGGGTATCGGTAGCAGCGGCAAAAGATCGAGTTGAATCCGTCGGACGACGGGTGCCAGCAGCCGGCCGGGCAAGCCGGGAAGAGTAGAAAAGCCAGCATTTTGGCCGCCCAGCCAATTGCCGGCCGAGGCTGGCAAGTCTATCATTTTTGCCGTTGGGTTCTTTTTTTCGCGCAAAACATCGTGAGGCGAGGCAGCAAAGACACAAGGATGAGCACGAAGGGTGAAGCATTTGCCGGTCTGTCGGTGGCCCTGGTCACTCCCTTTTCAGACGGCAAGGTCGATTACGACATCTTCCGGCAGCAGATCGAGTTTCAGATCGCCGCCGGCACGAACTGCCTTTGCCCCGTGGGAACCACCGGCGAATCGCCGACGCTGATGCACGACGATCACGAGCGGGTGATCGGCTTTGTAGTCGATACCGTAGCGGGCCGCTGCAAGGTGATGCCCGGCACCGGCTCGAACAACACGGCCGAGGCCCTGCGGCTCACGAAGTTTGCGGAAAAGGTCGGTGCTGACGCGGCCCTTCAGGTGGCCCCCTATTACAACAAGCCGACGCAGGAGGGTTTCTACCAGCACTTCAAGCTGCTGGCCGAAGAGACCGGGCTGCAGCAGTGCATCTACAACATTCCCGGCCGCACCGGTAAGAACATCGAGCCGGAAACGATCGTGCGGCTCGCCGAGCTGCCGAACATCACCATGGTCAAGGAAGCCACCGGCTCGCTCGACCAATGTTCGCAAATCTGCGCGGCGACGAATCTCACGGTCCTCTCCGGCGACGACAGCCTCACCGTGCCGATGATGTCGGTCGGCGCCAAGGGCGTGGTCTCCGTGGTCGGCAACATCGTGCCGCAAGATGTGATCTCCCTGGTCAAGGCGATGGACGCCGGCAACTTGGCTGAGGCCCAGCGGTGGCACAGGAAACTCTTCCATCTCTGCCGGGACATGCTCGGCCTGGCGACCAACCCCATTCCGATCAAGGCGGCCATGAAGCTCTTGGGCCGCGACCCGGGCGAGCTGCGGCTGCCAATGACGCCGCTCGACAAGGACGCCGAGACTAGGCTGCGCAAGACGCTCGCCAACTACGGGCTGCTGTAACTGCGACTTGTAGGAGGCGACTCTGTCGCCGATTGACTGTCAATATCAGGCCTCGTCCGACGCTGGCCTGCGAAATCGGGGTCGGAGACCCCTCCTACACTGCGTGCGTCGCAATTCTTTGTGCCGGGCTGCACTTTCGCTTAGAATCAGGGGAG
This sequence comes from Pirellulales bacterium, assembly GCA_050248495.1. Lineage (GTDB taxonomy): Bacteria > Planctomycetota > Planctomycetia > Pirellulales > Lacipirellulaceae > DASYDU01. The sequence continues at coordinate 29,536 of JBFWSG010000054.1, read as the reverse complement.
TGCTGGCCAGGCCAGCCGGAACAGGCCCCCTTTTCTCCGAGGCGACGGCATGAAATGCCGCGACGTTAGTCCTTCTGACGGAGCTTCCAGTGCAACTTCGCTTGAGCTGCTGCGCGCCGCGCAGGGCTGCGACGCGGAGGCCTGGCGGCATCTGGTGAGCACGTATAGCCGGCGGATGTATCGGTGGTGCCGGCTCGCGGGCTTGCAGCCGGCCGACGCTGCCAACGTCGTCCAGGAGGCGTTGGCGGCCGTCGCCCGGAAACTTGCCGATTTTCGGCACGACCAGCCCGGCGCGACCTTTCGTGGCTGGCTGCGGCGGATCGTGGAAAACAAGATCACAGACCACTTTCGCCGGCAGGGCCGGCGGGTGGACGTGCCGGTCGGCGGCACGGACGCGAACAGCCGGATGGCGAGCGTCGCCTGGCCGGAGAATGGAGCACTGCCGGCGGACGGTTCGACGGCCGCGGGGAGCAGCGCAGCGAAGCAGGAAGCCGCCGACACCTTCGCCACGGTGCGAACGGAGGTCGGCGAACGGGATTGGAAGTTCTTTTGGCGTGTGGCCGTCGACGGTCAGTCGGCGGCCGATGTGGCGCGGGAATTTGGCGTTTCGGCCAATGCAGTCCGGTTGGTCAAAATGAGGGTGTTGCGTCGGCTCCGCAATCGTATGGACGGTGACGCGTTGGGTGACCGACTGCCAAATCCAGCAGAATGAATCCCCGCGTCGAGCCGAATCTTGTGCCGCCTTGCCCGTTTGCCGATAGCGTCCGGGCACTCTGGAGCGGTGAGCTCGACGACGAGCAAGCTTCCGACGTCGAACAGCACCTGTCCGATTGTCCTTCCTGTGGTGCATTGATCGACGAGCTCGCAGAACCGAGCGACGGCATCATTCAGTCGCTTTCTTCACTGCCGCCCACCGCGGAGGATGAGCTCGAATATCGCATCCTGGCCGAACGCTTGATGTCGACCACGGCGAGCGGCGAGGCCGGCTCCTCGGGGTTCGTGCCGCTCCGCCTCGCCAATCCGCCGCTGGGGCCGCTGCCGCAGACTCTCGGCAACTACGAGCTCCAGGCCTGCGTCGGCCGCGGTGCATGGGGCGCCGTGTACCGCGCGCGGCACACGAAGCTCGACCAGATCGTCGCGGTGAAGGTGCTCGACTCATCGCGGCTTCGCAGCACCCAGGCCGTCGAACGATTCCTGCAGGAGATGAAAGCGGCCGGCCAACTGCACCATCCAAATATCGTCCGTGCGACCGACGCCGGCGAAGATCGCGGCTTTCACTACCTGGTCATGGAATTTGTCGACGGGATCGACGCAGGAAAACTGCTGCAGCGTGTCGGACCGCTCGGGGTCGCCGAGGCGTGTGAAATCGTGCGTCAGGCTGCCGCGGCGCTCGACTTCGCCCACGGCCGTGCCTGGGTCCACCGCGATGTGAAGCCATCGAACCTGATGCTGGCTCACGACGGCGTCGTAAAGCTGCTGGACCTGGGCGTTGCAGGTCGGCACGGACTCGACGCACCCTCCGATCACGGCGACTCGGCCGAACCGCCCAGGCAGTTTCCTCTTGGCACGGCCGATTACATGGCCCCGGAACAATGGACCAATTTCGCAACCGTCGACGCGCGGGCCGACGTGTTTGCGCTCGGCTGCACGCTCTATCGACTGTTGGCCGGCGCGGTGCCGTTCGAAGGCGGCGTCAAGCTCGCGGCCGGCGACGCCGCGGCCTGGCGCAACCCGCCTTCGTTGGAGTTGCGGGCCGCGGCGCCGCGCGGACTGGCCAGGTTCGTCGAACGGATGCTCGCGCGGCGGCCGGAAGAGCGCGTCGCATCGGCCGCCGAAGTCGAACGCGAACTGTCGCGCTGGGCGCGGAAGGCCGATTTGCCCGCCATCGTGGCGGCGGCCTGCGGCAACGAAGCGCTTCCGCGGGCGCAGAATCCCAGCGCCGACCGATTTCCCACGCGACGCCAAATGATCGCTGGCGGTCTCGCAGCGTGTGGCGCCGCGCTTTTGCTCACCTGGTTCATCACGCCGCCCACCCCGCAATTGCGCCGCAACGAATGGCGCGCCCTCGCGCCGGTTTCACCCGACATGCTGCTCGCCGTCGAACCGGATGCGCAAGTCACGTACGGCTCACAAAAGCCGCCACAGATCACGGTCCACTCCGACGAACTGGCGCTGGTCCACATGGGACGCAGCGTCTCGGGCGTTTTTTCGCTCGAAGTCGTCTTGCGGCAGGACGACTGGCAGGGCGGGGCGGGTGTCTTCTTCCAGGGCCACTACCTCGAAAACCGCCCAAACGTGTACGAGTTTCAAAGCGTCGAACTGCGGCCGCCCGATCGCCCGAGTGACCCGACCGTCCGGCGGCTGCTCTGGAGCCGCTGCGAGCTCGTCGATGACAACGGAAAGCTCTCCGCACAGCGCGAACCGTGGGCGGAAACGGAAGTCAAGCTGGGCGACGCGGCCGGCGGCCAGAAGCTGCAGGTCACACTCGGCCGCCGCGGCTTTCCGGAAGTCCTGTGGAACGAGCGGCCGATCCCCGAGACGAGCTGGACGCTGTCGACGACCGGACGGCGGCAGGCAAATCGCACCCCCGGCCAGGTGCAGCGACAAAACCTCGGCCGCCTGGGACTCGTGAACTCCGGCGGCGCGACCATTTTTCTGCTTCCCCGATTGGCGTACCGATGAACAACGCGTCACCCACAACTCGAATTCGCCGAACGCGGCCGCATGCCGGCCTGACGCTCGTCGAGCTGTTGACGGTGATCGCCATCATCGGCGTGCTGGTTGCGCTGCTGTTGCCGGCGATTCAGGCGGCGCGCGAATCGGCCCGGCGGACGACTTGCCAGAACAATCTGCGCCAGGATGCGCTCGCGGTGTTGATGCATGCCGACGGCAACGATGGCACGCTGCCGGCTCTCTGGCATTCGGCGCAGCGGCTGCCCTGGCAGAATTTTCCCTGGCGTGCCGAAATCTTGGACGAGCTGGAGCAACGCGACCTGGCCGACCGCCTCAATTTCAATGCACCGCCGGTCGATCCCCGTGGCAATCTCGCGCTTTTGGCGCTACCGATTCCCACGCTCGAATGCCCGTCGACGCCCGACTCGCCGCGATTGATCACGGAGCTCGCCGGAGTGCAGACCGCGAGAAATGGTGGACCGGTCATGGCGGCGTGCGACTACGCCGGCGTGTTCGACGTGATCCTCGGCGACGAGCAGTCGTCGTTGTCGGGCGCCTGGCGGAGCCCGGCCGCGGCGGATGGCGGACCGTTGTCCGGCGGCGGCGAAGTGAATCAGGACCAGCTCGGCCCCGAGCGCCGCGCGCGGCCCAACCGTCTGCGGACGGTTACCGACGGTCTCTCGAAGACGGTCCTGCTCGCCGAACAGGCGGGCAAACCAACTTACAATTCGACGCTCCGTCAGAGTGCGGGGACCGACAAAGCGACTCTGCTCAACGAGGGCCCCTGGGGCACCGCGGAAATGGCCGCGTACTATTCGGCCGGCGTAAACCAGGACAACCTCGCCGGTCCCTTTGGCTTCCACCACGGGGCCAACGTCGCGCTCTGCGACGGCTCGGTGCTGCTCCTGAACGATGCGATCGAATTCGCCGTTCTCTCGGCGATGCTCTCGCGCGACGGCCAGGAAATCATCGATTCCGGCGACTGGCAAGCGAAGCAGCGCTGAGCCGCCGCCAGGTCGCAAGTCGCCAAGACGCCGCCGGTTGCTTGGCGTAGAATCACCGCATGACGCGGCTCGCGATCCTCTGTGAATATCCCACCATGCTCGGCGGCGAGCGGTCGATGCTCTCGACCCTTGCCGCAGTGCGCGAGGCCAGATTCGAAATCTCGATTGCCGCGCCCGCAGCAGGGCCGCTGGCCGACGCGGTTCGTAAACAGGGCGTGCGGCTGGTTCCGTGGTCCGATCGCGCCGAGCTGGTCGGCTTGATCGAGCGATTGCGGCCCGACCTGGTGCATGCCAACAGCTTGTCGACGGCGCGGTTGACTGGGCCGACGATCGCGGCGGCGGGCGTGCCGAGCATCGGGCATTTGCGCGACATCGTCACGCTCTCGCGGCAGGCCGTCGACGACATCAACTGCCATCGCCAACTGGTGGCCGTGTCCAATGCGACGCGGACGTTTCACGCCGCGCAGGGCGTCGACGCGGCGAAGTGCGCGGCGATTCACAACGGCGTCGATCTCGCAACGTTTCGGCCGCGGCCGGCGACCGGCTCTTTGCATGCCGAGTTGGGAATCCCCTCGGGCGCGCCGCTGGTGGCGACCGTCGGTCAAATCGGGCTCCGCAAGGGGACGGACGTCGCGCTCGCGGCGGTGAGGCGCGTGCCAGGTGTCCATTGGCTCGTGGTCGGCCAGCGAACCTCTGAAAAAGAAGAGTCGAGAGAATTCGAACGCCGCCTGCACGAGGCGTCGCGCGAGCCAGATCTTGCCGGGCGGGTGCATTTCCTGGGACAGCGCGAGGATATGTTACAGTTGCTGCCGGAGTGTCGGCTGTTGTTGCACACGGCACGGCAAGAGCCGCTGGGTCGCATCTTGCTGGAAACGGCGGCTTGCGGAGTGCCCGTAGTGGCGACCGACGTCGGCGGTACGCGCGAGATTTTTCCGGACGACGCTTCCGGCGCCATTCTGGTCAAAGCCGACGCTCCCGACGCGACGGCCGAAGCGATCGGTGCGCTTCTCGAGAATGAAAACCGACGCAGGACCGTGGGCGCCGCGGGGCGGGCTCGCGCCGAGGCGGCATTTGACGTGCGAATCGCCGCAGCTCGCTTGATTGACCTGTATCGTCGCGTGCTAAAGTTATAGGGTAGATAGAGGCCCGCGACGCTCCCACCCTCCAGCATTTACCATGGCGGACACAGAGAACCAGGTTGCCCAGCCCCCGCGCGACCGCATGCGGCACGTGTGGTTTCCGCTGGTAGTCATCGCACTGGCAGCCGCCTGGTGGCTGCGGCGGACTTCCGAGATGGGCTACACCACGATCATCCACGTGCTCGTGGTGATCGGGAGCGTGGCGCTGTTGGCGATCTGGTTCGTCCGCTGCGGGCCGGGACGCAAACGCCTGCGCGAGAAGTCGGTTTGGGCTCTATTCGCGGCGTTCATCGCCTGGATGATCGTGTTCAAGCCCGTCTGGAACGGCGACATGGGCATCTATCGCTGGAAGCTGCGGTTCGCCCGTGCCCCGGATCAATCGCTCTCGGCGCTCGAAGGGAGCGCCGTGGCCGACGACTGGCAGACCACGTCGTTCGACTATCCGCGGTTCCTCGGCAACGGCTACTGGGCCGAAGTCGATAGCGCTCGCCTCGATACGAATTGGAAGTCGCATCCGCCGGAAGAAGTCTGGCGGCATGAGATCGGCGCCGGCTGGTCGTCCTTCGCCGTGGTCGGCAACTACGCGGTGACACAGGAGCAGCGCGGCGACGAAGAGCTGGTCTCCTGCTACCGCGTCGACAACGGCGAGCTAGTCTGGAATCACAGTGACAAAGCGCGGTTCGACCCGGCCGACTTTCAAGGCGGGCTGGGGGGCATCGGTCCGCGGGCCACGCCCACCATTCACGACGGCAAAGTAATCACGCAGGGCGCCACGGGCATCGTCAACTGCCTCGACGCCAAGACCGGCCGCCTGCTCTGGTCGCACGACACGGCCGCGGAAACTGGCGCCGACGTGATCACTTGGGGCAAGAGCGGCTCACCGCTGGTGGTCGACGACCTGGTCGTCGTCAGCGTTGGCGCTCCAAACGACGAGGCAGCACGCGAGAAATACAACAGCTCGCTCATCGCCTACGACTTGAAAACTGGCGACCAGCGCTGGGCGGCCGGCAACCGGCAGGCCAGCTACGCGTCGCCCATCGTGGCCACGCTCGCCGGCGAGCGGCAGATCGTGATGGTCAACGAGAAATGGGTCACGGCGCATCGCGTCGAGGACGGCAAGGTGCTCTGGGAGCATCCCTGGTCGTCGGAGGAAGACGGCAGCGCCACCACCACGCAGCCGATTCCGCTCGGCTGCAATCGCTTGTTCCTGTCGAAAGGCTATGGCGTCGGCTCGTCGCTCTGGGAAGTGGCTAAGGACGCTGACGGCAAATACACGATTACGCCTCACTGGGATGTGCCGATCAAACTCGTGATGAAGACCAAGTTTTCCAACGCCGTCGTCCGCGACGGTTATGTCTATGGACTGGACGACGTGTTGCTCTCCTGCATCGAGGCCGAGTCGGGCGAAGTGCAGTGGAAAAAGCGCCGCCGCCCCGAGTTCGGCCACGGGCAGATCATGCTCGTGGGCAACGTGATTCTCGTGCTCTCCGAAACCGGCGAGCTGGCGCTGGTGGAAGCCACGCCCCAGGAGTACCGCGAGCTGGCCCACATCCAGGCGCTCGATTCGGAAGACACGACCTGGAACACGCCGGCCTTCGCGCCGCCGTATCTGCTGGTCCGCAACTCGCGTGAGGCCGCCTGCTATCGGCTGCCGCTCACGAAGAGCAATGAAGAGTTGTGAGGGCCGCCGGACCACGGGCATCCGGCGGCTTGAAAGCGGATCAACCTGCAATCACGTCCTGCGCCGCATCGTCGCCAGCGCCAGCCCCGTCACCAACAACAGCGATGCTGTCGCCGGTTCCGGCACGACGCCTTCCGAAATCGCTTCGAGCGCGTTGAGATCCATCACGCCGTAGCCTCCGTCCAGATAGTTGGGCGTGATCACGAAATTCGCCAGCGCGTACGTTTGGTCCCACAGGTGCCCGCCGTGGAACAGGTACTGTGGATTATTCGGCTGGGACGCATCCAGCACGAAGATTTCACTCCCCGTCGCATAGTAACCATCCGGATCGTTCGGATTCACGATCTGCCGGATGCTGAAGACGATGCGGTCGCCGACGGCGCCCGGGTTGCGATCGAACGTATCCGGCCCGGCTCCGTCGTCGACGATGTCCTGCACCATCAGCGCGTCGAGATCGATCGCGTTGTTGCCGTCGATGAACGTGGGGTAGGGCAGCACCGCGCCGCCCGGCACCGGTCCTAAGAGCGCGGTCACGGCATTGACGATCTGTGCGTGCGACACATACGGCGTGCTCACCGCAGTGGGAATGTCGTAGCTCCAGATGCTCACGCCACTTTGGAAGTCCACTTCGAGCGAGTACTTTTCGGCGTCGGCTTTGAACGCGGGCTCAGGTCCCCACAGCTCGAGGCCGTCGATGTCGTCGGGATTGGGCATGCCGTTGATGTCGCTCTGCGTGGCCCAGACGCCCATCGTCGACGGCGGCGAAAACGCAGTGGCCTTCTCGTAGGAAATCTCGCCGGTCCCGCCTATCGCCTTCCCGGAAACGATGAACGGGCCGCCGGCGCGCGCCGGTCCTAGATCGACCTTGGTGAAGCCGCCGGCCACCGGCGGGCCGCCGCCAAAATACACACTAATTTCATCGTCGTGCGAAAAAACAAGGTGGGCGCGGTCGGGAGCGGCAGCCGACCCGAGGGTCTGCGAGAACAGGTGATCGCCCCGATTGGCGATCGCGTCGACCTGAGCATCTTGCTCGAAGTTGAGCCGCGAGCCGCTGTAGTCGAGCCCGTCAGCCGTCCCGCCGGAGCCGTCCCAGGCAATGACTTGTTCCGGATCGAGTCCGCCGCCCGGCGGCACCGTGTTGTGATCCAAGTCGTGCGAGTATTCCTTGCCGGGAACGATGCTCGGCTTGGCAAGGCCGGGGCCGAGACCGCCGGGAATTCCACCGGCGAGCCCGCCGTACGGGATTGTTGCTTGTGCGGACGCGACAAAGAACGCTGCCACTGCGAAGGCAGCAACAAACAGGCCGCTGGCCGTCAATTCTCGTCTTCTCATTGGTTCAACTCCTTGGTTTGAATAGGCAAATTTTGTGCAACTGCGATCTCGCGGACGACGCGCGATGGCAGGAAATGCCCGGGCGCACCGCAAGCGCAGCATCAGCACACTGCCGAGGATGATCGACACAATTCTTTCGGTGCAACGAGACTACAACCGCAGCACCGCGTCGGTCGAAGAAAAGCGCGACGATCTGTGCGAAGCTCTCGCCGGACGAAGTGCGCGACGTGCAGCACTCGCACCGTTAAGAGTGGAAAGTTTGCTCGCTGCTGCGAGCAATCAGATCAAATCACGGCCCGCGACCGACTGCTCAGTCGGTAAGAGTGTCACTGGCTGTACTCCACGAGTTGCCGCCGACAACGACCGCGACCGGCGAGTCTTCAACCGTCAGAAGAATCCAACCGGCCAGAACGGTGCGAATTGCATCTCTTCGTGAGAAGGGCGTAGAAAAATCGAATTCCTCAAAAAACAGCAGACTAGATCCCTGCTGATGCGCCCAATCCAGTACCCGCGAATATATCCGCGCCGGCCGAGTTGTCAATCGATTGTCACGCAATTTTACGAATGGCGCGCAGTGACAGCGCGTCGCATGATCGACCGTGCTGGCATTCGTCATTCGACCGGCGTCGGCGCGGCAGCAAGATGGCTGTGCGCGAGCAGCCAGTCTTCGAGCATGATCTGCTTGATCATCGGCGCGCGCAAGAGTGCCGTGCGGCTTGGCAGCACGGCCGAGAGCCACGGTCGCCGGGCCAGCCCGGCTGCGGCGCGCAATCCATAGCTGCCTAACGATCGGCCCGATGTCTGCTGCTCCACGTTTTCCGCCAGCCGCGTAAACGTGGCCGGCGTGACGTTCGGTTCCGGCCCGACATGCACGACCACCGACGCGCCGCAGGCCAGCGTTTCGTAGACCGCGTCCCACAACCGCTGCGGCCTGTCGACCCAATCGCGCATGATGTCGCGGGCGTGAAAGTCGTCGTAGCTCCGCTTGCCGGTGACCAGGGACACCACCGGAGGGCAGGGCGGCACGAATCCGCCGGGCATCCGCTCCATCATCACCGACGCCCGATCGGGAATGTGCTTTTGGCGGGCGATCTCCGTGTGCAGCGGCGGCCAGCGGTCCGGATTGAGCCGCAAGTGGACCGGCGCGGGAAGGGCCTCGTGCATCGTCTGGGAGAATCGTCCGACGGTGTCATTTTGTCCCAGCAGCAAGTACGTGTTCGGCGAGAGGATCGACGAGATGCCGATCGTGCCATTCCCTTCGGCCGTAATCTGCCGGCACAGTCGCCGCACGTCGATTTCGTCAATCGTCGGGCCGCGGGAGAACAAGATGCCCATCGTCACGTTGTGAGCCAGTGCCGCGGCATCCTCCGCCAGCGAGATCGGCACCCGCATCGCGTCGCTCGGCGTCATCACACCCGCACAGGCCACGGCAGCCAGCTCGCCCAGGCTGTAGCCGAAAGCCAGCTTCGCTTCGCTGTAATGGACCCCGAAGAAATTCTGCAGCAGCTCGATGTGCGCGAATTCGACCGCCATCACCAGCGCCACGGCTTCGGGATAATGCTCCAAGTCTGGCTCGGCGCGGTCGCGGACGCGCTCGACGAGGTCCACCGGCCGGGAGATCTCCGAACTGCACACTGCGCTCGCTTCGCGCAAATGGCGTTCGACCGTCGGCCCATAAATCGGATGCTCCAGCAGCTCCGGAGTCTTGCCCAAGTTCTTGGTGTTGTAACCGCGGAATGCAAAGACCGTGGTATCGAGATGTCGCTGCAGTTCGTTGGGCATGGAGCGTCCTTTCTTCCAATATATCAGTCGAATAATTTTTGCGGCATGACGCGGAGAGCCCGCGGCGGGTTATGCCGGTTCTGACGGGTACACACTTCGCGCCAGCAACCCACCTGCGTCCAAATACCGGTGCCGTGCAAGCTGCCTCGTCTCCCCCGCCTGGTGCGAACTACTCTTGTGTGTGCTGCGCGGGGGCGGCCCCGCGCGCGGGCGCGGCATGCGCCGGGGCAATGATGAATTCGAGGAGAGTGGGCATGTTGACGGCCGAAGCCATCATGAAGGACGAGTTAGTCACGATTCGACCCGAAGCGTCGATCCGGGAAGCGATCGACCTGCTGATTCACAAGGCGATCAGCGGCCTGCCGGTCGTCGACAACCAAGGACACCTGGTCGGCGTGATCACTGAGTTTGCCATGCTCGCCATGGTCTACGACCACGACGTTCGCAATCAAACCGTCGGCCAGCACATGACCCGCGAGGTAATTTGGGTCAATGTGGACGACCCCATCAGCCGGATCGCGGACCTGTGCATCGTGCATCGCGTGCGGCGATTGCCAGTGATGCGCGACGGCAAATTGGTCGGCCTGATCGCCCGCCGCGACGTGCTCTCCGCTCTCTACCACGACTCGGAAAAAGCGTGCCTGGCCTGATCCAGAGCCGTAAAGCCGCGAGACGCGAGGGCGAATCCATGAGCATGCATCACCGGCAACGGCGCGGCGGTTTCTCCTGGGTCGAGCTGCTGGCGATCGTCACGATCCTGGGAATTATCGCGGCGATCGTCGTGCCGCGGCTGACAATCTCGAAAGAGGCCGCACTCCAACGAGTCGACCATCGCAATAAGTCCGAGATCAATGCAGCGGTCGAACGCTGGTACGTCGAGAAAGGCGTCTGGCCGCAAGACGATCTGAAGGACATAGCAGCAGACGCCGCCTACTTTCCGCACGGTCTCCCCAGCCGCCCGGCCGACGGCGGCACCTATTCTCTGAACCCGACCACACACCGGGTCGACTAGCCCGGCGCTGCCAATTGGCGAAACTTTGCCGGCGCCGGCCGAGCCAGCCACGCGCCGTTTAGGCTAGCGCGGTTTTCGGATTGCCGTGCCCTCCGATCTTGACCTGTCGTGCGGGTCGTTAACGGTGTCGGCCACGACACTGCGAACTGGGAAAGGTTTAGCGGAACAGCAAAGCGCAAAACGCCCTAAACTGGCCGCCGCGACAAGGCGCTCTCATGGTTCGCATGGCGAACCGCCGATCCAACGTGGGCAGTCGATTTATCTGGCAGTCACCGACAAACGAATGAAGCGAAACTTCCTGCGATCGGCAATTTTGTCCTGCGGGGTCGTCGGCGAATTCGCCGGCCTCGCCTTTGCCGCGGACCCGCCGCCCCAGTACATTCCCATCGAGCTCACAACTACGCGTCCCGCGGCGGCAGCGCCGGTCCGCTTGCCGCCGGTGGAAGTCCTGATGCTGGAATCGACCGTATCGAGCACGCCGTTTTTCCTGACTCCGATCGCGAATCTGGACCTGGAACAATTTCGGACAGCGCCAGAGGTGAAGCTCGGCATCGGGCAACCCAGCGGCGAAAAGCCGTCGATCGGCGGCTGGATCAGCATCGGCACCACGAGCGGCGGTTTGTTGCAGTGAACTCTGTGGCAGCCGGCGCAGGCCAACGCGGATCGCCGGCCGATCACGTCGACTGCGGATCGTCCCAGGGATTTTGCGGCAGCGATTCCGGCGGCGGATGCAATTCCGCTTCGTCGGCAATGAGCCGCGCCGGCAGCGCGGTCGGCGAGCGCTCCAGCTCGCGGATCAGCCCCGGGAGATTCAGCATCAGTGCACAGACGGCCGCAGCCGGAATCAGCACTAAGAGCACCGGCTCTTCCGGCGCGGGGCTGAATTCCAGAACGTAGCCCAGCGTCCAAATCGGATTGGTGACTTGCAGGTAGCTGTACGGCTCATTCTGCAGTTCGAGACTCATCCAGTGAATGCTCGTGGGGATGCCGCTGCCGGCCAGCAATAAGAGCAGATGCAGCAAAACGCTGGCGAACATGGTCACTTCCGCGATCTTCCGCAACAGCGCCACCACCAGGCAGCCAAGCCCCAAATACAACACGACGTAGCTCCAGCCGAGCACGATCACGTAAAAGAATCGGTCCGGGTTCGGCCAGACGGTCATGTTCCGCGGCGGCGGCGTCATGAGCGTCGTCGCCAGCAGGCAGAGGACCAGGATCATGGTCAGGTTGGCAACGGCAAAGGCAAAGCCGCTCGAGGGGCCCGGGCGCAGCCAGGTGAAAAACAACCTCCCCACGCCGTTTTGCGGCAGCGAGCGCATGGCCCGCCGCGACATTTCCGGTCGCTCGCCGCTGAGCATCGAGCCCATCGCAAACCAATACACCGCGCCCAGCTGAGCCAACAGCAACACCGCGCTATTGTCGAACCGTATGTCGATCCAGAAATAGGCACTCCAGGCAATGAAAACCGCCTGCTGCACCAAGAGCGCGATGCGCAAGGGCGTCGAACGATTCTCGGTGGCAAGCGTAATCATCGCCGTAGCGGCCAGATACGCCAGCAGCAGATTCGAGCCGAACAGCGCCACGCCAAAAAACGCGTTGACCCAGAATTCGCGGAGTGCATACAGCTCGAAACCGCTCCGCACGAGTTCCCCCGCCAGCGCCTGCGTGATGGCAAAGTTGTAGAGCAACAGAGCCAAGAACGCGACCGACAGCAGCACGTGTCCAAAACGCTGCTTCGACAGCGTCGCCAACAGGATGCCGAACATCGAGAGTCCCAGCGAAGCCAGGAACGTGTAGATCAAGAGCAGTGCGATCGAAGGCGCGTCGACACCCCGCAGCAAATAGGTGAATGCCAGGCAAGGCATGATCGCCGAAAAATAGACGGTCATCTGCACCAAGGCGCTGGCCAGTTTGCCGCCGATGATCTGCCTGGGCCGCAACGTAGTGATCGACAGCAGTTCATAGGTATTGTCTTCGCGCTCCGCCGCCAGCGAGCGAAACGCGGCAAAAGGCACCACCACCAGCAGCGGCAGCGATAAGACCAGGTAATATGCTCTGAGCAGCTCCGCCCCGCCGGCCGCGTAAAAAATGCTCGGGCCGATCATCGCCACGCCGCCGATCGTCACCATCCAGCACGCCACCAACAGCAGCATGAATGTGAGCGTAAACTGCGTGCTCCTCAGCGCCTGACGCGTCTCCTTCACCAGGATCGGATTGAACAGATCGCTTACCTGCGCGAGTCGCGATTCGACTGCGCGCCACCAGGCGACGACACGCTGCACGCTGCCACTGGCGGCCGCCGAGTCGTCCACAGCTTCTAACTCGCGCCCCTGCGTCTGCGAGCGCCGCACCTGCTCACTGGTGAAGGAAGCCTCGCTCACTCGCTGCGGCCCTCCGTGACGTGGAGGAATACGTCTTCGAGACTCTTGTGCCGCGTGCCGTATTCGACCACCGCGAAGTCCGCTTCGACTATCTCCCGCAGCAGCCTCGCCTCACTGGCGCGGTCGCCCAGGTGATTAAACGTGACGAGCTCCGTTTCGCCGCGGATGTCCGCCACGTCGGCCCGCGCCGCGAGCCACTG
>JBFWSG010000054.1:0-16232 GCA_050248495.1 Pirellulales bacterium | reverse complement strand
CGAAGTCCGCTTCGACTATCTCCCGCAGCAGCCTCGCCTCACTGGCGCGGTCGCCCAGGTGATTAAACGTGACGAGCTCCGTTTCGCCGCGGATGTCCGCCACGTCGGCCCGCGCCGCGAGCCACTGCACGAGCCGCGGCCGGTCATCCAGCACCCGCACCCGCACCTGGCCGCAGTCCTGGACCCGAGCGCTGATTTCCTCGACCGTGCCGACGGCCAGCAATCGCCCCTGGTCAAGGATGCCGACGCGGTGGCAAATTTCGGCCAGCTCGGTGAGGATGTGCGAGCTGATCAGGATCGCCTTGCCGTCGTTGGCCAGCCGGCCGATCATTTCGCGGAGCTCGATTCGCGCGCGAGGGTCGAGCCCGGCCGCGGGCTCGTCCAGCACCAATACGCTCGGATCGTGGATCATCGTGCGGCCAAGGCAGAGGCGTTGCCGCATGCCTTTGGAGAGCGAATCAATCGGCTTGCGCGAGAGCCGATCGAGCTGCGTAAAGTCCATCACATAGTCAATGGCCCGCCGCCGTTCGCTGCCGCGCAGTCCGTAAGCCCGCGCAAAGAAATCGAGATACTCGAACACGTCGACATTGGAATACGTGCCGAAATAGTCGGGCATGAAGCCCAGCCGCCGCCGCACGCGGTCGGGGTCGTCGACCACCGAAAAGCCGTCCACGAGCGCGTCACCCGCCGTCGGCTCGTCAAGCGTCGCCAGGATCCGCATGCTGGTGGTTTTGCCGGCGCCGTTGGGACCGATGTACCCGAACACCTCGCCCGGTGCGACTTCAAACGACACGTCGTTCACCGCGTGCGTTTCTTGAAACACGCGATGCAGGTGGCGAAGCTCGATTTGCGGCGCCGTCGCACGGATCATCGTCGGTCACCAAGTCCCGTGCAGCACGTGAAAGCTGGCCTCTTCATCGGCCGTGGAGAGCCCGAGTTCGATTTCGGGCTCCGTCTCGGTGATCGCGATATACGTGCGCCGCGGGATATTAAGCACGTTCTCGGCGTTCGACGCCACCAGCCCGGCAATCGCGGAACTAAGCAGGTTCTCACTCAGGCGTTCGACACCATACTCCTGATCGAACCGATCCGCGAAGAATCGCCGCCCCCGTCGGGAGGCGTCGGACTCGGATGCGTGCGTGCTGGCCAATTCCGGCGGCACGGCCGGTTGATGCTCCAGCATCATCGCGCGGAGGACGCGCAGTGCGTCCGCGTGGCTCGAAACCTGCAGCTCGACCCGCGCCGCCTCGCCGATCGATTCGCCGGCGTACACCTGTCCGGATTCATCGACGACCGCCACGTACCGAATCCGCGCTCCCAGCTTATTCGTGGCGAACAGATTTTCGCCGGCGCGATCGAGTTGCAGCCTGGCCGGCGTTTTACGCGCGCGAACGGCGAGAAACTGCGTGGGTACGCGGGATCGCAGCCAACCGCCGGCGAAAACTTGCTGGTCGTCGAGTTGACGCAGTTCGTTGACCTCGCTCGCGCCGGCATCTCCCGAAATCTCCCAGCCGGACCGAATCGGATACAGGGCCACGTCTTCATCGAATGCCAGGCCGCCGCCGGGTGCCAGCCCGGCATAATACGATAGCCGGGCCCAGGAAGCCGCCTCGCCGGCGGCCTGATCGAGCGTCGTAAAGCTGCGGACGCGGACCTTCGTCGACAAACCGTCGGACAATAGCGCGTAGCCGAACAGCGCGGCCGTCAGCCCCAGTGCAAGAACGGGAACCGTCAACAAGAGCAAGTGCAGCCGGTTGGCCCGCATCAGCAGCCAGTAGTTCAAGGGCCCGATCACCAGCACGAAGATCGTAATCAGCACGCGAAATTCCGTGACCGGCGCAAGCCCCACGCCGGGGACGAGGAAATCTGGAAAATCGGCGTTGGCAAGATTCGGCGCGAGACCATGCCGCGACTGCCAGTCACTCGTCGTGTCGATCGCCGTGGTGACCGGCGTGGCAGGCACGTCATCGAACGGCGGCTGATTCGGCGCCCCGCCGCCGAGCATGCGCCAGGCAATGCTGAAACCGACTGGATCCCAACCCCCGCGAAAGATGCGAACTCGCCCCAGTCCCGCCGGCCGTTCGAGATACCAGCGACCCGAATCATGCTCCTGGGGCGAATCGACGGGCGCCGCAGCGGCGGAGCTTTCCGTCACTGTGTAGTTCGGGTCGAGTTTGAGTCGGGAAATCGTCGCGGGATCGCGAATCGTTCGTACGCGCCCCGTCGGGATGTGCTGGACAACGGCAGTCTGCGATCCTTTGCCAGTGCCGATCGGCAGCGGCAGCCAGCCTCGCTCGCGGATGGCGCGGTCACGCTCGTCGCCGGGCTGAGATTTCTCGTCGGCCAATGGGGCCGGCAGCAGCCGAGGCGTCGACAACTCAAAAGCCCGTTCGACTTCGTCGAGACTCTCCCAATTCTCGCCCACCGAGTGGACCCACACCTGCCCGCCCGCGCGCACCCACAGCCGCAGCGCCGTGAGCGCTGCGGGGCGCGTCGTCGTGAGCTGATCGAGTTCCCGCGGCGCGAGGGCCACGACGTCGACCGTGCTGTAGTCAAGCCAGTTTGTCGGCAGATCGGCAAGGGCGAAAGTTGTCGTTCCGATCGGGTAGGTGGTTGTCGTATTCAACTGACCGGCTCGCGCCGATTGGCTCACCAGAGCAAATCGCAACGTCTCGTTGCTCGAACGCGGACTGCCCGTCGCGCTCAGGTTCCACGAATCGTCCGCGCCGGCGCACAGGTCGGGGTCCCGAACGCCGTCGACCCATACGTCCCACCAACAGCGATCGTTGTCGTAAAACTGAGGGAACCGCATGATCGCTTGGGCTTCTGTCGCGCCCTGCGGCAAATTGAAGCTCTGCTCGATCGCCAGCGCGGTTTGATCCACGCCGGCAATATTTAGGCGCAGTTTGATGCGGACCTCGGACTTCGCCGGTTGCCGCGAGACGACACGAATGCGAATTGGCCGATAGCCGAAGTTGCTGGTCCAACGCGTGTCGACTGTCAGCCGCAGATCGTTGCGTTTGGAATAGGTCGCGTCGCTCGGCGTCGTCGCCACGACGCCGTGTTCATATTGGACGAGGCTGATTTGCGGCGACTTCGCGGAAGAACCCTGCCCGCCGGCCGCGATGCTCAGGATCACCCCGGCGACGACCAGCATGTGTCGAAACCGTGGGAATGGCAGTTGAGAAAAATGCGTGGTGCTCATGACTCCGCCTCGCGCTCGCCGCGCGTCGGAACCGCTTCCGAGCCGATCGCCCGAGTTGTGGAGAGCCGCGCAAAGCACCATACCATCGCAAACAGCGCCGCCTGGATCAGCATGCTGACGGCCACGCTGGCGATGCCGATCGTCGCTCCCCACGCCCAATCTTGTCCGCGCGTCCCGGCGCCGACGATCACGAAAAATATCGCTAGCGCCGTCGTAACGGCCAGAATGGCGCGGAGCGTGAAGCGAGGCAGCATGAAAGTGTCAATCGTGTGAGGCAATCGTCCGGACTGGGAATCGATCGTCTGCAGGAACGACGGGGACCGCACCGGGCCGGTCAAATCGACCGGTGGCCGCTTCCATCGCGCCGACTCCACACCCATTTTCCCAGACAAGACCCTTTACGCAAGGCACCGGCAACGGGGAGCTTTCTCGCAAGTCGCGCCGGCGTGCGAAGTATGAGGAAAAGCGTTCTTCATCCATTTCGCACTAGCAGCGAGACAATATTGCAGCCCGCGCGGCGAATGCCCTGAATCGGCGTCTTGCCCCGCGGCAAATTCCACGTATAGCATGGGAGCAGGTTTCGCGCTTGCGGCGGCGAGCGCATCCCCCGCATCGGGAGAGCGAGCGACATGAAATCACATTTTCGCCGCTGGCTGTGCGCATCAGTTTTACCGGCACTACTTCTTTTTGCTCTGCCCGCGCTGGGAGCGATTCGCGTCGAGGCCTATCGCGGCGCGCCGTTCGGCGTCGGGCGCGTGACGGTCGATTTGCCCCAGGATGAAGCACCGGGGGCCGACGATCGGTTCGGACTCTCCGAATCCAGCGACCGGCTGCTTTATCCCGTACTCGAACATCGCCGCCAGATCGGGCGGATCCTCAAGCAGTTCATCAACATCGAGCTGCCGAATCAGGCTACCTACTATTTCCTGTTTCAAGGCGACGGACCGCTCGATTTGACGCTCCATACTCCGGGAGCTCAAGAGTTTACGGTGACGCCCGAACAGGACCGCGACGACTATGAGGATCTCTTCGACGATTGGTGGGAAGCCGTCTGCGATCGCTACGAGCGCGTGCAGCGCGATTCGGAATATCCGATCGTGGTAGACAACTACATAGTCGCCAACTGGGCCCGCCGGCTCGGCCGCCGGATGCCGGATCCCGAGTTGGCTCTGTTCGGGCGGGAACGGATCGGCGGTTCCTGGATCGCCCAGCTCACCGCGAACGAAGCCTACCAGGCGCTCGTCGAGCGGGACCTCGTGCTGGGGCGATTCGGCGTGGCCCAGCCGGCTGACATCGCCTTGCCGTCTCCGCCCCCTGCGCCGCCGCTCAACTTGCCGCCCATCGAAGGCGTGGAGATCGAGCCGATCGCATCCCATGTACCGGCCGAGTGCTTCTACGAGCGGTTCGGCAGTTTTACGAACTACTTGTGGTATCGCGACTTCTATCGCAAGTGGAAGAACGATCTGGGCAACATGGTCGTGCTGCGGAGCGTGAATTATGCCACGCGCGACCGGTTGCAGGCGCAGCTCGCGGTCGGCGAATCGGAGGTTGCCCGCGTGATGGGACCACGGGTGATCAAGGACGTCGCCTTCATCGGCATGGATTACTATTTACGCGACGGCGCGGCGTTCGGCATCCTGTTCCAGGCCAACAACAATTTTCTCTTGGGCCGCAATTTCAACGGGCAGCGCGACGAGGCGGCGGCCAACACGCCGGGCGCCAAGCTCGAAACGATCCAAGTCGCAGGGCACGATGTCTCGTTTCTTTCGACGCCCGATGGCAAGCTGCGATCTTACTATGCCGTCGATGGCGACTTCCATTTAATCACCACCAGCCGCCGCATCGTGGAGCGGTTCTTCGAGGTCGGCGCGGCGAGCGGCGGCGGCTCGCTCGCATCCCTGGCGGAATTCCAGCACACGCGTGCGTCACTTCCCGTTTCGCGCGACGACACGGTGTTCCTCTACCTTTCGACGCCATTCTTTGAAAACATGGCGAGCCCGGCCTATCGCACCGAGCTCGACCGTCGCCTGCGATCGATCGGTGAAATGCGAATGCTCGACGTCGCCCGCATGGCCGCCAAGGCGGAGGGCACCTCGGCTCAGGACGTCGAGCAATTGATTGCCGGCGACTTTCTGCCCGAGGGGTTCGGCGACCGGGCCGATGGCAGCCAGCTCGTCGTTGACAAAGACGGCTATCGCGATTCGCTCCGCGGAACTCCCGGCTGGTTCCTCCCGATCGCCGACATGCAGATCGGCAACATCACGCGGGCCGAGGCAGAACACTACGCCGCGTTCATGCGGTCGATCGACGCCGAAGTGGGAAGATTTGTACCCGTCGCCGCGGCCGTGAAACGCCAGACTTCGGATGATGGACAGCTCGATCGGATCAGTCTCGACGTCCGCGTCGCTCCCTATTCCCAGACGCGAATGGTCAAATGGGCCCGCATGCTGGGTCCGGAGGAAAAGACGCGCGTCGCTCCAATCGCCGGCGACGTGGCCTCGCTCGAAGTCAGCGTCGATGCGCTGGGCCAGCCCGTCCACTTGTTCGGCGGCCTCCGCGATTTTCGCACTCCGCTTGTCGTGCGGCAGGGCGAGGCCAAGCCGGCGGGAGCGCCGGAAGATTACCTTCGCGCGTATGTGGGCACGTGGCCCAAACCGCTGGTACTCATCGATCGGTTCCTGGGCGGCGCGGTGGGACCGCCGGACGGCGATGGCATTGCGCGACGCGAAGGACTCTTCGGACTCTGGGAGCGACGCAGCGACGACTTCTTCTTGTTCGCCCTGCAGCGCGACGTGCTTTTGGAAGTCGGGCCGCAACTAGCGATGGTCGAAGCGGATCGCCCCGCGCAGATTCGCCTTTGGGTCGACAATCTACACGATAAAGAGATCGCCACGGGCGCGAGCGGGCTCGGCTACATGCGTTCGCGGCAAGCGTCCGCCAGTGCGAGCCGCTTCATGAACTCGCTCACGACGCAGCTACACGTCCCGCCCGACCAGGCCCGCGACGTGGCGGAGCAACTCGTCGGCGGCCACTTCGTCGATCCACTTGGCGGGACCTACGAAATCTTGGAAGACGGCGAGCGTGCTTCAGCACGCGGACAAAATGCCGGCGAATCCCTCCCCACCCCCGGCGCCCGCCGCCTTTGGGCCTCCACCGCCGTCGCGCCGCCAAACCGTTTCCTGCTCACCGAGATCCCCGCCGATTACCAGATGCCGCTGATGGAATGGTTCCGCGGCCTCTCGCTCGAAGTCGCCCGCGTCGACTCCGCCGACGCGCTGACGCTCCACGCCGAACTCGACATGGTCCATCAAGAAGTCGCGCCGCCCGAAGAATCCGGAGGCAGCCTCAAAATGCCGAGCCTGGGCGGATTGTTCGGCTGGGGCGAATCGAAAGATAAGCCCAGTGCAAAAGCGAACGAGTAGCGACAAGAAATCGGTGAACGCATTCCGTGAACGGAGTACAATGGCCCTATGGCAATTGAGATTACGCCTGAAGTTCGTGCCCTGGTCCAGGGAATCTATGCCTCTGGGCAATTTGCCAGCGAGTCGGAAGTGGTGTCGGCGGCCGTTCGTTTATTGCACGATCGTCAGCAGCTGATTGCGAAACTGGAGCAAGGGCGGCGCGAACTCGATCAAGGAAATCGATTGAGTGCTGCCGAAGTGTTTGCCGACTTGCATTTGCTCGCACAAGAACTTGACAATTCCCAGCTATGAGCGAGCCGTTCTTCTCGCCTGCCGCGCGGGAGGATCTACGAGAATTCCTCCTGCATGTCGCCCGCGACAAACCTGGAGCGGCGAAAAGGCTCGTTGATAAATTGGAGCAAGAATGTCGATTTCTGGCGAATAATCCTGGCACAGGCACGTTGCGCGCCGACTTGCTGGCCAATCTTCGCATGTGGTCCGTTGGCAGCTACGTGATCTGTTTCCAGCCGAGTTCGGACGGTGTCGAAATCATCCGCGTAATTCACGGCGCACGCGATATCGCAGCGATTTTTGATCATTGACGCTCAAATGTATATCACTCCATCCGCGCATCCAGCGTCACTAGCTCATTGAATCGGTCGACGTCCCGCCGAGCCGTCCAGGCAATGCCGCGAAGTAGCAGCGTCCGAAACGTCGGGTCGTCAAACGTCCAGCTGTAGTGACCCGGGATCGAGACGAACACGCGGCCGCGGCCCCGCTCGACCGTCCAGAAAATCGGCTGCAGCGCGCCGTCCTCGATGCTCGTGCCGATCAAGTCGAGCTTCGACGGATCGCCGGTGAGTTGCCAATAGGCCTCATCGAGGATGTTGATCTTGTCGAAGTTGCGGGCGATCGGATGATCCGCTCCGGGGGACAGGTCGACCGTCATTTCGCCATGCCGATACTTGATCGAGCCCCCGAGCGACGCCAGCCCGATCCGCTTGGCGAACTCTTCCTGGCCGCCTTGTCCGTCGACGGCCCAATGGATGTAGACCGCGCCGCCACCCCGCGCAAGAAACGGATCGATCGCCGCGGCCCGTTCGTCATCCCAGCGGCCGCGCTGAAAGAACACCAGCACGTCCGCCCATTCGATCTGCTTCGGCGACGGAAACTCCCAGGCGGTGTCGACCTCCGTGTTTGGCGTGCGCTTGAGCAGCCGCGGCCAGACCTTCTGCCACGCCGGGTAGTCGTGCTCGCCTTGGTCGTGGTCCTTCGGGCCGGCGACCAGCACGATCCGCAGCGGCCGCTGTGCCGCGTCTTCCTTGGCGGCGTTCGCATCCGCTCCGGCGAGCAAGCGGTTGACCTCAGCTTTCGACCGCGCCGGTGGCGGGGCAGGGGAATCGGCGTAGACGGGCATCCGGAACGATTCTTCCGCTCGCGCTATGCCCAGACTTGCTGAGAGCAAGAACAGCAGCGTCGCAGCCCGCATCACCTTGCAACGATTCATCCGCCCGCTCCCCGTCGCTACGGCTGGGGAACTTTCTGCTCCCCGACAGCATCTCAGTTTAGGCCTGAAAATGGCCAAATGCCAGCATTCCGGCCGTCGGCGAGAAATCGGGCGGAACTTTCCGCAAACGCTCGCCGTCAAAGGCTTTGACCGCCACCCAAACCCCTTTTCCACCACTCGTCTCGCCGAACAGAGGAGCCGAAATCATGTTGTGTCGCATCCTGCTCAGTACCGTCGCCGTTTTGAGTGTCGCAGCTTCGCCCGCGCTGGCCAAGGCACCGGCCGTTGTCATCAAAGTCGAACGGGCGGACGCCCAGCCCGATGTGCTCGGCAAGGCGCCTTTCCACGGCAAACGGCCGACCGTCGACGTCGCGCTGCTGCTCGACACCTCCAATTCGATGGATGGGTTGATTCACCAGGCGAAGAGCCAGCTGTGGACCATCGTCCAGCAGTTTGCCAAGGCCAAGAAGGCCGGCCAGACGCCGCTGCTCCGCGTCGCGCTGTTCGAGTACGGCAACATGGGCCTCCCCGCCTCGGAGGGCTACATCCGCCAGGTCGTGCCTCTCACCGATGACCTCGACAAGCTCTCCGAGTCGCTTTTCGGACTCACCACCAATGGCGGCGACGAATACTGCGGCCAGGTGATCGACCGCGCGGTGAAGAGTCTCGACTGGTCCAAGGAACCCAACGGCTACAAATCGATCTTCATTGCCGGCAACGAGCCGTTCACTCAGGGAACCGTCAATTATCAGGATGCCTGCAAGCTGGCGATCGAGCGCGGCATCGTGGTCAACACGATCCATTGCGGCAACAGCGAAGAAGGCCAGCAGGGCCAGTGGACCGACGGCGCGAAGCTGGCCGAAGGCGAAGCGTTCAACATCGACCAGGACCGCGCCGTTGTCGAGATCAAATGTCCGCAGGATGAAATCATCATCAAGCTCAATGCCGAGCTGAACAAAACGTATCTGTGGTACGGCGCCGCCAACGACCGAGCCTACTATTTCCAAAATCAGTCGGAGCAGGATGCGAACGCCGCCGGACTGGGCGGGTCCGTACTTGCCGCCCGCGCGGCGGTGAAGGCTACCGACAGTTACTCCAATCGCGGCCGCGACCTGGTCGACTCGCTCAGCGAGGACGAAACGGTTCTTGAGAAAGTGAAGTCCGAAGACCTGCCCGAGTCGATGCAAAAAATGTCGGCCGATGAGCGCAAGGAATTCGTCGCCGAGAACTCCAAGAAACGCGCCGACATCCAGCGGCAAATCGCTAAGCTCTCCGTCGAACGAGAATCGTACATCGCCAAGGAGCGAGAGCGACTCGCGTGGGATGCAGGTAAATCCACGCTGGGCGACGCCGTCGTCGACGCGGTATCTAAGCAGCTGTCCGCGGCCGGATTCGGCCAGGATCCCGAAAATTAAGCGTTTCTCCAGTCTCTCAAAATCATTCAATTTTCATTGAACCTTCCGCGTCGCCTTCCGACTAGGATATCGTTGGGCCGATGCGAGACCCGGAAGACATTCACGACGAATGGCTGGTGCTGCGGTGCCAGGAAGACGACGCAGCTGCGCTGACCGAGCTCGTAGAGCGTTGGCAGCCGCGGCTGCTTCGACACGCGATGCATCTTGCCGGCGACCGTGACGGTGCAAACGATGTGGTTCAACAGGCCTGGGTGGCTATTATCCACGGCCTCCGTCGATTGAGCGACGCGAGCCGATTTCGCAGTTGGGCGTACCAGATCGTGACGCATAAATCGGCCGACTGGATTCGCCGGCGACAACGCGAGCGTCGCACGGCGGCTGATTTGGCAATCGCCGAGAGAGAATCGGTTGTCTCGGCGGAAACTGCTCAAGCGGCAGCCGAAGATAGCGCATCGCTCCGCGTGGCAATCCAACGACTCTCGCCCGATCGGCGTGCGGCATTGTCGATGTTCTATATCGACGAGATGTCGCTCACGGAAATTGCCGAAGCTTTGTCACTACCGATTGGTACTGTCAAATCGCGGCTGCACTATGCTCGGCAGGAACTTAAAGTCATCCTGGAAAGGGAACAGCAATGAACAGTATAGACGTCAAGATTCGCGAAGCGCTGCAGCGCGAGGATGCCGAATTGCTTAACCACTTTCAAGGCGAGCTGTCGGTCCATGAAATGCTGATCGATACTTTCCGCGGACGGAATCGTTGGTTGAGCGTATTGGCGTTCCTGTTTACATGTTTGGCACTCGCTTTTGTCGTCGTAGCTGCCTATCGGTTCTTTCACGTGGATAGCACGCGAGCGATGATTGCCTGGGCGACCTGCTTCGTTTGGGGCATCATTTGGGTAGCGATGTTGAAGATTTGGTTTTGGTTGGAGATGCAAAAAAATTCGATCACTCGGGAGGTGAAGCGTCTCGAGCTACAGGTCGCTAACCTCAGCAGGCAGCTTGCGACCGAGAAGTAGCGACCGCGCGGAACTCTCATCTCGAAGGCGCAATGTGCACGGTCACTTGCGCCTCCTGCCGAACGAGCGTTAGCTCGAAACCCTGGTCCGCCGGCACCGTCATCAACAGGCGATGGATGTCGTCGATCGACGTGACCAGCCGCCCCGCGAGCGCGACGATGATGTCGCCCCGTTCGATGCCGGCGTCCTGAGCCAAACCGCCATTCATCAACTCATGCACTTCGACGCCTTGATCTGAAAGCAAGTCGAGCTCGCGCACCAGCGCCCTCGGCAACCGCACCACTTGTGCGGAGATGCCCAGCTGACGGCGGCGCACCTTGCCGTGCGTGAGAATCTCGCTCAGCACCCATTCGGCCGTCCGCGACGGAATCGCGAAGCCAAGCCCCTGAGCCATGGCGATGATCGCGGTGTTGATGCCCACCACGAAGCCGCGCGAGTCCACCAGCGGCCCACCGGAATTACCGGGATTGATCGGCGCCGCATGCTGAATCACATTCTCGATCAGTCGCCCGTCGCGGCCGCGCATCGAGCGGCCGAGCGCGCTCACCACGCCTGTCGACACCGTGGATTGCAGTCCGAGCGGACTCCCCATCGCGATCACTAGCTGGCCAACGCGCAAGGCCGCCGAGTCGCCGAGCCTCGTGATCGGTAGGCCATTGGCCGCAAGTCGAATCACGGCCAGGTCGGTCGCCGGATCATCTCCCACCAAATCCACGCGCAGCCTGTCGCCCTCGGTCGTCTCCGCGGACAGTTTCTGGCGATCGTTCACCACGTGACTGTTCGTCAGCGCGTAGCCGTCCGGCGTGAGAATAAACCCGGAGCCGCTGCCGCCGCGGCCATCGCCATTCTGGCCAGTGACGCTGATCACCGCCGGCGAAACCGTGTCCACGACATGGATCACCGCCTGCGAGTAGGCATCCAGCAGATTGGCGTCGCTGGCGGGCGGTCCGCCGGGATGCGCATGCGGCGTTCCCTCGCGCACTTCCTCATTCTGGATCAATCGACCCAGGATCGGATGGGATTCAAAACCATTCATTGTGATTCAATTGCCTCCATGAACATTGGCGCGGTCATGGTGAATTATTTCCAGTCAGGCAAGTGGCCACTCCCAGGCCGAAATATCGCGATTCCGTCGCGCCAACATCCATTTTCCGCCGCGCGTTGAGCTGTCGATCGGTCCCGGGGAGAATGGAGCATCCCAAGGCAAAGGAGCGATTGATGCAGCGGTTGGTTCGCATCGGCGTGGCGGCGCTCATTCTTGTCACCATAGAGTCCGTGCCGGCTATTGCCGCAGACGACGTCGGCGCGTACGCCACCGGGCGGTACCGCAACCTGTTCGTCGAAGCCGGCCATACGCAGGCCGAGTCGCGGGCGAAGATCGACCGCGCCTTTCAGCAGCTCTTCTACGGCGACCCCAAGAACGAAGCGGTTTACTTCGCCGCCGGCGAGAACGCCAACGGCCCGCTCTCCCAGATTCGCGACATCGGCAGTGGCGACGTCCGCTCCGAGGGCATCTCCTACGGAATGATGATCGCCGTGCAGCTTGATAAGCGCTCCGAATTCGACGCCCTCTGGAATTGGGCGAAGACTTACATGTATCACGACGACCCCAAGAGCCCCAGCTACGGCTACTTCTCCTGGTCGCTCAAGAGCGACGGCACACCCAACGACGAGATGCCGGCGCCAGACGGCGAAGAATATTTCGCTACGGCTCTCTACTTCGCCGCCAACCGCTGGGGCAGCCGCGAAGGGATCTACAACTACCGGGCCGAAGCGGATCAATTGCTCAAGCACATGCGACATCGCCAGCAAATCACCGGCCCCACCGTGAAAGGGGAGATGACCGCCGGCAACTTGTTCCACCCGAAACTCAAGCTCGTCCGCTTTACGCCGGACGTCGCCAATTGGGAACACACCGATCCGTCGTACCACTTGCCTGCGTTCTATGAGTTGTGGGCCTTGTGGGGGCCGGAAGAGGACCGCGCGTTCTGGCAGGAAACGGCAGCCGCGAGCCGCAACTTCTTTCAAACTGCCGCTCATCCCAAGACCTCTCTCACACCGGAGTACGCCAACTTCGACGGCACGCCGTGGCTTGCACCCTGGAACCCGCGCAGCGCCGATTTCCACGCCGACGCCTGGCGGACCGCGATGAACTGGAGCGTCGACTGGGCCTGGTGGGCCAAGGATTCACGCGAACAAGAACTAAGCGATCGCCTGCAAGCCTTCTTCGCGTTGCAAGGGATCGACAAGTACGTCAACTTCTATTCGCTCGACGGCAAGCCGCTCGGCGCGGATCGCTCCACCGGTCACGTCGCCATGAACGCCGTTGCCAGTCTCGCCGCCACCGATCCGCGCTCCCGCGAGTTCGTCGAGGCGCTCTGGAACGCACAGATACCGAGCGGCCAGTGGCGCTACTACGATGGCATGCTCTATCTGATGGCGCTCGTCCACGCAGGCGGCGAGTTTCGCATCTGGAAACCGGATGGCAAACCGTAGCGAGCGCGGTATCTTGAAAGGCGAGTCGTCGCCGGCCAGAGACGCCTCGAATTGCCGGCCGGCGCAACTCAGGCGGCATCCTTATCCTTTTCCGGTCGCGTTCGGCGACCACTTTTGCAGGAGACGTTCGCATGAATACCGAAGAATTCCTCCGCAGCCAGTACCTCACGCTCCGCGATGAAATCCGCGAGTCGAAGGCCCACATCTTCTGGATCCTGATCGCGGGCATGGTGCTGGTGCTCACGGCCGGCTACCTGGCCGCCGAACACCCGTCGGCCTTCGCCAACGCCGCGATCCCATTCCTGCTGCTCGCGCTCATGCTGACCTACATTTCCGAACAAAACAACATCGCCCGCGCCGGCCGCTATTTGCGCGAAGTCGTCGAGCCGCGCATCGCCGATCTGACCTGCTGGGAACACTGGCTCGAGAGCAAGAGTCAGTTCCGCGAAGTGGACCACGCCTTCGTGATCGGCTTTAGCATGATCTTCCTGGTGTTCTTCGCAATCTCGACGTCGCTGACCTTGTGGCAACTGGTGCTTCGCGGCCAGGAATGGTGGGTCTGGAGCGTCGGCGCGGCGTACGTACTGGGCGGCATCCTGGTAATGTACGTTTTCGTCCGACACTACAAGGCGTCGACGGCGGTGAGCTGAAATAGGGGTGGCATGCCTTCGCAGCGAAGTGGCGTAGGCATGTGGTCGACTCTCTCGAGCATGCTTACGCGCTAAGCCGCGAAAGCATGCCACCCGCTAAATAAAGATCGTCGCCGGGTGCTCCAGGTAATCCTTGATGCACTGGATGAAGATCGCACCGTCGGCGCCGTCGACCACGCGGTGGTCGAACGAACCGGAGAGATTGACCATTCGGCGAATCGCGATCTGGCCCTTGTGAACCACGGGCCGCTCGATCGCCTTATTGATGCCGAGAATCGCCACTTCGGGGTGATTGATGATCGGCGTCGCCGCGATGCCGCCCATCGGGCCGAGGCTCGTGACGGTGAACGTCGAGCCGCTCAGATCGGCCCGCGAAATCGATTGGTTGCGGGCCGCTTCGGTGATCCGCCGCATCTCGCGGGCTGCCTGCCAAAGGTCCATCGCCTCGGCGTGCCGCATCACGGGCACGCACAGCCCGCGGTCAGTTTGCGTGGCGATGCCCAGGTGAACCGCTTCGTACCGCGTGATCACTTCGCGCTTGTCTTCATAGTGGGCATTGAGCTGCGGAAAGCGGGCCAGCGCCTTGGTGACCGAAAGCATGATGAAGGGCAGATACGTAAGCTTCGGCTGGCCGTCGGTGCGATTGCGGTTGAGGTGATCCCGGAGCGCTTCGAGCTCCGTGATGTCGACCTCTTCGATGTACGTGAAGTGCGGAATTTCCGACGAGCTCACAACCATCTTCTCGGCGATGCGGCGGCGCAGGCCGGCGAGATGAACCTCGGTCGTGTGTGAGCTGGGAGTGCGGCGCGGGCCGGAGGGCGCAGGCGCGAATTCGGTCCGCAAGTAGCCGTCCACGTCGCCGTGGGTGATGCGGCCGTTCGGCCCGGACCCCACGACGCTCGAAAGATCGACCCTCATCTCGCGGGCCCGCCGGCGCACGGCCGGGCTGGCGAGCGGCGCGGCTGCAACCGCCGCTGCAGCCGGCGCGACAATGCGCTGCGGCATCGGCACCGTGGCCGGTTCTTCCGGCGCCGCCTGTGCGATGACCACGGTCCGCTGCCGCGGCGCCGCCACGACTTCTTCCAGCGGCGCGGCCGACACGATCGTCGACGCCGGCGACGTATCGAAGCTCACCAGTTCGGAACCGACGGCCACGGTCTGGCCCACTTCGCCGTGCGTGGCCACGATCCGGCCGTCGATGCCGCTGGGGATCATCACCGTCGCCTTGTCGGTCATCACTTCCACGAGCGGCTGATCGACGCGGACTTCCTGGCCCGGCTGCACGTGCCAGGCGACGATCTCCGCCTCCACGACGCCTTCGCCCAAATCCGGCAACTTGAAAATCGTGCTTTGCATGGAAACTTCCTTGCTCGCTCACGCGGCCATCGCGCGCTCGACGGCTCGCTGGATCCGCTCGCGACTGGGCATGTACTGCCACTCCTGAGCATGCGGGAACGGGGTATCCCAACCGGTGACGCGCTCGATCGGCGACTCGAGGTGATAGAAGCAATGCTGTTGCAACAGTGCGACCACTTCTGCGCCGAATCCGCCCGTCCGCGGCGCTTCGTGCACCACGACGCAGTGGCCGGTCTTCTTCACCGAGGCGACGATTGTCTCGATGTCCAGCGGCACCAGCGTCCGCACGTCGATCAACTCGGCGTCGGTTTGCGATTCTTCGATCGCCGCGCGGGCCACGTGGACCATCGTGCCCCACGTGACGACCGTAATCTCTTCGCCCGGCCGCACGACCGACGCTTTGCCCAGCGGCACGCGATAATGGCCTTCCGGCACTTCGGCCGCCGGCTGGTCGCGCCACGGCGGCACGCGCTCCGTCTCGCCGTCGAACGGCCCGCGGTAGAGCCGTTTCGGTTCGAAGAAGATCACGGGGTCGTCACTCTCGATCGAGCTGATCAAGAGGCCCTTCGCGTCGAAAGGATTCGACGGCATCACGACGACTAGTCCCGCCGTGTGCGTGTAGTAGGCCTCGGGCGACTGGCTGTGGAACATGCCGCCGCGGATGCCGCCGCCGCAGGGCGTGCGAATCGTGAGCGGCGCGGTCCACTCGCCGCCGCTGCGGTAGCGCAGCTTGGCCAGCTCGTTCGTGATCTGATCGAATGCCGGGTACATGTAGTCGGAGAATTGAATCTCGGGCACGGGCCGCAGACCGTTCAAGCCCATGCCGATCGCCGCGGCGATGATGCCGCCCTCGGCGAGCGGCGTGTCGAACACACGCCGTGACCCAAAACGCTCCTGCAATCCCTGCGTCGCCCGAAACACGCCGCCAAAGTAGCCGACGTCTTCGCCCATCACGCACACGTCCGGATCGCGCTCGAGCATCACGTCGAGTGCCGAGCGAACCGCCTGAATGAGATTCATCGTGGCCATGAGGAGAAGGTTGAGTGTTGAGAGTTCAGAGTGCTTTGTAGAAAGCTTTTCTTCGCCTTGTGGCGAGGAGCATTAGGTTATGTGTGAGCACCAGGAACATGCATTCGACGGCGCGTGTGCGATCGGTGCGGGCGCGCAAGTTCGCGGTGAGGCGA
>JBFWSG010000053.1:0-38842 GCA_050248495.1 Pirellulales bacterium | reverse complement strand
TCCAAAGTCTCAAGCGTGCTCTCGGCGGTCGCCAACGGCGACTTGACGCAGCACTACGACGTGGCCAAGGCGGATGAAGATACGGCCGACGTGTTCGGCACCTTCAGCCAGATTGCCTCGGCCGTCAACAGCATGTCGCGCAACCTGCACGACGTGTTCAAGAATCTGACCCGTAATGCGGGCCAGTTGGCCAGCACCTCGACCGAGCTTTCGGCCACCGCCACGCAGCTTGCCAGCGGGGCCGAAGAGACCAGTGCCCAGTCGACGACGGTCGCTGCGGCCGCGGAAGAGATGTCGACCAACATGAAGAACATGGCCGGCGCCACCGAGCAGATGACCGGCAACGTCAACACGGTGGTCACCGCCGTGAACGAGCTGACATCGAGCATCGGTGAAATCGCCAAGACGGCCGAGCAGGCCGCCCGCATCGCCGACACCGCCTCGACGCTGACCAAAAACAGCAACGAGACGATCGGCCAGCTGGGCACCGCCGCCGAGGAAATCGGCAAGGTGATCGAGGTGATCCAGGACATCGCCGAGCAGACGAACCTCTTGGCGCTCAACGCCACGATCGAAGCGGCCCGCGCGGGTGAAGCCGGCAAGGGCTTTGCCGTGGTGGCCACCGAGGTCAAGGAACTGGCTCGCCAGACGGCCGGCGCCACCGAGGACATTCGCAATCGAATCCAGCACATCCAGGGTTCGACCGGCGAAGCGGTCCGTTCGATCGGCGAGGTGGGCGAGGCGATTCGCCAGGTCAACCAGACCTCGGCCACGATCGCTTCGGCGGTCGAGGAGCAGAGCGTGATCGCCAAGCAGATCTCGGCGCGGGTCAATGAAACGGCCGACGCGGTGAGCACCGTCTCGAGCGGCGTGGTCGAATCGGCCACGGCCTGCGGCGAGGTGGCCCGCAACATCACCGGCGTCAACGAAGCCTCGCGGCAGACTGCCCAAGGCGCTTCGCAAACCGAGACCGTGGCCACGGAACTCTCGAAGATCTCCGAGCAACTCCGCGAGGTCGTCGGGCACTTCCACCTGGCCAACTAGGCAATTGAAAACCGCGGTCAGACGGCTGGCTTGCGGAGTTGGATAGACGTGGCGCGGCGGCAAGCCGCGCCACGGCATAAAACTTACCCGAGTCGGCGTCCTCGTTACTGGGGGAAAAATGGGCGCCGGCTCGGGTGTTAATTTCGGAACGACATTGTAAACATCCACTTGAGAGTTCACCTGTGAAAGTCCTCGTCGTCGACGATTCGATGCTTTTCCGCAAAGTCGTGCGCGACGCACTGGCGATCGAGCCCGGCGTAGAGATCGTCGGCTCCGCGGCCGATGGGAAAGCCGCGCTGGAAAAGATCCAGCAACTCGGACCGGATGCGATCACGCTCGATCTGGAGATGCCGATCGTCGACGGGTTGGAAGTGCTGCGCCAGCTGCGGAAGCGGCCGGATGCGCCTGGGGTAATTGTTGTCAGCGCCTTCACCGATGCCGCCGCGGCGCTCACGGCGCAGGCCTTGCGGCTGGGCGCCTTCGACTTCGTGTTGAAGCCGACCGGGGCCAACATCGACGAAAATCGCGTGCGGCTCGAAGCCGACCTGCTGCCGAAAATTCGCGTGCTTGCGGAACGTCGCAACTTGAAGCTGCGCGGCGAGGCGGCCGCCGCGCCGCCCGCGGCAATCGAGCAAGTCCGGGAAAAGCTGCCCGAAAAGCCGCCCGAAATCGTGGCGATCGGCATCTCCACAGGCGGCCCCGCCGCCTTGCACGAAATGTTGCCGAAGCTGCCCAAGGACTTGCCGGTCCCTGTAGTGATCGTCCAACACATGCCGCCGAAATTCACGCGCTCTCTGGCCGACGATCTCGATCGCCGCTGCGCCGTGCGCGTCGTGGAAGCGGTCCACGGCGAGCGGCTGCAACCCGGCACGGTCTACATCGCGCCCGGCGGTCAACAGATGAAACTGGAGTCGCTGGCCCATGGCTTTAACGTCGTGATTACCGACGACCCGCCGGAAAAATGCTGCAAACCGTCGGTCGATTACCTGTTCCGTTCGCTCGCCCAGCAGCTGGGAGCACGCGTACTGGCGGTGATCATGACCGGCATGGGAGACGACGGTTACAACGGCTGCAAGCTGCTCAAGCAGCGCGGCGCGCACGTCATGGCGCAAGATGCGGCGAGCTGCGTCGTGTACGGCATGCCGCGGCAAATCATCGAGAACGGGCTCGCCGATGTGATTCGCCCGCTCCACGAAATCGCCGAAACCATCGATCAGGCAGTGCGACCAGGGGCAGTCGTATGCTAACCGCACAAGATATCGACGCCGTATGCGGTCTGGTGATGGACCTCTGCGGCGTGTATCTCGATGAAAGCAAGGGCTATCTCATCGAGGCTCGCTTGGGCGAGCTCGTGAAGAGCGCCAATTGCGAGAACTACGCGGAATTTGCCCGAAAAGCGCGCAGCGGCACCGACCATTCGATTCGCAACAAGGTCATCGATGCGATCACGACGAACGAAACGCTGTTCTTCCGCGATTCCTCGCCGTTCGATGCGCTCACCAACAAAGTGATTCCCGAGACGATCGATTCCAAGGCGGGATCGTTGTTTCCGCGCAAGATTCGCATCTGGTCGGCCGCGTGCAGCACGGGCCAGGAAGCCTACAGCATCGCCATGACGCTGTCCGAACTGCTGCCCGACGTGCAAGATTGGGACATCAACATCCTCGGCACCGACATTTCGGACGAAGTCGTGGCCAAGGCCAGCCGCGGCTGGTACACCGCACACGAGATCGAGCGTGGCATGCCGCCGGCGCGGCTTAACCGCTACTTCCATCAGGAAAACGGCGGCTGGCGCGTGAACGACTCGCTGCGGGGCTTGTGTTCCTTCGAGCGGCGAAACTTACTCGATCCAAACTCGGCCCGCGGAAAGTTCGACGTCATCTTCTGCCGCAATGTGGCTATCTATTTTACGCCCGAGGCCCGCCGCGACCTGTTCATGCGGCTTTGCACCGCGCTCACTCCCGACGGCTGGATGTTCGTCGGCAGCCAGGAATCGCTTCGCGACCTGGGCCCTCAATTCGCGCCGCAGCAACATTGCCGGGCGATCTGCTATCGGCCGAACATGGCCGCGGCGCCGCCGGTGTCATCGTTCCGTTAGCACTCACTTGTCGGTTTTCTAGGCAGCGTGTCACCTCGGCCGCCATCCATGTGGCGCTAATTTCGCCACTTGCGGCACCGCGGCTAATCGGACTCGCCGGGGTGCGTGGTATGCTGAAAAATGGCGCCACACGGTTGCGTAGGTGGGGGTTCGCCGCTCGGAATAGACCATGAATCGCTTTGACCGCCGTACGTTTTTTCGCGCTGGCGCCGCTGCCGCAGGCTCGCTTGTCGGCACAGAAGCACTCGGCAACGAGGGCGAGCTGTTTACGAACCGAGCGGCTTCAACGGCCGATGACGCTCCCGATCCCTTGGGCCTCTCCGCGGGGAGCGACGTCACCGCGGAGGATGTGCGGGCGGCGATCGAAAGCGCGGTGAGATTTCTCAAATCGCGCCAGCTCAAGGACGGCACCTGGCCCGATCAGCCCCACTACGACGGCGGCCTGACGCCGCTCGCCACGCTGGCCTTGCTGCATGCCGGCTGCCTGCCGCAGGACACGTACGTTTCCAAGGCACTCGAACTACTCCGGACTTGGACACCCAGATCGACCTACGCCACTTCGTTGCAGACGATGGTCTTTTGCCTGGCGGAGCCCGAGCGCGACATGCCGCTCGTGATGCGCAATGCCAAGTGGCTCCAAGAGCGGCAATGGCAGAAAGGTGAGCAGATCGGCATGTGGTCGATCTCGCCGCACGGCTCGGTCGATCACACCGACAACTCGATGACCCACTTCGCCATGCTCGCACTCTACGAAGCCGAGCGGCTCGGAATCCGCGTTCGGCCGACAGTCTGGCAGCTGGCCCTCGACCACTGGCGAAATACGCAGAACGCCGATGGATCGTGGGGCTGGGGTCCAAAGTACACGGGAACCGGCAGCATGACGTGCGCGGGAATCGCCGCAATCACGATCGCCGCCGGCCGGCTTGAAGGAGCCGATGCCGTGGTCCGCGGCGATGACGTGATCGGCTGCGGCGTCCAGCAGAACGATCCGTCGCTGGACCGCGCGTTCGACTGGCTGGTTCGTCATTTTTCGATTGCCCGCAACCCCGGCGTCGAATTCTGGCACTCGTATTATCTTTACGCGTTGGAGCGCGCGGGGCGAATGACGGCGCGGCGGTTCATCGGCGCGCATGATTGGTACCGCGAAGGCGCGCGGATGCTGGTGAGCTCTCAGGATTTCTCTGGGGCCTGGCCGCCCGATGTCGAGTTTCAAAAAGTCGAGGACGAGAATGTCTCGACGAGTTTCTCGCTGATGTTCCTGGCGAAGGGACGCTGGCCGGTTGTGATGGCTCATCTCGAGCATCGGCCAGAGGACGACTGGAACCGCCATCGTTCGGCGCTCACCAACCTGGTCAGCCACGTCGAAGAGTCGTGGGGCAGAAATCTCACGCACCAGATCGTGAATCTCGAACACGCGACGGTCGAGGACCTGCTGGAATCACCGGTGCTGTTTCTGAATGGGCGCAGCGCTCCGCAACTCACTGCCGAAGAGAAGAAAAAGCTGCGGATGTACGTCGACCGGGGCGGGTTTCTGTTTGCCGAACGCTGCTGCGGCGGCACGGGCTTCGACGCCGGAATTCGCGCCACCATCCGCGAGATGTTTCCCGAGCAGGAGTTCTCGCTGCAGCCGCTGCCGCCAGATCACCCGGTGTGGTTCGCCGACGGCCCGATCGAAGCCGGCCTCGTGCCGCCACTCTGGGGCGTGGACGTGAGCTGCCGCACCGCCGTCGTCTATTGCCCCAGCGACCTTAGTGCCTACTGGGAATTGGATCGGCTCGGGCACGATGAGGAATATGATGAAGCGGTGCGAGCGAAACTGCGGGCCGCACGGCAAGTCGGAGTCAATATGCTCACCTACGCCACTGGCCGCGAGGTGGAGTTCAAAAATCCGGCCATGGTTTTGACAGCGGCCGTGGCAGATCCAAATATCGCCAATGACCGCGGACTGCTACAGGTCGCGAATGTGCTGCACCCCGGCGGATGCCATGCGGCGCCCGCTGCCTTGCGAAATCTGTTGCGGCGTGCGGCGAACGACTATCGTCTGCAGGTCAACCGCGAGCCGCAGGAAGTCGAGCTCTCCAGCAACGAGCTGTTCCGATTCCACGTGCTGTTTATGCACGGCCGATCGAATTTCGAGTTGACGCCCCGCGAACGCGAGCAGCTGCGGGCCTATTTAGAGCGGGGCGGCACTCTGATTGCCGATGCGATCTGTTCCAGCACCGCCTTCACCCAGTCCTTCCGGCGCGAAATGCACGAAGTGCTTCCCCAAGCGGATCTGGCCGCCATCCCGGCTGACGATACGATTCTGTCGCCGGCATTCGGCGGCACCGATATCTCGAAGGTTTCGCGGCGGCGGCTGAGGTCATTGCTTCCCGGCGCGGTCGGCCCGCCGGCCACTTTCACCGCCGCGCCCGAGCTGGAAGGAATCCGCTTTGGCGAACGCTACGCCGTCATCTTCTCGCCGCACGATATCAGCTGCGCACTAGAGACGGAACCTGTTGGCTGTGCCGGCTACGTCCGCCGCGACGCCATTCAAATCGCCCTCAATGCGTTGCTCTATGCACTCAATCAATAGTCAAACGTCTTTCTGGTACACGATCTTTCGAGGCCTTGTCGCCGCGATGATCGTCAGCGTTGTGGGAGACTGCCCGGCCGCGGGGCAGGGGACGAATCGGGGTGTGACGCCTGAATGTCAAAAGTCAATCGACCGCGGGACTGACTGGTTGATCGCCTGCATGCGGCCGGACGGAATGCTCGGCCCCGACCTGAATCAGCCGGCCGACTTGAGCTGTACCTCGATCGCCGGCCTCGCGCTCTTGTCGCAAGGCAACACACCGCTCGGCGGCAAAAATGCCCAGGAGTTGCGGCGGATCATCGACGCGGTGTTGATCATGGTCAAATGGCTGCCACTTCAGCCGCGCGAAGATCGGCCGATTACGCTGGTGCAGCGGAAGATCGGCTTTCATGCCGACCGCTTTCTGGCGGCGCTATTTTTGAGCCAGGCGCTGGGCGACGCCGAAGAGGCCGACCCCGAAATTCGTCAGGCCTTGACTAAACTTGTCGGCGAGATCGGCAGGGCCCAGGGGCGCGACGGCACCTGGGGCGACGAGAGCTGGGCGCCGGTGCTCGGCACGGTGCTCGGCTGGGAGTCGCTGCGGTCGGCCCATTCTTGCGGCTTGGAGGTGAATGGGTCGGCCCAACTTGCGGGCGACGCCCTGCTCAAGAAGCTGCAGTCAAAACTCGATCGCCGCGAGACCTGGATGCATGATTTTTACAAAGACGCCTCCAGCATTCGCGTGCTCTATTCTCTCGGCTACAAGAATGAGCCGGCGTTCGAGAAGTGCGTCGATCGAACGCTGAAATTCGCCAGTGAGGACGATCGCCCGTTCACCCAGGCCGGCGGCGAAGAATATTTGGCGTTCTTCCTGGTCACCGAATGTATGCTCCACGGCAACGAACCGGCCTGGCAAGATTGGTATCCCACGGTCAGCCAAAAAATCATGCGAGTGCAGAACAACGACGGCAGCTGGTCCGGGCATCACTGCATCGTGCAAAGGACATTCTGCACGGCGGCCGCGCTGCTCACTCTGCAGGCAACTCAATACTCACTGCCGATCTCAAACCTATGAGCTGCCGTCGCCGATTTGCTGTCTTGCTAAGTTGTTGTATCGCAGTTGCGGCGACGACTCGCGCCGCTGCAGCCGTCGATGACACAGCGGTGCAGGGCGCGAATTGGCTGGCATCTCAGCAAGAAGACGACGGCTGCTGGCGATCGAAGACTTACGGACAAATGCAGAGCGGCGTGGGCAACACGGCCCTGGTGCTCGACGCGCTCACGCGGATGAAAGCCGAATGGCGCGAATCGCATCAGGCCGCCATCGGTCGCGGCTTCGCGTTCCTGCTCGCCAACCTGGACGACGACGGTTACATCTCTGCACCGCGGCACTCGGCCGATTACCCCACTTATGCGACGGCGCTGTTGCTCTCGGCGGTCGAGCGAGTGCATCCCGAACGCTGGCAAGCGGAGCGCCGACAGATGCGGCACTATTTGCTGCAGGTACAGCGGCGTGAGTCCAAGGACGCCAACTACTATGGTGGCTGGTCGCAAGTCGGCGGAGAACCGGAAGATTCGGGGGCCAAAGTGAACGTCAACATCTCGGTTTCGCGGTTCGTCGCTGAGGCGCTCGCTCACAAGGGTGGCGTGCCCACGGACACCTCAGACGCCGCGCAGCGGTTTCTCGAGCGCTGCCGCAATCCGGATGACGGCGGCTATTTTTTCGTTCCTGCAGCAGACGATCCGCTCAACAAAGCGGGAGTGGGGCCGACGGGTGCGGCAGCATCGTATGGCACAGCGACGGCTGACGCGGTCCTCGCTCTGTTGGCCTGGGGAGTTTCGCCGGATGACCCGCAGCTTTGCGCGGCAGTCCA
Organism: Pirellulales bacterium; assembly: GCA_050248495.1. Classification (GTDB taxonomy): domain Bacteria; phylum Planctomycetota; class Planctomycetia; order Pirellulales; family Lacipirellulaceae; genus DASYDU01. The sequence continues at coordinate 31,272 of JBFWSG010000053.1, read as the reverse complement.
CTGGCTCCAATCGCAGCGATCGCTCGACATCGTGCCCGGGTTCTCTTCTTCCCGCCCACGCGTCGTCGGTGCCGAGCAAGCGCTCGTATTTTATTATTGGGCGGCCGTGGCACGGGTCATGGCCAGATTTCCGGACTCGCCGCTGGCCGCGCGTCGCGCGGAACTCCGGGGCATCGTCGTCCGCCATCAGCAGCCCGATGGCACATGGCGAAACGCCAATGGACTGATGCGCGAAGATGATCCCCTGATCGCCACGTCGCTTGCCGTCACCGCACTAACTGCGCTCGACGATGTAAGCCGCCCGTAGCCTGCGGTTGTCTGAGCGGCCGAAGTTCGCCACAATCGGCATATGGCAGACGTCTGGTTCTACGAAGCGTTTCAGGAAGAGGCCCATGAGCTGCGGACGCTGTTGCCGGCGAACATCTCGGCCGACTACACCCCGGCGACGATCCAGGAATCGGGACATCGCACTCTGCCCGCCAGGCTGATCTCGATTCGCACGCAGTCGCAGATACCGCTCGATTGGGCGCCGCAGCTCGACGCGATCCTTTCGCGCAGCACGGGCTACGATCACTTGCGCACTTACGCCGCGGCCACGGGGGCTAAACTGGGCCTCGGCTACTTGCCGCTCTATTGCCATCGCGCCGTCGCCGAGCAGGCGATGCTCCTCTGGATGGCCCTCCTGCGTCGGCTACCGCTGCAGGTCGAGCAGTTTCGCACCTTTCACCGCGACGGCATCAGCGGCCGCGAATGCGCCGGGCGGACGCTGGTCGTGGTCGGCGTCGGCCACATCGGGTATGAAGTCTGCAGCATCGGCCGCGCGCTCGGTATGCGCGTGCTGGGCGTCGACATCAATCCGATCCACGACGACGTCGAGTACGTCGACATTGTTGCCGCGTTGCCGCAGGCGGACGTGCTCGTCTGTGCGATGGACCTCAACCAGTCGAACCACGGCTACTTCGATCAGTCGCGCTGGCAGCAGGTTCAGCGCGGCGCCGTGTTCGTGAACGTTTCGCGCGGCGAGCTCAGCCCGTCATCAGGCTTGCTGGCGGCGCTCGAATCGGGGCAGCTCGCAGGCGTCGGCCTCGATGTCTTCGATCACGAGGCGACGCTGGCCACGTCGCTCCGCAGCGGCACGCCCACGGCCGATACAGAAGTCGCGTCGGCTCTCGCCCTCGCCAAACGCCACGACTGCATCTTGACGCCCCACAACGCCTTCAACACGGTCGAAGCCGTGCATCGCAAGAGCGAGCACTCGGTCGAGCAGATCGTGGCCTGGCGGAATGTAGGCATGTTTCTCTGGCCGGTGCCGCTCGGCTGAGCGTTAAACTTTGCGGCCCGTGCCGAAGTTGCCGGCGAAAGAGTCGCAATAATCTTGGTTGACTCCTCCCTGGGGACGGCCTGGGCGGCAACGGTCGGGAATACTTGCAGTGACGGTCCCACGACGGGACTGTCTCTTTCGGCATCGTTTTAGACGGCATGCCGCGATTGGCAGGGAGCCGCCCGATGGATGCGGGGATTCTGCGAGGAGCGACGCGCGCGCGATTCTGGGTCGCGGTGCTGCTGTGCGCGCTCGCGGGCTGCTCGCTCGCCCGTTCACGCTCGGTCTGGAACCCGCCCCTCTCGCCGCCGCCGGCACGTGATGCGTCGGGCTACGTGGCTACGGCGGAAGCGAATTTCTCTGCCGGAATCGCCGCGGACGAAGCCCGAGACCCGGTGGCCGTCGACTACTTCTATGCAGCGGCCGTGCAGAGCTGGCCGGTCCACGTGGCCCACGCGACTTGCCCGACGGACGAAGGCTCGGAGCTGTATCGCGACTCGGTCCGCAAGTTGCTCGACTCCGCGGCCAGGTACTGTCGCTTCGACGCGGCCTACGGCCTTATACTCGGCGACGGCACACAGGTGCCCATCCGCTATGCCGGCTTCATCTGGCAGAGCGCCGACTTCCAGTGCTTTCAGCCGGTCGGCTCGTACGCCTCCAGCTCGTTGCTGAGGCGCTACACATCGACCGGCGTCGGCGTCGAATACGTGGTGCTCTCGAGCAAAACTCCGAGGAGCCCGTTCATCGCACCGCGACAGCCGTTTGCGGCGACCGCCGTCCTGCAGCCAGCAGTCGGCCCTGCACCCGCAGCATTCACACTCGACATCTACGATCCGCTGCGGACCGCCGCAACCGAAACCGGATTGCCGCTGGCGCGCGATCTGACCGCGCCGCTCGGCTACTGGGCAGCCGAAAATGGCGACGATGGAATCATCGACTTCCTCGACCCCGCGGCCAACGAGGACGCCGCGACGCTTAGCATGAACGAGCCGTTTCAGCCCGAAAAAATTCCTGTCGTGCTGATCCATGGCCTGGCATCCAGCCCACTCACGTGGTCCCATCTGCAGAACGACCTGCGAGCTCAGCCATGTGTCATGGAAAAGTATCAGGTCTGGCTGTTCCGCTACGACACTGGCTCGCCCTTCCTGGCCACAGCCGCGGAGCTCCGCCGACAACTTGCCCAGCTACGGCAATGCTACGATCCTTGCCGCGCGAACCCCAACTTGTCCCGGATCGTGTTGATCGGCCACAGCCTGGGCGGACTGGTTTCCAAGCTGCAGGTCACTTTGAGCGGCGAAGAGTTGTGGCGTTCCGCGGCCAAACAGCCGTTGAACACGATCCGCACCGATCCCGATACCTATGGGCGGCTGGCTCGCTCGTTCTACTTCACGCCGTCGCCAGATGTGAGCCGCGTCGTCTACATCGCCACGCCACACCAAGGGTCGGTTTACGCAACCCGCTGCGTCGGCAAGATCAGCTCGTCGCTAGTGAAAGAGCCACCGGAGTGGACGACACGCCACGAGCAGCTGATCCGCGACAATCCGGACGCCTTCGGCCCCGAGATGAGCAAGGGCATTCCCACCAGCGTCGACCTCTTGGATCCGCGAAGCTGCATCCTGCAGGCGACCAACCGCTTGCCGTATCGCCCCGGCGTGGCACTGAACTCGATCATCGGCGACGACCGTTGGACGCTCTCCGAAGGCCGCAGCGACGGAGTCGTGGCGGTCTCCAGCGCGCGGCTCGGCGGCGTGCAGTGCGAAATCTTTGTCGACGCCAGCCACACCCAAATCCAGCTCCGGCAGGAGACCTCGGCCGAGGTGATCCGCATCCTGCTGGCCCACGCCGCCGAGGCACCCCAGAACTGCCCCTGCCGCTGAGCTTGACCTTGGGGCCGCACCAGCCCTGGAAAAAACGGGGAGCTGTCCCCGCCCTCTCCATAGTCGATTCGCGGCCGTTGCGTCGGCATGATATAAGGGAGTATTCGGGTGGACGGGAGTGAGTGTCTTTGGCGATGGCGCGGTTATCACGGTTTCAGGTCGGGTTCGCCGCGCTCGCGCTGCTGCTGGCAGCGCCGAACTTCGCGTCCGCATATTTGAGCAACGGTCGGTGGGGGGTAACGGCAACAGATGGGCCCACCGATCCGGTCGGCAACCCGATCACGCTCACCTGGAGCATCGTCCCCGATGGCACGATGATCTCGCATCTTTCCAAGCCGAGCAACTTGATCTCGGTCTTTGACGGCTTGTTTCCCGGCAGCGTCGGCGTGCCGCTAGTTGAAAAGCCCTGGTTCGCGCTTGTCCAGCAAAGTTTCAATCGCTGGGGCGAAATCAGCGGCATCACGTATCGCTATGAGCCTGCCGATGACGGACTGGGCACGGGTACGGCGTTCGGGCAACTCGGAGTTCGCGGCGACGTTCGACTTGGCGGCGCGACGATCGACGGCTCGAACGGCACGCTGGCCGAGGCCGGTTTCATCCCCAATGCCGACATTACGATCGACACTTCGGACACGGCCCATTTCGGAAACATTGGCGGCGGCAATTACATCAATCTTCGTGCGACGTTGATGCACGAGATCGGCCACAGCTTGGGGCTCGACCATGTGGACTCCAACAATGCCGCGCTCCTGATGGAACAAGCATTCCAGTCGACGTTCGACGGCCCTCAATTCGACGAAATTCGCGGCGTCCAATACCTCTATGGCGATCGGCTCGAAAAAGGCGATTTGGGAAACAACAACACGATCACTCGGGCAACCGATCTGGGAGAAATCCTGGACGGCTCGACGCGGTTAGTGGGCGCGGACGGCACAACTGGCGTCCGAGTCGAACCAGCGGAGAACGATTTCGTCAGCATCTCTAACAGCAGCGACGCCGACTATTTTTCGTTCACCGTCGATCAGTCCTCCCTGGCGGATATCGTACTGACACCAGTCGGTCCGACATACAACGAACGCATTCCTCCCTTGTCTCCCAGGCCTACGGTGACCGTCTCGCAGAACGATTTGTTTCTCGAGCTGTACTCGCTGAACTCCGGCATTCCCACTCTGCTCTCGTCCGCGGACTTGACCGTCGCTGGGGAAGCTGAATCGATCCTAGATTTCGAGCTGCCTGCGGCCGGCACCTACTACGTTCGCTCCGGCGGCAAGAGTAACGCCGTGCAGCTCTATACGCTCTCGATCGGCGTCGAATCGCTAGTGACAGAGCCGGTGTCGCTGGGCGACTTTAACGACGATGGCATCGTCGACGCGTCCGATTACTCCGTTTGGCGAGACAACCTGGGAGCTGCCGACGAGGCGGGAATTCTGGGCCGCGGCGACGGCCTCAACGGCGTCGATGAAGGCGACTTCGCGGTCTGGCAGAGCCATTTCGGCACAGTCTATCCGCCGGGCGTCTTGGGCAGCGGCGCCGTTCCCGAGCCAATCCTGGCGGCCAACCTGGCCGCTGGTGCCCTGATCGCGGGTTGCCTCTGGACCCGCCGGCCCCGCTGAAAACTGGGCCGCAGATGTCTTATTCCTACCGCAACATCCCGTTTTTGCGCAACAAATTGACCGGTCAGTTTGTCGTTTTTATACTCGTACAGTAGTTTACGCGGCGTCGTAGTGCGCCCCAGACGTTCCCAGGCGGGTTGGGTGGAAGGTCTGGCCGGGTAATTTTCTTGAGACACCTTCCTTGGTATTCCAAAGTTCGGAGACCCGCTAATGAAGAACGATACGCGCGACACTTCTAAATCTCAGCAATCCGCCACCAAGCGCCGCATTGCTTATTCACTGGCCGCCGGCGCCGCCGCGTGCGCTGCTGGAGAAAACGCCTCTGCTGCAGTGGTCTACTCGGGCCTGCAAAACATCGACATCGCGCCGTTCAACGCGGTGAACCTCGATCTCGACAACTATCTAGGCGGTGACGTGAAGTTGAAGAACTACGTGTTTGGTGGCGGCGCCTACCAAGGTGCGAGTGTCAACTACGCCCCTGGCAAGCTGGTCCTCTCGAACACGACCTTCCCATTTTACGTTTCGGCATTGGCCCCTGGTGCTTCGATCAATTCCGCGGCTCTGGGCACTAGCTTCTACGGCTCGATGGCCTACGGCGGAGTTAACCCTAACGCTGAGTTCAAGAACGTCGACAACGGCATCTTGGGCTTAAGCTTCCCGGCTGGCTCATTCGGTACGTTCTTCGGCTGGGTCCGGGTTGACATCAACAATGCCGCCGGCAGCTTCGTCATCAAAGACTGGGCCTACGACGATGCGAACGCCGCCATCCTGGCTGGCGACACCGGCGGCGGCTTTGTTCCCGAGCCGGGTACGCTGGGCCTCCTGGCTGCGGGTTCTGCGGGCGTGCTGGCGATGCGACGTCGCAAGTCGGCTGCCTGATCCGGCACAACGAGTTGGCGGCTTTTTTCGCCTCCGTTTATACTGAATCTGGGCACTTACGGCCGGCCAACCAGCGTTGGCCGGCCGTGCTCTTACCTCTGCAAGCGCTTCCTGCGCTGGCGATGGCTGAATGGAGTCTCGGACCGAGATGGTAAACATGAGAATTCAGGCAAACTCAAGCTCGACGGCGTGGACCAACGCATCCCGCCGCGCGGCGTACTCACTGGCGGCGGGCGCCGCTGCCGGCATCGCCGCCGAAGCCCGGGCCGTGGTGGTTTACTCGGGCATTGAGGACTTCAACATCGAGCAGCGCAATTATTTGCCGCTGGGGCTCGACGATGATGGCGTGACCGACATCTATCTCAGGAACTACATCAATCCGTACGTCGGCCTGACGGGAAACTTCCAAGGGGCGTTCTTGAATTGGGCGCCGGGCCGCCTGGTCGCCAAGAGAGTCGGCAATTTGAACTACGTCCGGGCACTCGATTCCGGATTCATGGTCGACGCAAGCAGCGTCAATCCGAATTCCTTCGTGGGGTCGATGGCCTTTGGGTCAAATCATCCGAACGCTGAATTCAATACAGCGGATGACAAGTACGTTGGTTTCAGCTTTGCTCATTTTCCGTCGCCTCCTCCGCTGCCCGTCGACCAGCGTGAGTTGCACTTTGCCTGGGTTCGTGTCAGCATCAACAACGCTGCCGGGACATTTGTCGTGCGCGATTGGGCCTACGAATCGGAGACCAATGTGGGTATCGTCACTGGGAACAAAGGCGCAGCGGGAGATTTCAACGACGACGGCGTCGTTGATGCAGCTGACTACACCGTCTGGAGAGATAACTTAGGATCCGACAATATTCTCGGCGGCCATGGCGATGAGAATGGCGCCAGCTTGAACGTCGTCGACAAGGACGACTACAACATCTGGAAAGCCAATTTCGGTTACACCGCGCCCAGTCCGCCGGCCGCCGCCGTGCCGGAACCCGGTACGCTGGGTATTCTTGCCGCGGGAGCGCTGGGGCTGGGTTTGCTTCGTCGTCGCCGAGAGTAAACTCCATGCTCCCGCAACGTCGACAAGATCCTGGTTTGCCTGCCAAAGTGTTGCTGGTTGGCTGGGACGCCGCCGATTGGCAGTTGATCCAGCCGCTCATCGAACAGGGCCTGATGCCGAAGACGGCCGCCCTCATACAGCGGGGAGCTTGGGGCAATCTGGCCACAACGCGGCCAATCCTCTCGCCGATGTTGTGGAACTCGATTGCCACCGGCAAACGGCCCCAACACCACGGCGTGCACGGCTTCACGGAGCCCAACGCCGACGCCACGGGCGTTCAGCCGGTTTCCAGCACGAGCCGCAAGTGCAAGGCGCTCTGGAACATGCTTACTCAATGCGGCCTGCGCTCGAACGTCGTCGGATGGTATGCGTCGCATCCGGCCGAGCCGATTGCCGGCGTCATGGTCTCCAACCAGTTCGAACAAATCCAAGTCACCGATGGTCAGCTGCCACCGGTCACTCCCGGCTCGGTCCATCCGGCAGAGATAACCGAAGAGTTGGCGCCCCTTCGCGTGATGCAGGGCGAAATCGATGCCTCGGCAATTCTCCCTTTCATTCCGAATGCTGCCGCACTCATTGAGAAAGAAGGTCATCGAGTCGGCAAACTCCAGCACCTCCTGGCCCAGACCGCCACGATCCACGCCGTCGCCACGCACCTGATGGCCAACACGGAGTGGGACTTCACGGCGATCTACTATGAAGGCATCGACCGCTTCGGCCACGAGTTCATGGAGTTCCATCCGCCCAAGCTGGACGAAGTATCGTCAGAAGACTTTGAAGCCTACCAGCACTGCATGGTCGGCATCTATCGCTTCCACGACATGCTGCTCGAAACCCTGCTGACATTGGCCGGGGAGGACACGGCCGTGATCTTGATGTCGGATCATGGCTACTACAATGACCATTTGCGGCCCGACCCGCGCGAGGGAAGATCGGGGCCTGTCGACTGGCATCGTCCCTTCGGGATCTTTGCGGGAACGGGTCCCGGGTTCACGCCCGGCTGCCGAGTTTATGGCGCGAGCATCATGGACATTGCCCCCACGGTTCTCCATCTACTCGGCTTACCGGCAGCGTACGACATGCCTGGCCGCGTGCTCGCGGAAGTCCTTTCAGGAACTGCACCTGCCGAACGCATCGAGTCTTGGGAGGAAATTCCAGGGAGTTGCGGAATGTATCCGGCGGAGATGCGCGTGGATCCGGCGGAGGCTCGCGCCGTCCTCGACCAGCTCGTCGCTCTCGGCTACGTGGAAGCGCCCAGCGACGATGTGCAGAAGACCGTTTCGCAAACGATTCAGTGCAACCTGGTTAACCTCGCGCAGTCTCTCGCCGATTCGTATCAGTTCGCCGAAGCCATCGGGACGCTAGAACAACTGGATGCAGAATTGCAGAGTGCACCTTCGACGCAAATCATGCTCGCGTCGTGCTTACTCGGCATCGGCGACCGCAAACGCGCCAGGTCGATCTTGGAAGCGCTGTTAGTGGGCAAGCTCGAACATTCACGCGTGCATATGATGCTGGGCGCATTGGAATTTGCCGAAGGAAATATTCCGGCCGCACTTGCCCATTTGACCAAGGTCGCCGCTGCCGAACCGCGACTTCCTAACCTACACAACAAGCTCGGCGAAGTCTACCTGGCCATGAAGCGCTACGACGACGCAACCGCCGCCTTCGAGAGAGCGCTGGAAATCGACGGTGAGAGCCCGGTCGCCTTCGCCGGCCTGGCCCGAGCGCGGCTGGAAACGGGGAATCCGCAAGCCGCCCTCGACATGGGTTTGGTCGCCGCCGAGCTAATCCACAATTTCCCGCGGGTCCACTACACAATCGGCCGTGCCCTGTTGGCTTTGGGGGATCCGCAAGGAGCGGCCGAGGCGTTGGAGTTATGCGTTCAACAAGCACCGAAAATGGCGGAGGCTCACAAGTCTTTGGCCAGCGCCTATCGCCAGCTGGGCAAGTCCCAGCAGGCGATGGCGGCGGAACTTCGCAGCCGAGGCACTCTTGCATAGCAGCACGGCATATTGCATCCTAGTTTTTTAGCCCCCCAAGCGAACTCAATGCCTGATATCGTGCCATGAGCCAATGCCGTCGATTCGTGTTCCTCGTGCTGCTGTCGGCCGGTGCCTCGTTGTTCCTATCGCCGGCCACGGGATGCGGTGACAACCGACCGAAGATTCGTCGCCCCGAGAACCCGACGCCGCCACCCGACCCAAGTATGCGATTGAATTTCGAATCCAGCTCGCCGAGCCCCAGTCAAGACGCAAAAAAGTCTGCGGAAGACTCACCCGGAAAACAATAAAGCTGTCCATTGGCACCTGCCCTCCGACGAATTTTCGGGTCGCCGCTTGTATCCAGGCCGTTTGAAAGAGGTATCGCCATGAGAAGGTGTAATATGCAGCGAATTCCTGGTCAGCGCCGGGCATTCACGCTCGTGGAACTTCTCGTGGTCATTGCCATTATTGGCATTCTGGTCGCGCTCCTGCTTCCGGCGATCCAGGCGGCGCGCGAGTCGGCCCGACGTTCGACCTGCATCAACGGCCTCCACCAGATCGGCATTGCGGCCTTGAATTTCGAATCGGCCAACAAACGATTACCGCCGGGTTACTTGGCCACGAACTATAATTACATCAACCCGGATGTCGAGAGTGATAATGGGTCGAACGGTCAAAAGAACTTTCATCAAATGACGGGCGTCTTCGCGTATTTGCTGCCCTATCTCGAAGCGACCTCAATTGCCGACGAGTTTACGCGAGAGCTTAGCCTCGGAGTCGACACCTTCGACAATGGATATTCGACCACCGCCGCCGACCCCGCCTGGGCCGTCGCGCAGACCCATTTGTCCGTATTGTTGTGTCCTTCCGTACCGGCAGAACCGCCGCAAGTCGGTTACATGGACAAGGTCTACTCGCGTTACGTGGGGGGCAACTTCAAAATGTTTTCCGGCGGCTGGAAGGCCGGCGCAGGCGACATGGGACAGACTCACTATTTGGGATGCACCGGAGTCTGGGGATGGATGGGGCCCGATCTCAAATTTGACATGTCGTACGGCCAACAAAGCGTCAGTCGCGAATTGATTGGCGTCTTTAGCGTCCGCTCGAAGACGCATCTGGGCAAAGTGACTGACGGAACTTCCCACACCTTCATGTTCGGCGAAGCGCCTGGAACAATCGGCAATGGGATTCCCGATCCGCAATCGGGCGATCAGTTTTCCGGTCTAGCCTATGCCCACATGTGGGCCGGCTGGGGCACCTTGCCCGCCTCGCACGGCCTTGAGGTCTCGCGCGAGAACAACTACACCGGCAAGGGCGAAGTCTATGAGACTATGTGGCTATACTACGGCTCGGTCCATCCCGCCGTGGTACAATTCTGCTTTGTCGACGGGTCCGTGCGATCGCTGAGCAAAGACGTCGACCTGGTGACCTTCGAGTCGCTTTCCACCATGGGCAATGGCGAGAAGATCTTGGGCGACGTGCTGTAGCTCATTTAGTTTGATCCACGATTGCGATAGAGCGCCGGGTCGACGGACGCCACCATCGCCGCGAGATCAAGCCCGCCGCCCAGGAACTCGCTGATGCTCTCGGCCGCCAACGTCGGCTCCGCGACCAGCTCTGCGTATTTGATCCGCAATATGGTGAACTGCGACTGCGTTTCCAGCCACTTGTCGAAGCGGTCGATTTGATTCTGGAACGCGACTTTCATCTTGTCGCGGGGCAGGGCGGGGCGGCCCAGCCGAGAGAGCATCTTTTCCTGCGAAGCGAGCACCTCGTCCAGATCACGCTCCATGATGATTAGCCGATAGCGCTCGGTCGCCGGCAGATCGAACACCAGCTGCGAGATCATCTTCACCGCCTTGCCGCGCGCCGCGGGAAGCCAGCTGGCATGCTGTTTGATCTTCTTCACCTGCTCCAGTTCCAGGTAGCCGCGCGGATTGTCCTCGTCGGCCGTCCTCTCGCCGTCGCTGAGCACCTCGATCCCGCCGGCCGCGAGCATCTGCATCATCAGCGATGTGCCGGAGCGAGGCAGGCCGGAGACGACAATGATTTCACCTTGCATCGACGATCCGCTAAGTCATAAGGCGTTGCACTGGAGATTCGTGTCGCTCGCTTCGATCGTAGCAAACGATGCGACACTGTGAAACAGTTCACCAGCGCCGGCGGCGCAATTTGAGAAACTGTTTATCGAGAGTCGGCTTCGCCAGATGGCGTTGCCGCGCTTGCCTCATCCGCGGCGCCTGGCGATATTGGAGTAAAGGGCAGTATCGCGGTCCGGGTGAATTCCCGAAATCGCGTGCTTCTATCAAGTGCGACCTGTGGCCGTCCGCGGCGGTAAATCTAGCGGATGCAGCCGATTTGAATGGTCGCCCGGTCAGGCGGAGGTAGAGGATGAGGAAGCATCGTCGACATGGCGCTCGGCGCACGCTGCGCGGTTGGGAACGGTTGGAAGAGCGGATGCTGCTCGCGGCGCAGCCGGTCATCACCGAGTTCATGGCCAGCAATAGCACGACCATCGAAGATGGTTTTGGCAACGATTCGGATTGGGTCGAGCTCTATAACGCGGGCGACGCGCCCGTCGATCTCCAAGGCTACTATCTCACCGACAGCCTCAGCAATCTGACCAAATGGTCGTTCACGACGCCGACGGTGCTGAACCCCGGCCAGTATCTGGTCGTGTTCGCGTCGGACCTGAATACGATCGACCCGCTCGGCTATCGACACACAAATTACAAGCTGTCGGCAGAGGGCGAAGACATCGCGCTCGTGGCGCCAAACCTGACCATCCTGAGCCAGTTCGGGCCGAACGGCGACGACTACCCGCCGCAAGTTTCCGATGTGTCCTACGGCGTGGGTGGTCCGGTGCTGGTCAACGGCAATAGTCCCGCCAGCTACTTGATTCCGACGAACGGCAGCATGGGCCTCAGCTGGACTAATGTCAATTTCAACGCCGCGGCGAACGGCTTCACTTCCGGCAAGGCCTCGGTCGGCTACGACACTACGACTTCGCCGATCAACTACGCCGACTACTTCAAGACCGCCGTGCCGACAGGCACGACTTCTGTGTATGTGCGCTCGGAATTTAACCTGCCGAGCGCGGCCGCGGTCAGCAGCCTGTCGCTAAATCTCAAGTACGACGATGGCGTCGTGGTGTACCTCAACGGCCAAAAGGTGTACAGCGATTTCGCGCCCGCCTCGCCGCTCTGGAATTCGCTGGCAACCGGCGGTCGCGCGGATGCCACGGTCATCGCCGGAAACACAATTCCGCTCAACGCCTATTTGGAATTCTTACAGGCGGGCAAAAATGTGCTCGCCATCCAGCTGCTCAATCAAAGCGGCAGCAGCGATCTGCTGGTCCAGCCGGAACTGGTCGCCAGCTTGACGGCTTCCGCGACAGGATATCTGGCAACGCCCACGCCCGGCGGTCCAAACAGCTCCGTGATCAACATCGGCCCGATCATCGACCCTGTCGAGTTTTCGCCGAATAACCCGCTCGACAATCAGACGATCACCGTCACTGCGCGCGTGACGCCGTTCGCCGCGCCGGTCGACGCCACGTCGGTCAAACTCTTTTATCGCGTCATGTACGGCGCCGAGGTGCAGGTGTTGATGGTCGACAACGGCGCCGGCGGGGACGCCGTCGCAGGCGATGGCATCTACACGGCGCAGATCCCGGATTCGGCTTTCACCGCCAACCAGATGGTCCGCTGGTACGTCACCGCCTCCGATACCGCGGGAACGCTCAGCCGCGCGCCGCGGTTTCTCGACCCGGTCGACTCACCCGAGTATTACGGTACGGTAATCGTCGACCCGTCGATCACGACCGATTTGCCGGTGTTCCACTGGTTTGTGCAGAATCCAAACGCCGCGGCGACCGAGTCTGGCACCCGGGCGTCGATCTACATAAATGGCCAGTTTTACGACAATATCCAAGTCGATTTACACGGCCAGTCGACCTCCCAGCCGCAGTTCACCAAGAAGTCGTTCAATTTCGACGCCAACAGCGGCATCAAATTCCAGGTCGATCCCTCGTTCGGCCGCGTGAGCGATTTCAATTTGCTCACCAACCAGACGGACAAGACCTACCTGCGCAACACGCTCGCCTACGAGCTCTTCAACGAAGCCGGCGGGTCCGGGCACTACGCTTTTTCAGCCGTCGTTTATCGCAACGGCGCTTACTACGCGTTGTACGACGTCGTGGAAGACGGCGACGAGGAGTACCTGGAACGCGTCGGCCTCGATCCGGACGGCGCACTCTATAAGATGGGCAATGGCTTCGACTCGGCCACGAACCTCGTCGAAAAGAAAACTCGCGAGTACGAGGACCATAGCGATCTGCAGCAGCTGGTAAGTACCTCGTCTCTCAATGTTCTGCAGGGAGAAACCTGGGTTTACGACAATCTGGACATTGCCTCCTGGGTGAACTATTTCGCCGTCCAAACCGTGATCGCCAATCGCGACTACGGGCAGAAGAACTATTACCTGTACCGCGATTCGAACGACACGAAGCTCTGGACGCTGCTGCCCTGGGACATGGATCTCAGCTTCGGCCATCAGTGGAATGCGGCGGAAAACTATTTCGACGACGACTTGATCTGGAGCGACGGCTTCTGGGTGTACATGGGCGGCAATCATTTGATTGAACGTCTGCACAACAACGCCAATTTCAATCAGATGTACTTCCGGCGGGTGCGGACGCTGCTCGACGAGTTTTACGGGCCGCCCGGCGGCGCCATCGACGACAGCTACGTCGCCGACCGATTTGACGAGTTGATCAACGAGATCGGCGCGGAGGCTTTGTTCGATCGCAACACCTGGGCCCTGCCCGCGGGAATGGCCTACGAAACCCCGCAGCAGGCGATCGCCCGCGTGAAGCAGGATTTCCTGACCAAGCGCAAGCAATTCTTCAATGGGCTGTTCGGAATGCCGGCTCCGCAGTCGGCCAATCCGCCATTGACGTTTGGAACGATCGATTACGCACCCGCGAGCGGCAACCAGGGCCAGGAATACATCGCCATCGTCAACTCCGGCAGCGTGGCCGTCGATATTTCGGGCTGGAAAATTGAAGGCGCCGTACAGCACACGTTCGAAGGAGGCACCGTCATCCCGGCGAACTCGACTTATTACGTCGTCGCCGATGTAGCCCAATTCAAATTGCGCACCGTCGGTCCGACCGGCGGACAACGGCTCTTCATCCAGGGTAACTTCACGGGCGAGCTCAACAACGCCTATGGTCAGCTCGTATTGAAGAACACAGCCGGCAATACGCTGACTTCGGCGTCGTACGGCGTGCCGCCCCTGGCCGGAGACTACGACTCCAGCGGTACGGTCGATGATTCCGACTACAACGTTTGGCGCGGCACGTTCGGCTCGACGACCGATCTTCGCGCGGACGGCAACGGGAACGGTGCAGTGGACGCGGGCGACTTCACCATCTGGAAGGACCATTTCGGCGCGACAGCCGGGGGAGCCGGCGCGGCCGCGATATTTGCCGAGTCGGCCCCTGCGGTAAATGTGGCGCCGGCCACCGAGGGTCTTGAAGCAGCGGCCCCGGCACTTAGTTTCGCCGCGGCCTTCGACACGCTTCCCGCGAGACCAGCCGCCCGAGCGCCGGTTTTGGAAGTGTGGGCCGCACCGCTCGACGCAGCTGCCCGCGACTTGGCGCTGGTGGCGGCCATATCCGAAAGGCATGCGTCCCGCGGCATGCAATCGTTTGAGACAATGGAGCTTGCTGGCGAGGATGCCGCGGTCGTCGAGGCCGCGTTTGGCGATCTATTGGGACCGACCGATGCGCTTTCGAGGCTGACCGCAGCGCTGTAAGGAGGCTGTGGCGCTGCCGACCAGAGCGAACAACAGCGCGACCGGTTCCGGCACCATCGCCGCCGGTTGACTTGCACTGCCGCCGCCCGCGCCAAATTGGGCCGCCCACGCGATGTAGTCGGCGGCCGTGACCGTGCCGTCCCCATCGCTGTCGGCCGCAAGAGCAGCGCCGATCTGCCCCAGCGTGTCGCGCCAGATGGTGTAGTCCGCGGCATCGACGACGCCGTCGCGATTGAAGTCGCCGGCGATCGCCGCTTCGTGGGCGCCCACGTCAAACGTGCCGCCCGCAAGAATCGGTCCGCCGAAGAAATCCCGCGTCCCCGGGTCCGTGAGCCCGAGTGCAACTGCGAGCGGCAGCGTCGTCCAGTCGATTCCTCCGTCCACGAGCGGGCTCACGCCGCGCAAACGGTACGCAGCCAGCGATTCGAGTAGATCTGGGTCGTCGAGCGCCACTCCGCCGGCAAACGGACCAAACAGAAGAGGATCGACCTGGCGCCCCACGAGTGCTCCACCCATCTTCTCCTGGCCCGTGGCGTTCGCCCAGGCGGCGAGGTCGGCGTATTCGGCGCCGGCCCATTCAATGCGGAACGAGTCATCACCAGACCAGTATGCATTGCCGCGCAGATCGGCGTCGAGCACGTACGAGTTGCCGTTGCCGTCCCAGTCATCGAGTTGCACGAGCGGCTCGCCTCCCTGGCTCACGAGAATGTTGTTGTAGACTCCGACGTCGTCGACCGAGCCGAAGAAATGGACCGCCGGTCCGAGCGGATTGATCACCGTATTGTTATGATAGATCGAATCCTCGGCCACATCGCTGCCCGGGAACCGCGGGCCGTTGCCCCAGACCGAAATGCCCGCCCCATCGGCCTCTGAAATGTTGTAGCGGATTACGTTGCCGCCCATCTTCGACGCGTAACCGAATTGGAAGAGGCCCAGCCCCGCACCGTCATTGCCGTGCGAGTAGTTGTACTGCAGCCGCGAGTTGGTCACGCCGCCGTCGAGATCGAAACCGCCACCGTCGCGGCCGTCGAACGTCTGGTTCGCGTAGGCCTCATTGAACTGGATCGAGACGTCGTTGCCCTGCCAGGCCCAGATACCGACGCCGCCGCCCCCGGCCTGGCCGCCATTGTGATGGGCCACGTTCCGCTCGATGACCGCCCCGTCGAACTGGGCCAGCACGATCCCATTGCCACTCACGCCGCCCGACTCGCTCTTGCCGGTCGTGTCGCGGACGATGTTGTTGGCGACGTACAGATTGGCGTGGGCACGGGCGTAGTAGTCGTACTCCGTGCCGCCGACGACCAGCCCACTCGAGGACGACACGCTGCTGGCGATGCCGCTGCGGCCATTGGAATAGACGACCGAATTGGTGATCCGCACATCGTCGAACCCGCCTGAATCGATCGTCGGGTTCGTGGCCCGCAGGCTGATGCCGGCATCGCCGAATCCATGCACGACGACATCGTCGACGTATATGTGCTGTTGGCGGAAGTTCGTCTGCGAGTTTTCGAAGAACAGCCCCTTTGTGGTGTTCGACGTGCTGGCGATCGAGCTGAGCGAGCTGGCGCCGGCAAATTCCAGCCCCCGGATCGAGAGGCCTCCGGCGTTCGTGGCCGACAGGCCGTTACCGGTGAGAGAGGAAATGATTGGCCTGTTGCCGGACCCGTACGGACCGAGCGTGATCGCCGAGCCGCCGAAGATGCCGCTGGCGCTCGTCGCTGAATCGCTGGCCCCGAGCACGATGTTGCCCGCAAACGTGTCGCCCGCGCGAAATAACACTTGGTCGCCCGGCTCCAGGTTGAGCGAGTTCAGCTTCGTGACCGTCCGCCAGGGACTCGCCAGCGTGCCGTTGCCGGTTGAGTCATTGCCGGCGGCACTGAAGTGATAGTCGGCCCCGAGCGCCGGAGCACCCGACAGCAGCAGTACAAGCAGCCAACAAACTTGTCCGCGCCTCATCATTCGCTCACACCGGTAATCCCAATCGAGTGTGGTGTCAGCCCGGCTGCCGCATTCGTCAATTCGTCGAGCCGATTTTCCAGCGCCGTCAATTCGTCGCGCAGCGGCCGCGAATCTGAGGCTTTCTGCTCCTTGTTCGCCAGTTCGACGCGCCGCCAACGAGCGAACTGCAGTCGATCATGCACATCAACGAGCTCGGCGATTTCTCGTGCGCGCTCGGCGAGCGGCGAACCTGGCGGCGCCAGATCGATTCCCGCAGCCAATTCGTCCCTGGAGAAACTGCCCAGCCGATCGCCATCGATTTCGACAAGCCCTCGCGGCGTTTTCAACCAGTCCACACGCAACGTATCACCAGCAAACACGCTCATCGCCGGCGCGAGCTCGACGAGCTTCTTCGTAAGCGGATCCGATCGATCGACCGGGTAGGGCAGCGGCAGGGCCTGTCGCACCTTCATCACCGCACTCTCCGCCCCGGCGGCGTTGACCTGCGTCACATGCTCACGCTGCGGAGCGTGCCAGGCGTCGAGCAACTGGGCCGCCATCAACAGCCCTGCCGCCGGGCCGGGATGAATCCGATCGGGAATCATCTCTCGCGCGAGCGTGGCGTCTGCGGCCTGCACCTCTTGGATCGCGTCCACCAGCGGCTGGTTCATGTCCACGAACGCCAGCTTGTGCCGCTCCGCGACGTCACGCATGCCCGCGGCGTAACGCGCCACGACCCCATTGTAACCGCCAACAATCTTCCGCTCCCACTCGGGCTGCTCGCCCGGTGTGACGTTGTCATACGGCGAGCTGCCGATCAAAGTGATCCGCACACCCGGCAGCTCGCGCTCCAGCGTCGCGATGAGCGTCTCGATCCGCTCCTTGAACGCAGAGAGCCCATCGTCGCTGAAATCTGTGTAGTAGCCGTCGTTCATGCCCAGCATCACGGTGACAACGGTCGGCTTGTGGGCAACGACATCCCGCTTCAGCCGCTCCTCGAGCATTCCGCCGTCGCCGCCCCAAGCCCGATCCCCTCCCCAGCCGCTGTTGACAAACGACATCTTCAAGTCGGGCAGTCGCGTGCGGACGTAGAGCTCGATCGGCCGCGTGTAGTGGGCCTGCTCGGTGATGCTGTCGCCGTAGAACACGACGCGGTCGCCGTCGCGGAGGTAGAAAGAGGCGGCCTCGGGCGGTTCCGCGGCAGCGGATGTGAGCGAGGCGAGGGCGCACACGAAGGCCAACGCGACGTTCCGCGACAACCTCGAGCGCGGCAACGCCATGTGCAGTTTCACTTAATCGACCAGCTGGATCTCGAAGACATTTTCACCGGCGACGACTTCCCGATGCAGGTCGCTGGTTCGCTGATTAGTATACTTCTGCGGCACGGCGATTTTAGCCGTTTCCTGCCAGCGTGCCATTGCCGCCGTATATCTTGCTTCGGAAGCCGGATCGGCCGCGCCGTTTGCAGGGGCCGCGGGCAGCGGCGGCGGATCGCTGTCGTACTTCTTGACGGTGACGACGTGCGTGCCCGGAACGGCCCCATCGTTTGGTTCAAATGTCGTCAACTGAAAAGTCCCAGCTTCATCGGTCTTGCCGGTGGCGGCCCGCGCGGCGCCATCGGCCATAAAGGTCACGGCGGCGCCGGCCAACGGCTGGCCATGATAGGTGATCGTCCCCCGCACCGGATAGGTCGCAGCGCGGCTCGATCCCTTGCAGCCCAGCAAGGCGCAACTCGCGACAATCGTCAGAAATGCGGCGCCGACAGTTCGAAATTGGCCACTACGCATTAAAACGGCTCGACGCTCTCTGCGTCGCGGCGGTCGCCGAGGCGCTGGAAGTTGCGGTAATCGATGCTATCGGAAATGAAATGCGATGAACCGTCGGCGAGCACGAAATGGGCTCCGCCTGGGTGCTTCGATTTGAAGCCGGCGTTCGTGTTGTAGTTGAAGAAGGTATTGCAGGTCTGCGGCGACGGGTAACCCGGCGTCGTCTGCTTGCACGAGTCGTAATTGATCGGCACCGACGTATTTGCGTAGAAGGCCTGCGAATTCCACCACCCATAGCGAATCAACTCAAAATTGCAGTCGGGCAACACTTCGCCGAGGGCGATCGTGTGGGACGTGCCATCCGTAATCTCCCGAATGCTGGCCGCCCATTCCGCCCGGGCGAACACACCGCTGGTATCCTTGCCCAAAATCACGCACGGGGTCAGGTCGTCGCCGTTGCCGAAGTAATTGCCGGGATAGCCACAGTCATCGCCGATCTGGCTGAAAGTCTTCTGAGCACCGACACTCGACATGTAGTTGGTCGTCGTGATGGGCTTGTTCTTCAAGCCGCTGTCGAGCGAACTGTCGCTGCTCAGCATTGGAAAAGTGTCGCTGGGACAACGGAAGATGGGCATCGGCGTCTCCCGCAGCAACTTTGCATTGGGGTACTTGCCGGTCAAGTCTTCGAATTGCGCGTGTATGTCACCGTCAAATTTGAGCATGGCGTTAATTGCCGTCTCTTCAATGTATGGCAACAACTTCACCAAGTACGTGCCTTTGCGGTCCTCTTCCTTGGTCTCCAGCGGTTCATTGCAATTCGTGTGATTACCCAGCGACCAGTTGGAATTCGAAGGGAATCGATTATTTGTGCCGTGGAAATTCTGCAAACCGATCCCCAGCTGCCGCATGTTGTTCTGGCATTGCGAGCGGCGTGCAGCCTCGCGGGCAGCCTGAATGGCCGGCAGCAGCAGGGCCACGAGGATCCCGATGATGGCGATGACCACCAGCAGCTCAACGAGCGTAAATGCCGCTCGCGGAAATCGTTTGTGAGACCTAAGCGAATCCATCAATCCACCTCTCGGTTCGTCACTCCCTACTTTCTAATAACGCATCAATTGGCTCGCCGCCGCAGCCACCGCAGGCCGGCCGTCATTCCGATCAGCAGCCCCAGCCAACTGGCCGGCTCCGGCACTGCGGCGCCTTGAGCGCTGGCCGCGCCCGCCGTGTCGCCGAAGCCGTTCTTCCAGAGGGCGTAATCCGCGGCATCGACGCCGTTCTGACCGTCGCCGTTGTTGTGGATGCTCGATTCGTCGGCCGCGCCCAGATGGTCGCGCCAGACGGTGTAGTCGGCCGCATCGACCTTATTATCGCCGTTGAAGTCGCCGTCGAGGCTCGGTGTCGTCGGCGTGTCGGTAATCTCGAGATTGGTGAAATACGAATTGTCGATCGTGCCCCCACTGCCATCGGCCGACCAAAACACGATCTGGTCGATTCCTTGGCCGGCAGAGTCAGCGTTTAACTGCCCAGTGACATCGACCTTGGTGACTTTGTCGTCGATAATCCGCAGACGGTAAGTGTCGATCGTGAGGAGATCCAGTACCAAGGAAAAGCCATCGGAGCTGTCGAGCATGGAATAGCTAGTACAACCAGTTGAATAGCATGGCGTCGTGGGAAGAGGTGTGCCGCCATTGAGCTTGTCATTTACGGTTTCCGCACCGACACCCCAGTTGTCGGAGCCAAAGGCAATTGTGCCATTGAGATAATAGGAGTACGCATACAGCGCAAGCCGCTCTCGTGCGTTGTTGCTGCCACCAGCGCCGAATCGGATCATGGATTGGAACTCGCCGTTCGCCGATGGATCCGTTGGAAAGGCGAATGGGTCCACGTCGATTTTGAAACTCTGTCCAGCGTGCATCGGAGTGGCGAAAGGCCGAATCGCCCAGTAGCCGGCTCCGCCCGTGCCCAGTTGGAACGCCGGAGCGCCCAGGTCGTTGTCCGGCTCCGGGAGTGAATCGATCGCAACCGGATTGCCGTACATGCCTCCAGTCCAAGGCAGGAATCCAAATCCGCCATTGTCCCCTTCCTCCCATCCGTCGGAATAGGCTGGATCATTGGGGTCCGCGCCGTCAAACGCCGATACGGCCGCGATCGACGGACAACAAATCGCCAGGCAGCAAATGCAACCAGCCACCGCCAGGATTGATCTTTGTATCTTCGTCACGGTTCACACTCCTGAAATTCCAACCAACTCCGCCTGCTTGCTCCTATTGCGCCAGCCGCACCGGCGAGGAGAGCGCTTCGCGCAGCGTGCCTTCACACGCTAGCTTCGCCGACCAATTCGTCCGTGCGCCGCGGCGCACGTCTTCCAACGACGCACTGAGCTGTACCGGCTCATGATTCCGCGAGTCCAGGTTCAGTGCACTATTGGGTAGCGCCAAAATGACCACGTATCGCAGCCCGCGCTGATGCACTCGCACTTCGACCTTTGGGTCCGACACGGAATACTCGTCGCCAATTCCAAACCGCACCACGCACGGCTCGCCGCCGTCGAGCGCGATCTTCAGCGACTGTTGCTCCCCGCTCCCCGGTCGCTCGCCCGCATACGCGGCCGGGTCGACAAAGCTGCTGCAGGACAGGGCTACGTACATCTTCTGGCGATCGGCACACACCAACAGATCGCCCAGAGAGCCCGCCTCCTCGCAGGGAATGGTGGCCTGCCAGAGCTTCCAATCGGCAATTCCCGCCAGCGGATCGGCGCTCGCCGGCGGAACCGAGATCGGCCGCGCGTTTTTCTCAGATTGTTCGGAACCGGATTCCCGATGAATCGAGACTGCCGCGGCGTTCGTCGCTTTGAACGCGCCGACCAACTTGTCATAGGGCCGATCCTCGATGTCCACGAGGCCGAAGTTGTAGTCCTCGCCGTCATGCCGTCCGTGCGTCGGCTCGTCGGAGAACTGGAACCAGTGCGCCCCGACGACATACGGCAGCGACGCGAACCAGGTGAGCCGCGTCCGCACCGCGGCGGCTCGTTGCTCTTGGGAATCGACGATCGTAAAGATGTCCCCCGAGTTCTTGTTGCCGCTGCGATTCTCCCGGGCCGCGACGTAATACTCCGTGATCAAGACCGGCCGCTTCGTGAGCCGATGGAGCCGCTCGAGATAGTATTCCGGCAGGCGGCCACTGGTCCACATCGGCTGGTCAAAGTTCGTCGAGATTACGTCGACGTAGGGCCCGGCCGCTTCTGCCACCGCATCGGGACAGAATCCGTGATAGCGGTCGCCGAGAATCAAATGCTGCTGATCCAAGCGACGGATTGCGCTGTGCGCCGCCTGGTAGAACCGCTCGGCCACCTTGCCGAGGAACGCGTCGACGACCGCCATGCCGCGCCCCCCTGGGCGAAGCAGCAGTTTTCCGCCCGCGGCAAGCTCGTCGAAATTGGACGCATCCACCGGCACGAAATCCTCTTCCAGCCGCGCGAAATCGCCGTCGTATTGCCGGCGCAGCAAGCCGATCAGCTCGCGCCGCGTCGCACTATCCGGCGATTGGGAGATATGGAATGCAAACAGCGTATCGGCGAACCACGCCAGCTCGTTGTCGGTGTACCAGCCGATCAAATTCGGATCGTTTGCCCGGGCCTTGACCTGCTTTTCCGCCGCTTGCGCAATCAGTTCGTCGAAGTCGGCCGCGAAGACATCGTTCCACGGGACGCCCAGTTCCTTACCCAAATGCAACACGAACGTGTAGGGCAGGGGACCGGCCGTCATCTCCGCCGCCGACCAGCCGCCAACTGTGTTGAAACCCCAGTCGGCGAGCCGCTGGTGCGTCGCCCGGACCCAGGCGTCCGTGTCGGCATAGTGACGGAAGGCCGCATATTCCGGCCGCTGCGGACTGTACCGCTCGCGCGTGGTTCCCACGTCGACGACGTTCACGCCGGATGAAAAGAACGGCTTTCCATCCGGCGCCACGAACCACCACGCGCCGTCCACTTCGGCGACGCGAAAAAACTTCGCCTCATCCGCGACGGCAGCCTGGCACAAGCCACCAAGCGCCGCCGCAAGCACGATTTGCGGCCAAACCATTCTCATGTTCCACTGCCGAGGCATTCCGATCCTCAAGACCGCTTGCGGCCACGCATTCCAACCAAAGTCGACATCGCTAGCGTGAACAGCACGAGCGATGCCGGCTCGGGCACCAAAGTAAAATTGTCGGCCGTCAGGCCCGCATAGCCGGCGTTGCCGGCGATGAAACGCACTCCCGCCGAGGCAGAGCCTATCGGCGCATTTCCGGAGACGCTCAACAGCTGTGTGTATGGAGCAAAGGTAAAGGGTCCGTTCGGATCGGCGAGCGGACCGCCTGCCGAGCTGATCAACGAACCGACCGAATCAAACCAGTCAATAAAGTAGGCGGCGTCGGTCGGGGCAAAGTAGTTGTCATACGTCAACGAAGCCGTGTAGGTCTTTCCAGGTGTTACCGTTGGCCGTGATAAAGCCGCGGTCTCGATGCCGCCGCCCGCCGCAGAATTAGCCATATCCAAGTCGACGTTCCCGCTGCCTACGCCGTTGACGTAGACGTACGACCCGTCGGCGGCGCCCAGGAACATATTCCAGCCCGGCACATCGTCCGCCACATCGGGCGTGAATCCATCGAAATACGCGTCGGCCGGCGTCGCCTCAAAGTCGCCGTTCACCAGCAAATTGCCAGCCGCGGTTGCCGTTGCCGAGCAAAAGATCGAGGCGCCCAGCGCCACCAGCGTGCAGCAAATCGTCAGCCTCATTAGTCAAACCTCCGGATGCGAAATCGGGTGAAGCGGCACCAGCCCTGGGGGGATCGCCGCACAAAGAAGAGTCTACCAACCAGTTTCCAACGAACCGCCAGATAAGCCGGCCAGGACAAAGTCCCTGCCAGATTCCCCCGTAATTCACTCTACGTACCCGCACCTCACCGTCACGCAGAAAATGGTGATTTTCCGCCGAATCGATCGCCCCTTTCCACTGGGGATTGCCGAACCGCGCTGCCCGAAATTCTTTTTTCTACTATGATAGATGGATCGGTCTCTTCTTCTCCTGGCGAGATTTCTCCCGTGGCGGCGACAATTTCACCCATTCGAGTCCGTTGGCCGCGATACAGCTTGCGGACGATCCTCGTGATGGTTTTGCTCTCCTCGTTCGCGCTCTCCGCCGTGGGGCTGCAGCTCCGCTGGCAGGCGACTCAGCAGCGCGTGCTAGCCTCGCTCGAGCGATTTGGGCCCATTGTCGTCTACAGCCACGGCAACGTCGTTGCG
The DNA here is from genome assembly GCA_050248495.1 of Pirellulales bacterium. Lineage (GTDB taxonomy): Bacteria > Planctomycetota > Planctomycetia > Pirellulales > Lacipirellulaceae > DASYDU01. The sequence goes on along the minus strand of JBFWSG010000053.1, from coordinate 7,744 downwards.
CTGTCACTCAAGCGGAGCGACATTTCCGATGAGAACCTGCCCCAGATCGGCAAACTTAAGTGCCTCGAACAGCTCGACCTTGATTGGACCAAGATCACGGACGATGGCGCGCGACATCTGGGCTCCCTCACACGACTCCGCTATCTGTCCCTCTGCGGGACACAAATCTCCGACAAGTCACTGCAGACGATCGGGCAACTGCACAATCTCGAGGACCTGCTGATCGGTTCCAACAGCATTGGCGATCCCGGCATGACAAACCTCCGCGAGCTGACCCGGCTGCGTAGCCTCGACGTCGGAAATACGAGGATCAGCGATGCGGGACTCTCCCAACTCACCGGTCTAACGAAGATCACGCGGTTGTACTTGCGTCAGTCAAACGTGACCGACGCTGGCCTGGACCTGCTGCGGCATTTCCCGCGGCTCCGCTTCCTCGCGCTCAATCACACGCTGGTAACCGACGCGGGAGTGGCCAAATTGCATCATTTTCCGCAACTCGAGTCGCTCTGGCTCCATCACACGCAGATCACCGATGCCGGCCTGGCGTCGCTCTACGATCTGCCGAATCTGCAGCAGCTCGAAGTGATGGAAACGGGCGTGACGCCGGCCGGCGTTGCGGCCCTGGAGCGACGCTTGCCGCGCGTGCGAGTGCTGCAATAGCCGCCGCCATCGAGGCGACCTACGACTTGCAATCGACCAAACTTCTGAGAATCCGCCGAATTCGAGCCGAAACCTGTGACAAACGAGCCGCAGAGCGCAGAGAATCCGCAGAGCGGCGTCTTGTCGGCGTCGCCACGCGCCGATGTTGCGCCTGAGCAATCCACAGGATCAGCGGCTCCGATGCTACCTCACCAGGCTGAGCAATTCGCCGCCCTCTGGGCCGCCTCCCAGTCGACCGTGTCGGCGTTCATCCGCACACTGGTCCCCGACTACCAGCAAGCGGACGAGGTCATGCAGCGCGTCGCCGTGACGCTGGTTCGCAAATACGACCAATACGATCAGACCCGGTCGTTCGCCGCCTGGGCCGTCGGCGTCGCCAAGTTCGAGGTGCTTTACTTCCGCCGCGAGCGGGCGACCGATCGGCACCTGTTCGGCGACGACATCGTCGAGCAGATCGCCAGCCGCTACGAAATGCTGGCCGAGGAAGTCGATCCGCTCCGCGACGCGCTCAAGCATTGCCTGGACAAGCTCGAAGGCCGCTCGCGTCAGGTCGTCGAGCTGCGATACAAGCGCGGGTTGTCGTCCGCGGCGATCGCCACCGAGATGGAGCTCTCCTCCGGCGCCGTCCGCATGCTGTTGTGCCGCGTCCGAGATACGCTGCGGCGCTGCATTGAAAGACGCATGTCCCAAGATCAATTCGCCGCCAACTGACAAACGTACGATGCAAGATATTTCGCGACTCATCAGCGACTATTTGGACGGCGAGCTCGATGCCGACGGCGCCGCCCGGTTGACCGAGTTGCTGCGCCAAGACCCGACAGTCGTCGATCAGTTGGTGACGGACTCCTTCGTTCATTCTCAGCTGCTCGACTGGATGAATGTGCGGCAATTGCGCGACGAGCTGCTGGCCGATGCTTTCAGCGACGCCGAGCTCGACCGCTGCACGCTCGAAGCCGAGCTGGCAGAGGAAGCTGAGCAATTGGCCCGCACGCAATCGCGGCGGCGCTGGACGATGTGGTTGGCCGGCCTCGCGGCGACGCTGCTGATCGCCACGTCGCTCCTCACGGCCGGCTACTTCGCGTCGCGGCCCGCGATCGTCGCCCAGCTGACTCAAGACCACGGCTGCCAATGGGAAGCCGGAGCGAATCAACTCGCCGTCGGCTCGCTGCTCCACGCCGGACAACTGCTCAAACTCAAGAGCGGCCGGGCCATGCTCACCTTCGCCAGCGGCGCCCAGCTGGTGCTCGAAGGGCCCACGACCGCCCAACTCGTCTCCAGCTCGAAAGTCTCTCTGCACGCCGGTCGCGTCGGCGCTCAGGTGCCCACTCAGGCCATTGGTTTCACTGTGGCCACGCCCATCGCGGAGTTTGTGGACCTCGGCACCGAGTTCACGCTGGCGCTCGAAGCCGACAATTCGAGCACCTTGCAAGTTTTTGACGGCCTCGTCGAACTGCGGCTCCCCGCGCACGAGGCCCGTGGACCGGAGCGACTGCGGATCTCGGAAGGGTCGGCCGTCCGCTTCGAGGCCGCTTCTTTCGACATCTCCAGCATTCCTTACGACGAAGAACAGCGGATCACGCATTGATCCGTCCAGGCGAATGATGAAAACTGCGGTCCCCCTTGCGCTCGCGTTGTCGCTTCTTGTAGCCCCTCTCGCCACTCCGCCGCGGGCGTCGGCCGAATCAACAGCCGACAAGTTTCTCTTCCCCGGCGGCGACTCGATATACGTCGGCGTCGACTACTATCCCGAGCATTGGCCCGAGGAACGCTGGGAAACCGACCTCAAGATGATGCGCGAGGCCGGCTTCAACATCGTCCGCGTTGCCGAGTTTTCCTGGGTCCTGTTCGAGCCCTCTGAAGGCCAGTTCGATTTCTCCTGGCTCGATCGCTGGCTGGAACTGGCGAAAAAGCACGACATGAAAGTGATCCTGGGCACGCCCACGGCGATCATGCCGGCCTGGCTCGCCAAGAAATATCCGGAAGCACTCGTGCTAAAGGCCGGCGGCACGCGCACCGTGTGGGGCGGCCGCCGGCACAATTGCTTTGCCGATCCCGATTACCACCGACTCGCCCTGCGGATCGTCACCAAGATGGCCGAACACTACGCCGCTCACCCCAGCATCGTGGGCTGGCAGATCGACAATGAGTTCGGCGGCAACGACTGCCGGTGCGATAAGTGCCGCGCCCAATTTCAGCACGCGCTCGAAAAACGGTACACCACGCTCGAAGAGATCAATCGCGCCTGGGGAACTCACTTCTGGGGCCAGCGACTCCATGCATGGGACGAAATCCCCATCCCGGACGACCGCGTTGGCGATTGGGCCATCAGCAATCCCAGCGCGTCGCTCGATTGGCAGCGGTTCACCTCCCAGCAGAGCGTCAACTTCCTCACCGAGCAGGTCGACATCCTCCGCGCGAAGTGCCCGCCAACTCAATTCGTGACCCACAACTTCATGGGACTCCACGCCTCGATCGACTACTTCGCGCTGGCCAAACCGCTCGATTTCGTCAGCTGGGACAACTACCCCAAGCTCAGCCCCCACATCCCCGTCGACAGCTCGCTCGCCGCCGACGTGATGCGCGGCCTCAAAAAGCAAAACTTCCTGATCATGGAACAGACCGCCGGTCCGCTCGGCTGGAGCGTCTTCAGCCTCAGCCCCAAACCGGGCGAGCTCCGCAAAATCTGCTACCAACAGCTGGCTCACGGCGCGGATGGCCAGATCTGGTTCCGCTGGCGGTCGTGCACCGTCGGACGCGAGCAATATTGGCATGGCCTCTTGGGTCACGACGGCAAAGCCGGTCGCCGCTACCGCGAGGCCGCCCAGGTCGCCTCGGAGTACCAGCGACTCGCTCCCCACCTGGCCGGCACGACGCTCCACCCGCAAGTCGCCATTATTTACGACTACGACAGCCTCTGGGCCCTCGAGATTCAAAACGGCTATCCCGGCGCTTCGCACGCCGAGGCCATTAAGCGCTATTACAACGCGCTATTCCGCGCTGGCGTCAACGTCGACATCGTCCGCCCCGGCGACGACCTCACCAAATACAAGCTGGTCTTCGCACCCCATCTGCATGTCCTCTCCGATGCGAACGCCCAGAAGTTGGTCGAGTACGTTCGAACCGGCGGCGTGCTCCTCACCGACTGCCGCACCGCCGTCAAAGACGAGACCAACCTCGCCTATTCACGAACTCTCCCCGGCCTGCTCGCACCCGCGCTCGGCATCGAGATCGGTGAATACGAATCGCTCCGCCAGGGCATCACCGACAAAGATGAAGTCACCTACCGGCTGCACGCCGATTCGCTGGGCGACGCCGATTACACGGCGATTCGCTATGCCGACTGGATCACTCCGACCACCGCCCAAGCGATTGCCAAATACACCCCGTCTCACCTGGCCGACTTCGCTGCAGTCACTCGCAATCAGTTCGAGCAGGGCATCGGCTGGTACGTTGGCACCATCGCCGCCGAGCCTCAGTTCTACGACGCACTCGTCGCCCGCCTGCTGGCCGACGCCAAAATCCACCCGCTCGTCACCCCGCCATCCGGCGTCGAAGTCGCCATCCGCAGCAACGACAAGTCGGCACTCCTCTTCGCCGTCAATCACACTGCCGAACCGGCTACGCTCGAAGTCCCCGCCGACCGCCCCAATCTGCTCACCGGCGCGAAGACGGAATCGTCCCTCACCCTCGCACCCTTCGGCGTCGCCGTAATCGAGCTCGATCCCGCGACATTTGCGGCTGGTCAAGCTTCTCGACCCTAAAGTAAATCAATCGCGGCCGATCATTCGCCGTCGCCGTTGCAACCGCGCATGCGCGGAACGGGAGTTCGATGGACGAAGTACGCCAACAATTCTGCGCGGCATGACACCTCGAAGTGGGCGTACAATCCCGCAACGTACTCGTGCACCGTGCGAGTGCTAATTCCGAGTGATGCGGCCACTTCTTTTTCACTCTTGCCGTCGAGCAGCAGCGTCAATGTTTCGCGCAATCGCTTGGACAATCCATCGCGGCACAGATGTTCCTCGGTGGCGAGCCGCACTCCGATGAGCGGCGCAACTTCGTCGTGCAGCAGCTTCAGCACCGCCACATCCCGCGGCTCAAAGGGCGACGCTTGCTGCATCCGATCGACGTTGATGGCCTCCGCCCGCCGCGGCAAATCCACCAGGCGAATCGAAACAACGTAGTCCGCAGCTTCAATTCTCCTGCGAAATTCATTGTACTGGCGGCCCGACTGGTGCGTGGCGATATCCGTGACGTCGCTGCGTCTCGTCGTGACGCCACCATGACTCACGATCTCAGCATACAGACTGCTTGTCGCCGACGGCAGCAATTCCGCTGCATTTCGGTAGGATCTCAAGTTAAGCGACGAGACCTTCGGCTCGACATATTCTTCGAGCTCCGCGGCGATGCCGACGGCGGAAATCACCGACAGCTGTCCGAAATTGCTCTCCGCGCTGCCATGTTCGACGATCATCGTGGCCACATTGCCGCGGAGCAAGTTGCAGGCGCCGCTCAGCAAGTGTTCTCGCCAGACCTTGGGGTCGTCCCAGCGATCGCAAACTTCGCGGACTAGCCGAATGACCGCCGATACGTCGGAAAATGATATGTCCGTGTAATCCGACACCGTCTTCCTCGGTCACTCTCAGGAGCAGGCCGCACGCCGCTAGCAGGTTGCCTACTGCTTTTGTCTCGCCTTCTTGGCCAGGACGAGAACGACGATCGCGGCAATAAACAGACTCCCAAAGAACACCCAGACGAAGGTTCCCCTGAAGAAAATCCCGATGTGCTCATAGAACGTCTCGGCCAATAAGCAGTTCCAAGCGTTCATCTTTTGTTGCTCCGCCTCAGGATGGACCCAAGACTAACTGGCTCGGTCCCGCCAAGTTAAGGAAGACGGCCATCTCTGACGCCATCCGCCCGACACGAACATGCCAACAGTGTAACAGACGCCGCTAGCGGTGGAAGAATCGGCGGAATGATCGCCGCCTGATCGGCCACAAAGTTTCTCTTGCGACTCGATTGAACCATTACTTTGGAAAAATGCGCGGCCGTCCATCAGGTCCGGGGGACAATGCCCGCTGCCGAGCGACGATCGTTCGAAGTGGTGGTTGCAGTGCCAGGCCAGAGCCGCCGCTCCCGGCATCTGCCGGCTTACCTCTGCAAACTCCCGATCGGCACGAAGATTGCTTCAGGTCACGTAGGGTTGAGTCTTCTTCCACAAACGTTTGGAGCAGTGAACCATGTCAGCCGTATTTATCCCACTCGTCTTCGCAGCCGCTGGATACTCGCTCATTTATTTGCTCCTAGGGGGCGGGCTCGGCGGTGCTATTTTGATCTTCTTCGTCGCCAAGCTGCTCGGCAAATGATCGACTGCAGCGCGAATTCCTCAAGTCGTCGCCGCCGCTAACTTCGGGTTCTGCGGAATTCGGCGGAGTCGATCTGGCGGCGGCGAAAGCCGAGTATTGCGAAGCCGATCGCAATCAGCACAAACGTGTTTGGCTCGGGGATCAATCGAGCGGTCAATTGAAAATTCAAGCCATCGCCGTCAACTGGCGTCAGATTGTAGCCGCCGGCAAGTTCCACGATCGGATCGAGGTAGTCCGTCAGACGCAGCGAAGCAAAGACGCTGTCCTGATAGAAGTCAATTGGACTGGCCATTGCCACTCGTTCAAACAGGTGCGCTGCCAGCCAGGCCTCCACACGGTCGGCAGTCACCGGCGACCCACCGGGCGGATCATGCTGAATGCCCTCATTGCCGATGAGCGTCAGGTCCAGATCCTTGAATGTCGCGGAGTTCTGCGGATTGACAAATTCCAGGCTGAATCGGCCTTGAATGCCGAATGCGCACGCGTAATTTGTCGGGTCGCAGCCGGAAATGCCTGGGCCGAACATCGAGGGATAGCAGGTGTAGGTCGAGCCAGGCAGGATTTCCCAGCGCTGCACCACCTGAGCATCGGCCGCCCCTTGTGTCGCGGCGAGGAGGTTAACGATCACTGCAATCCGGGTCCAACCAACAGGCAATCGATTCATCGAATTACTCCCTGCAGGATGGTTGGAAGGGGTTCACGCGTTCAATGCGCAGAGCGGCGTGGCCCCAATCCCCGCGTGATTGCGCACGACATTCTGTGGAACTATCGGCGGCGGAGCCCGAAGCTAACACGAAACAGTGTGATTCGGCGACGCGATTATGGCCGGGGATTCGCCAAATGTAACGGCGCTAGTCCCCGCTAACAGTATGACAGGTGAAAGCCGCCCGTGGCAAATCTTCACAGTCGCAGGAAAACGGCCGCCGCCCGGCAGCAGCGGCCAGTCCGCCCCGATTTGTCACATTCCCGCCGTTAGCCAGCCATTGGAATTTTCATCCGCAGATAGTCACCGTCGTCGAAAACAAACGCACGTTCGACAAGGCTTTGGCCTACAGTTGCGACATCGCCGAATGCGATGACGGGCGAGAGTAACTTGGTGCCGCGGCTCGCCTCATCCGCCGGATGCAGTCGATCGAGCAGCCACTCAGGCATTTCACTCGTGAACTTGAAGCTGCTGACAGCACCTACGGACGGGTCGTTTGACTCGCTTCGTTTGCGGCTCGGCCTGGTTCGGCATTTGCCCGTGGGCCGACGATCGCAAAAATCAGGCCGATTGCGACGAAGATTACCGGCCACAACTTTACGGGCACAAAGAATAGCGAATGATCCGCGGGCAGCACAATTTCCTGTCCAGTTTGCTTGTCGATGAGGACACGTTCCTTCTCGCGGAGGAGCAATCGATGGAATCCATACGTCAATGCGGCAGCGATCAGCATTCCGATCAGAACTACCCAACCATGCTGTTGGTAGAAACGATCGTCGCCAGTGATATGCTCAGAGATTTTCTCCGTGAGGACGAGCGCCGCTAAGCCAATCACCGCGACCAGGAATCCATAGCCTCGCCAAATAATCATGCTTCACCCCCATCTCACGAGATCTCTGCTGCACGCGGGTGGGTCGGGTGGCCCTCTATTAGAATAGCTCACCGAAGCTCCGCAACTTCGGAGGCCTGTGCCGTTTGTGCCGGTCCTGGCGAATGCCCTCGAAGCTGGGTCAGA
>JBFWSG010000052.1:0-39732 GCA_050248495.1 Pirellulales bacterium | reverse complement strand
TCCCAATCCAGCAATACCCGTTCTCGCAGATCAATCGAATAAGCTCGCATCACGGACCCTCCTGGATCCGCTCAGAATAATCTATCCGAACCAGCTAGCAGAACAGCAATCGGAAAGGCGCTCTAGCTACACGCCCACGCCGATCTTTTCCGTCGAGCGGCGGCGCTGGTCGGCGGCGGCGGTGCCGATCGAGAGGCGGATTTGCACGCTCCAGCGGCCTTCGCTGTCGGCTTCGACGAACCAGTGGGGCTGCACCATGACCGACTGATGCACGAGCTCGAAGCCGGCTTCTGATTGGCTCACGGTTTCGATCGGGAAAGTCCACAGGCAGCTGGGGCGGTCGATCTTGAGATCGACGTCGAGGCCGAGCCAGCCGTCGGTGAGTCCCAGTGCGTCGACGTCCACCAGGTCGAGCATCGTGCCGAGTTGGCCAAGCACGCGGCCGTCGCCGTCGCGGAAGTAGCGGTCGTCCGCGCCGGCGGGCATGCCGGCGAAGTTGAACTCGACGCCGAAGTGGAGCGTCTCGCCGGGCGTGAGGCCCTCAAGCAAATACGCGATCTCAAGCGTGTCGTCGCCCGCTTCGAGCGTGACGCCCTTGGTGATGCGGATCGTCCGCTCGTCGGCCCGGCCTTCACGGACCAGCTGCACCTGCATCCGGTCCGCCGCGCGGCGGAGCTTGGCTTCGTACGCGCCGTGGACGAAGTCGCCGACCTCGTCGTAAACACTGGCCGCCACGGCGCCGATCGTGGCATCCAGCGGATAGAAGTGGTCAATGAGACTCTTGCGCGGATGGCGATCGTACTGCAAGCGCTGGTCGAGGCCGTGCTGCTTGAAGACGACGCGATCGTGGATGCTGGCGACGTCGCCGCCAGCGGCAGATTCCCCGGCGCGAACCTTCTGGTGATAGGCCTCTTCGCGGCGCGTAAGCGTGGCGAGCAAGTTGTGGCAAATCGAGCGGACATCCAGCTCGTACATCATGCCGCCTTGCGCCGGGGCGAGCAGGGCCATCACGCGGTTGCTCGCCAGGCGAACCTCTGGCCGGCCGTCGAGGTTGTAGTCGCCCGAGGTGAGTTCGACCCAGGGCCGATCCCCCTCCGCGAGCCCGCGGCCGGCGGCCTCATCCAGCAAGTTGTCGGCCGAGATCAGGTGCTGGTAGATCGCGTTGCGAAGGTGAGGCAAGTACGTGCCGCCGAACGCCCCGTGCCAATAAGCACAGTTGCACTGGCCACGGTAGAGCTCCGTGAGGGCTTCGTCGACGAGCGATTCGACGCTGAGCCGGCCGTTGCGGAGCTCGCCGTTCGTATTGTGATTTGAGGTGAGTTCCTGCAGGCGGCGGCTGACCATCTGCATCCGCGAGTACATTTCGTTCGTCTCAGGATACTTGACTTTGAAGTTCCGCCAGTAGCCGCCGCGGACAAAGGGAGCAATCTCCGACCAGCGGCCTTCCTGGATCAGCTGATGATGTAGGTGCTCGAATTCGACGAGCCGGCCGACGGGGAGGGCCCACTCGGTCATCTCGCGGTAGCTGCCTTCGGGGATGTAAATTTTGCCGCGCGGCGGCACCTGCTCCAGCACTTCGGTGGGCGTGACCACCTGCAGCCAGTCGCGGTTCGCATTGAGCGCGTCAAAGAAGCGGCGGAGCCAGCCGTTCTGATAGACGTGTTCCTTCGTGCCGGGCCAGCTGCCGAACTTCTCGCCGTCGTCGCCGAACACAACGACCGCTTCCGGCTGCGTGTCGGCGATGCTGCGGAGGTAGTTGATCGATTCGTGCGGCTCGGCAAACGGGATCAAATACCGGAGCCGTTCGCTGCCGGGCATGACGGCGAGGATTTTCGTCTCATCCTCGGTGATATAGTAGCCGTGCAGGTCGTCTGCCTCGAGGCCGGCGTTTTTGAAGTGGAAGTCGTCGAGCAGCGTGTAGCGGATGCCGGCAGTGGCGATGTCGCGGGTGAGCGACTGCTCCCAAACCCGCTCCGGAATCCACATGCCGTTGATCGGCACGCCGAAACGGTCGCCCAGCCAATCGCTGTAGCGGCTGACCTGGCCGATGCGGTCGGCGGTGGAGATCATCGGCAGGATCGCTTCGTAGTACGAGCCGCCGACAATTTCGATCCGCCCGGCCGAAGCCAGCACCGCAAGCCGTTCGATGTATTCCGGATGGCGTTCGACGAGCCATTCCATCAGCGAGCCGCTCGTGTGTAGCGCGATCGGCAAGTTGGGATACTCCTCGAACACGTCGAGGAACGGCTTGTAGCTGTCCTGATAAGCCTGTTCGAAGACGCCGTCGAAGTTGCCGACTGGCTGATGGTTGTGGAATACGAGGACGAGTCGCAGCGCGTGGGTCATGATGAAAATTCCTGCCGGGAAAACTTTTCGCGGCGGCAGTCGTCAGGGGGTGCGGCCTGAAAGGACGGGTGCGAGTCGGCACGGTGCGAAGGCAAATCCATGCGGCCGACGGCGAACCACCGATCCTACCGCAAGTCCGCCTAAAGAGTCCATCCAGTCGAACCGTTTCAACCGCCAAAAACCGGACGAATTTCGCCCCTGGTGTGCCGCCAATCTCGCGGCGACACGAACAACTTCCGCAGCTTACGGAATCGGCAGTCGGCCGAGCGTGGCAATACAGAAAAGCTAGCTCGACCTTAATTGTTGTGCGGCGCAGTGCGGAGCAATCGGATTGATATGAATGTGCGTGGCCAGCTCGAAGCCGGCGAGCGGATTGACGCGCGGCAGGATCTCGATCCGCCAGTGGCCACAGCGAGCCGCGTCATCCTGCCAGGGGGTCGTGCGGACGAGCAGATTGTACGCGACGCGCGGCAAGACCGCTTCGATCCGCACCAGGAGCGTGTGGAGGATTGACGCGAGTGCGTCATGCGACTCGGCCGGCGATCGTTCGAACCAGGGCTCGTGGGCCGTCGGCAGGAGCCAGACTTCGCCCGGTTGCAGGCTAGCGTACGGGCAGAAGGCCAGGAAGCCGTCGCGGTCGAGCACGATTCGGTCGGCGTTTCGGCGCTCGGCGGCAAGGAGGTCGCAATAGGCACAGCGGCCGTCCTTCGCCAGGTGCTCGGCGGCGCGGGCGAGCTCGGCGGCGACCGGCTTGGGCGGCGCGGGCAGCGCGATGAGCTGGCTGTGGACGTGGGCCAGCGACGCTCCGGCGGCGGCCGCGAGGTTCTTGAACACGAGGCCGTATTCGAATTGGCCTTTGCCGCGCCAGTGCGCGAGGCGGTTGCGATAGGCGGCCAGCACGTCGGAGAGCTCTTCGGTTGTAAGGCCCGCCATTCTGTCAACGTGCCGGGCCGATTCGATGATCACTTCGTGCGCGCCCGGCGCGAGTGGCTCGTCGAGCGCCACGGCCGGAAACTTGTTCGGTACGACGCGTACGCGCCAATGGCCGGCGTCGTCATTCGCGGTGTAAACCGATGGCGGAGTGATTGACTCATGCCCGGGGCAGAAGGGGCAGTTGGCGGCGGAGTCCGTTATGCCTGAGCCAGCCCTATTGTAGGGCGCGGCAGCATATTCGTTTGGCCGGTCGGCCCGGTGCTCGGCGACGAGGACGGAGCGACCGGTGAGCCAATCTGTACGGAGTTCTGTCACGGTGGGGCAGGGCGGGTGAAGCGGCGGTCAATTCTGTTCACCACAGAGTACACGGAGGGCACGGAGAAGACAAAGGTTGTCGACGATGGCGCGGATTTCCGCCGATGAGATCGGGGCCGAGTCGGCAAGTAGGCAGAAGGAATCGCGAATTGTATGAATTGGTTTTGCAGCGGTGTGCCGGATTCGTGTAATTCGTGCTATTCGTGGTAGAAGTCTTTCCGCCTCTGCATTTCTCCAAAACGCCAATCGCCGCTGCAGAGCGGGGCTGCAGCGGCGATCGACTTGGTGCTGATTCTCTGCGGATCACGCGGTCGTGCTTACCAATTGCGAGTCGAATGGGAAGCTGGCATTCCGATCGTAGGTCCACGTCGACGGGGTTTCGACCGCTGAGGTTGGCTTGGCGCGTCGCAGCAGCGAGATGACTGCGGTGAGGCCAACGATTCCCAGCACGGCAATCGTGCCCAGGAACAACAGGCCGAACTTTTCTTCGCCGAAGGTGGCCAGCATGTAGGGAGCGGCCGCCGCGAAGGCGACGACCACGATGTTGTGCAGCGCGTGGACGATCATGCCCGGCTTGATGGAATTCGTCCGGTAGGCCAACAGGCCGGTTACGAATCCGAGCGCCACGACGGCGATCACGTGCTGCAGCGAGTCCAGGTGCGTAAGGGCGAACAGCAACGTCGACACCGAGACGGCCAGCGCCGGCGACCAGCGATCCAGCAGCCGCCGCTGCAAGTAGCCGCGGAACAGGCACTCTTCGACGAACACGGGAAGCACGGCGAAAATGATGCTGACCAGTGTGAACGTCGCCCACGAACCGCCCGACACGGCGGTGGTCACCGCGTCCGTCGACGCGGGAGCGCCAAACAGCAGATTAGTCGCGATCAGCGAAGTCCAGGCGATCGACAGTGTAAAGCCGGCGAGCATGGCTAGCTTAATAGGACCGACCTGGCGGCCCGTCGGCGGCAGGAAGCCGAGTCGCTCTTTGATTGGCAGCCGCGAGCGTCGCGCGGCGAACCAGACGACGGCCGCCATGCCGAGCTGGCAGGGAAGAAACATGAGCAGCATCGCAACAACCGGCTGTGAGAAGATTTCCTGCACGCGCGTTTGAATCGCTGCGGCTTCGGCGCCCTGTGCGCCCATGACGACGCCCACTCCCACTCCGACGGCGAAGTAGCTGGCGATCACGGCGACCTGGCCGGCGATCGCTGCGGCGAAGACGGTGACGAATGCGGTCCAGAGGCGCGGTTTGCGGGGCGCCGGGCTGCCGACGGACGGAGAATCGTGCGTTGGTTCGGGGGCCTCGACAACCATGGTCGGCTCGATGGCGGTGACGGTGCTCATACGGGGACTCCTTGTGAGGGTTCTGTGCCACGAATGGCGGTTCGCCTGATAGAGGCCGCAAGCGGGCCTCGGACACCCTCTCGAACGGGCCCGGCGGAAGCGTGTTACAGGGCGCGGCGTCAGAATCGGTGAAAGTGTGCGGACGCTCACCGATGGAAGTGGCGCTGTAACGCGGATGGTCGCTTCGCGTAAGAGAGGCGATGAGGCCGCGGGCGTCCGCGGCTGGAGAGAATCACGCCAAGTTCCGGGGATCACCCAAACAATGACTACAAATCCCGAAGAGTCGATCGAGACCAGCCCACCGAGTCGCGACCAGTACGTCCTCCGCTATGGCGTCCTCGGTTGGGGCGTCACCACGGCGGTGCTGTTTACGATTTCAAACGCCATGGAACATGGCTGGGACGATTTCTTCTTTCATCTCGTACCGGCGCTGATTCTGTTCCCTCTGGGCGGAGTGTTCTTCGGTCGCATCATGTGGAACTACAAACAGCGGCAGTTGGCCAAGGACACAAAGTCGCGATAGCGTGGGCTCTGGATCTAGGTCCAAATCGTGGTGATGCGTCGACGCGCTGCAGGAATCAAGCAAGATCCCACGAGCAGTAGTGCAAGGGATTGCGGCTCAGGGATGAGGTTGGCGGCGGCATTCTGCGAGCCCAGATAGGTGCCGACGTCGTTCGGACCGGGATTGGAATCGCCGTAGCCAGGATCGAACTGGGCTTCGTGTGACTCCGGGTCGTACATGCCACTAAACTCGAAGAATTCGTAGCGTCGCAGGATCGACGCCGCATTCGGCCCGACGGGAACTCCGTAACCGCTTTCGAGCATCCCGGAGTTCGGGTTGCCAGAGTCCTTCTGCAGCAATTGCCACTCGACTTCGGTCTCCGCTTGTTGGACGTGGGCATTGTCAGCCACGAGATCTTCTAGCTCGATTGGATCCTCGAACTCGGTGGTGAAGACCTTAACCCAGAGAGCGTCTCCAAACTCGAAGCCCGCCGGATCCGGTGCCTCGATTTGCGCCACAACCTGCGGCGGGGCCGGCGGAAGATTGGGGTCGGGAGGAATCACGTTCCAGACCGGAGCTGGCAGATGGACGACACCACCGGCCGACGTCAGCACACCGGGTGTGGTTTCGGTCAGCCAGCTGTAAGTTGTCGCAGTGGGGTTCACGCTCGTGCCTACGCCAAAGTGATCGCAGGGACAGCTCGGTCCGTAGCCCAGACCGCCGCCCGACCAACAGTTGTCACCCGGGGTAATGAAAGCGCCGCTGGGCGTAGTCGGAGTGCTGTAGTCCCAGTTGGTTCCGTCATAGAGAGCACTGTAAGTCACGCGCGTACCAAAGACGGCCCCGTTGACATATTCTGTGATCGTCGGGGACCCGTAGCGCTCCACGCTGGTAGCAGGATCGTAACCGCGACCGGTGGGAAAGCCGCGGCCTGGGCCTCCAAAGACATCCGTCACTTCCGAGCTGTGGATGCCCTCGAGTTCAATTTCAAAGCCGTAGCAAGTCTGGCCGGTGTCGTTGATCACGTCGAAGTTTCCGAGGAAGCCGATGACCGCAGCGGATGTGGTGGTCGGTGTGATTGCCAACGACAGCACAGCAAAGATCACCCAACCAGAGAACGACGAATTAGTGACGAATGTGCCGGGGAAGAATTGCGACTTCATGAGCTGGTCCTTTCGTCGGTTGCAACAAGATCACCACTGATGAGACGTCTCCAAGACGCTGCCGCATCGTCTGCGATGTGAAGCCGAGCGACGGCATAATGCGATTGTGCTCGTCAGGTCAGGCGAATTCCAATCACCAAATCGGTGCATGTGCTAACTAGCGCAAAGCTGTGCGGGATCGCTCGGCGTCCATGCGCGTGCACTGGCGATTGGCTGGAATCGCACATGAGCTACGGCAGCATGTGCAGTTGAGAGAAGACCCGAGAAACAGGCGCTTGATCGGCGCGGTGAAACGAGAGATCAGTGTATGCAGCTAGGCCGCGCGGCCCGAGCCTTGTTCCGCTTCGCGCGCACCATCCGCATTCTGGCCGCGCCAGGCGGCATGCACCTGCGAGGATTTGGTGTCGGCATGGCGGCCGGGGGATACGCGGAGTTGCGTCCGAGTGTCCGACAAAATCGAGAGGATGCTGAGCAGCGTCATCTCCCCTTGCACGCGATTGCTGCAGTAGTCCTGGATGATCTGCTCTTTGAGCTGGGTCAGCCGGACATCGAGCTGTTGTGCCAGCTTCGCCGGCGGGAGCGACGAGCTACCTTCCACTTGTTGGCCGGAAGCGAGCAAGTCGATCTTGCGAATTTCTTCCAGGTATTCGCCCGGGCGACGGACGCGCCGGCGGCGCAGGTAGCCGTACAGGCTGAGCGCACCCGCGCTGAATGCGCCGAAGACGCTGAAACCGGTGCTGATCGTTTCAAAGAACGTGCCGGTGAGCAGCGGCTTGTCGCGGTCGAGATAGGCGACCGCAGCGGGGTGGATTTTGTACGGCGTGGCCAGCTCGCGCGGCGATGTCGGGTGGATGCGGCGCGTGAAGTCGGTGTCGAACACGCATTGCATGAGCCGCTTGACCGTCGCGTCCGGCAGCGTGGCCCGCGCCACGAGCAGCGTCCGCAGGCCGATCGTCGGACAATCGCTCGCGGGGTTCACCGAGCTTCCCAGATACATGCCGCGCCGGATCGTCGTCGGTTCGAGAAACACGCGGTCGAGGTCGCCGTCCGGTCCGACGTCGCACTGGAGATCGGAGAGCAGGTACGATTCCAGATTCGAAAACGGTACGAGCTCATACTCTCCCGTGTCGAGCAGGTCTTGCACCGAGAGGCCAGGAAGCGTGCCTACGGTCATCACCACGTCCGGTAGCTCGCGGAGCCGTGCTTCGCGCTCTTCGCCGTCCAGCGCGCAGGCCTGTTTGGCGCGCCGAGCCAGCTCATCTTTGGTGAGCATGGTCTGCGTGTAATCGCCCCGTCCGTCGTCGTCGCCCGGCCGCAAACGAAGGAGGTGCAGAATGTCGGTTGCCACCAAATAGTCGTTCGTGCCCGGTTCGCCGACATTGACCGTCCGGCCGCGGACCATTTGGGCGAGCGACGCTGTTGAGTCAACGTACTGGCGACGTACGAGAATGTGGAGCGGCGCCACGTCGAGGCCGGCCAGAATCCGGCCCTCCTTGCATTCGGCCGTCTCCAGGCCGGTCGACACGATGGCGAGGTCGGCCGTTCCGTCGGCAAGCTGATGAATCGAGTCTTCAAAGCCGCCGGTCGCCGCGACGTCGATGAACACGTCGTGATGGCGGGCTTCATTGGCAAAGGTCTCCGCAATCTGAAACCGCCGCGTGACTGCCGATCCGGCCGCCAGGCGGAGCTCGACGCTTTGCGGCGGAACGAGCGTGTGGACTGCCGAGTACAACGCCCAGCCAAGACAAACTACGGCGATCAGACCCAGGAGATAGGCCCGCCCGTATTTGAGTGATCGGAACGAAAATCGAGGCCGCGGCATGTTTGGTTGCTCCGGTGAGAGCCTTCGCCGAGCCGGCTGCGACGCGGGCAAACAGCGAAATCTTCGACACCAAACCGCGGCTTATAGCGGGATGCGGCGGGGGGCTCAATCTTGATCTGGGCGGAACGCTAGCAGACGCCAGTCCTCATTGTGAAGGCTGACCGTCAAACTGCAGCGCCGCGATCAGCGCTTCGCCGTACCTCTTCCAGAGTTCGTCGGCATCGGTGGGGACTTTCTCCGGGAGTTCCCAAGTGATGATCGGTCGCTCGAGCGTGTTGCCAACGAAGGAGCCGAGCGAGCCGGGGCGGCTGCCGAGCTGTTTCACGGGGAGCGGACACTTCGCGCCCATCGCGGCGGCGAGTTCGGCGGCGGGACCGTCGTAATCGATGCAGCCGATGGGTTGGTGGATGCTCACGACGCGGCTGGGGAAATAGCGGCACACCAGCTGCATCAACACGCGTGACTCCGGTTCGGACAGCGGCGTGTGGCCGGGCTTGAGCGTGCCTTTGTGGGCGTACGTGTCCCCGCCGTCGCTGGTGACGCCGCCACTCTCTTGTGCGACGCCCCAGTTGTCGGCGGGGTAGTTGCGGTTGAGATCCACCTCGTGCGTATTGAAGCGCTTGTTCGCCGCGTAGCCGTCGGGATTGGCGACGGGGACGATCACGACGGTGCGGCCGGCGAGTTCTTCCGGATGGGCGGTGAGCCACTCGGCAAACTTGGCCACTAGCGGCGTGCCGGCCGATTCGTTGCCGTGGATCGTGGCGATGATCATGAGGACGTTGGGGCCGTCACCATATACCTCGCAGTGGATCTCCCGGTTCTCGACGGTGCGACCGGCGATGTATTTTTCGACGGGGACGCTGGCATCTGCAGCGATCGTGGACGTGGCCGAAGGCTCGCTGGCCCTGGCGGGAGCAGCTGCCGTGCTGAACAGACTAGCCGCGAGGAAGATGTTGATTTGCCGACGCAATACAGACGACATGCTGCTACTCTCACCCGAAAATCTACGCCTGCCGAACTTGGACTGAAGTCCAACGTTCGATTCTATTCGCGCCGCGATCGATGCGGAGGAGCGATTGTCGACGCCGAGAACAGAAGAACGCAATTCAATGGAAGCGACTGCGCGAAAGCGTCAATTGGTGTTGGAACAACTCTAGTCGACATCCTCGACAAGCATCCGCCCGCGCCGGGCGAGGGTCTGCTCGTAGAGCCGGCTGTATTCCTGGGCGCTGTGGTGCCAGGACCAGTCTTGCGTCATGCCGTTGCGGATCAGTTGTTCCCAGAGCGGGCGGTTGAAGTAGGTCTGGCAAGCGCGTTCGAGCGTCTGGGCGAGCGCGACCGACGTGTAGTTGTCGAAGCTGAAGCCGTTGGCTGTGCCGGCGGCGAGCGTTTCGTCGGTCAGGTTCGTGATGCTGTCGGCCAGCCCGCCGGTCGCGTGGACTACGGGGACTGTGCCGTACTTGAGGCTGTAGAGCTGGTTGAGGCCGCAGGGTTCGTAGCGGCTGGGCATCAGGAAGATGTCGGCGCCGGCTTCGATGCGGTGAGCGAGTTCGTTCGAAAAACCGAGGCGGACGGCGACGCGATCGGGGTGGCGCTGGGCCAGGTCGTTGAGCAGATCGTGATAGCGCGGATCGCCGGTGCCGAGAATTACCCACTGCACGGGCGACGACTCGGCCCATTGGCGAATCACGTCGGCCACGAGATCGAAGCCTTTTTGATCGGCGAGCCGGCCGACCATCGCCACCAGCGGCTGGCCTTCGACCTGCGGCAGGTTGAACTCGTGTTGCAGCGCGGTCTTGCAGGCGCGCTTGCCGGCCGAAAAACTCTGCACGCCGTTGCCGTCGACGCTGTAGTTGTGGCCGTTCAGGTGGGGATCGACCTCAGGATTCCACGCCCCGTAGTCGACTCCGTTCATGATGCCGAACAGGTCAGCGCGGCGATGGGAAAGGATGCCTTCAAGGCCGTAGCTCAGCGGCGGCGACTGGATCTCCTGAGCATAGCGCGGGCTGACGGTGGTGATCACGTCGGCAAAGGCGATGCCGCTTTTGAGGAAATTGAGGTTGCCGTAGAACTCCATCTGTCGCCAGTTGAAGTGTTTCCAGTCGATGCCGGTGAGCTCCATGTCCCAGTGCCAGAAGCTGCCCTGATAGGCGATGTTGTGGATCGTGAGCATCGACACGAGCGAGTCGAACGGCTCCACGCCCCGGAAAACCGTTTTCAGGTACGCCGGTACGAGCGCGGCCGTCCAGTCGTGGGCGTGAACCAACTCGGTGCCGAGGTTAAGCTTCTTGATTGCTTCGAGAACCGCGCGGGCGAAGAACACGAAACGCTCGCAGTTGTCGCGATAGTCGGTCCCGCGCTCGGTGTAGAGCTCGGGGCGGTCGTAGTAGGCGTTGTGCTCGACGAGGTAGACGGGCACTTCGATGCCACTGTCGCTGGGCAGGCTGCTCCGCAAAAAGGTTCCTGACACCTTTTTGCGGCCGATGGGAACTTCGAAGTCGATGCCCGTGCGTTCGATCGGGCGGCCCGATTGGAGCGCCTGGCGGAAGGCGGGCATCACCAGGACCACTTCGTGTCCTAACTTCGCCAACTCGACGGGCAGGCTGCCGCAAACGTCGCCCAGGCCGCCGGTTTTGGCGAACGGCACGGCCTCGGTGGTGGCAAAGAGGATTTTCACGGAGAGCTTCCTGCGCGGGGCGTGGCCGACTAGCGACAGGTTGAGGCGCGGGCCACTCGATAAAATAGCACATTTTTTCGGGTCAGGCGGTTTGGGAAGCAGCTGCCGACGAGTGTGGAGACGCTGCCCGTACGCGTGACGCTGCAGGCGCAAGGTCAACACGGCTGCAACTGATTCGCAGTATTCAGCACTAAACAAGAACGCCGCGTTTTCCAATGGAAAAGATTGACAAAAGTACCGCTTCTAGTGAGGATGACGGCTGTGTGGAGGGGAGCGCTCAAACGCATGGGCCAGCTCTCGGACGCAAAGCTGCATCAGACCCGCGAGTGATTTATTCCCACTCGCGGACATGGATTCTCTTGGCACCCGCCACAGCGGCAGTAGGTATTTCGTCGCCCTGCCGGGGACACGAACAGAGGCGATGTTGCGCGGCGCTGGTGCCGCGCGCATCCGGCGAAGATCACCGTTCCCCTAATCCAAGCTGTGCGGAGTGTGCCTCATGAAACGATGCTCAGACTCGAAGCCGTCACGCAATTGGCGCGCGGCGATCTTGGCGAAGTCTGCAATTGGTTTGGTGACGATGATCTCGGGAGTTGTCCACGCGAATCCCTGGAACCCGACGACCAGCGCCGTCCCGGGCCCGAGCATCTTGATCCCCAAGCCGAGCGAAGTGCCCGGCAAAGATTTTTCGGACATCCGCGATCGCAATGCCGCGGGAGCGCCCGACCCAGAACAGGTCGTCTCCTGGGACGGAAAGGGGGGCGTCCGCGATTCATTCGACTACGACGAGCCACCCAATACCCGGCCGTTGTATCCCACCTCGACGCAAGTCGACGGCCTGGCAGCCGGCGCCGACGCGCTCTTTCATGAAGTGGTCGACAACAAGGCGGCGCTGTTGTTTTCGCTCGAGACAGACGCCAACGTCATGTTCGAGCGGGCGACTGGATTCCCCGCTGCCCCGGCCGGTTTCGGCATTTGGGCCACGGCGCAGGATATCGACGCGATGAACCCGCCCATCGACACGGACGCGCTCGAACTCTGGGGCGGCGACGATGCCGACGACAGCAACCGTTATTCGCTGGCCGGTGATCCGTTCGTGCAAGTGGCCGGGGCCGCCCTGAAAGTCGCGGTCTGGGAATATGACGAGCCCGGAAAGACCAGCCTGCCGCATACGTTCACGACTGACCTGGCCGCGGCGATGGATCTGCAGGCGGGCGGACCCGGCAAAGGTGGACCGCTGTGGGGACTATTGGTCGAGCAGATGGACGTCGACGCGATCATGATCTTTGGCAAAGAGGTGCTCTTCAGCATTCGTCCCCTGCAAGTGCCCGGCACGCCGCTGGCCTTCGACGGCGGCGAGGTGTTCGTCTACAAAAACGCCACGACGCCAGCGAAGTACCTCGACCACGGCGGCCATTTGTGGGACACCGCGTTCGACGTGAAGGGCACATTCGGCGTGGCGAATGAAAACGTCGATGCCCTGGAAGCGGCCGCCACGTTTGTGCCCGAACCGGCGACCTGCGCGCTGGCGGCCCTGGGACTGTTGGGTGTTAGCGGATTGGTCGGGCGGCGGCGGAGGGCTTAAAGTCTCCGCGCGTTCCCTTCCTCATTCGCCCCAGATCGGCCACAGCCGTCCGGCGCTCGATTCGATCCGCGCCAGCCGCGTGTCGTAGACCTCTTCAATCGTCTCTCGGCTCACGACGGCATGCGTCGGCCCAGCCGCATGAACACGGCCGTTGCGGAGAATCAGCGTCCTCTCGATGCCGGGCATGATCTCTTCGATGTGGTGCGTTACAAAAATGACCGCCGGTGTTTCGGGTGTAGCGACGCAGGTGTTGAGCCAGTGCAAGAACCGCTCGCGGACGCCCGGGTCCATGCCGGCGCAGGGTTCATCCAGCACCAACAGCAGCGGACCGATGATGCGGGCCCTCGCCACGAGCACCTGTTGCCGTTCGCCCTGGGAAAGCACGCCGAACGGTTTGTCGGCCAGCGATTCGCAGCCGAGGCGGGCCAGCTCGGCTGCGGCGTCGCTGAAGTCCTGCGAGGTTGGTTTGTTGAACGGTAGATGCTTGAGACCGATCATGCCCAGCCGGCCGGTGACCACCGTTTCGAGGCCGGTGTCTTCGCTCGGGATGCGGTTCGCGAGGTCGCCCGAGATCCAGGCAATACTGCGGCGCAACTCGCCCAAATCGATCAGCTCCTTGCCGAGTCGCAGCACATGGCCGCTGATCGGCCACAGATAACCGCTGGCGATCCGCAAGAGCGTCGTCTTGCCGCAACCGTTGGGCCCGAGCACGGCCCAATGCTCGCCGCGCTCGATCCGCCAATCGACGTCGCAGAGAATGTCGACGCCTTGCTGCTGGTAGCCGACATGGTGGCAGGAGATCAGTTCGGACATGGAGTTTGGACATCGATGGCTGCGACGGAGCAGGCCGAATGCTATAGTTTGAGAGCTTGGCAAGAAAGAAATTGGGACCTAATTATAGCCGGCCGACCGTATTGTCATGAATGCCGAACCGCTACTCAACCGCGTCGCCATAGTTCTTGTCGACCACCGTTTGGAGGTGGTGATGGTCGGAAATGCCGCGGCAGCACTGCACGGAGCGCCGGTGACGACACTTGACATCGACTTCATGTTCCGCAAGACGCCGACCAATTTGAAGAAGCTAAAGGGCGTCGCCAAATCGCTGGGG
The DNA here is from genome assembly GCA_050248495.1 of Pirellulales bacterium. Classification (GTDB taxonomy): domain Bacteria; phylum Planctomycetota; class Planctomycetia; order Pirellulales; family Lacipirellulaceae; genus DASYDU01. The sequence goes on along the minus strand of JBFWSG010000052.1, from coordinate 25,937 downwards.
GCATTCATCTTGCGGCCGTATTACCCTGTATCGGAGCTTTATCGCGTCGTCAATGAGGAGCGTGGTTTGCAGCTCGACTTCATGGCGAAACTGGACGGTATTCGCTCGTTCGAAGGGCTCAAGGCCCGATCCGAAGCCGTACTATTCGGTGAACGTGAACTACGGATCGCGTGTCTGGCGGATATCATCAAGAGCAAGCGCGCCGCCGGGCGCGATCGCGACAAGGCAGTGCTCGACATCTTGCAGAAGACGCTCGATGAAAAAGAAAAAGATTAATCGTGAGCGAAAGTCGGCTTCGGCGCTCGAGAAGGAGAGCGACCGCGCGCTGGTCGAGCAGATTCGGCGCTTGTTGGCGCTACCCATGAACAAGCGGACGCACTTCTTGCGAGTGCGGCATCCTGGCGGCGGCTCGCATCTATAGCCGTGCTGGCGCCGTCGGGCGATCTGGCTTAGTTGATCTTCGCGCCGTGACTCACGATCTTCCCGTCTTGCGACTGGCTCCAGAGTTGCCAGCCCGCCGCCTGCATCGTAAACGTGCAATTGCCTTTGCTGGCCTGGATCGAGATGTTGGGGTTGTCGAACAACATGTTCTTGGCGAAGGTGTCCTGAGTCACTTTTGCCAGGAGCTGCGCGTCGGCGTCCGACTCGGCATTCGAAATATTGATCGTCACGTTGTCGACCGCCTTGCCGAGCTCTTTGAGCTTCAGCACAAGCTGCGGATCGGCGGCTTGAGCAGACGTGACGAACAACAGCAAGGCGACGAAAGCGGAAATGGTGCGAGGTACCATAAACTCATCTCTGAGATTTGATGAACGCAGGGTAGTAAGGCACTCAAAGATACGTCACTCGCACCAGTGCGACGAATGCGACTCTGCCCGCCGAGCGTTCTGAAAACAGCTACCGGATGGATCGCCCGGGATATTCGGTCTGCAACAGGGGCATCAGGCCACAGCGGCACGACCTGTGCAACGAGCCGCTAAGCCTTCACTACGTCCGCAATCGCCTCGCACAGCGGGCCGACGTTGTCTTTGGTGATGCCGGCCACGTTGATTCGGCCCGAGCCGACGATGTAGATGGCGTGCTTCTCTTTGAGTGCTTTCACGTGTTCCGGCGTCAGCCCGGAGAAGGAAAACATGCCGCGCTGTTTGGTGATGAACGAGAAGTCGCCGGGAACGCCCTTCGCCTTGAGCGTGTCGACCAACAGCGTCCGCATGCCGTTGATGCGGTTCCGCATTTCGTCGACTTCTGTGCGCCAGAGCTTTTCGAGTTCGGGGTCGTTAAGTACCGTGACCACGAGCTCGCCGCCGTGGCAGGGCGGGTTGGAATAATTCGAGCGGATCGTGCTCTTCACCTGGCTCTGCACGGTGTCGGCCGTCTTCTTGTCAGCCGCGACGATGGATAGCGCACCAACACGCTCGCAGTACAGGCCGAAGTTCTTGGAGAACGAGCTGCAGACGATCAATTCCGTCCCCGGCTTGGCGAACGTGATCAATCCGACGGCGTCCTGCTCCAGTCCGTCGGCAAAGCCCTGATAGGCGAAGTCCAGCAAGGGCAAGATGCCGCGCGAGGCAACGACCTCCGAGAGCTCCTTCCACTCGGCCGGAGTGGGATCGATGCCGGTCGGATTGTGGCAGCAGGCGTGCAGCAATAACACGTCGCCCGCAGGAATCTGCTTCACGGCGGCGATGAATTCGTTCCAGGCGAGGCTGTTCGTCTTGGAATCGAAGTAGGGCATGGTCTTCGTTGGCACGCCGGCGGCCGCGAAAATCTGCGGATGATTCGGCCAGGTCGGCTGCGTGATCCAGATCGTGGCCTTGGGCATCTGCTGGTGAATCAAGTCAGCCGCGACGCGCAGCGCGCCGGTCCCGCCGGGAGTGTGGCTCGTGGCGACGCGGCCGGAGGTGACCGCCTCGTGGTTGGCGCCGAACATCAGCTTCTGCACGCCTGCTGCGTAGGCCGGCGATCCGGGGATCGGCAGATACGACTTCGACGAGAGCTGCGAGACGATTTTCTGCGCGGCGCGCTTGATCGATTCCAGCACCGGCGTCTTGCCGCTGGCGTCCTGGTAGACTCCGACGCTGAGGTTGATCTTTTTCGGATTCGGGTCGGCCTTAAAGGCGTCGGTGAGGCCCAGAATCGGGTCGGCCGGGGCCGGTTGAATGGCTTCGAACAAAGTCATCTCTCGTCTCGCCTACTAAGAGTGAACTTGACGTCGGGGGGAGAGTAAAGGCGTCTGCCTCGCACGCTTGACGCTCGCTGCGCAACCGTGTGACAATCATAGATGTTGGCCGGTTCGCTTCCTAGTGGATGGTGCCAAAAACCCCTTGACGTATAGCACTTGTTGATTGGCACCTATGGCAACAGCACGCACCGGCATCTGGTTCATTGGCGCTCGCGGCGGCGTCGCTTCCTCGGCCGCGCTCGGCCTCATCGGCCTCCAACAGCAGCTCACGGACACGGTCGGACTGGTCAGCGAGCTGCCGCAGTTCGCCCGCCTGCCAATGGTCGACTGGAACGCATTGGTGATCGGCGGGCACGACATTCGCGACGCTCCGCTGGTGGACGCCGTGGAGCGGCTGCACCGCGAGAGCCGCGTGTTCGACGCCGCGCTGGTCGAAGCCGCGCGCGGTGAGCTGCAAGCGATCGACGCCCGCATCCGACCCGGCACGCTCTTTCGCTGTGGGACGACGATCGAAAGCCTGGCCGAAGCATCGATGGTCTCCCTGTCACACGAATCGCCGCGCGACGCCGTCGAGCGGCTGCAGGCAGACCTCAAGCATTTCAAAACCGCCGAGCACCTCGACCAGGTGATCGTGGTCAATGTCGCCTCGACCGAGCCGGCGACCAACTACGTCGACCTGCCGCCGAAGTGGCGGGACCTCGAACGACTGCTCGACGAGGGTGCCGCCTGCCCGCTCTCGGCCAGTTCGCTCTACGCCATCGCGGCGCTCGACCTGGCAATGCCGTACATCAATTTCACGCCTTCGCCGGGTGCGACGCCGGCGGCCATCGGCGAGCTGGCAATTCAGCGGAAAACCTGCCACGCGGGCCAGGACGGCAAGACCGGCGAGACGCTCCTCAAGGCTGTGCTGGCACCGATGTTCGCCGCCCGCAACCTCCAGGTCATGAGTTGGGTCGGCCACAACATCTTCGGCAACATGGACGGCCAGGTGCTCGACGACCCCGTGAACAAGTCGGCCAAGATCCAGGGCAAGGACCAGCTCCTGGGCCACATCCTCGGCTACGATCCGCAAACGCTGGTCACGATCGAGTACATCCGCAGCATGGGCGACTGGAAGACGGCCTGGGACCACATCCATTTCCGCGGCTTTCTGGGCACGCCAATGACGATGCAATTCACCTGGCAGGGATGCGATTCGCTGCTGGCGGCGCCGCTGGTTTTGGACCTGGTGCGGTTCGTCGAACTGTCGCACCGCCGTGGCGAAACCGGCCTGCTCGCGCATCTGGGCAGCTTCTTCAAGCGGCCGCTCGGGCTGGATAATCATGCCTTCGACCATCAATCGGCGCTGCTCGCGGCGTGGGCCGCGGCGCAGTCGAACTCGGCCGGCGCGTGACCGCCAAGGGTCGACCATGAATGAGTCGAATTTCGCCGATTCGCCTTGACTTTTCTCACAAACTCTTGGAACAATGCCGGCGCGAACCAGAGAGTGCCGCGCTGTTGCGGACGATCGTTCGCAACACGCGATGTCTGACCCGGACGTGTAGCGCCCGCGGGACCAGACGCCACCGATGATTCGGGCGCTTCGATTTGAAGGAGTCATTCGCAATGGCCAAGAAGAAAAAGGCCGCCAAGGCCGCCAAGAAGTCGCCAAAGAAGAAGGGTGCCAAGGCGGCGAAGAAGTCGACCGCCAAAAAGGCCAAGAAGTCGCCGAAGAAGAAGTCCTCGGCCGCCAAGAAGTCGAAGAAGTCCGCGGCCAAGCCGGCCGCCTCGGCTCCGACCCCGGCACCTCCGGCGACCCCCTGGGGTTAATCCCGGGCAACCGAATTCGCTCCGCGCCCCCCGTGGGCCGGATGCCTCGTATCACCGGCTGGCAGCGGGATGGCCCGCGGCCGGCCGGTTTTTTGTTTTCCCCGGCAAAAGCGTACCGCGGCCGCGCCGAGTCCGAATGGCGAAGTCGGCCGGCGCACGGTATTATTGAACAGAACTATCCTTCGCGCAAACCTGCCACCTGCCCCCAGCGGCAGGTCCGAATTCATCCTTTCCCACCCACGTTTTGCATTGACCGAAACCAAAACCGCTACTGTTGTTGCTCCGGACGCCGTTGAATCAAAGAGCTTTGCGGAGCTGGGCCTCTCGGACGTGATGCTCGCATCGCTCGAGAAGGCCGAATATCTCTCGCCCACGCCCGTCCAGGCCGGATTGATTCCCCGGGCGCTTGCCGGCGTCGATGTGCTCGGCCAGGCCCGCACCGGAACCGGTAAAACAGCGTCGTTCGCGATCCCGATTCTCGAGTTGCTCGAAAAGGCCAAGAAGGGCAGTCCGCCCCAGGCGCTGGTGCTCGTGCCGACGCGGGAACTCGCCGTCCAGGTTCGCGACGAGATCGAGAAGCTCGCCCACGGGCGGCGCGTGTCGTGCGTGCCGGTGTACGGCGGCAAACCGATTCGGCAACAAATCTCGAAGCTGCAACAGGGCGCCGAAATGGTCGTCGGTACGCCGGGCCGCGTGCTCGATCTCTTGGGCCGAGGAGCACTCGATCTGCGGTCGCTGCGAATCGTCGTGCTAGATGAGGCCGACCGGATGCTCGACATCGGCTTTCGGCCCGACATCGAAAAGATCTTGCGCCGCTGCCCGCAATCAAGGCAGACGCTGCTGTTGAGCGCGACGGTCGATGCAAGCATCGAGCGCTTGGCGAAGAAGTACATGCGCAACCCGGAAATGCTGGACTTCTCGCCGAAGACCAAGACGGTCGACACGATCGAGCAGTCTTATTTCACGGTCGACCACGAGCGGAAGTTCGAGCTGCTACAGAAGCTCTTGGAGCGCGAGGATCCGCAGCAGGCGATCGTCTTCTGCCGCACGAAACGCGGCACGGACAAAGTCTTTTTGAAGCTCTCGAAGAAGCTCGACAAGGTGGCCGCAATCCACGGCGACATGGTCCAGCGAGCCCGCGACCGCGTGATGAAGGATTTTCGCGCCGGCCAGATTCGCATCCTCATCGCCACCGACGTCGTCGGCCGCGGTATCGACGTGTCGAGCATCTCGCACATTATCAACTACGACATCCCGCAGTCGTCCGATGACTATGTCCACCGCGTCGGCCGCACCGGCCGGATGGGCCGCGAGGGCATCGCCTTCACGTTCGTCACCACCGAAGAAGGCAGCGAACTCACGCGAATCGAGATGCTGATCAACCGGCTATTGAAACGGGACGAGATCGAAGGCTTCACCACCGTGGCGACGACCGTGCCGATGCCGGCGCCAGCCGCGACGGCCAACAATGCGGCCGAACCCGGGAGCGATTCATCCGAGCCGGCTGCTCCCGCCGCCCCTAAGAAAACGCCGCCTGGCCAGCGACCCCGCCGCCGCCACCGCCGGGGGCTGTGAGGATCTTTGTCTATCGAACATGCGTTAATTGCTTGGCGGCCAAGCTCGACAGAGCGGTGAGCAAGGCGGGAACCTATGGTCGAATATCGTCGATGTCATTGGTCGGGGCGTGAAGAATGACTACAGCCAGGGGCAGGTTCACCAGGTTCTGTTCGTATTGAACATTGGCGTCCTTAGAGGGTGTTTTAGAAACCACTTTTTGCTTTGCTTCGAGGCCAATGGTGAACTGCTAGCAGTTGCGAATTCACGAGAATCGGGTGCTTGCAGTTCGCTGACTTTTGCTTCGAACTGTCGGCCGAATGAGTTTTAAAACGCCCTCTTAGTTAGCATCGCATCGAATCCAGCGTGCGCAGCTTCCCGCAGCAACTCGCCATTCTCAAGGCCGCTCCAGCCCATGAAAGCAACCGTGCTGCAATCGTGGCCGGGAATCTCGTGCCTCAGCTGGTGCGGCAAATTTTCGTCCAGCAGCAACTTCATGAGTGGGCTTGCTGGAGAACGGACCTGGCGCGGGCATCGTCGAGCAATTGCTCAATCTGGCTTCGCTGGACGGTTGGAAACTGCTCGAGAAAATAGTCGATCGAACGCCCGTGCTTCAGATAGTCGAATAGCGATGCGACCGGAACGCGCGTGCCGGCGAATACCGGCGTGCCGCCAAGAACGTTCGGATTGCTGCTGACGACTTCCATGTAGATATTATAGCCTTCTCCATCGGAAGTAGCACCATGCCAACTTACGTCGCACTCCTGCGTGGCATCAACGTCGGCGGCAAAGGGACGCTGCCGATGAAGGAGCTCACGGCAATTCTGGAGTCGCTCGGCTGCAGCAACGTGCGGACGTATATCCAGAGCGGCAATGCCGTCTTTCAACACAAGCCGGCTGACGCCGCGAAATTGGCAAGCAAGCTTAGCGCGGCGATCGACAAGGCTCGCGGTTTCGCCCCGCAAGTCGTGGTGCTGGAAGCGAAGCAACTGGACAAGATCGCCAAAGCGAATCCGTTTCCGGAAGCGGAAGCCGAGCCGAAGTCACTCCACGTCTGGTTCCCCTCGGCAAAGGCTGCAGAGGCAGACACCAAAGCGATCGCGGCCCTCCAGAGCAAGAGCGAGCGCTTCAAGATTACGGCAAACGCATTCTATCTCCACGCCCCCGACGGCATCGGCCGCTCCAAGCTCGCCGCTAGCGTGGAACGCCATCTGGGCGTCGCTGCCACAGCCCGCAACTGGAGAACGGTATGCGCGCTGTTGGAGATTGCAAACAATGCTGAGTGAGAGATTTTGCAGCCTAATTCACGGCGCCGCAAACTCCTCGCCCAGCCTGTTTGCCGTCGAGTCCCAATCCTTTGCCGCTGCATTGAAGTCGGCCTGCATCGCCCGAACTTCGTCCGGCGTCTTTACGCGGTCCGACGCCGCTACGTCGCCCCGCAGCGGAATGAAAGCGCTCGGTCCGTCGGCCAGCTGCCTGGCCACTTCGGCCGACAACAGGAAGTTCAGCAGCTGTTCGGCCGGCTCCGGATGGGGCGAGTCTTTCACCACCGCCACCGTCATCGGAATAAACAGCGTGCCGAATTCGTTCGCGCCCTGGTCGGGATAGACGATCGAAATCGGGGCTCCGGCCGCGGCTTCAGCTACCGCTTCGCTCGAGTTGGTCAGCCCAAAGGCCAGCGTTCCGCTGGCGACTGCCCGAGCCACTTCACGATCAGTGGCGAGGATCTTCGCGTTGCGCTTGAACCGGACATACAGCTCGAGGGCCTTCGCGTCGTCCATCGTTTGGAACAGGCAGGCCGCGTGTGTGGCCGACAGACCAGCGAGCGGTTTGGCCAGGCCGACGCGGTCGTACCACTGCTGATCCGTAAAGTCGTACAGCGATTTAGGCAACCTGGCCTCGAAGACTTGGTTGCGATTGACGACGAGCACGCGCGCCCGGCTGGCGATCGCATACCACGTGCTCTGCGGTGAGCGAGCCGATGCAGGGAAAGCACTCTCCGCGGTGGCAGCGCACGATTTCAACAAGCCCGCCCGATCGAGCGCGATCGTGTGCAGGATTTCGTCATTCCAGAACAGATCGCAGCACACCTCGTCGCGTTCTGCCAAAATCTCCTGAGCGAGTGCCTCCGTGCCGCCCGTGGCTCCGCCAACCAGGTCGCTGCCGAACTTCGGTTTGACGCGAATGCCAGTAGCCTTGGTGAACTCGGCAAAGATCGGCAGCGCGATTTCCTTATCGACCGAGGTGTAGACGACGACCTTGGGTCGCACGTGTTTTCCGCAGCCGATTGGTGCGCACAACAACAGCACGCCGACCGCCAGAGTCGCGGCTCGCGTGCGCCCGCGCCAGACTGCAAACGCAACGTACATTCTAGTGGTAAGCCAGGTTGGTCCGATGGATTCCGTGCGCCGCGCCCCCAGGTTGCCGGTCGGTTTTGCCGTTGGTAAATTTGGCATAACCGGTCCGCCGGGGCGAATTGGCACAGCGGGCCGACCGAAACTATAGCTTTTTTTCCAGCCGCAAAGGTCGCCCCATGAAGCTCATTTTGCTCGGCACCGGCGGCTATTATGCGAACGAAGTGCGGCACACCGCTTGCCTCACGCTGCCGGAAATCGGAGTCGTGTTGGATGCCGGCAGCGGCCTGTTCCGTCTCGCCGAATATCGGGCCACCGACCGGCTCGATATCTTTCTCACTCACGCCCATCTCGACCACGTGCTGGGGCTCACCTATTTGCTCGACGTGCTGCCGGAAGCCGTGCAACGCGAAACTGTGGTCCACGGCGACGCCGTCAAGCTCGACGCGATTCGCACGCACCTCTTCTCCGAGCCGATCTTTCCGGTGCTGCCCGCCTTTCGCTTCGAGCCGCTCTCGGGCGAATGCGCGGTCGGCGGCGGTGGAAAATTGACCCACTTTCCGCTTGCGCATCCCGGTGGTTCGATCGGCTATCGAATTGACTGGCCCGATCGTTCGCTGGCCTACGTGACCGATACCACCGCCACGCCCGACGCGCCGTACCTGGAGAAAATTCGCGGCGTGAGCGTGCTCGTCCACGAGGCCTATTTTGGCGATGCGATGGAAGCCAAGGCGGAGCTCACCGGCCACAGTTGCCTGAGCACCGTCGCCAGATTGGCCGCGGCCGCCGAAGTCGGACTGCTCGTGTTGGTGCACGTCGATCCGCGGCCGAGAAGCGATGCCGAATTCGATCTCAAGGCGGCCCAAAAAATCTTTCCCAGCACGCTCCTGGGCGTCGACCGGATGGAGATCGAATTCTAGGCCAGTCATACTTTGCCGCAGATGCCGCAGATTAGCGCAGATACTCCAGATGCGGCTTGCCCGCCAAACTACATCTGCGAACATCTGCGCAATCTGCGGCAAAAAAGATCGCACCTATTTTGTTACTTCAATCGCCGTATCCACTTCTCCAGCATGCGGCGATAACTGTAGTGTTCGACTTCCAGCAGATGCCGCGGTGAGTCGACGTAGCGAATGCCGTGAGTAGCCGTAGCATCTGAGCGTTTTGCGGCCCGCAAACGCGTCGCCTGCGTTCGATTGCGTTTCAGTCCCGTGAGATAGCTCGCCACAAGTCCCGACTGGCAATCCACCAATCCAAACTGCCCGCTGTCGGGTTGAATCAACCCGATCGCGAATAAGTCATCGCGCTGTGGATGGAACACATTTAGGTACAACTTCGGCCGCCCTTGCCGCCAGTTGAGCTCCGCCACGTCCAGAAACGGAAACGAAATATTGAAGCCCGTCGCATAGACGATCAAATCCACCCGCTCACGGTTCCCGTCGACGAAAACCACTTCACGTCCCGCCAATTCCCGGATATCCGGCTTCACCACAATCGCCCCTCGAGCCACGTCTCGCGGCCAGCGACCGTTGATCGACGGGTGCGTTTCGAAGAACGCATGATCCGTCGCGGGCGGATCGAGCGGTTCCCATGCGGCGCGGCAAACTCGCGCGATCGCTAGCCGCCGCAACCACAGCGGCATCCGCCACTGCAACATCCATTCGCCCCCTTCGTCCACCGGCCGGCCCCGAAAAAACCGCGGCAAGAGGGCATAGCCGCGCCGCAAACTGTGAAACGTCGCCGCCGCGTAACGGGCACTCTCGGTGGCCAGATCGTAAGCCGAATTGCCGCCCCCCACGACCAGCACGCGCTTTCCGACGAGCACCTCCGGCGTTTTGTACTGCGACGAATGCAGCACCGCGCCTGCGAACTCGCCCGCGTAACTCGGCCAGCGCGGATCCCAATTGTGCCCGTTGGCAATGACGACGCCACGATACCGTCGCCGCTCGCCACGCGCGAGCGTCACGTCCCAGCCTCCGCCATCGCCTGCTGCCGGCGCGATCCACTTCACGCTGGTGCCAAACTCGATGTGCCGCCGCAAATCGAACCGCTCGGCGTAGCTTCTCAAGTACCGCCACACCATGTCCTGGTCCGGATGATCCGGGTAATACACCGGCATCGGGAAGTCGCTGTATTCGGTCAGCGATTTCGAGGAGATCAGCCGCGTCGAGCGATAGACACTGCTCCCCGCGCGGCCGAAGCGCCAGTTGCCGCCGATGTCGTCCTCGCGCTCCAGGCAATCGAAAGCGATTCCGGCCGTCAAAAAATTCTTCGCCGCCGCCAATCCGGATGACCCCGCCCCGAGAATGCAGAACTTTCCGGCGAACGACTGTTCGTCCTGTGTCTCCATCGCTAAATCGGCGGTCGCCTCGCTGTGCATCGCACTATGATAGCGTTTGCAGGCGGCCGCTGATTCGCGCTGGTCGCGGCGGCTAGGAATGACTGTCCACCGTTTCCAGCGAGTCGTCGGGCTGCAGCGCGATGAGCATCGCAAGCGGTCGTTGTCCCAAAGCGAGACATGGAAACCGCCAGTTTTTTGCCGAAACGACGGCGCATGGCAGTCTGGGTACCCGGCGATCCGCAAACGGCGATTCGTAGCCGCAGCTGGGGGCGGTCCGGGTTCCCTTGACAGTCCAGCCAGATACGCAAAAAATTAAAAAGAAATTGCGATCGCCGGTTCTCGCGTCGTCTCGCCAAAATGCATAAGTCGAGACCGTGGAACGGGAAAGGGTGATGAACCGGCGGAGCAAATTCGTGCGGATGGGTATCAGCTACCCCAACCGCCTATTTTGCGCACTTTGTTGGACACCCGTTTGACTCCCCAGGAAGGTGAAACATGCATTGATGGAGTTTACTCCGATGGCCAGGAAAGCCATTTCCAATGACCGGTATCGACTGGTCGGCACTTACGAACGACTTCGTAAATCTCTCGTCTCTCTTCCGGATGACGGTCGCCTCGATAAGGCACTCTCCTACTGGGTGCTCCCCTCGGACCGCCGCCTGCCGATCGCGTTCCTCGACCGCTCGCTCCGCGACCTTTTGGCGCGCCCGCTCGATGAGCTGATGGCCACCCCCGGCGTCGGCCAGAAGAAAGTGCTTGGGTTTTTCGACCTGCTGAAGCGAGCCGCCAAGGCCACGTCGCCCGATGCGCCCTTCGGCATGGCGCCCGTCGAAGTGAAGCCGGCCAAGAGCTCCGCGCCTGCCGTCGGGTTCGACGCATCGATCGTCTCCGAAGCGCTCTGGACGAACTGGTGCGACACGGTGCAGCGCTTCAATTTGGGTCCCGAAAAGTTGGGCCGCCTCGCGCCCTCGCTGCAAGTGCTGCCGACCGTCATCTGGCACACGCGAATGGAGGATTACGCCGACCATTCGCTGGCCGAAATCCGCCGCATGAAGACCCACGGCGAAAAACGCGTCAACGCCGTGCTCGAGATTTTTTGCACCGTGCACGAAGCGCTCGCCACCACCACGCTCGAAGCGAACATCGACATTGTGATCGTGCCGCGCTTCTTGCCGCCCCTGGTCCGCTGGCTCAACGAAACGATTCGCCAGCCGGAGTTGCCCGACGTCGAAGACCTCCACGAACGGATCGTGCGTCCGCTGGTGAATCAGGTTCGCATCGACATCGGCGATCAGGTCGCGGAGCTGGCAGCCGCACGCCTCTGTCTCGACGAGAATTCGCCCAGCGTCAAGCAGCAGGCCGAGACGATGGGCGTGACCCGCGCGCGGGTCTACCAGCTGCTCGAAGACTGCGCCAAGGTGATGGATGTCCGCTGGCCGGAAGGACGCTGGCTGCTCGCGCCCCTCACCACCCGTTTCGGCACCTCGCGCCCCGAAGCCATCGGCCTCCTCCACGGCCTGTGCGACCTGTTCTACCCCATCGAACGCCCCGCGATGTCTGCGTAATTTTCTTGTCTGCGTAATTCACATGTCTGCCTGATTTGTCGGCGTGACCACAACTACATAGCCCGGCCATCCTGGCCGGGTTTTTGGCAGCTTGGCCGGGTTTCGCCCAGCCGCCCAAATTTATCTCGCCCCTCTTGACAGTCGGTACTTCCGTACAGTATACGAAAGTACATGATCGCGTCAAGCACGGCCACCGGCTCCTTTTCGACGGCCTTCGAGGCGCCAGCCTCCAACGGCCAGACGGTTCGGCCTGCGCAGACTGTTTCGTGCGCCCAGACAGGTCCCTCCACGCAGTCAGCTCCCTCTGCCGAGACGATCGCCACGAACGTCCGCCGGCTGATGGCCCGCGAAGGGCTCACGTTCAGCGACGTCGTCTCGGCGACCGGGCTCGACGAGCGGACCGTTCGCGGCCTGGTCCGCGGCACCAATAATCCACACGCCCGCACGCTCCATAAGTTTGCCGGCGGCCTGGGCCTGGCGATCGACGAATTGTTCCAGCCCGTCGGCCGCAGTGCCCGCCAGGCCTTCGACCGGGCCACCAACCCGGCTGTGAGCTCCGTCATCGAAACCGTCGCCCGGCAAAACGGCGATCTGTTCGCCGCCTGGAGCGAAGTGGATTTCGACGAGCTCTACAGCCAATTCGGCGCCGGCGGAGCATTGAACGAAGAGGGCGTCGTCGCCGCCGCCGAAGCCATCAACGCCAAACGCGCCCTGTTGCGAAAAGTCGCCGTGATCCTCGAGTCCAGCGAAGCGGAGCTGTTGGCCGACTTCGTCAAGCTCCTGTATCGCCGGGTGACCAGCGTTGATCCGTTGTCACCAGCAAGCCACGGGGAGACCAACGGCAAGAATTCGGTTTAATCACTCGCCAATTTTGTTCACCGTCGCGATCGGCAGCACGTCGAACCGTTCCGCTTGCGTGTGTGCGAGGATTTGATAAACCGCGCCGTCCGGGCCGAGGAGCCGGTGATTGTGGTCGAGCGGCGTGTCGTCAGCGAGGACGATGCGATACGTGCTCTTCGAGGTGGGCGGATCGGCTGTGTGGTCGATGGTGACCTCCGCCGGCTGAATCCGCGCCGGCACGGCGGTCCGCAGCGTCGTCCAGCCGGTGATTTCTGGGCCGGAGCCGCTGTCCTCCCAGATCGCTGCTTGAATTTCGACGCGATCGTCCAGCTCGTGGACAATCCGCAGATTTCGCGTGACGCAGCGCAGCCGCGAGTTCGCGCCGCGAATCTCCACGGACAAGATCGTCCAGCATTCGTTCGCGCCGTCGAGGATCGCATCGCCGAGCCGCGGCAAATCGATTCCGTCGGCCCAGGCAAACTGCCAGACGACGTCATTCCGCGCCACGCCCGCGAATCCCGCCTCCGCCGGCTGGGTGAGCGACGAATAACGCCACGCCTTGGCGAGCGCGATGGTCGCGGCACTGCCGCGCCGCTTCAGCATCGCTGTTTCGGCGGAGTCGAGGATCGTGTCAAAATCGCCGGCCGTGTTCAAGTCGATGGCCATCAAGTAATTCCTTGCGAACGAATTTCGAACGGCTCGTACTGCGCAAGCTTCTGGTCGCACCAATCAATCGTCCGCTGCAGTGACTCCGCATACTGCTCCCAATGCACCCGCTGCCCGTCGAGCCAGTACGTCGGCTTCGGATTGGCCCGCAGCTCATCAAGCTGGGCGAGTGACTGGCTGCGGATCGATTGAATCTGTTGGATTTCGCTCATCGCCTCTCCCTTTGTGGAACAGATGTCAGGTTTCAGGCGTCAGCCCGCAGCGGGACGCCGCGGCTATATAGCCCCGCCGTCCCGGCGGGATCAAATCACGCGCAATTGAAATCTCACGATCGTTTTCTGCCCCGAAGTCGGCGTCAGCTCGTACCGCATCTGGTACTGCGCGCCGGCCTTGGGAAACGCCGCGGAGGAGCTCACATCGATCTCGTGGCGAAAGTTGTAGCCCACGTCGTCGACCGTCCACAGCCCGCCGGTTTGCAGGGCGTTGTAAATCACGTTCGCCACCGTGAGCGACACGCCGTTGTGCCCCGTCACGGCCACGAGCAGGTCGGGCCGGCACGGGTCGAGCTCGAAAATCGTGTAACTGATTGCCGACACACCGGCCTGCTGGACGTTGGCGCCCGCCGCATCGACGATCCGCGCCATCAGCACAGCCGACCCGTTTTTGAACGCCGTTCCCAGGATATCTTTGGCTTGGGGCATTAGCTGGATACCTCGCCGATGGGATGGATGACTCCGCTGGCAGCGCCGCGAAGTGCTGCACCGCCGGCCATCATGCGACTCGCATCCGCCGCGGCCTTGGAGAGCCGAAAGGGAGAGAGAAAGTGCGCCGGTTTGCTGCGGGCATTCATCCGGCTGTGCGGATGGATCTGCGGCGGATGCGCGGCGACGCTGGGTGAATTGACGGCCGTGAGCGCCGGCCCGACACCACGATTGTCGTCCCGGATCAAGTCTTTGTAAAACACCAAGTCGTGCAGCCGATGCTGCAGGCAGAGCGGCGAAAAACGCTTCCCCAACGCCCGGCATTCGGCATCCGGCAGCGCCGCGGTCCACACCGCCGCTTCCGCGATCGAGCCGCTGAAACTCGTGTGGCTGGGGCTCACAAATGGATCGCGGGCCAGGTTGCCGGTCTCGTTAATGTTCGCAGACGAATGGCTCGTGTTGTTCGTGAAGCTGCTGCCATCGAGATACAATCGTGCCTGCGAACTGCTGATCGCTACGCACACGTGTTGCCAGACACCTGTCGACACGGCGAGCGCGGTGGCCGTCTGCCATTGGGTTCCGCCGCCGACGAAATAGCGCAGCTCCCAATTCGGAGCAATGTAGAGCAAGAACACCGCCGTGTTGACCGCGCCGCGCCAGCAGAACAGCGCCGTATCCTTGGCGACGATCGCGGCCGTGTTGATCCACAGGCTGAAAGTCACCGGCGGCACCGTTACGTTGAGGGCGGGAAATGTGAAATACTGATTCGATGCGTTGAGACATTGCTGGGCCATGACTACGCCTCCACCAGCTCGACGCGCAGCAGCTCGGCGTCGCCGGTCATCGTGTCGTTCGTGCCGTCCGTGGCGACGCGGGTTACCGCAATCCGGAACGCGTCACCCGCGACACCGCCGTCAAGCGCGGTGAGCGTGAGCGACGTCACCGTGACTTTGCCGCTGGTGGCGTTGGCCGCCCCATTGGCCTCGACGGCCGTCTGAAAGCCGTCCGCGTCCAGGTCGGGCCCGGCCGCCTCGAGTCGCTCGAACGCCGCCCGCCAGCGGACGTTGCCGCTCGTGGCGCTCGTGGCCATCCAGTGCAGCTTTGCGGTGAGATTTCCGCCCGCGTAATTCTTGGGCAGCACCGAGCAAAAATGCGCCGACTCGTTCGCGTCGGCGTCGAAATCGAGCACTGTGTGCCCGTTGCGTGTGTCGAGCGTCGCCGCCGCCGACGCCGGAGGTACGCCGCCGACCGCTTCCCAGATCGCAAGTGTTTCGTTGGCTGCCATGGTGTGTCGTGATTAAGTGAGTAGGTGAGTAGAGTCGGCGTGCGGTTTGGACGCCGTCATAGCTACGACGCCCAAACCGCCGTCCGCCCCCGCCGCGGCTACATAGTTATCGGGGCATCCATTCCCTTGGCGAAGGCAGGCCACCGACGACCAGATTCCGTCCGTGCCGCTAGCCCGTGCTCTTCACGACGTACCGCGGATTGATCACCGCCGCCGCGCCGCGCTCGCTGGCCTTGAACCGCAGCACGATGTCGTTGTTGAAGTCGGCCTCGCTTCCCAGCGGCGCCTGCGTCACGGTGATCGGCCAGTTCTCCATGTAGGCGAACGCCCGCTTGAAGTCGCCGACGAAGAACCACTTCTTGGCGTCCGACGCCGCCGCACCCGCCGCCACGATCCGGCGGTACATCAGCCGGCTGTCGAACACGCGGAAGTTGCTCAGCGGATTGGCCGCGAACGTGGCGGTAGGCCGGCGTCACCAACAGCGTCGTCCCGCGGACCAGCACCGGTTCGCCCGTGTTCGGGTCGAGGATGTCGGCGAACAACTGCTCGGCCCCGTCGATGTCCGACCAGTCGACCAGCTCGTTGCCCGTGATCGTGTTGATCCAGGGGGTCGAGATCTGGTACGTGTTATAGCTCGTGCCTTTCCACTTGTAGTTGTTGGTGGCGCCGATCACGACGTCGACGATCCGCTTCTCCTTGTTGAGGCCGAGGATTTCGCCGACCTCCGCGGCCCGGCTCAGCACCAGGTGGGTGCGGTCGAAGAAAATCGCCTCCTTGGTCACCGGCACGATGAAGCCGCGCTTCGTGGTCGAAGGCGTCTCGATGTAGTCCTCGCTGAAGCCCAGGTGGGGATAGGGCATGCCGGGCGACACCTCCTCGATCCGCTCGGCGATCCGGCCGATGCCCGGAATCTTCTCACCGTCCATCCGCGTCGGGACGGTGTCGACCAGTTTCGAGCAGACGAACGCCTCCTGCGTGTAGGACTCCATGATCTTCGAGTAGATCACCTGGCCGGTGATATTGAGGAACGACGTCACATCGACGCCGTCATTCGCCTCCAGCACGCAGACGCTGCCGGCGCTCCGCGGGTCGAGCATCCGCACCCACTCGCGGCCGTCCGGCACGAGCGCCTCGGCCAGGTCGCGAATGCTGAAGTCTTCCGGCTTAAGGTGCCCCTCGTGGAGTGCCTCGGAGAGATGCCCCACGGTTTGTTCGGCGCCGTCGAGCTCGTAGCGGCGCTTGAGTTCACGATATTTCACGGTCATGATCGGTGCTCCAAGTTGGATCTAGGGAGTTTGGTCGAAAGTTCAGGTGTCAGGTGTCGGGTGTCAGGTGTCAGAATCGCTCTGACACCCGAAACCTGACACCCGACACCAATCGCGCTACATCATGTCCTGCGGGCCGCCGCGGAGCATCGTGCTGACGATGTCGACCAGCACGCGGGTCGCCGCGGGGCTGACGCGCTTGGCACAGCGGCCGATCGCCAGGTTCGCGGTGGCGACCGGCGTCACGATTTGCTTTTCGAGCGCCGTGCCGCCGGCGTTCTCGTCGGATCCGATAAGCTTGCCCACTTCATAAGTGCCCGACAGGCAATCGAACTCGAACACGCCGCTGGTCGCCACGCGGATCGGCTGCGTGTCGCCGTTGCGCGAGGCTTGCATCGCGACGCCGGCAAACTTGTCGTGGAACGCCTCTTGATTGGCCGCTTCGGTGCCCGCGTCCGCCTGCGCGGATGCCGGTCGGGCGTCGTCGATTTCCAGGTACACGAGGTCGCCGATCTCGATCACGGTGGCCGCATCGACCGGCAGCATCACGGGCGACGTATCGCCATAACGCCAACGCATGGTATTTGCCACGGGGAAGGTCTCCTGCTGGGATTAGGTGAGTAAGTGAGTAGGTGAGAATGTGAGTAGGTGTGAGTAGGTGTGAGTCGTGGCTCGCTAGTGGGCGCAAATGGCGGCGGCGAATTCCTGGGCGGTGCGGACCGGAGCGACGCCACCGATGACCGCCTGTTGATCGCGCGACATCGGGCGCGGTGACTTCGCCGCGTCGCCTTTCCAACGGCCGGCCGAGCGGACGACCGCCGCTCGCTCTTCGACGAGTTGCTTCAATTCCGCGTCGTCGGCCGCTCCATACAGCACGGCGACAAAGCTTTCGCTCGTGATTCGGCGGGCCGCTTCGTCACGGCTCCCTGGCAGCGGCAAATGATGCTCCTCGAGCAGCTCGATGATCCGCTGGTGTCGCTGATGGGTCGCCGCGCGTGCCGTTGCGTCATCCAGCTGTGATTGCAGATGTTCCAGCTGCTGCGTTTGCGCCGCCTGCAGTTCGCGGACCAGATCCGGTCGATGCAGTTCGAGGACTTCGATCGTGAGCGCATCCCATGCGACGGTTGGCGATTGTTGCTCGAAGAGGCCCTGCGTTGTCGCCGGATCGGCCACCAGATCGATGCTCTGCACTTTGGTAATCGCTTCGACGACGGTCTCGTCGCCCGTGCGAGTGGTGCGGGCGAGCACGTTGTGCGACAGGCCGACATTCTGCGACGCATGCTCCGCGTCCCACATGAGCTGCTCCGAAAGCGCGTGCTTCGGATTGAAGTGCAGATCGCCGAACAAACCCTGCTGCGGCCGGTACTCGACGCCCGAGATTACGCCCAGCCGGTCCTGGTAGTCGCGCGGCGAAAGGGGATGCCCCTTCGGATGGTTGATGTTGACCTTGGCCCCTTCGTACAACGCGACCGCCTCGGCGAGCGCATTTTCCTGATAGCGTCGGCCGTTCTTCGACCGCAGGCCGAGCAGCTTCACGCCGCGAATCACCCCGGCCGAGCGATCCACGCGGAGCGTCTGGTGGCCGGAATCGACGTATTCTTGCAGCAGTTCCGACATGGGAGTCCTCGTGATGTTGGGTTTGAGTCCAATAAAAAAAGCCCGACGAACGGCACATAGACCGTTCGCCGGGCTCGATCCGATGCGCGGCCAGCGGCCACGCCCGGGTGCGATACCTTTAGGGTTGAGCGTTGAGTGTTGAGGGTTGAGAGTTGAGAGTTGAAGGTTTGAACACTCAACCCTCAACCCTCAACTCTCAACCTAATCATCTTTTCCAGCGCGACGCGAATGTGCTGGATGTGTCCATCCTGGATGCTCAGGGTCAGGCCGGCGGTGCCGTAAAAGCCCCGCCGCGACGCGTCGGCCAGCAGCCGCGCAAACGCCTCGGCGGCTTGCTCGGCCTTGCCGGCTGGTTTCGAGCTGTCGAGGTTCGCGTGCATGAGCATATCCACATGTTCAGTATTCGTGACTATAGCGGATCGCCGTCCAATTTCAACAACTATTTTCGGCCACCCTCGAGTGACGCAGATTAAAAGGCGACTTTCGCCTTGGATCAAGAGAATTCGATTTGCGGCAGTTGCTCTCAATGACGAGATGCCGGCTCTAAGATGGCGGCGAGAGGATGATACCGCGATGGCCTCTCAACGTGGCTGTCCAGGCGAACTTTTGGCCTTCTCTGCGCTCGTCCTCAAAGCGTCGCCCTTGTCTTTGAACGCGCGAGCGTTTTCCAGGAGGTTGCTTCGGCTCTCATAGGTTAGTACTTGCTCTTCCCGAAAGGTCTTGAGTCGCTCAAGAAAGCCGATTTCCCCAGACTCCAGCGCGGTGATCGACTCATCAAGAATGGTCTGAACTGAGGCTGCAAAGTACGACTGATCGTCCAGTTGCGTGATGGCAACAGCGAAGGCCATCGCTAATGGTAGTGAGGTGACCAGCGTTGCCACGCCGAGACTGATGCGGTATTTCCGTGGAGAGTTCCTCCACTCCGCAATGATCCAAGCGACGAGCAACGCCAAAGAGATCACCGGCGATGCCAACAGGAAGAATGCGATCATAGCTTGCACAGTCTATTGACGAAGTTACTGATCTACGCACTTTCGCGTGCGTCGGGCGCGGCGTCTTTTCAAATGCTCATCTTCACCACGGCTTCCATACGGCGATTCCCGGCACACGGTCGAAATCGTCGTCGTTGGATGCGAGGTGTACGATCCCGTGCGCTTGCATCTGCACCACGATGGTGGCGTCACCGAGGAGGAGTTTTCCGGCTTGCGCCGCGGCAACCGCCGCGGGCAACATACCTGCCTCGTTGGGCAGGATGGTAAGTCGTAGCTGCAAGAGGCGGTCACAAACTTCCAGCGTCTTCGGCAAGTTCGAAAGTGCCTCCGGATGCTGCTTCAACCATCCAACCAACTTTTCGCGCGGTCGACCGAACTTCTGACTTACCTCGGCAAGCATGGTCTTGTGGACGCAATCGCTCAGACAGCGAACGTCGGTTAGCGCGGCGACGTCTCCATCTTGGACGCGTTGCAACAACTGGCGACAAGCTTCGCTCAGTGGTGGCACATCCACGAAGCAATAGTAAAGGATGTTGCTGTCAAGAAAGCAGCGTTGGCCATCCGGAACGTCGAGAGGCATGACTACATGTTCTCGGCTTCAAATTCCGGATCGCTGGCAATTGCCTGGGCCAGTGTGCAGTCTAAGCCCACGATCACCGGTGCCAACAAGTTTCCGACCGTATGAGCCGGCTCTTGCGACAACGCTTCGACCCGCACCCGCAGCGGAGTGCCGACCGGCACGTCGACCGGTTCGTCGGGCACGAATACCTTACCATCGAAATGAGCGAGAACGGTCGTTGTCATGCCGATAGTATACCTCGTTCGGGAGGAAAAGGAAAATTCTGCCTATCTTCGGCCAGGAACCGTCGACGTCATTCTCGTGGGCCGCTGTGCTCCGCGAAATTCTTCTGCTCCTGGTCGTAATCAAGACCCAGGTGTTGGCTCCACGATTGCGCGGAGAGGATGCCGTGGGTGTGGGCGATGCGGTCGACTTGGGCTTCTCGGAGCGCGTCGCGGACTTTGAGCGACGGCGGCGTGATCTGGATTTCGATCGAGTCGCTTGCCGCGGGCGGCAGCACGCCGGCGTCGATCGCGTTGTGGACGACGCGCCACATCACCTCGCGGTCCTGCTGGATGAGGTTCGCCTGCAGCCGCTCGAACATCCGCACGGCCGGGCCTTCGGCGATCATCGTCGACGCGAAGTTGGCATTCGACGCGTCGGACGTGAACATGAACTCGGGCATCACGAGCCGGGCGGCGATCGAGCGCAGCTCGGCCTGCAGGATGGTGACGAAGCTCCCGGCGTCGACGCCCGCCGTCGGGAAGTCGTACTCGAGGCCGGCCGGGGCGTCGAGGATTGTGCCGGGGCCGTACTGCGAGACGTGCCGCGTGCGACCATTCGCAGTAGTGACGGCCGCATCGGCGCCGGCGGCGACGAACTGCGCATTATTTGCCACAAACGTTTCTATGCCGCTGCGGCTCGCTCCACGATGCTTGCGAATCAGCGCGATCGCCGATTGAATCTCGGCCACCACGCTCATATTGCGGAGCAATTTCTCAGCCCGCCGCAGATTCTTACGGACCGGCGTGTAGAGCGGCAGGCCGCGTTTCACGTTGAAATCGACATTCGCGCGGCGGTGCTGCACATCGGCCGCGTCGACCAACTCGCCGTCGACCCAATAGCCGACGACAGATTCCACGTCGTGAGGTTCCGTCTGGATTCCAAATGACGAGTGACGAATGTCGAATGACGAACGAAGTCGACTCTGATAGCCGTCATTCGTCACTCTGTCATTCGTCATTCCCGTCGGTTCCGCCACCTGATCCGGCTCGATGAACCGGACGCGGGTGAGCCCGTCGTGACCGACGAAGAACCGCAGAAATGCCTCGCCGTCGCGATCCATGCGGCGGACGATTTCCTGCTGCCGTTCGTGCCAGTGGTTTTCGCGTAGGAATCGTTCGAGCGTTTTCTGCACGGCGAGCGCGAGCGTCGGTTCCGCGTCCATTCCCTTGCACACGGTGGCACGATAGCTATGTCCGGCGCCGACGATGTAGCTCACGCGATTCTCGTGGCCGTTGATCGCAAATTCGTTCGTCGTCGCCAGGCGGCGGCATTGGTTGCGGAGCTCGCGCAGCTGCGCTTCGTTCACGGGCACAGCGAGCCGGGTCGTCCCCGACCCCGAGTCAATTGGCGTCCACCACTGGCCGTCGACGTCGGTGTACGCCTCGCGCGGGTCAACAAAATCGTCCCAAAGCGTGTCGAATACTTCCTGCAGCTGATGTTCGATTGAAGGTGTCACTTGTGCCTCTCCTTTTCAAAACTCGATCTCACGCAAAGGCGCGAAGGCGCAAAGGAAGAAAGCAAGTCGGTGTCTTCTTTGCGCCTTCGCGCCTTTGCGTGAGACCAATCTGGGACTAAGGTTCTTGGATCAATTGGTTTCCCAGGCCATCATCGGCATGCCTTCCCCGCCAGACTTCCTCGGCCAGTCGAATTGCCATTTCCAGTGCATCGGGGCCGTCGTCGTGGGCCGCCAGCGGAAAATCGCGGAGTTGTTCGACTAGCAGCCGCGTCGAGGCGGAGCCGGTGAGGAATCGCAGTCGATGCTGCGACAGATAGGGGCCGATGCGGCGGATGCGGACCTGCTTGTTGACATAGTTGTGGACGGCGGCAGGCACGACAAAGGCGATTTGCTCGCGGGCGAACTCGGCCGCAATTTCATCCGCCAAAAGCTCCTGAAACTGGTTGGCTTCGACGCCAAAAATCGCCGGCTGGAAGCGGCGGCACAGCGCGGCGCCGTCGGCGACCATCTGCGGCGTGGGCCGGCGAGCCAAGTCGGCTTCGACATAGATCACGCCGCTCGCGTCGATGCCCACCAGCACGTAGGCTGAAAAGTCGCCGCGCTGGGCGTCTTTGCCTTTACTGGGGTCGAGCGCGATCGCGCGGATCGCCAGGTCGCCCGGCCAGCGATCGAACCAGATCGTATCGTCGTCGAAATACTCGGCCGGAAACTCGCAGAGCAGCGGATCGATGGGCGAGCCTTGCTTTTCGCGCTCGAACGCGGCGCGCCCACTTTCGACGCGCATCTGCATTAGCGTGTAAAGATCCTCCACGTCGGGCCACAGGACAACGGCGCCTGCTTCCATGGCGTCGCGATGTTCTTCAAAGTAACGCCGCGCGTGGGCGGCAGCATCGGGATCGATGACTTTGGTATAGTGCTTTTCCCACTCTTCCCACAGCTGCATGTTGGCGGGCCAGGATTCGATCGACGCGAATCGCTGCGAGGTCCAACCGGGCGCTACGAGCAGCTCCATGGCGAGCGCCTCGCGGTGGAGCGCGGTGGCCAGGTTGACGATGTTCGTGTCCTTGGTGCCGGCTTTGAGCAGCGTTCCCTCGAACCAGCGGCGCGACGAATCGCGCTGCACGCCCGACGAAATGTGGCTGTCATTTTGCAAGTCGTCGCACACGATCAGCGTCGGCCGATTTTCCCGCAGCCGTCGCCCACGAATCCGTTGGCCGGTGCTCCAGGCCTCGATCACCACGCCGTTGGGCAGTTCAATCGCGTGCCGCTGCCAGCGCCGGCCCTTGCCACACGCCAACGGGTAATCGCGCGCCAGCCGCGCGTTCTCCACAAGCTCCCGCTTCACGTTCTCCAGATGCAGCTGCGTCTGCTCCTTCGTGTCGGAGACGATCCAGATATAGGGCTCCCGCCGTTCGACCGCCGATTGCAGGACATAGGCCAACGTGACGACTGTGCTCTTGGCATGCCCCCGCGGCCCGACGAGATTCACCCGCGCGCCGCGCGCCTCGGCCGCATCCGCCAGCTGCGCTTCAATCCAACGATGCATTCTCGAGCTGGGCCGCTGAAAATGAGCCGGCAAGTAGTGTCGCCCCCAGTCCAAGAGCCGCGGATACGCGGCCGCCCGCTCGGCTCCTTCCGCCGCCGCGGCGTAGCGACTGGACAGCTTGTCGATGGCCCTCAAAGCTTTCACGACTGGCTCCGTAGTTACTTGGCAAACAGTTGCTTGGCAAACGGTTGGCGTCCACTTTGCCTCTGCTATACTCAGGGCGAGAACCCAATGATTCGTCGAAACATTGCTCTCTGTGCGTCTTTCGCTGCGCTGACAATGCTGTTGAGCGCGATGTGGCTGCGCAGCCTGTGGTGGAAGGAAGAGATTGTCTGGATATTCGCGCCAGATCGGTACATCCACGTCGAATCGGATCGGGGAAATTTGTCGTCATCGTTCTTTGACCTGAGAGGCCAAGTAAGAACCCCATCCGGCGACCCAAGGACATTTATTGTTCGTCGTCGGTGGCTGAGCACCTCCGACCGGTACCAAGGGTTTGGTGGGTACGTTTCCAGGGACTCCGCGTTCATCGCTTCGCCGTATTGGTTTCTTGTCCTAACGGCCGCCACGCTTGGCATGCTCACCGCACCTCTACGTCCCAGCTGGCGCTTCAGTCTCCGCACACTGCTCATCACCACGACGCTCCTTGCCATCGCGCTGGGGCTAGCCATGTCGCTCGCGACGTAGTGGCGGCCCAAATTGCCATTTCCACGCAAAACGCTCATTTCACATCTCCTGTCGAACCGAAATACACAAAAGTCGGGGTACCGACTTTTGTGCACTTCCGCGGCGGCGCTCCTTGATCAGGTACTCCGTGCCGCGATCACGAACGCCGCTTCAAGCGAACTTTCGCCAAGGCGGTGGCCAGCCGTTGAACTTCCGCCGGTGCGGTAAATTCAGAACTCAACGCCTCGTCGAGCACCGTGAGCACCTCTTCCACCGCTTTCTCAACCTGCTTATTCTCTCGACCGGTTCCATAGCGATTCGGAAACCGCTGCGCCAGCCACCAGGCACTTCCGCGCCAATCGTTGGCCTCTTGAATCTTCGCGTGCAGGTTTCGTACGTGAATCATTTCAAAGGCGGCAACCGCTTGAGAGACTTCGGCCGCCAGCGACGCATCCGCCTGCCGCATCTCGCGCCATTCATTTTTCCCGATGCCCAGATACGCCAAGGCCGTCGCCGGCCACAGTCCCGATCGGAGCAATCCCAGAAACTTCTCCCTGGAAAACTTCTCATCGCGTTGGTCAGCTTCGCTCATCGTTTGCCTCCTCACGATCTCGTACACCGATCAATCGCAAGCGACCTCGTTTCTCTTCCAGCCAACGATAGCGCGCATCCACTAACCGTTTGAGCGTCATGTCCGACGGTGCGCGATCCCGTAATCGCTCCCGCAAGTCGTCCAGCGTCACCGGACCCAGCGCTACACAACGATCGAGCGCGTCGATTTCGTCCGGCGTGAGCGCGTTGGGTCGCCCCTGCGGTTCTTGCGGCAGGGAAACGTCGTCGTGCGATTCCTCCGCACCCCAGACAATCTGCGGCTGCGGATAGTCGGGATGTTTCTCCACGCGAAAACGCAGCGCCTTCCGCGTGACTTCCAGATTGCACTTCACTGGCACCAGCCGACGGTCTCGACCACCCACGTCCTTCACCTTCTGCACCACCAGCGCGCTCCGCGCCACCGCCGCAAAGGCAATCGAACCGATGATCCGGTGCAAGCTCGAACCCTTCGCCTTCCGCAAGTGCGAGATCAGCACGATCGCCGTCTCGGTAGAGGCCGCCATTTCCGCCAGCGGCCGCAGCAGCGAGCGAACTTCCGCGTTCGCGTTCTCGCTCACCGCGCCCAAATAGGCGCTGATCGGATCGATCACCAACAGTCGCGGTGGAGGAACCGCTTCGATCGAGTCCTGCAGCGCTTCGAGGTCCTGCGAGATATCGAGCATCCGCGCGAGCGTTTTCCCACTCCCCTCGACGATTCCTTTGAGAGCGGTCACCCGACTCAGATCGGCACCCGCCGCCACCAGCCGCGGACGAATCGTGTTTACAAAATCGTCTTCCGCGCTCATCAGCAATACGCTGGTCACAGGCGCAAACCCGCTCTCGTCCGGCCATGGAGCGCCACGAGAAGCGTGAGCCGCGATGTCGAGCGACAAGACGCTCTTGCCCAACCCTGGGTCGCCGGCGATCACACACAACGAATCGAGCGCGATCCGGCCCGGCCATAGCCAACGCGTCCTGCCATCGTCGCGCATCTGATCCATCGGCTCGCTGTCCATCCGTTTCTCGGGCCGTTCAATCCGCTCGAGCTCGTCGAGCACCGCCCGCATCACGGCGCCCACGTGCTCCGCTGAAGCGTCCGTCCAACCGAATGCGCTGAGCGCGTTTTCCGCAAAGGTCCGACGCCGCCATTCATTCCACGGATCGAAACAATCGAGATACTCAATCCCGCCCCATTTCGCCTGGACTCGATGCTGCCCCTTCTGCTCCGCCTTGGAGAGCAGAATCGTCAAGTTCTCAAGCATCTCTGCCTCCTTTCTCCGTTCACTCAATTCCGCGACACACGGCGTACGGATAGCTCGCCAGTCATCGTCGATAGCACAGTGTCGGCAATCTCCGCGCGCAGTCCAGGAAACAACACATGCAAAACCTCTGCCGAGTCCGGCACCGACGGCGGTTGATACAACTGCTCGTACACTCGCAACGCTGATTTCAAAAACGGCAGCTCCCGCGGATCCCGTACGCGGCCAAGGCCTTCCCGCCGTAGTTCATGCGCTACTCGATCGACAAACTCCCCCAACTTCCCCTGTCGATCCAGTTCGCAGAGGTCTCGCAGTCTTTGTTGATCTTTCACACTCAGCATGTTTGGTTCTCCTACGTTCCTCTCTGTGAGCAGTTTCCGAAGTGCACAGAAGTCGGTATCCCT
>JBFWSG010000051.1:0-40970 GCA_050248495.1 Pirellulales bacterium | reverse complement strand
CAACGCGGCCATCAATCTTCTCCGCCTCGCCAACTCTGCCAACCTTACCGCCGCCGTCCGAGAAAATGCTTACCGAGTCGACCGACTACTCGCTAAACTGGGCATCATGAAACTTTGAATCGTCCTGTTTCGATGACGAGTATCTCGACAGTTGTGGCCTCTAAAGCGAAATTTCGTCCTCCAAATCCTCTCGCCCGGCGAGCGGTGGCAGCACACCGGCTACGCCTTTCCTGCCGAACCGCCTCGAATGCGCCCCAGCTGCCTTCGAGCGACTAATTTTCACGCAACTCTCGTCGTCCCAGAGACACGCCGACAAGAACTAATTGAGTCGCAACCAGCAGAATCGATGCTGGCTCCGGCACGATCGCTTCAGTGAACTTTACCAAAATCGCGTCGTAGTTGTTCGGCTCGACGTAACCCGAGAGATACACATCGCCGGTTCCGTCGGCTGATACACCGTAGTAAAGGCCGCTGTCCAAGATGGTAGTTCCTTGGAAATTGCCGTCGGCGTCGAACTTCGTGAGTGCGGGTCCGACAAAAGCAAGTCGGCTGGCGACATATATATTGCCGAATTGATCGGCCGAGATGTCGTTGCCAGAATCGCCTGCCAGCGCTCCGCTTCCAAACTGCCGCGACCACTCCACGTTTCCTGTCGCGTCATATTTGGCGACAAACACATCCGTTGTCCCAGCCAGCGGACCGGCCAGGCTTCCCGTGGTACTCCCAACGATATAGGCATTGCCAAGGCCATCCACGGCCACATTCCTGGCGAAGTCACCCGCGCTCGTTCCGAATTGTCGCGTCCATTCGAGCGCGCCTGTGCCGTCGTACTTGGCGATGAATGAGTCGTAACCACCTGCGTTCGGTCCTCCGAGGCTTCCCGTGGTCTGGCCTGCAAGATAGACGTTGCCCAAACCATCCGCAGCAATTCTCCAACCGATGTCGTAGTCGGTCGTCCCCAGTTGCTGCGTCCATTGGAAGGTGCCGGCGTCGTCGTACTTGGTCAGGAAAGCGTCGTTGCCCCCTGGCCCACTTCGATAGCCGCCCACGTAGACTGATCCCAGGCCGTCGGCAGCAACTCCCAGCGCGTATCCCGGGGCCTCGCGCGTCCATTCGAGATTGCCAGCACCGTCGTACTTGGCCACAAAGAGTCCGTTCTGTCCGCCGGCGATGTAAGCGTTGCCGAGCCCATCCGTAGAAATGCTCTCCGCGGTTTCACTCTTCGTCGTGCCGAATTGCCGCGTCCAGAGCAGATTTCCCGTGTCATCGTATTTCGCCACGAACGGGTCAAACGACCCCGCGTTCGGCCCGCCCAGGTTGCCGAGAGTTTCGCCAGTAATAAAGACGCTGCCCAAACCGTCTGCGGCAACATCCCGGCTAATATCCGTCGCAGTCGTGCCGAGTTGCCGTGTCCATTCTGGTGTTGCCCATGCGCGAGCCTGCCCGACGAGTGGAATCAGAAAGGCAAGCGTCAACAGTTTTCGATTCATTAGACTCTCCTCTGTTCGTCCGGCAGCACTCTCGTTGGAAGCCAGTCTTACCCTCAACTCACGCAATCGTACATCATGCGGTGCTAAAATCCTCACCGATTTTCCGCCGGCGATCGGCAATAAACAAGTCGGTGGTCAGAATACGACGGAACCCGACAGCTGCCCGTTAGTTGCGACACGAATGCCACCTATTTAGATCTGGCAAATTGGCCGAGTGTTTCTCCGCATCACAAATCCTGCTATCACGCGAATTCTCGATTGATCCGCACGCTGCGAACCGACTTTCGCCGCCTGCGTACCGAATACCGCCAGACGCACACGGCCGCATCACGCGAACCTTTGCCCGCCGCGTCTCTCGAACATACTAACGGATTGACATTGTTCGCCGGTGACAGGAATCGCCGGCTTCATGACGGCACGACGCTGTTCCCTCTCGACTCTTGGGGAGCGTGGCACCGACGGTGGACCACGGACGGAATCTCTCAGTCGGCCGCCCTCACGATTCGTCGCGCCTCAAAGCGCTTGCGGTTCGTGACGATCGTAGCGACTGCGACGATTCCGCACGGCCGCCGCAGCCACAATCAGCATGTCCGGCACTGTCTCGCACGGTAAGTCGCGCAGCCGCACCGCGGCCGTTTTCAGCGCTGCAAAGGTTACTTCTCGCCCTGGACGTCACGTCCGTCAGGCCCGCCGCCATTTTGTGGCGAAAACCGGCGGCCATTTCTTTGACGACGCCCAATTCGCGACTTATATTCACGGGGGCCGGTACTACAGCGTGTGGTCACCCGCCCAACTTGCTGCCGAGCGAGGAGTCGCCCGGCGAGGCCAGGGACGTGCCGCAGAACCCAGTTCTCTACCCCGACGGAACGCTGCGATGTTTACCCGGGTCTCCCGCCCACTCCGCTCTGTCAGCATCTGGTTCCTTGGCCTGGCAATCCTTCTGGCGACGCTCGTCGCCCCCGCAGCTGTCCAACCGGCTGCCGGCCAACTGATTCCCGCCCAGTCGTTCAGCCCTACGGCCTCGGCCGAACCGGCCGCGTCGGCCGTCAATTCGCTCCCCAGCACGGTCGGAAAGTGGATCGAGAAAGGCCAGACGCTTGAAGGCTCCGGCCGCTGGGCCGAAGCCCTCTCCCATTTCGAAGAAGCCCTCCGCGAGCACCCCGAAGAGCCGACGCTCACCGACCACTTCGACACTGCCCGCATTCACTACAGCCTCGAGCAGCGCTACGACGATCGCAGCTTCCAGAATTCGGTCAAGACGCTCAGCTCCCGCGACTCGCTCGATCTGTACGGCGACCTCTTGGCGAAGATCGGCACCCATTATTACACGGTGCCGCCGTGGCGTGACCTGTTCAACCGCGGCGCGCAGAGCCTCGACATCGCGCTCACCGAACGGAAGTTCCTCGCCACCAACGGTATCCAGGCCAGCGCCAACCAGGTCGAACAGCTCCGCGCCAGCTTGCGGCAGCTCAGTGCGCGTTACCAAATCGGCTCCCGCGCCGACGCGATGAACGTGGTCACCCAGGCCGCCCAGCTGGCCCGCCGCCAGATCGGTCTCTCCGAGTCGGCCACGATCCTTGAGTTCACCGCCGCGGCCGCCAGCGCGCTGGACCATTATTCGGCCTTCCTGACCGCCGACCAGCTCCGCGACATTTACTCGCAGATCGAAGGCAATTTTGTCGGCCTGGGCGTCGAACTCAAGGCGGACAACGGGGCCCTGTTGATCGTCCATGTGATTCCGAACAGCCCCGCCCAAGGCGCAGGCATCCTCGACGGCGATCGGATCATCGCCGTGGCCGGTCAGTCGACCGGCGAAATGTCGACCGATGAAGCCGCCACCTTGCTCACCGGTCCCGAAGGCAGCGTCTGCCGCGTGTCGGTTGTAACCGCCGGCCAGTCGCCGCGCGAGCTCAACGTCCGCCGCGCTCACGTCGAAGTGCCCAGCCTCGAAGACGTGAAGATCATCGACCCGGCCCACGGCGTGGCCTACGTCCGCATCCCCGCTTTCCAAAAGACGACCGCCCGCGATCTCGAAACCGCCCTCTGGGACCTGCACGCCAAGGGCATGCGGAGCCTCGTGCTTGATCTGCGCGGCAACCCCGGCGGTCTGCTCACCGCCAGCGTCGAAGTCGCCGACAAGTTCATCGCCGATGGCCCGATTGTCTCGACTCGCGGCCGCAGCGAACAAGAAAACTTCAACTATCGCGCTCACCGCCCCGGCACCTGGCGCGTTCCGCTCGTGGTGCTAATCGACGGTGACAGCGCGAGTGCCAGCGAAATTTTCGCGGCCGCGATCAAAGACAGTGGCCGCGGCAAAGTAATCGGCTGCCGTTCGTACGGCAAAGGCTCGGTGCAAGGCATCTTCCCGCTCGGCTACGCCGGCGCGGGCGCTCGCATCACCACCGCCAAGTTTTTCTCGCCCATGGGCAACCCAATCGCCAACGTCGGAGTAACCCCCGATATCGACACGCGTCGTGGCAAGCTGGTTGCCGATGGCGGCTCTCTATCCGCGGGCGGCCCCGCCCTCAACGGAGCGTCGGGCAACATGTATCAGGTCGGCTTCCGCGGCGTGAGCGACAATTCCGCCTCCGCACCAGCCGCCTCGGCCTCTGCTTCCGGCGATTCCACGCTCGACGTGGCCATCGAAGTCGTCCAGAAGCTACCCGTCGTGCAGCTGTAATACGCCGCGCTTTCAATGCGGCTTTGCTGCGTAGACCTTCACACTCGCCGCAAAGTTATTCACGTTGTAGCGCCGTAGTAGTTCCGCCAGTTCACTGTGCAGGTTCGGTGCGGAGCAGCAGTCCGAAACAATCGGTAAGCTCGCCGCACTCATCGCTGGTGAGCAGCAGCCCGCCTGATTCTCGACCTTCGCATAGGCATTGAGGTCGGCGCCGCTGTCGACAATCTCGACCGCGTCGAAGCCGGCGTCTTTCAAGCCGCGGCGGTAGTCGTCCACGGGGATCGCTCCGGCAATGCAGCCGATGTAGGCCATCAGGCTCGCTCCCATCTCGGCCGGCAGCGGCTGCTTGAGCGCAATGTCGCTCACCGCCAGCCGACCGCCTGGTTTGAGCACGCGAGCGATCTCGCGAAACACAGCGCGCTTGTCCGGCGCGAGGTTGATCACGCAATTGCTGATCACGCAATCGACTGACGAATCGGCAAGCGGTAAAGAGTCGATCGTCGCCTGGTGAAATTCGACATTCGTCGCACCAGTTTGGGCTGCATTCCGCCGTGCGAGTTCGAGCATGTCGGGCGTCATATCGATGCCGATGGCCTTCCCCGTCGGGCCGACCTTCTTGGCCGCGAGAAACACATCCAGCCCACCGCCGCAGCCCAAGTCGACGACCACTTCCCCCGGCCGCAAGCTGGCGAAGGCCGTCGGGTTGCCGCACGAGAGCCCCATGTTCGCTTCCGCCGGGATCGACGCGAGCTCCGCGCCGGAGTAGCCGAACGCCTCGGCCACTGCCCGCACGCCGTCGTGCGCGGTCGACAGCCCGCTCTGCGCCACTTCCCCATACTTCGCACGCACCGCGTCAATGACGTTGTCTGACATGAGTCTTTACTCCAGCTTATTGCGAGATTGCTAATAGGCGAATGAATTCGGCTCGAAGTACCTGCGTCGAAAGTATTTCGCAACGCTCACGAGCGCGATCATCACGGGCACTTCCACCAGTGGTCCGATCACTGCAGCAAACGCCGCACCCGAGTTGATGCCGAAGACCGCGACGGCCACGGCGATGGCGAGTTCAAAATTGTTGCTGGCCGCGGTGAAGGCGAGCGTCGCGGTCTTCGAGTAGTCCGCCCCCACCTGCCGGCCCATGAAGAAGCTCACCAGGAACATCACGACGAAATAGACGAGCAGCGGTACGGCAATCAAGAGCACATCGAACGGGATCTTCACGATCTGGTTTCCTTTGAGGCTGAACATGACCAGGATCGTGAACAGCAGCGCGACGAGCGTGAGCGGGCTCACGCGGGGAATGAACACCTGCTCGTACCACTCTCGCCCTTTCGCGCGCAGCAGGACAAATCGCGTGATCATGCCGGCGAGAAACGGGATGCCGAGGTAGATGAATACACTCTCGGCAATCTGCCGCACGCTGACTTCGACAACGCTGCCGGCGAGGCCGAGTTGCGGCGGCAGCCAGGTGATGAAGAACCAGGCGTAGAGGCTGTAGAACAAGACCTGAAACACGCTGTTGAAGGCTACGAGGCCGGCGGCGTACTCCGTGTCGCCCCGGGCCAATTCATTCCAGACAATCACCATCGCGATGCAGCGGGCGAGACCGATCAGGATCAGGCCGGTCATGTACTCTGGGTAGCCACGCAAAAACACCACCGCGAGCACGAACATCAACAGCGGTCCGATGACCCAGTTCTGAACGAGTGAGAGCCCCAGCACTTTCCAATTGCGGAACACGTCGCCCAGCTCTTCGTACCGCACCTTGGCAAGCGGCGGGTACATCATGAGGATCAGCCCGAAGGCGATAGGGATGTTCGTCGTACCGACCTGGAAGCGGTTGACGAATGCTTCGACGCCGGGCAGCAGGTAGCCTGCGGCCACGCCGATGGCCATCGCCAGGAAGATCCACAGCGTGAGGTAACGGTCAAGAAACGAGAGTCGGCCACGTGGGCACAGCGGAGCGACCGAAGTGGCGGGAGCAACTGATTGACTCACGGCTCTCCTCCCTGCCGATCGCGTAATGACTTCGGCAGCGTTTCGACGTACGCGCGAATTTCATCCCTCACACGGCGATACGGTGCGAGCCGCTCGGCCTCTGTCGCTGCATTTGCTGCCAGGCGTGGGGGATCGTCGAAAGAATGATGGATCACTTTGGCGCCGCCTGTGAAGACGGGGCAAGTCTCATGGGCGTGGTCGCAGACTGTGACGACGTAGTCGATCCGGCGGTCGGCGATTTCGTCTAGGTGTTTGGAATGGTGGCTCGAGATGTCGACCCCCGCCTCGGCCATCACGCGGACCGCATCGGCGTTCAACGTGGATGGCTCGACGCCGGCCGAGCAGGCATCGAGCACATCGCCTTTCAATCGCCGCGCCCAGCCTTCGGCCATCTGGCTGCGGCAGGAATTGCCCGTGCACAGAAACAGGACGACCGGTTTGCGATCCATGTTGTATTCGCTCATCCGAATGTAACTACGAAAAAAATATTGGGGCTCTACGAACAGCAGCCCGGTGTTTGCTTCAACTTCTTCGCGTCGCGAGAGAGTTGCGGCACGTCGTCGAAACAGCACGCGAGGCAGTCGAGCAGCTTCTGGTGGAATGTGTTGCGCGGCGCCGCGAGACGATAGTACATCCAGAGCCCTTCCCGGCGGGCCTCGACGAGTCCGGCACGGCGCAAGTACGCGAGATGCCGCGAAGCTTTCGGCTGCGGCACGCCGAGCACGCCGACGATTTCGCAGACGCAAAGTTCGCCCCGCCCCGCGCGCCGCAGCATGCTCAAGATCCGCAGCCGCGTGCGGTCCGAAAACGCCCGGAACATCTGATCGACGGTTGGAGCGGTCTTGGTTTTCATATATTCGCCTAAGCAAATATAGGCTTGCGATACGACGCGGTCAACGGGAATCAATGGGCGATCCAAACCGAGATGCTTCACGCGCGGGCACGCAGGAATCGATCGTTACTTGGCGTGTCTTGCCCCGCGACGCGACACACTTCCAGCGCGGTTCAAGTCGATTCGCGGCGCGTCCAATAGGCGTCAAGCGACCACGCTCCGGCTCCGACGACTAACAGAAAGATCAATCCCAGCAGCATCGACCAGTCGGTGCGGGCTTCATGGGCCATTTTCCAGAATCCTTGCTCCCGCAGGATGGGAATCTTGGTCGTGGCAATCGCCGTGAGCATGATCGCGAGTAGCGGCACGACGGCCAGCCGCGTGAAAGCGCCAAACAGAACGAGCGCGCCGCAGGCAATCTCGAAAGCAGCGACGACTGGAGCGGCGATCGCGGGCGATGGGATGCCGATCTTCTCGAACCGTCCTGCTCCAACCTCTGCTGGATAAAGAAACTTCTGGATACCCTCGGAGACGAACACCGTGCCAATCATCAAGCGAATGATGATCACGGCCGCGGCCGTATGGGTGGTCAAGAGCCTGGAATTCATCGCGCTATGCCTCACTTCTTGCGATGGTCGACGTCGTCGAGCACTTCGCTGGCGAGCTCCCGGAGTTTGATGCGGGCCTCGCGGAGCAGCTTCCGCCCGGCGGCCGTCGCGCGGAGATTATTGCGCCGCTTGCCCCCGACAACTTGTGTTTTGGCCGCCAGCAGGCCGGCCTGTTGCATCTGGTGCAAGACGGGATAAATCGTGCCTGGCCCCACGTCGTAGCCATGCTCGCCGAGTTCTTCCATCAGCTCAGTGCCGCAGATCGGCTCCTTGGCCGCATGGTACAGGATGTGCAACCGGATGAAGCCCAGGTGCAGATGACGCAGCACATCGTCGGCCATTCTATCGGTTCTCGATATTGATTGTCGATACGATCGCGATACAATCCATGCTACGGCCGGGAAAAACCATTGCCTAGGGAGAATCGCCATGAATGCTGACCGTCTGTCGTCGCTGGCCCTGTTCCTGATCGGCCTGGCGTTCGGGGCGCTCGCGCATGCCATCCTGGCGGAGTCCGCGCCGAGAGCCCATGCACAAGCGCCGGCCCCGGCCTCCTCCCCTAGCCTGGAGCAACTGGCCGGCGAAATCGCCACGATCCAAGGCAAGCTCCCCTCCCAATCGCACACGATGCAAGACGTGAGCTACCACTTCGCCAATCTCTGGTTCGCGGGGCAGCACGAGAACTGGCCGCTCGCCGAGTTCTATTGGGAGGAGACGCTCTCGCACATGCATTGGGCCGTGCGAGTCATACCAGTGCGCAAGGACACCAAGGGCCACGACGTCGAGCTCGCGCCCATCCTCGAAGGGTTCGAGAACGGACCTTTTCGTCATCTGCACGTGGCGATCGCGGCGAAAGACAAAGCCGAGTTCGAGCATCAGTATCGCACGTCGCTCGAAATCTGCTACGGCTGCCACAAGGCGGCGGACAAACCCTATCTGCGCCCGCAGATTCCCGAGCGTCCCGAATCGCCGATCATCAACTTTGATCCGAACGCGACATGGCCCAGCGGCTAAGCGGCCCAACGGTTAAACTGCCCAACGGTTAAACGGCGCAAAGACTACGCGGCCCAGCGGCTGAGCAGTCCTTCCGATGATCGGCTCTATCGAACCCGGCCCGGAAATTGAGCAACCATCATGTCGCACGAGCGGCTCCCGCGCACGATTTGGATTCTCGGCCTGGCGAGCCTGTCGATGGATCTCTCTTCGGAGCTGATCCATTCCCTGCTGCCGGTGTTTCTGGTGTCGGTGCTGGGGACGAGCGCCGCTGCGCTCGGCCTGATCGAAGGCGTGGCCGAGGCGACCGCATCGATTGCCAAGGTATGTTCCGGCGTCTGGAGCGACCGATTAGGCCGCCGCAAGCCGCTGGTCGTGAGCGGCTACGGGCTGGCCGCACTCGCCAAACCGCTCTTCCCGCTGGCGACGACCGCCGGGGCCGTGCTGACAGCCCGCTTCGCGGACCGATTGGGCAAAGGCATTCGCGGTGCGCCGCGGGATGCACTGATCGCCGACATCACGCCGGCCGAGCAACGCGGCGCGGCGTTCGGCCTGCGACAAGCGCTCGATACACTCGGCGCCGTGCTGGGGCCGCTGGCGGCGATTGCTTTGATGGCCGCGTTCGCGGGCAATATCCGCGGCGTGTTCTGGGTGGCGGCGCTGCCGGCGTGGGTGGCGGTCGCACTCTTGCTCTTTGGAATCGACGAGCCCACTCGGCACGCCGACGATCGTCCGCCGCGGACCCTGCCCCATCTCGGTGAGCTGCGGCAATTGAGCGCCGCGTACTGGAGCGTCGTCGTGATCGGCGCGGTGTTTACGCTGGCCCGTTTCAGCGAGGCGTTTCTCGTGTTGCGGGCGCACGACGTTGGCTTGTCGCTCGCCTGGACGCCCCTGGCACTCGTGGTGATGAACATTACTTATGTCGTGTCGGCCTACCCCGTCGGCAGACTCTCCGATCGCGTGGGCCGCGTCGGTTTGCTCGCGTGTGGGCTCGTTATGCTCATCGTGGCCGACGTGATCCTGGCGCTTGGCGTGCAACTGAGTGCGACGCTCGTCGGCATCGCGGTCTGGGGTCTGCACCTCGGGCTGACCCAGGGACTCCTCTCGGCAATGGTTGCCGACACGGCCCCTGCCGCGCTCCGCGGTTCGGCGTTCGGAGTGTTCCATTTGGTCTCCGGTGTGGCCACGTTGGCGGCGAGTCTGCTGGCCGGTGTGTTGTGGGAAGCGGTCGGCCCCTCAACCACCTTTTTCACGGGCGCTTTGTTCACTGCCGCGGCCCTGGCCGGACTGATTTGGTGGCGTGCCCACTTTGCCAAATAGCCGCAAACCGCGGGAATCGGCCACAAATTACAGCCTTGTGCCATTAAAACCCCTCAGGTTGGTGGGTGTGCGCCGGTTTTTGATTGGTTTAGGGTGGCTGGTCCTGCCTCAACTAATCGACGCATCGTGCGGTGGAGTCCCGCGGGCGTCGCTTAACCATATTCGATGTGGCCGTCACCGGTAGACGCCTCATCGCCCACCTAAAACGACTCCTTCCCGTTGGATCCTGAGGAGGTCACCATGCGCATGATTCGCAACGCTAGCACTCCATTCCGCGGTCGCCAACTGTCGTCGGCCGCCAGTTTATTCACCATTTTGCTGCTGGCGACCAACGTCGCCAGCGCGATCCAGTTCCCGACGTTCTCGTTGCGGCGCAGCGATTGCGTCACGGTTTCGGAACTCTGTTGGCACACCAACTACGAGTCCGCCTGCGACGAGGCCCGCGCCGAAAAGAAAATGCTGCTGGTGAATTTCTTGCCGAACGACTCGAGCGCGGAGCAGCGCGGCCTGGAAAAGTTTCTGCACGAGAACGAAGCGGTGCGGAAACAATTGGCGGACTACGTCCTGGTTCGCGTGCGGCGCGATGATCGCCCCGTCGGTCTGGGACTGGGCCTGCTGCGCAAGAACCGCACCGCCGTGATCGACGATCCGAAGTTCGCATACCTGAAGCAAAAGCCGGGTCTGGCGATCGTCGACTACAAGAATGCCAAAGAGCCGTTCTATGGCCAGATGGTTACGGCGTTGCCGTTCCCGAACGGCAAGTATTATCGCTGGGAGAATTCGTACCTGACGACGGCGCTCACTCTGCCGGCCGGCACGATCACGCAGCGGACGATGGTCTGGGCCGTGCGGATTCACCCCGAGCATCCGCGGAGCACCGAAGGCGCGATGCATCCGGAACTGGCGGCCGGGGCCACGAAGCAATCGGCCTACCAGGCGCAGATCGGCGTGCAAGGGCACCATAACTGGGAGACCCGCGTGCACCACCTGGTGTCGAGCACACATGCCAGCGGCGCGAGCGAGGTGGTCGCCGAGAGCTGGCCAAGCCAGGGCATGATCGATTCCTGCATCGATTGCGTGCTGAGCTGGCGGCACTCACCGGGCCACTGGAGCGCCGTGAGCGGAAC
Organism: Pirellulales bacterium; assembly: GCA_050248495.1. Taxonomy (GTDB): domain Bacteria; phylum Planctomycetota; class Planctomycetia; order Pirellulales; family Lacipirellulaceae; genus DASYDU01. Next base: position 29,922 of record JBFWSG010000051.1, on the reverse strand, counting down.
GCACAAGTTCTATGGCTACGACATCCGCAAGGGCTCGAACGGCATCTGGTACGGCACCGGGATCTTTGCGAACTAAAAAAGCGCGCAGCTCCCCAGCCCAAATTTAACGGCGGAGCTTGCTCCGCGCTTACTCCGCTCGAACGATGGGCCGTCGCACAGGCTGCGCGCTCGCCTACTGATACCGATAGTGCTCCGGCCGCTTCGCCTCATCCGGATCGCGCCAGCGGCTCTTAGCCGCTCGCGCGAATTCGGCGACGGGTACGAGCGCGCTACGCGGCACTTTCGGACCAAACAGTACGAGATAGAGGTCCCAGGTCGTGGCCTTCGACTGCAGCGGAAAGTCGTGCATCAGCTGGTGGGCCGGCCGGTCGAGGTGAAAGATGCCCTGTCTGGCGAGTTTCTCGGCGGCGGCGATGCGCTCGCGGTCGCTCGGATGCGTGTCGAACCAACCGGTGCGCGACTTGGCGATCTCGGCGTCGATCGCGGCCACGGTCTCTGCGGGGATGGTGCGGGCGTTGAGCTGAATCAGACCCGGAAAATCCTCGACGAGCCGTTTTTCGTCGAGGTGTTCGCCCGCCTGTACCTGGGCGAGCTGGGACGCCGCGTTCAGGATCTGCAGCTTTCGCATCGTGCGGACTAATGCGGCGCTGCCGGCGAAGTTCGCTTCGCAACGATCGGCATCGAACTCCATTTGCCGCAGCAGGATACCGCTCACCAAGAAGCCGATGTGCATCAGCACCCACAAGATGCTGCGGCCGATCCAGACTCCCAGCTGCGCGAGCATCACGACCCAGCCGATGCGGATGTCGAGCTCTCCGGCGAGGACCGCCAGATGCTCGTCCCAGACATCGCGCTGGTAAACGACGCGGAGGAACCAAGTCGAGATCCGCTGCACCAGATAGGTGAGCCGCATGCCGACGCCTTGCGTGAAATGGCCGAACTCGTGTGCCAAGACGCCCCCGAACTCCTCGACGGTAAGCCCGCCCATCAATGGCAAACCGATCGTGAGCACCAGGTCTTTGCCGAACATGCTCCACAGGCCGCGGCGAAAACTGGCCGACGCATTGACCTGGCAATCGACGTCGATCCGCTTTGGCCGCGGCGCGCCGACGGTTTCGCAGACGCGGTCGACGAACGCGAACAACAGCGGCTCGCTCTCTCGGGTGAGCGAACGCGACCGCTCTCGCTGCGCGGGCCGGGCCAGGAGCGGTTTGATCATGAAGAACACCAGCACAGTGCCGGCGAAGATCGGCGCGACATAGACCAGCACCATCAACAACCGTCCCCGCCCGGTGCCGCCCATGCCAGCGAGCGCCGTGTCGTTTACAGCGTGGTAGTAGGTTCCGTACGCCACGAGTCCGATCAGCGCCAGGTAGACCACGATCAGTCCAACCATGACGACGGCCGCCAGCAAGATGCCAAGCCGATAGCCGAGCGGCATCCGCACGCGCTGGAACTCACCGCGAAATGCAGACCACAATTCAGCCTCGGTAAGTCGCCCGACGGCTGGCTTGGCGGCAGTCGAGTTGACGGCCGGCGCCGGCGGTTTGCTCGCCTGCGGCGCCGTAGCAGGTGATTTGTCAGATGATTTGGCAGGCGCGGCCGGCTTGGGGGTCGTCGTCACGGTCTTTGTAGCGGTCTTCGCGACTCCACCGCTTGGAGTCGCCGGCGCGACGACAAACGCCTTGCCACACTTCGCGCACTTTGTCTGTTTCCCGATGGCCGTTTCGGGCACCGAGTATTTCGCCTGACAGTGGTTGCAAGCGGTGACGGTCGGCATGGGCTGAGTAAATAAGATTACGAACGACGAGGGCAGCCGCGCGAGCTACTATAAGCTCCCCCGCTGCAGAAAGCCACCTGGCTTCCCACGGCCTGCGACACGGCCTACCTTGATTCGCAGCCCCTGTTGAGGAACTGCAATCAATGAAACGCTCGCGCATTTCGATTTGGACCTGGTTCGCCGGATTGATCGCGGCTGCCGTCATGTCGCCGATGGTTGCCGCGAAGCCGCCAACCGCAACGAAACAAGCCGCTTTCCCGCGCGAGCTCGTCGAGTGGACGCCGCTCTCGGGCAATCCGATTTTCAAGGGTGACGGGCCTGGCAATTGGGACGCGATGATCCGTGAACGAGGATGGATTCTGCGCGAGAGCGACACGTATCGCCTCTGGTACACCGGTTACGACGGCACCCCAACGGGCATCCGGCAGCTCGGATACGCCACGTCGCCCGACGGCCTGCGTTGGACGCGCTCCAAGGACAACCCGCTGTCGCCCGGCCACTATATCGAAGACATGATGGTCGTCTACGACGGCGGCACGTACTACATGTTCGCCGAAGGGCCGGACGAGAGCCTTTCGCAAATGCTCACGTCGCCGGACGGCATTCGGTGGACCGGGGCGGGAGTGCTCGAAATTCATACCACGGCTGGCCAGAGGATTGAGCGGCCGTTCGGCACGCCGACCGTCTGGGTCGAGAATGGTTCCTGGAACCTTTTCTACGAACGGGGCGACCTGGGCGTCTGGCTGGCGACGTCGTCCGACCCGCGCTCCTTGAAGTGGAACAACGTGCAAGACACGCCGGTGCTCGCGCTCGGCCCCGGCGAATACGATAGCGAACAGATCGCGGTCGACCAGGTGTTCAAGTACGGCGGCCAGTATTACGTCCTGTATCACGGCAGCGGCCGGCGCGACGGTGATCGGCCGCGGATCTGGAACACCAACGTGGCCCGGTCGAGCGACTTGATCCATTGGGAGAAATATCCTGGCAACCCGATCGTGGGTGACAACAAGTCGAGCGGCATCGTGGTGCCAACGGGCGCAGGCTATCGGCTCTACACGATGCACGATCGGGTCGACGCGTTCGAGTCGTCTGGCCGCTGAGTGCGTCGCCCGGCCGCAGCTCCAATTGCGTTCGCCGCTTTCGAGAGCGCATAATCCGGCGTTCCGCTTGCGAATCTTCCACTTACCTGCCGGGAGGGCACGCCGATGCCGAGGCGTCTGCTCGTTGCTGCATTCACGTTGCTGGCCATCGTGCTGACTTTGGCGACGGCTGCCGCCGACACGCTGGACGAGATCCGCGAACGGGGTACGCTCCGCTGGGGCGGCGACGCCAGCGGCGGCGGCCCGTACATCTATCAAGGGCCGGACAACAAAATTACCGGCTTCGAGTTCGAGCTGGCCCAATACATCGCCGAAAAGCTGGGAGTCCGCGCGGAGTTCGTGCCTTGGGAATGGGAGATGTTGCCGCAGATACTCGACCGCGGCACGATCGACGTCGTGCTCAACGGCTACGAATGGTCGGCAGAACGCGAACAGCTCTGGTCGTCGACCGTGCCGTATTACGAGTACAAATTGGCGCTGCTCACGCGCGAGAGCGACACTTCGATTGCCTCGTGGGACGACCTGACCGCGAAGCCCGGCGAGAAGCAGAAGCGCGTCGGCGTCTTGCAAGGCTCCGCTGCCGAGCGATATCTCGAAAGCCGCTACGGCGATTCGATCATCCTCAAAAAGTACTCCGAGCTCACGAGCGTGATGGGGCTTGTCGAGGATGGCCAGCTCGACGCCACGGTCGAGGACTTGCCGATTTACATCTTCTATGGTGACGATTTCCCCGGACTGCACCGAGTTGGCGAATTGTTGGCCCCCGGCTATTACGTCGGCTACGTCCGCAAAGGAGACGAATCGCTCCGGCAAGCGCTCAACGCCGCGATCGAATCGGCAATCGCCGATGGGACGCTCGAACGCATCTACAAAAAATACGGTGTTTGGAACGACGATCAGCGCGAGCTGGCCGAGGTTGCCAAGAACTGGCCTCCGGCCGCCACGGCGGACGAGTCGCGCTGGAACAACATCGGCCACTACACGTTGATGCTGCTCCGCGCCGCCTGGACCACGATCCAGCTTTCGTGTCTATCAATGCCGCTGGCGATTCTGCTCGGGCTGGCCGTCGCCATCGGACGGCTGTATGGTCCTGCCTGGGTTCGCATTCCCTGCGAGACGTACGTCGAATTGCTTCGCGGGACGCCGCTCTTGTTGCAGTTGTTCGTGATCTACTACGTGCTGCCGCAACTCGTGGGAGTGTCGCTGCCGGAGTTTTGGGCAGGCGTGCTGGGTTTAGCGATCAACTACTCCGCGTATGAGGCCGAGAACTATCGGGCGGGTTTGCTGGCGATCCCACGCGGCCAGATGGAAGCGGCGCTCGCGCTCGGCATGACCACGCGCACCGCGCTCCGCCGCGTCATCATCCCGCAGGCCGTTCGCATCGTGATTCCGCCGGTGACCAACGATTTCATCGCGCTGTTCAAAGACACCAGCGTGTGCTCGATGATCGCCGTCGTCGAGCTCACAGGCATGTACCGTTTCCTGTTTCAAAGCCATCCGCAGTTAATGCTCGAGTTCGGCGCGATGACCGCCCTGCTCTACCTGGCGATGAGCTATCCGCTGTCGCTGGTGGCCCGGCGGCTGGAAACGCGCTTCAAGCAGGTCAACGTGTAAGGGCGACGCGATGATTGAAATCCGCGATCTGGTGAAGAGCCACGGGAGCTTGCGCGTGCTCGATGGCGTGACGCTGTCGGTTCGCCGCGGCGAAGTGGCGGCCATCATCGGTCCTTCCGGCGGCGGCAAGAGCACGCTCCTGCGCTGCATCAACGGCCTGGAGACGTTCGATGCGGGCGAGATCGGCGTCGACCAGATCCGACTGCGCGCCGGAGCGAACCACAACGACTCCGCCGATTCGCTCCGCGAACTCCGCCGCCGCGTGGGCATGGTCTTTCAGCAGTTCAATCTGTTTCCCCACATGACAGCTCTGGAGAACGTGCTCGCCGGCCCGCTCTATTCGCTCGACCGCTCGCGGGTCGAGTGCGAGCCCGGAGCACGCCAGCTTTTGGAGCGCGTGGGCCTCGGCGAGAAATTCAACGCCATGCCGGACCAGCTTTCCGGCGGGCAGCAGCAGCGGGTGGCGATCGCCCGCACGCTGGCCATGCGCCCGGAAGCGATTCTCTTCGACGAGCCCACCAGCGCGCTCGACCCGCGGATGGCGGCCGAGGTGATCGAAGTCATTAGCGACCTCGCCGCGAGCGGACAAACCATGATCGTCGTCACGCACGCAATGCACTTCGCCCGCACCGTCGCCAACACGGTCCACGTGATGCACGCCGGCCGCGTCGCGGAGTCCGGCCCACCAAGCCAGGTCTTCGACGCACCGCGGCAGGAAGTCACGCGGGAGTTTCTCGACCAAACCCGCGCAAACTAACAAATTGGAATCGCAGGGCGCCTGTCGAATTCCGGGAGCTATGAAACCGTCGGGAGCGAAACGGCCGATTGTGGATTGACTACGACTAGCCCATCGAAACGGGAAAAGTCAGCAGTCTTAAATGTCATCAAGTGCTGCGAAAATAGCTCGCTCATCGCGAAACAATTCAAACATCGCCAGGCATTTGTCGAGATCCGCCTGGGCCTCTCGGACCGTCATTCCCAATCCGTTTCGATCGATTGGACGAGTTGCAACAACCCAGAATTCGTAGATCACTTGCGGAACGAGCGAGGGGCGATATCCCCGCTCGCGTGCGGCTGACAGTCCATTGACCGCGGATGCATGCAATGAGTCGGCAGGATTCGCCAGTCGACCGAGCACATTCGTGTCGAGCAGAATCCTCATTCACCTCGACCTGCGTATATCGAATCTCGATCGTAATCGACCGGCGACTCGATACCTCGATGACTGGCAGCCCAGGCGCGTAGCTCAGAAACCCACTCTTCAACAGTGTCGGCGCGAGACCGTGAATCGTCTGTTACGTCCGACTCTTCGCGCAGGAGATGCACTGCTCGATCAATTGCGTCATCCCAACTCGAGAAGCGACCCTCCGCAATGGCTTGGCGAATGAATCGCTCGTTTTCAGGTGAAACATTAGCAGTCATTCCGTTTTCCCCTATTTCAAGTATATCCGCGCCGTGAGGAGAAAAGGCCCATTTTCGTGGCAATGATGGAAGTTACCTTGAATCGCGCCGCCCCTGGCTCCGCTTGTTCGCCGCCGAGCGGTTCTTCTGGATGCGCATTAAGCCGCTGGCTTTGAGCCGGTCCTGCTTGGCCGCGGTGCGAGCCGCCAGCTGAGTTTGCTTCGTGACACGGAGTCCTTGCGCCTTGCGGCCCGCTTCGATTGCCGTAGCGTGAACTCCGACAACCGGCCGCGGCCGCTTCGATGGCTTCTTTGGTTCGGCCGCGGGCGCTGTTACGGCCGCCGTGGGTTCCGCGGCTTCGACAATTTCAGCCGCCGCTGCCGCGACCGGCTTTGACTTCTTCGCTGGGGCCGCCGCCTTCTTCTTCGCCTTGGCCTTCAGCTCGCGCTTTGCTTCGGCCAACTCGCCGCGGACGTCGGCCCGCGCGGCGCGATGCGTCCGCGACCGCGCCGTTTTCGTCGAGCGCCGCCGGCCCATGGGCCCTGGCGTCTCGCCAGCCGCTTCTTGCTTGGCCAATTGAGCGGAGAAGCGACTCAGCACTTCATCAAACAGCTCCGCCTTTTCGGCCGAGTTCTTGTTGTAATCGGCGTCGCGGCTGCCGACTTTGGCTTGGGTCGAACGCTTCTGGCTGGCCGCAAGGTCGCGCCACTTGTCGCGCAGCTTTCGGGCCTGCGTTTCTTTCTGCCGCAATCGCGCCGCGGTGTGTCCGCCGATTTCCTGCCGCGTACTGGCCTTCATCAGCGCCAGCTCGCTCGCGCTGCACAACGCCTTCGCCCGCCCCATCGAGATCGCCATCAGATGCCTCCAAGTGAGCAATGTGTCGAGAACCGATTGAACCGAAGTTCGCACGGCATCCTAGCACAATGTTGCCGCGCGGACAGGCAGCGCGGTGCGTGTTGCCGCCATGCGTCTCGACCGCCTCGCCGCGCCAAGAGTAAACTGGCCATTCGGCCGCTAATCTTGTCGCCGCGATCGGTACGGCAGTTGCACTTGGTCGTTAGACGCGAAGTTTCTGTCGCCAGACTTGAAGCTTTTTGTCGTCAGACTCATCGTCGCAACCGCTATACGAACTCACGAACCTTCGACCCACATCGAAATACACGCCTCATGGATACATTTCCTTGCACCTGCGGGGGCCGCCTGTTCTTCAACAACACGGTCTGCATTGGCTGCGGCAGCGAGGTGGCTTGGTGCGAGGCCTGCCGCCGCATTTCGCCGATCGTGCCCGTGAACGGCCGATATGTCTGCGGGAACCCGAAGTGCAACACCGCCGTCGCGAAGTGTTACAACTACGCCGTCGAAGCCGTTTGCAACCGCGTCTTCGTGGTCGATCCAGAGGCCCCGCCGGTCGTCGCCGATCCACTGACGGGCGTTGGCTTGTGCAAAGCCTGCCGGCTCAACAACGTCATTCCCGATCTGAGCCTGGAAGAAAATCACCATCGCTGGGAGAACCTCGAGCTCGCCAAACGGCAGCTGCTCTACCAATTGGACGACCTCGGTTTGCAATATGCCGCGGAGGACGTCGGCGGCGAAAAGCCGCTCCAGTTTGATTTCAAAGCCAACACGGACGAAGAGTCCGTGCTCACCGGCCACGCCGACGGACTGATCACGATCAACATCAACGAGGCCGATTCGGTGGAACGCGAACGCGTCCGTAAACAGATGCACGAGCCCCACCGGTCGCTGATCGGCCACTTCCGGCATGAGGTCGGCCACTACTACTGGATGACGCTGGTCGAAGGCAAATGCGAGCAGGAGTGTGCCGCTGTGTTCGGCGATCACGCGGCTAGTCCCTACGCCGACGCGCTGCAGAAGCACTACGCGACCGGCGCCGCCCCCGGTTGGCAGGGCCGCTACGTGAGCGCGTATGCCACGGCCCACCCTTGGGAAGACTTCGCCGAGACGTGGGGCTTTTACCTCGACATGTGGGAAGTGCTGACCACGATGCACCATCACCTCCCCGGCCTCGCGGCCGACCCCAAGACGCTGCCGATCGAAGCCCTCGCCAAAACCTATCAGCAGCTGGGCGTGTTCTTTAATGAAGTGAACCGCACAATGGGCCTCAAGGACCTGGTGCCGGAGGTGATCTCCGACGAGGTCGTGGTAAAACTCGCGTTCATTCACAACCTCATCGGCAAGAAGCCGGCGAAATAAGCTCTCGAGCTTCGGTTGACTTGGCTTGCTTTGCGTCGCCTGTCCGTTGGTCCAGCCGTCGGCCGCGGAACACTTGTACCGGCGAGCCGTCCGCCACGAAGGCCAACACCGGCGGCGCGGCCAAGTACTCGGCGAGTGGCGTGTGGCCGTAGGTGGCCGCGAGATCGCAGTTCCATTCGAGGTCTTCCACCGGCGCCACGCGCCACGGCCGATGGGCGACGCGATACTCGCTGGTGCCGCCGTCGCGGCAATGCGTATAGGCCCAATAGTGCTCGATGATGAACTCGGCGAGCGAACCGGGAGCCGGTAACAGCGGCGGCGCCGCCACGCGCCCGGCCATGCGATTCCAAACGCGCTTCCCGCGCTCGCCGGTTCGCCACTCGTAGCAGATTTCATCGCCGCCGCCAAGTCGGCTCCCGGTGAGCCGCACGCTGTTTCGCATCCGCCGCGTCACGTAGCTTTCGTTGTACAACCAGCGCGCGGTTGTCGCCACCAGTGGTTGCGGTGCGATCTCACGCACGAACACCACGCCCCGGCGCGTGCCCCACTCGGTTTCGCGTCGGACGTAGTAGCGCAGGTTCACCTCTTCGAATTGTCGCTGCCAGGGCAGGCCGAGTCCGTAGAACCGCGCGTCGCGAAACATGAATCCGAGCACGCTCAAGTACGCCTGGCCGTCGAAGAAGTCGGGCTCGGTTCCCTGCGGCGCCAACCGAGCGATCACGTCTCCGGGCACGGCGAAGTTCAGCACCAACAGCTCCGTCCAGCGGGCGGTAAGAAAGGGGCGTTCAGGTTTCATAGCGGCAGCCCTCCACGCTGCTAACCGCGACAAGCAAGACGTTGTTAACCGGCGGAAAATGCATCCGATTTTCGCCGCCGCGCCAGCACGAGTTGACGCCCCGGGGCTGGCTTTCGATACTGAAGGATTCCCGCAGGGCCGCCATTCGAGCGGCCATTGACGAAAGGATGTGCCGCCATGGCTCCCGATGACGACGACGATTTCGAGGACGATCTCTACGACGACGAATTTGATTTCGTCGACGACGAGGACGATGATCTGGACGACGACTCCGACCTCGAAAGTGCAGTCGACGGGAGTGATACGGACGAACGAGATGCCGATGAGGGCGATTCCGCGGTCGAGGAGGAGCTGCCGCCGCGCGAACCCGTAGCCAAGCGCTCCGGCCCCCGGCAGCGCCGCTTCGACGAGGAAGAAGACAGGCGCGCAGAACCTCGCGGGCCGAGCGGTCGCGATCACGATGCCCGTGATCTCGACGATCGCAATGACGAGCCGCGTGAGTTCGATCGCCCGGGCGACATCGCCGCCGAGGAGCCGGTCGAAGAGCCGCGCGAACCGGAGGTCCCGGCCAACTACCGCGTGCACGTCTACGAGTACGGCGAATTCAAGCGGACGATCGACCGGCCGTTCACGGCGGAAGACGCCGAGTCGTTCGCGTCCGAATACAATCGCACATCGAAGTCGTACGGCCGCTTCGCCGTCACCGGCAAGGATGATGTGAAGCCGCGCAAGCTGCTCGCCGACGCCAAGGCCAGTTAACGGCGTCGGCCGCGACGCACTAGCTCGATTTCGCGCCACCTTGGTCTCCGCGGAGTAGCGAACGCAACATCGCGCCGACACTCCAAGCCCCGGGTTCTTCGATCGGCGCCAAGAGCGCCGCGACGAGCGTCCGTCCGATCCAGCCGACCAGGAACGTGCCGGCATAGATCGACAGCATTTCAAACCCGCGGTCTTCGAGCCGATCGAAGATCCAGCCGGCGAGCAGGATCGACGAGCCGTACACGAGATCGCTTGCCGAGTAATAGGTCGCGAGATAGGGCGCGTTGTTGTCCTGCGGGGCGAGTTGCAGCTTGATGTTGTCGAGCCCGACGTTGAGCCCCGCGTAGGCGATCCAAGCCGCATAGGCTGCCAACAGCCACCACCACTGGCCAAAGGTGGCGAAGAAGAGAAACAGCGGCCCGGTCGCCACGACGAGCTGCGACACGATCATGATCGGGCGGCTGCCGAAGGAGTCGCACCAGCGGCCGGCCGTCGGCGCGACAAGCATCTGCCCGGCCCACATCGTGGCGACGATGGTTTGCAGGCCCTGGTAGGGAATCTTGAGCACGCGCGGCGGGAAGGTGCCCTGGGCGGCTTGCGTGATGCCGTTGACGAAGGCGAACACGCAGTTGAAGAGCACGAGTTGGCGGTAGGGCTGCCGCGACATGGCCCGCACGAGAGTCCGCCAAGGCGTTCGCGGCACGGCACTCGGCAGATATTCAACGCCCGGCACGAACCAGAGCGGCACCACAGCGGCGAGCATGAACACTGCCCCACAGGCGGCCGAAACGGCCAGAGCGTGTACCGTCGAACTGCCTGGCGAAATTCGGCTCCAGACGGTGGCGAGCGCGATCGAGAAGGCAATGCCGGCGATCCGGCCGCTCACCAGCCAGCGCTGGCGGTAGCCGCAGAATCGGCCGAAGATTGGCCGCGGCACGAGGTCGCCGGTCCAGGACCAAAGCGCGATCGTGCCGCCGTATTCGAATAAATGATAGACGCACCAGGCGGCCACCAGAGCGACCGGGGCCTGGGAGCCTGTCGGCAAGGCGAGGGCCGCCGAAGGCACCAGACTCAGCACCAGGGCGCTGGCCCCATACATGGTCAGGCAAACGGCCTTGCGGTGTCCCAGACGGGAGAGGACCACCGGCACCAGCAGCCGCAGCGTGCCGGCAAGCGACGGGGCCGCGTAGATCATGCCGCTTTGAAAGCTCCGCGCGCCCACGGAGAGCGCGAGGTACACAATCAACGTGCTGGAAACGAGCCCATTGCCGACGGCCCAAATTCCCGCATTCGTGTACAACGAGCGAATCGCTTTGCGTCGCCCGCGACGATCGACCGTCTTGTCGGCGATCATCTTGCGGGCACTCGCTTCGTTGGTTGTCTGCCCCGACGCTTTCATGGACGACGCATCTCCACACTATCGAAGCGTGGACACGCATCGTACCTCTTAAGTGGAATATGTAAACCCCATTAGAGTGAGATCGCACTCTGTCGTGGCGAGGGCGGCGACGTAGGCAGAATTCGCCGCCAGATCGTGCAAGAAGCAAGTGGTTACGCCGCCGCTCGAAGTGCGCAGTTCGACAACGTCGGCAGCGAGCACGTCGAACGTATCGAGCGGATAACCAATGCCAACGGCGAGAGCCTTGACCACGGCTTCCTTTCGCGTCCAGCAGCGAAGGAACTGGCTGGACCGATCCGTTTCGTCTGCAGCTCCGATCGCCGCCCGCTCGTTGGGATGAAAATTGCGATTCGCCAGCTCAATCGCATTATTCATCGTCCGTAGTTCTTCGATATCGACGCCCAGCGGTCCACACCGAGTGATGGCAATCAAAGCCAGATCGCCTGAGTGCGCGAGGTTGAAATGGAGGTCGCCTGCCGCCAGATGTGGCTTGCCGTTGGACCCGAAGGCGATCGGCACTGCTCGCGGCGGCAGGCCGAGGTAGCTTCCCAACAGCGAGCGGAGTGCGATTCTCGTGGCAACAAACGAACGGCGCGGGCGATCGAGAGCGAACTTGTTGGCCCGCTCCAATTCGGTCTCGGCCAGCGCATCTTCCGGCAGATTGCCGACATCGAGCGGCACGGCCCAGACGTGGACCGCCTTCGCTCCCAGCGTCGGAAACTCGCGGGGCCGCGGCCAATCGAGTTGCAGGCGAGATTTGTTCACGGCTCGAGATACCGCTCCAATCGCCCGGCGATCCAGCGAGCGGCGGGGGTCAGCGCTCCGGTCGCGGCCTGTTCCGAATGAAACAGAAAGAAGTGGTTGCCGGGCCAGAGGCGACTCGTGAACTCACCGGCAGCTTGCTGCCGCCAGTCCGCGAGCGCCGTCGCCGAGACGGCACGGTCGTCCGCCCCTCCCAGGGCCAGGATGTCGGTCGACAGCGGCGGTTCCTCCACGTAGTCGTACGTCTCCAGCAATTGCATATCGGCTCGCATCGTCGGAATGAGCAATTGCAGCAACTCTCGATTCTTCTCGACGGCCGGCGGAATCCCGTTGAAACGGCGGATCATTTCCGCGACAAATTCGGAATCCGGCAGTTGATACAGCGCTGCGTTGCCGCGCGATCGCTGGGGTGCCGGACTCGCCGCGACAATCAATGCACGCGGTGAATCTGCGCCCCGATCGCGCAGCTTCCGCGCGACTTCCAGTGCGATCCAGGCACCCATGCTGTGGCCCAAGAGCGCATACGGGCGATCCACGAGCGGCGCAATCGCATCGGCAACCTCGGCCGCGAGTGTGTGCATGTCGCAGAGCGCGGGCTCAGCGATCCGCGCTTCGCGACCGGGCAGCAGAAGCGGCACGAGATCAATGCCGCGCGGCATCGCGCCGCGCCAGCGAAAGTACGGCGCCGCTCCGCCGCCGGCGTAAGGAAACGCGAACACGCGCAGCCGCGCGTCGGCAGGAATCTCATTCGGCAGGTAACGATTATGCGACATGCGTACGCGGCGCAAACTTGTCCGGCAGCGGTGCTGCGATGGCGACGATGCAACCGACAGATGCATGATCCGGAAGGTCGTCACAAACCATTGACTGTGTTACAGATGGGACATTTTTAGCGGTGCATTCTGCGCGACCAGCGCCGACCCGCAGGTTTTGTGGGGCAGACTTATTTTCACGCGGTTCGCGGTGTTGCTGGGGGCTACCGAACGGGCGTGAAACTACCTAGACTACAGTGTTTGCGGAAGGATTCCAGCAGGCGGCGCCGGGTCAATCCGGTGGCGAGTCGCCGCGGATATCCGCCGCGTGGAGCAATTGCTGTTACACGCGGCCGTGACGTTCGTAATAGATTCTAGTCCAATTGGCGTCGAATTCCTCAGGCTGCAGAGCGAACTGCCGCCTGCCCAGACGCCCGCAGAATTCCGCCTGAATATGCGATCTACCGTTTGCGCGACGATGCGTTGTCAAATCACCGCCAGCACGATGTCGGACGTCCTTGCGCAGCAGGCGGCCACCGATCCGTCCCGTGCCGCGTACATTTTTTTGGACGACCGCGACGGCGCGGTCGAAATGTCGTACGGCGAGCTCGATCGGCGGGCCCGCGTGATCGCGGCGCGGTTGCAGTTGGAGTTGAAGCCGGGCGATCGGGCGCTATTGGTCTATCCGCCGGGGCTCGACTTCATCGCCGCCTTTTTCGGCTGCTTGTACGCCGGGGTGGTGGCGGTGCCGGCGACCTATCCGAAACCGCGGCGGCCGATGCCGCGCCTGAACCGGATCGCGCTCGATTGCGACGCCCACGTGGCCCTCTCGACCGGCGCCACGCTCACGACGCTCGATCCCGATTTGCTGTCGGCCGACGCGGCGACGAGCCAGTGGATCGCCACGGACGAATTGACCGATGAGTTGGCCGACCACTTCGAGCCCCCCGTGGTTCGCGGCAGCGACCTCGCGTTCCTGCAATACACTTCCGGATCCACCAGCGATCCGAAGGGCGTGATGGTTTCGCACGCCAACTTGATCAACAATCTCCAGTGCATCCGCCACGCCTTCGGCATCGGCGAGATGGAAGAGGACAACGTCACCGCGACCGGCGTGTTCTGGCTCCCGGCGTATCACGACATGGGGCTGATCGGCGGCGTGCTCACCCCGCTCTACATGGGCGGCCGCAGCGTGCTCATGTCGCCGACCGCGTTCCTGCAACGGCCTATGCGGTGGCTGCAGGCGATCAACGATTATCATGCGACGATCAGCGGCGCGCCGAATTTTGCTTACGATTTCGTCGCCCGCCGGACGCGGCCGGAAGACCGCGAGAAACTCGATCTGAGCATGTGGCGGTTGGCGTTCTGCGGGGCGGAGCCGATTCGCGCCGAGACGTTCGCGCTGTTTGCCGAAGCCATGCGGCCGTGTGGCTTCAAGTCGAAGGCCCTCTACCCGTGCTACGGGCTCGCGGAGTCGACCCTCCTGGCGGCCGGGCCAGATTTCCACAACGAGCCGACCGTGCTCACCGTGAACCGGCAGGCATTATCGGAGCACCGCGTCGCGGTGGCTTGCGGCGAGCCGGAAGAGATGACGCAGAAGCTTGTCGGTTGCGGTCAGTCGATGCCCGGGCACACGTTGCTGTTGGTCGACGCCGCGACGGGCCGTGTCTGCGATGACGACGAGGTCGGCGAAATTTTGATTCAAGGTCCCTCGGTAGCGGGCGGTTATTGGAATCGCGATGCCGAGACGGCGGATGAGTTCGGCGGCACGGTCGCGGGCTACGAAGGTAACTTTCTGCGGACGGGCGATCTCGGCTTCAAGCACGACGGCGAGTTGTACGTCACCGGGCGGCTCAAGGACGTGATCATCATTCGCGGCCGCAATCATTATCCGCAGGACATCGAGCAGTCGGCCGAGGAAGCCCATCCGGCGCTCTTGATGGGTGCGGCGTTCGCCCTCGAGAACACGAATGCTGAAAGTGGTGGCGCCGAACGGCTGGTGCTCGTGAACCAGGTCGACCGGCAATTCCGCGACGCCGACTTCGACCAGGTGGTGCAGGCCATTCGCCGCTCCGTGGTCGAGCATCATGAGATCGATCCCTATGCGATCGTGCTGATACGTCAAACGTCGCTGCCGATCACCTCCAGCGGCAAGGTGCAGCGCAGCTTATGCCGCGATCAATACCTCGCCGGCGAGCTCAAGGTCGTGCATTCCTGGACCAATCCGGCGTCAGGCAGTGCGACCGCCGGGGCGAAGTCGCCCGTCGTGCGGGTCAACGGCGAAGGCGTTTCGTGGTCTGCCCCAAATTCGACAAAACCCGTGACGAACGGCGCCGCGCGCCGTCAGCGACGGCCGGTGGGCAGCGTCGAGCTGGACCGAGCGACCGAACGGATCGAAGCCTGGATGCTCGATTGGCTGATGACGCGGCTTGGCCTGGCAGCTGAAGACGTGTCGCGCGATCGGCCGTTCGCCGAGTACGGTGTCGACTCGCTTACGGCAGTTGAGATGAGCAGCGAGCTGGAGCAGCAATTCTCAGTGCCCTTGCCGCCGATCGTGGCTTGGAACTATCCGACGCCGGCCGCTCTCGCGCGGTTCCTGGCGGAGGAGACGTTGGGCGTGAAGCGGGAGCCGGCAGGCCAAAACGGCAAGCATCGCGACGCGCTTCGACCGGGCTTATCTAGTTCGAGCGGTGCTGCTAAAGCGACCTCAAATAGTGAACCCGCGCCGACGGATGACGCGGTGCTGGCGGCGCTGCTGGCGGAAGTCGAGCAACTTTCCGATGCCGAGGCTGAACGGCTCTTGGCAGAAGAGCAGGCGCGCTAGCATCGACGCCTCTGCGTCAGACCAAACAACCTATTCGTTGCTCTTCGAGGCTTTAGCGCGATGCAAGGTCAGTCCACTTCCTTCGCGTTGATCCAGCTCATGAGTTTGCGGAGCTTGCGGCCGACGACTTCGACGCCGTGCTGCTTGTCTTTTTCCTTCATGGCCTTGAAGTTCTTGCCGCCGCTCTTGGCTTCGTCGATCCATTCCTTGGCGAACTTGCCCTCTTGAACTTCGCTGAGGATCTTCTTCATCTCTTGCTTGGTCTCGGCCGTGATCACGCGGGGGCCGCGGGTGTAGTCGCCGTACTCGGCCGTGTTGCTGACGCTGTACCGCATGTAGGAGAGGCCGCCCTGATAGAACAGGTCGACGATCAGCTTGAGCTCGTGCATGCACTCGAAGTACGCCATCTCGGGTTGGTAGCCCGCTTCGACGAGCGTTTCGAAGCCGGCCTTCACGAGTGCGCTCGCGCCGCCGCAGAGGACGGCCTGCTCGCCGAAGAGGTCAGTCTCGGTTTCTTCGGCGATGGTTGTCTTGATCACGCCCGCTCGTCCGCCGCCGATCGCCTTGGCGTAGGCCATGCCGATCTTGAAGGTGTCGTCGCTCGCGCCTTCGCTCAGTGCGATCAGGCAGGGGACGCCGCCGCCGGCGACGAATTCGCTGCGAACGAGATGCCCCGGGCCTTTCGGGGCGACCAAGAGCGCGTCGACACCCTTGGGCGGCTTCACGTAGCCGAAGTGAATATTGAAGCCGTGCGAACACATCAGCACGTTGCCGGGCTTCAGATTGGGCTCGATCTCGGCCTTGAACAGGTCGCCCTGCAATTCATCGGGGACGAGGATGTTGACCACGTCGGCAGCTTTCGTGGCCTCCGCGGCGCTCATCGGCTTGAAGCCGTGGCTGATGGCGAGGTCGTAATTCTTACCGCCGGGGCGCTGGCCGATGACGACGTTGACGCCCGAGTCGCGCAAGTTCTGGGCCTGGGCGTGCCCCTGCGAGCCGTAGCCGATGATGGCAACCGTCTTGCCCGCGAGCGCATTGAGGTCGGCGTCTTTGTCGTAATAAATCGTAGCTGCCATGTCGTTGCTCCGTTAGAAGTTGACCACGGTGGCACGAAGATCACGGAGAATACCGAATCCGCCAAATCTTCTCCGTGTGCTCCGTGACTCCGTGGTTAATTGATTTGATTACTTGGCGACCGGTTCGGCAACTTTGCGGAGGCCGCCGGCGCCGTTGTGATTCGACCGATCGATGCCGCGGACCAGGGCGATCCGGCCGGTGCGGACCAGCTCGATGATGCCGAAGGGCCGCATCAGGTCGATGAAGGCTTCGATCTTCTTTTCCTGGCCGGCGATCTCGACCATCACCTGCTCCGGCGCGACATCGATGATCTTGCCGCGGAAGATTTCGCAGAGCTCGCGAATGTTGCTGCGCTGCCCTTCGCTGGCCCGGACCTTGATCAGCATCAAGTCGCGTTCAACGTGGTCGTGCGAGCTGACGTCCTCGACGCGCACGACGGTCACGATTTTTTCCAGCTGCTTGCGGACCTGTTCCAATACGCTGTCGTCCCCGACCACGACGAAGGTCATCCGCGAGAGCTGGGGATCTTCCGTTTCGCCGACGGCGAGGCTCTCGATGTTGAAGCCGCGCGAGGCGAACATGCCGGCGACATGCGCGAGCACGCCGGGAACGTTCTGGACGGTGGCCGAAAGGACGTGCCGCATGGGGGCAATTCTCCGAAAAAATAGCGAATCATTGATGATATCCAGGCCCGGGAGGGGCCGCAACGGGCGAAGGACGCGTGCAATCGGGGCCGAAATCTAAGCGCGCAGCCACCTCTATCGCTTTACGAGCAATGCGGTGGAGGACACGCAGGACCCCGCATGGGTTCTCTTAAAACAGACGCAATTGGCCCGTGGTCGGCGGCGGAAGGAAGGCTTCGCGGTTGAGCGGCTCCAGCTCTTCTCGATAGCCGAGACGCTTGCGCCAGAGAGAGAACGTGTCGGCGATCAGTTCCGCGATGTTGCCGGTGCCGACCTGGCGGCGGCCAAATTGGCTGTCGTGCAGGCGGCCGTCGCGCGTGGAGCGGATCAGCGATTCGATGCGGCCGGCTCGGTCGGGATACGAGCGCTCGAGCCAATTGAGAAAAATCTCGCGGACGCTCTGTGGCAGCTTCAGCAACACGTAGCCCGCCGCTTCGGCGCCGGCATCGCGAGCGGCCGACAAGATCGCCGGGATC
Source organism: Pirellulales bacterium (assembly GCA_050248495.1). Classification (GTDB taxonomy): domain Bacteria; phylum Planctomycetota; class Planctomycetia; order Pirellulales; family Lacipirellulaceae; genus DASYDU01. The sequence continues at coordinate 12,285 of JBFWSG010000051.1, read as the reverse complement.
TCACTGTCGTTGAGGCCGGGAATCACGGGCGCCAGCATCAGCTGCGTCGGAATGCCCGCCGCGGTCAGCTGGCGGATCGTGCGGAGCCGCGCTTCGGGCGAGCTGGTGCGGGGCTCCATCGCGCGGGCCAGCCCAGTGTCGAGCGTCGTGATGGAGATGCCGACGCGGATCGTCCGATGGGCGGCGAGCCGCTGCAGCACGTCGAGATCGCGCGTGATGAGCGCGTTCTTGGTGATCACGCCGACCGGCTGGCGGCACTCGGCGGCAACTTCGAGCGAGCGGCGCGTGAGTCGATACTCGCGCTCTGCCGGCTGGTAGCAATCGGTGATGCCGGAAAACGAAATCGTTTCGGGCTGCCAGCTAGGGCGGGCGAGCCAATCGCGGAACAACTCGGGCGCCTTGTGCTTCACGAGCACCTTGGTTTCAAAATCGAGGCCTGCGCTAAAGCCAAGGTACTCGTGGTACGGCCGAGCGTAGCAGTAGCTGCATCCATGGGCACAGCCGCGGTACGGATTGATGCTGTAGCGGAACCCGATGTCCGGACTGTCGTTCTCGGTGACGATCGACTCGGAGGTATCGGGCAGATACTCCGTCGGCGGGCGTCCGAGGGCGGCCAGATATTCTTCGTCCTCGGCGACAAGCTCGAAATCGGCTTCGAGGCGTTGAGCGAGGAAGCGATTGGCCGGTTGAATGTGTGCGCCGCGACCCTTGAGCATCTGGATTAAACTCTTGGCGTGACGAAAGTTGGGCAGCCGCTCCGCAGTCGTAGAAATAGTGTACATAATTTCACATTTCGCGTCCAGGCGAGATGGCGGTTGGCGTCCCTTCGGCTAGGCAGTTTGACTGGGCAATTTGGCCCTCCGCGCAGTTTTTGCCCGGAATGTGGAAACGATCTATAATTCGTACGCCGACATTTGGTCGGATTTGGGCGTGGCGGCGCCGGCAGCGAGTCAGTTGAATTCCAGGTAGGCGGGCTGTGGAACCGAGGGAGTGAGTTCGCAACATGGTTCGCAAGCTGCATTCGACACGTTCTGAATTTTGCCGCCCGCTGGCCCTTTGGCTGGCGGTGGCGGCGCTCTTGGCGGCTGGGGCCGCCAGCGACGACAACTCCCAGCCACCCGGTGGAGAGGCCGCTCCAGAGCGACGAGCGTCCGGCGACGGGGCCCAGGGCGATGGCCGGCTGGTCCGGGTGCGATTGCCGCTCGTGGGCAATGCCGATGCCCACATCAAGAGCACCATCCAGCGGGCCCTCACCCAGCTGAAAATGGCCCCGCGCGAAGATGGGCGGCGCCCGGTCCTGATCCTCGAGCTGGTGCCCGCCCGGCGCCAGGGCACGTTTGGCGAGGGAACGGACTTCGAGCGGGCGGTTTCGCTGGCTCGATTCCTGATCAGCGAAGAAATGGCAGCCGTGAAGACGGTCGCCTACATCCCCCGTTCAATCAAAGGGCACGGCGTTCTGGTCGCGCTGGCTTGCGAAGAAATCGTGATGAATCCGGCCGCCGAGATCGGCGAAGCGGGCATCGACGAAGACCCGAAGCGGCCGGTCGAGCCGGTGAAGGAAAGCATTTACAGGCAGGTCGCGGAAGATCGGCGGACCATGCCGGAAGCGATTGCGCTGGCAATGCTCGACCCGAGAGCGGAACTACTCAAGGTCGAAAGTGACAAGGGGACGGAATTTGTCCTCAAGCGCGATCTCGAAGCGCTGAAACGCGACCACACGATTGTTTCCGAGCAGGTGCTCGTGCCGAATGGCACCTTGGCCAGCTTTACCGGCCGCGAAGGCCGAGAATATGGTTTTGTGAAGCTCCTGGCGGGCGATTCGGCGAGCCTGGCCCGCGGTTTGGGGCTGCCGCCCGAGGACGTGATCGAGGACCAATCACTGGTCGGCGACTGGCGACCGGTGATGTTGGAGCTCAGCGGTCCGATCACACCGCGCACCGTGCGCCAGTTTCAGACGCTGATTGGCAGCGAGATTCGCGACCGGCACGTGAATTGGATCGGGCTGCGAATCGACAGCACGGGCGGCGACGTGGAAGACTGTCTGCAGCTAGCAAGTTCGCTCGCCGAGTTGGATGCGAATGAAGTGCGGACCGTGGCCTATGTGCCGGTTGAAGCCGCCGGCGGAGCGGCCTTGGTGGCGTTGGCGTGCGACCAGCTGGTGATGCAGCCCAACGCCCGCGTCGGCGGCAAGGGGAGCGTCGAGCTGAATCGTTCCACGCTCGACGCCGCGCGGATCGCGATTCGCGAGTCGCTTGCCGGGCCGGCCGATCAAAGCTGGTCGCTGCTCACCGCACTCTTGGACCCGAAGCTACCGGTGTTCTCGTATCAGAACACGCAGACGGGCGAAGTGCGCTACTTCTCGAAGGAGGAGGCCGCCGCCCAGGACGATGCCAAGGACTGGAAGCAAGGCGCCAAGATTACGACCGATGGCCAGCCGCTGCAGCTCGCCAGCAAGCAGGCCGAGGAGATGGGAATCGCCTGGCATGTCGTCGACAGCTACGACGAGTTCCGGCAGTTGTTCGGATTCGAAGATGACCCGCGCGTCGCCGAGCCGAATTGGGCGCTGGAACTGATCGAAGCCCTCTCGTCCCCGGCGCTGACGGTGTTCCTGATTGCCATCGGGTTCATCGGGATCTATATCGAACTCCACTCCCCGGGCGTGGGCATCGGCGGTTTCCTGGCGGCGGTGGCGTTCATGCTGTTCTTCTGGAGCAAGTTTCTGCACGGCACGGCCGGCTGGCTCGAAGTGCTGCTGTTTGTCGGCGGCGTGTTCTGCTTGCTCTTAGAGGTATTGATCCTGCCAGGGTTTGGCGTCTTTGGATTGGGCGGCGGCGCGATGATTCTGGCGTCGCTGATCCTGGCCAGCCAGACCTTTGTGCTGCCGAAGACCGAATCGCAATTGGCCGAGCTGCGGACCAGCTTGATGACGATTGCCGCGGCGACGGCGTGTATCGTGGTGGCGGCGCTCGGGCTGCGCCGTTATTTGCCGCAGACGCCGGTATTCCGGACGCTGCTATTGAATCCGCCGGCCGATGAAGAACTGGTCGATCTTGACTACCGCGAGGCGGTCGCCGATTTCTCGTACCTCGTCGGCCAGACGGGCACCGCGGCGACAAACTTGATGCCCGCGGGCAAAGCGGAGTTCGACGGGCTGCTGGTCGACGTAATTTCCGACGGCCTGGCGATCGACCGCGGCCAGACAGTGATCGTCACCAAGGCCCGCGGCAACCGCGTGCTCGTGCGGGCGGTGGAGGCCTGAGCCGCGACTTGCGTGTGGCGGTCGATCGACGTCTCAGAGCTGCATTTGAGCATTCCACTGGGCGCGAATTGTCGCCTTGTCGGTGTCGCTCAACTCGCCCAATCGAACGTGGAGCAGCGACTTTTCGGCCGTTACCAATCGATCGAGGCGCGCGACTGTCGGCTTCGCCAAACCAGCGACTTGCCAATCACTGACCGGCAAATCGAGCGTTCCGCGCGGTGACGCCGACGTCAGGCGGCAGATGATCGCGTCGGTACCCAAATCGAAAAGAACTAGTGCCGGGCGCGGCTTGCTGACATTGCCGGAAGTGAAAGGAAATCGACAGATGAAGATGTCGCCGAACTTCATGAATACGAGTCGTAAACGGCATCTTCGGGGTCGTCGTCCTTCATAAACTGTTCGTAGGCGCCCCGTCGCCAATCGGCGTCGGCTGGGTCATCCTGTAACAGCAGCACGACCTTTGCGCGGCCCGACTTAGGCAGTTGCGCCACGACTTCGGGCGGCAACGGGAGGCTCGACTCGCCGTGCAGCTCGGTTTGGAATTCGATCGGCGTCATATTGATATCGTAGGTCGGCGAAATTCGCGGAGCAAGCTGGATTTGCATTTGGATTGGTCACTCGTGCGATTCTGCCAAACATCGCCAAACACAGACTAGCCTGCGAATGTTCGCCTGATTGATTCACTGCCGCGCAATGCGTAAAGTGAGGCAAGCATAGCGCACAACACGGGCGAATCGATCATGAAAGTCCTCTTCGTTGGCGGCACCGGGTTCATCAGCACGGCCGTGAGCCGAATGGCGGTTGACCGCGGGTTCGAGCTGTTTCATCTGAACCGCGGGCAGCGGAAGGTCGACCTGCCGGGCGTGACGTCGTTGCGGGCGGATATCAGCAACGCCGCGGAAGCCAAGGCGGCGCTCGGCGACCAGCAGTTCGACGTCGTCGTCGATTGGGTGGCGTACCATCCGATCGACATCGAGCGCGATCTCGCCCTGTTTCGCGGCCGCACAAAACAGTACGTGTTCATCAGCTCAGCCTCCGCCTACCAAAAGCCGCCGTCGCACTATGTAATCACCGAATCGACGCCGCTCGTGAATCCACACTGGGACTATTCGCGGAACAAGATCGCCTGCGAAGAACAGCTGCTCAAGGAGCACCGCGAGCGCGGTTTCCCGGTCACGATCGTCCGGCCGTCGCTCACGTACGATCCGCAGCTGCCGATCGCCCTGGGCGGCTGGGGCTGCTACACGTTTATCGACCGGCTCAAGCGCGGCAAGCCGATCCTGGTGCATGGCGACGGCTCATCGCTGTGGGTCGTCACGCACGCAGAAGACTTTGCCCGCGGATTTCTCGGCCTCTTGGGCAACGACCAGGCGATCGGTCATGCCTTCCACATCACCACCGACGAAGTGCTCAACTGGAACCAAATCTACACGCTGATCGCCGAGGCGGTCGGCATCGAGCCGCGGCTGGTGCACATCGCGTCAGAAAAAATCATCCGCGTGTCGCCCGAACACCATGGCGGTCTCTTGGGCGACAAGGCCTGGAGCGTCGTGTTCGACAACTCGAAGATCAAGACCTGGGTGCCCGGCTTCCAGTGCACGATCCCCTTTCGCGCAGGCATCCGCCGCACGGTCGCCCAATTCGAGGCCGACAAGAGCCGCCAGCGGATCGACGATGCCGTGAACCGCGACCTGGATCACATTCTCGCGGCCTGCGGCCACGCCGGAACTTGAGCGAATCGCCTCTTTCGCCTATTTCTCACGAACCGCCAGATTGTGGCGAGGGTCTTTCCTGCTGCGGTATAATGAGCCGCGAGGAAAAATGAACGCCCTTGATCCGTTGGTCTGGTCGCTGTTGCTCTTGCTCGTCGGCTGCGTCGTGCTGGTGCTCGAGGTGTTTATTCCTTCGGGCGGGTTGCTCTCGGTGCTGTCGGCCGCGGCGTTCATCGGGGCGATCATCATCGCCTTCCAGCATGGGCCAGTGACGGGTTTCTCGTTCGTGACGACCACGATCATCGCGGTGCCGCTGGTGCTCGTGGCGGCCTTTCACTATTGGCCCAAGACGCGAATCGGCAAGGCATTTCTGGGCGAGCTGCCGACCGAGGCCGAGGTCATGCCCGATGACCCGCGCCGCGAGCTCTTGGGAAGGGTCGGCGTAACGCGATCGAAGATGCTCCCCAGCGGGGCCATCGAGATCGAAGGACAAATGGTCGACGCCATTACGCAGGGCAAGCCGATCGAGCCGGGGCAATACGTGGTAGTGACCGAAGTCCGGGCCAACCGCGTGGTCGTGCGGCCGGCGAAAGACAACGAGCGGCCCGGGCAGGTGCGAAATCCGGCCGACGTGCTGAGCCGGCCGATCGAGGAACTGGGGATCGAGTCGCTCGAGGATCCGCTGGCATAGTTCCGCACGGCAAGAATGCTTTTTGCGCGGCAGGATGCCGCGGCTATCTATGGCAGAACCGATTGTCGAAACTCCGCGCTTGAGCCTCCGCGAGATGACGTGGGACGATCTCGATTTTCTCGCGCGGCTGCTCGCCGATGAGCGCGTGATGCGGCATTACCCGAAAACGTGCACGCGCGAAGAGGCCAAGCTCTGGATGGGCCGCATCCTCGACCGCTACGCCAACCACGGCCACGCCTTCTGGCTGGTTTCGCTGCGTGACACCCTTGAGCCGATTGGGCAGGTGGGGCTGCTGCTCCAACACGTCGACGGCGTCGACGAGCCGGAAATCGGCTATATGATCCAGGCCGACCATTGGCGGCAAGGCTACGCGCTCGAGGCCGCGTCCGCGGTGCGCGATTATGCCTTTGACGTGCTGAATCGGCCGCGGGTGATTTCTCTGATCCGCCCGGTGAATATTCCTTCGCAGCGAGTAGCACTCCGCGTGGGCCTCAAACCGGAACGGCTCACGATCTGGCACGATCTGGACCATCTCGTGTTCTCGCTCGCGCGGCCGAATCAACGAACGGCTGCGTCCGCCGGCTGTGCTTGAAAAACGGCCCGCCAAACGCGAGAATGTAAGCGCAAGAATGGCTTGCACTTAGCGACTGCCGGTCCACTCAAACGCCGGTTCGCCTTGAAAAAGAATAGGTGGACGCATGCCGATATCTTCTCGAATGCTTCTGGCCGACGGGCCGCTGAGCAGCGGCACGTTGATGCTCATCTTTCTGGTGTTCGTCGTCATCGTCGGCCTGGCGATCTTCGCGATCATTGCCCGCTACTTCCGCCTCTGGATTCAATCGGTCACCACCGGCGCCAGCATTGGCATTGTCGACCTCGTGCGGATGACGCTGCGCAAGGTGAACCCGACCGTCATCACGCGCAGCAAGATCATGGCGGTGCAGGCGGGACTCTATGAGAGCGAAGGCATCACCACCAAGGCGCTCGAAGCCCACTACCTGGCCGGCGGCAATGTGCCGCTGGTGATTCGGGCCATGATCGCCGCCCGCAAGGCGAAGATCGTCGAACTGAGTTTCAAACGGGCGACGGCGATCGACCTGGCCGGCCGCAATGTGCTCGAAGCGGTCCAAACCAGCGTCTACCCGCGAGTCATCGATTGCCCCGGCAAAAGCAGCAAGCGGCCGACGCTCGACGCCGTGGCCAAGAACGGCATCCAGCTCAAGGTGAAGGCCCGCGTCACGGTGCGGGCCAACATGGACCAGCTCATCGGCGGTGCGACCGAGGAAACGATCATCGCCCGCGTGGGTGAAGGCATCGTCAGCGCGATCGGTTCCGCCGAGACGCACGCCGTGGTGCTCGAAAATCCGGACCGCATCTCGAAGGCCGTGCTGGCCCGCAAGCTCGATTCGCAGACGGCGTTCGAGATCGTCTCGATCGACATCGCGGACATCGACGTGGGCGACAACATCGGCGCCCGGCTGCAGGCCGACCAGGCCGAGGCCGACATGCGCGTGGCCCGCGCCAACGCCGAAGGCCGGCGGGCGATGGCCGTGTCGCAGGAGCAGGAGAACATCGCCAAGATCGAAGAGAACCGGGCCAAGCTGGTGGCGGCCGAGGCGGAGGTGCCCAAGGCGATGGCCGAGGCGTTCGAGAGCGGCCGGCTGGGCATCCTCGATTACTACAAGTTGCAGAACGTGCAGGCTGATACGAACATGCGCGGGGCGATTGCCACGGCCAGTACGCCGGGACGGAAGTAGCAAGAGTGTTTTGCCAGTTGGGCAAGAAACCATGCACGACACGCTGCCACTGCTGTTTGCCGCGCCGGGCGCAAGTGAAATATTCAGCGTCCTGGCGGCGATCGTGTTTTTTGTGATTTGGCTGGTGAACCAGATCAACGACGCCAAGAAGCAGCAGCGTGAAAAAGAACAAACTGCGGCCGACGCACCGCCGCAACCGAACGATCCGGCCGCGAATGCCGGCGCGGCGCCCGCACCACCGCAGGCCGATCCACTGCGGGCCCAGGTGGATGAATTCTTGCGTCGAGCCGGCCGGCAACCACCCGCGCAGCCGCCGGCAGCGGCACCCGCTCCACCACGTAAACCGGCGGGACGCGAAGAGATCGTCGTCCTCTTGGACGAATCGGTCGCCGAGCCGCCGCGACGAACGATGCCCTCGTCAAAGGGCGCTCCAAAGGTTGCTCCCGCGGCGCGCGAAAAGAGATCGGCTTCGGCTCAACCTGCGGCGCGGCTTGGCGGCAAGCCACGCGCGCGGACGGTGGCCGAGCACGTCGCCGAGCGTGCTGGCGCATCGTCGACGCAGTTTCAGCAGGAAGTCGCCGACTTGGGCCAGCGCGTCAAACAAGCGGACGAACAGTTCGATCGGCAGCTGCAGCAAAAATTCGATCATCGAATCGGCCGCCTGGCGACCGCCAGCACAACCACTGAGACGACGGCACAACCAACCCCTGCGACACCCGCGGCCCAGATCGCGGCGCTAATGACTAATCCCGAGGGCGTCCGGCAAGCGATCGTGCTGAACGAAATCCTGCGCCGGCCGACGGATCGTTGGTAAGACGCACCGTAAGCAGATTTGTTGGCTCGCAAAGAAGCCAAGAGGCAAAGAGCGCAAAGAAAACGGAAGAGATTAGATCTGTATACGTAGAGATTCTTCCTTTGCGAACTTTGCTCCTTTGCGTCTTTGCGCGCCGTGATGTGAGAGGAATGAACGATGCCGATATATGAATACGTCTGCCGCGATTGCGATGAGCAGGCCGAGCTGTTGGTGCAAGGCTCTCAGCAGCCGGAGTGTCCCAAGTGTGGCAGCCAGAAGCTGACGAAGCTGCTCTCGGTCGTGGCAGCGCCGAGTCGCGATAGTTCGGACACGAGCGCTCCGCAGCGACCCGGCGGCTCGTGCGGCGCGGGCTGCGGCTGCCACCCGCACTGAGGCCGCCTGTGCCGGTTGTGTGGCACGGAACGGGGCCTGAGCGGCGTCTGGCACGGAGAACTGCCGCATCGGCCGAAAATTGACACTTTTCGGCCCTTCTGCCTATACTAAAAGAGTTACCTTCAGGAACTATCTCCCGACGCTCCAAGCGGTTGCGGCACGCATTGCCGACCCCCGCGACGGCTGCCCGGGATGCCGCGGCACGGAAGGCCTCTCACGCCGCCATCCACTCGTAGGTTAATTGGCGCACGGGCTGTGCGCCGCTTGCGGAACAAGGGAAACCGAAATGAATTTGCTGGGCAAGATCTTCGTCGTGCTGATCACCGTGATGAGCCTGGTGTTCATGACGTTGGCGCTCGCCGTGTACGCGACGCACAAGAACTGGAAGGAAGTCGCCGACGGGTTGACCACGCAGCTCAATACTCTCAACACCCAAATGCAGCAAAAGGTGGAGGATTATAACCGCCTGGAAGCCCAAGCACGCGGCGAAAAGGAATCGGCCACCCAGCAGTTGGCCAAGCTGGAGACCGAACGCGACAGCCTCGAGAAGCGGAATGCAGTCGTCCAGGCGGAGCTCGACCAGCTGCGAGCCGAGCGGCGTGACGCGACCGCGGCCGTCGCCGCCACGCAAGCCAACAATCAACGGCTGGCCGACGAAGTGACCGGCCTGCGACAAGACATCCGCACGAACGAACAGGCCCGCGACCAGGCCTTCGCCACCACGCTCAAAGCGACCGAAGACCTGCACCAGGCGAAAGGCGAACTCGACAACACCTTCGAGCGCAATCGCCAGCTCGTGGAGCAGGTATCGGGCATGCGAAGCGTGATGGACGCCAAGGGCATCGACCCGAACACGCCACCGGATGCCGTCACGCCCACCGTTGACGGACTGGTGAGCCGCATCAAGCAGGTCGCCGGGGCTCAACTGGTCGAAGTCACGATCGGCGCCGACGACGGCCTCAAGCAAGGCAACACGGTCGAAGTCTATCGCGGCGACCGCTACCTGGGCCGGCTCGACATCCTCAAGACTTCGCCCGATCGCGCCGTCGGCCGCGTCGACCGCCGCTTCCAGCAAGGCGCCATTCAGGAGGGAGACCGTGTCGCAACCCGACTCCGAGTCAACTAGACCCGGCGGCATCCTGGTCCGTCGCCCGTCCTCGAATATCTACACCGCGCTGTTGGGTGTGGCCGTGGCGGCGATGACGCTCGGTTGCCTGTTCCTGCTGTTGGAGATCCATCAGTATGGTCCGATCTGGACCACGCCGTGGAATAAATAGCCGGTCCCCTTTGGCTCGTGCCTGACCGCCCCCCTGCCCTTTCAACGAATCGCCGCACCTGCCATGGCCAACGCCGATTTTTCAATGCCCGTCGCCGGCGCGTCCCGCAAGCCGAAGACGTCGATCTACACGCTGCTGTTGATCATCTCGCTGGTGGCGCTGCTGACCGGCTGCATCTTTCTCTGGCTCGAGATCAAGCGCTTTGGCGGCTTCGGGACGGTCCGCGGCACGGCGCAGGCGGTGACGGCGCCGGCGAGCGTGCAGTTTGCGCAGTGTTCGGCCGCCATTGCGCTTGTCGGCTAAGAGCGGATGATTCTAGTTTCTGCGAGAATTCCGGTCGGCAGTATCTCATTCTGCCACATCTCCAGAAATCGCGTCCTGTGAAGTAAACCGGCGCTACCGGGAGTGATTGCCGTGAAATTGCGGTCCGAATTCGCCGGGTCGCTGCGATCGTGGCGCTGCCGTATAATTCGAGGAAGTCTCGAGCCTGTGGAGAATATCGATGGTGCGCCTACGATTGAGTGAACTGGATGATGCAGTCAAGGCGTTTTTGGCGCCAGCGCAGCAAGGCCAGACGATCGTTATCGAAGACGATGCCGGCCAACTGCAATGCGGCGTCACTCCATACGTTCAGGCGACTCCTGCCGAGAAGCAAGCCGCATTGGAAGCCTTGGATCGATTGCAGCTAAAGACGAGCCAGAACGTGGAGCAGTTGAGAGTGTCTGAGGTCGACGTCGATCGTGAGCTGCAGAATTGAACCATGCATTGAGCGTCAACCGAATGCCGCTGGCTTGATATTGGCGTTCGTAGCTCACCTATGACAATTGTTAACTGTCTTGACGCACCCCGTCCGACAGGCAGTGGTTTATTTGCATCAGTTTCGGCACTTGCTTACCCGCCAGTACGTTTTGATATGCATCTATGGAGCCAATCTAAGATGAAACGCACATGGCCTGCAGTCGTCTGTTTGTTCATCGGGCTTGGATTCGGCTGGTATTTCGGCTACACCCGGCCGGTTGCCAAACATCAGCGCGAGTTATTGGCGGAGTACCAACAGGTCAAGGAACAAATGGGTTTGACGGATGTCGAGATGGCTGAGGCTGGGCGTAATTTCCCGCAATACTTTAGGGATATGAAGCGGCAAGATGAGATCGCGGCAGCAGTCGCTCTGAGTGCGCTTATGAAATTAGAGGCGGGAGAAACGGACGCCGCTAAGGCTTCATTGCTACAGGCGGTCGGAAGCTACTATCGTTTGTATCACGACAATGACGGTGACCGAGTGTTGCTGGACAAGATGGCTGTAGCGGCTCGGGACTATCCGAGCATCGCAACCGAAATTTCCCGCGACGCAGACTAGATTCTGATTACGACAGTGTCTCCGCAAACTCGTTCATCCTTTGCGCCCTCGGGTCGCCTTTCCGGTCCTCGCCGCTATCGGAAAATGGCGTGTTATCGCAGTCAAACACGCGCCGCTATCCAGCCGCCGCAGCAGCTTCCGCCGCACTCGCCTGACGGGCGCCCAGTTCGCGGTCGAGATCCAGCAGCGCGGCCGGATCGTTCTGCACCATCTGGAATTTGTGCACGATTTCGCTGGCGGTCTTTTCTTCTTCGACCTGCTCCTGGATGAACCATTCGAGTTCGACCAGGGCCGCGAACTGTTTCTCGTTAAACGCCAGCTCCCACAGCGAATTGATCTGTTCCGTGACCTTTTGCTCTTGCGCGAGGGCCTGTTCGAAGACCTGCGTCACCGACGCGAATTCGACCTGCGGTTCCGAGATCGGCTTGAGTACCACGCGGCAGCGGCGATCGATCAGGAAGTTATAGAGCCGCATCGCGTGGGCGTATTCCTCGCTGCTTTGCATCTTCATCCAGCTGGCGCAGCCGCGGAACTGCTGCTGCTCCAGATAGGCCGACATCGACAAGTAGCTGTACGACGAATACAGCTCGTTGTTGATCTGTTCGTTGACGGCGGCTTGCATGGCGGGACTAAGCATGGCGATTCTCTCTCACAGCGTACGAATGACTGGTCGACCCGGGGATGCAGTCGTCCAATGGCGGCGGCTGTGGCACGACCTGTGGAATTATAGGTCGGCGAATGTGGGGGCGGCAGGACGCAAATTTACGAAAAAAGGACCCGCGACCACCCATTGGTCACGAGTCCCAATCTCAACAAGAGTTGAGGGTTGAGAGTCGAGTGTTGAGAGTCAAAATCAAACGGCCATCGCAATGCCGTCGTTCGACCCTCAACCCTGAACTCTCAACCCTCGACTCTTTCCCAGTGGGCTCGACTGGATTTGAACCAGCACACCCTTTCGGGCACAAGGCCCTCAACCTTGCGCGTCTGCCAATTTCGCCACGAGCCCAATGTCTTTCGTCCGCCAAAAACATGGCGAATATGCCAGT
>JBFWSG010000050.1:22764-41689 GCA_050248495.1 Pirellulales bacterium | reverse complement strand
GTGCGAACGGTCCACGTCGACCCGAAAATCCGCCGCTACATCACCGAGATCGTCCACGCCACGCGCAGCCACCACGACATCAGCCTCGGCGGCAGCCCACGGGCGTCGATCGCGCTCTACCGCACGTCGCAAGCGATCGCGGCGATCCGCGGCCGGGGCTTCGTCGAGCCGGACGATGTGAAGAGCATCGTCCCCGCCGTGCTCGCCCATCGCATCATCCTCCGCCCCGAAGCGCGGCTGCAAAACGTGACGGTCACCGAGCTGCTGACCGACGTGCTCGACAACGTAAAGGTGCCGCTGCTGGAGCCGCGCGGCGCCGCTCCCGCAACTCGCGAGGCTTGATCCCATGCGCTGGATCGTGGTCAGCATCGCGCTGTTGGTCGTCGCGGTCGCGCTCGGCCTCGGCCTGTTCGCGTACGCGATCTACGCACTCCTGGGCGTAATCTTTTTGAGCCGCGTACTCGCCGATCGTTGGTCGGGCGAGCTCACCGCGACGCGTTCGATCAATCGCGATCATGTGAAAATCGGCGACACCGTGGCGGTCGTCACCGTAATCGAAAACCGCGGCTGGCTGCCGATTCCGTGGCTGCTGCTCGAGGACCTGTTGCCGCGCCGCGCCCTCATCCACAATCCGCCGAACTTACAGATCACCGGCCGGCGGCTGCAACTCGTGTCGTTTGCTGGCCGCGGCCGCAAAACGCTCAGCTACCAGCTCAAATGCAACTGCCGCGGCTACTACCAGCTCGGCCCGCTGGTCGCCGAAACGGGCGACGTCTTCGGCCTGTACCGCCGCTACCGCATTCTCAGCGAGCCGAGCTTCGTGCTCGTGTATCCGGAAGTCGTGCCGCTCACGGGTTTCGACATCGCCTCGCGCCGGCCGATCGGCGAAGTGCGGATGTCGCACCGGCTGTTCGAGGACCCGACGCGAATCGCCGGCGTCCGCGGTTACCAGGCGGGCGATCCGCTCAACCGCATCCACTGGCGAGCGACCGCGAGCACGGGCCTGTTGCACAGCAAGATCTACGAGCCGTCGACCGTTGCGGGTGCGACGATCCTGCTCGATTTTCACCGGGCGTCGTTTCCCGAGCAGGATGAGCCGGTGCGGTCGGAGCTAGCGGTGACCGCCGCCGCGTCGCTCGCCGGCGCACTCGCGCAGATGGGCCAGCAGGTTGGGCTCATCACCAACGGACGCGACGCCGCCGAGCGAATTCGCCGCGAAGGTTGGACGCACGACCAGCTGCGCACCCGCCGCGAGGCCCAAGCCGTGGCCGACGAACGCGACAACCACCGCCTCGCGCCAGTGATCGTGCCCACGCGGCGCAGCAATATCCAGCTGTCGCAAATCCTCGAAACGCTGGCCCGCCTGGAAAAATCGGACGGCCTGCCCTTTCCCGCCCTGGTCCACGAAACAGCGAGCCGCATGCCGCATAGCGCCACAGTGATCGCGCTCCTGTCGAACGTGACGACCGAAGCGGCGCTCGCGCTCGGCAACCTGCGTCGCCGCGGCATGGCGGTGACGGCGATTGTGAGCGTCTACGATGCGTACGATTTCGGCCGTATCGTGGGGCCGCTCGTCGCGGAGCGGATCGAAGTCCGGCAGCTCCGTGATCGGGTCGGCGTCGCGCGGATGTGCCAACGGATGGTGCTGAGGTGATCGCACGCCATGGCCAAACGCCTCTACATGTCAACCGCCGACTACGTGACGATCGCTTTGTCGCCGGCGCTGATCATGCTGCTCGTGGGCAGCCTGGTCTATTTCTTGATCGAAGTGCTGTACGTCGGCGAGTACCAGGCCCGGCTGATGTACGTGTTCGCGTTGTTCGTGTTCGCGGCCGTATTGGTGTCGCGGATTTCGATCGAAAGCGGCAGCGAGTACGCGGCGTTTTTCGCGTTGCCGCTCGGCCTGGCGACTTTCTTTGTGCTCCTGAAATTCGTCGAGCACCCCGGTTCGTTCAGCTGGTTGATCAACATCGTGCTGATGTGCGTCGTCTGGTGGTGTGCCCACAAATTGACGTGGGACTGCACGCTGATCGACGATGAAGAAGATTCGTCCGGCGAAGGGCTGCTGCAACGCGTGGGTGTCGGCGACGAAGCGGGGGCCCGCGATCTGCCCGCCGCCGCGGAGAATGAGCTGCTCGCCGAGTCGAACGACAAAACTCCCTGGTGGAAGAAGCTCGCGGAGCAGAAGAAGGGCAAGCACACGCCGGGGCTGTGGGTGCTGTACTTTTCGCTGGCCGCGCTGCCGCTGTTCGGCATCGGGCAGCACTGGATCCCTGCCGCGGAAACCGGCCGGCGCCGATACGTGTTCTCGCTGCTGCTCGTGTACGTCGCCTCGGCACTTGCGCTATTGGTGACGACGAGCTTTTTAGGCCTGCGGCGTTACCTGCGACAACGGCGAATCGAGATGCCGGCGCCGATGGCGGTCAACTGGGTGGGGCTCGGCGCGGTGTTGATCATGATCGTGATGCTGCTGGCCGCCCTGTTGCCGCGTCCCGGCGCCGAAGTGGCGATCTCGCAAGTGCCCTGGCAAATCACCTCACCCGGTGGGCAATCGTCGTCGCGATTTGGTCAGGGGCAAGACGGCTCCGATGACGCGGACAAGTCGGGCGGCGCGATCCGTGAAGACGCACCGCAGGGCGACGCGGTCCGACAAGACGGCACTGGCGAGCCCGCCGAATCGGAGCAAGGCAAACCGACGGGAGAGCCGGGCGGCAAGGACGAACAACAGGGCGATTCGCAGCAGCAGTCGGGCGGCGAGCAGAAAGATTCGCAATCATCGCCAAAAGATGGTCAACAAGGTGAGCAGCCGACAGAGAATGGTGAGGTTCAACAAGGCGAACAGGGCGGCGAACAATCAGAAGCAGAACAGCAGAAGGAAGAGCAAAACCAAGAGCAGCAAGCCGGCCGCACGGCGAACACGCCGCTGCCGGAACACTCGGGCGAGAAGCGTCCCTTCGAGATGCCGCCGCTGCCGCAGCTCGGCGTCGGCCTGCTCGCCGGTCTCTTGAAGCTGATCTTCTACGTCGTTGTCGCAGTGCTCGTTGCCGTCTTTCTGTGGCGGAATCGGCAGGCCCTCGTGCGAGCTGCCCGCGAGTTGCTGCAGCAACTCCTCGATCTCTTGGCGCGGCTATTCGGACGAACGACGACTGCGGCCGCGGCGGCGGAGGAAGAGACGAAGGTGCAGCGCGTTCGCCTGCGCCCTTTTGCCGATTACCGTGACCCCTTCGCCTCAGGCGACGCCACGCGGCTGGCGCCCGAAGAACTCGTCCGCTACACCTTCGAGGCGTTTGAAGCCTGGGCACGCGACGCCGGCCATTCGCGCTCTCCCGACCAGACGCCTGCCGAACTGGTGACGCTCGCCACGCCGCCGCAATCGCCGCTTGCGAATGAAGCCCGGCGCATGGCGCGGCTCTACAGCGAAGCGGCCTATGCCGACGCGCGCATCTCGCCGTCGGCCGCGGCGAGCCTCCGCGAGCTATGGTCGTTGATGCGCGCTAACACCGTTCAATTCGCGGCGAATTAGCGCCGCGCGGCTCCGCACTTCGCATCGATAATAGCCGGGCCGCTACGCGGGCCGGTGGCGGGGGAGTAGAAGTGTTGAGTTGGCGCTGTGACTACCGGCGAGGCGTAGCTCGCCGGCTATTTTGCTTGTTGAAGTTGAGTCCGCTGCTGCTAGCACACGATACTACTTCGCCTTGTCGTGGGTGCTGGCATCCACTACTATCTGCCGCCCTTACCGTTCGGCGGGGTGGGACGCTTCTACGTTTTTTGGCTCGGCAAGGATTCGCGGGAAAGCAACCACGATGGATCGATCGATTACGCTTGGGATGTTGGCTGAAATGGTCGAGGGACAAGTTGTCGGCAGCGCGGCCACGGTGATTCGGGGCGCGGCGACGCTCCGCGACGTTTCGCGCGGCGAGATCACGTTTGTCGACCAGGCAGAGCGGCTTAAGCAATTGGCCACGACATCGGCGGCTGCGGTGGTCATCCCGGCGGGGCTCGACTGCAGCTGGGAGGCGGCGATCCGCGTCAAGGACGTGCAGGCGGCGTTCACCAAGATTGTGGCCTACTTCCGCCCGCCGCGGACGCAAGTTGCCATCGGCGTCTCGCCGCAGGCGATCGTCGCCCGTTCAGCGCGGCTAGGCAAGAACGTCAACGTCCACCCCGGCGTCACGATCGGCGACGAGTGCTCGATCGGCGACGACACGACGATCCTCGCCGGCGCACAAATCCTGCCCGGCTGCACGATCGGCAGCGGCGTCGTCATCGGCCCCGGCGCGATCCTGTACGAGAATACGGTCATCGGCGACCGCTCGATCATCCACGGCGGCGCGGTGCTCGGGGCGCACGGCTTCGGCTACAGCCAGGCCGGCGGCAAGCATGTGCCCGCCGCCCAGCTCGGCTACGTGCGCATCGGCTCGGACGTCGAAGTCGGCGCGGCCACGACGATCGATCGCGGCACGTACGGCGCGACCTCGATCGGCGACGGCACGAAAATCGACAACCTGGTGCAGATCGCTCACAACTGCCAGATCGGCCGGCACAATCTGATTTGCTCGCAAGTCGGCATCGCGGGCAGCACGACGACCGGCGACTATGTCGTGATGGGCGGCCAGGCGGGAGTGCGCGATCACGTCCACATCGGCCACCGCGCGATTTTGAGCGCGATGGCCGGCATCACGAACAGCGTGCCCGATGGCACCGTGATGATGGGCGTTCCCGCGACGCCCGACCGCGAACAGAAGCTCAAACAGGCGGCGTTTGCCAAGCTGCCTGAGATGCGGAAGGAGTTCAAGGCGATGCGGCGAGCAATTGCGGAGCTGGAAAAGGCGGCAGGCATCAAGTCGAGCGGTTTGAGTGACGTCGATCAAGCGGCGTGAGCGCAGAGTGAGTAGGTGAGTAGGTGAGTAGGTGAGTAGGTGAGTAGGTGAGGCGCGGCTTGGTGCTACATACTCACTTACTTACGGCACGATAATGAACCGAGTCTGCATACCAATGAGCTCGACATCCACTCGCCGCATCGGGTTGCTCGCCGCGTGGGGCCGGCTGCCGGTGCTGGTGGCCGAAGAGCTACGTCGCCAGGGCTACCACATCAGCTGCCTCGGCGTCGTGGGGCATGCCGACCCGCAGCTGCAAGAAATCTGCGACGACTTCCAATGGATCGGCTGGGGCAGTCTGGGCGGGGCGATTCGCTTCTTCCGCCGGATGGGAATTGAGCAGGCGACGATGGCCGGCAAATTTCAAAAGGTGATTCTCTACCAGCCCAGTTTGTGGTGGCGGCACATGCCCGATTGGACGTTTATCAAAACTTTCTGGCATTTCTTTGTCACCAAGAAGCGCGATCGCAAGGACGACACGCTGCTCACGACACTGACCGACGCGTTTGCCGACCACGGCATCACATTCAACCCGGCAACCGACTACGCACCGGAGTTGTTGGTGAAGGCGGGGCAGATTGCGGGCCGGCCGCCGACGCCGACTCAGCAGAAGGACATCGAGTTTGGCTGGGAGATGGCCCGCGAGATGGGCCGGCTCGACATCGGCCAGAGCGTGTGCGTCAAAGACCTTGCGGTGCTGGCGGTCGAAGCGATCGAAGGGACCGACGCTTGTATCCATCGCGCGGGTCAGCTTTGCCAGGCGGGCGGTTTCACGATCGTCAAAGTGGCCAAGCCGCAGCAGGACATGCGGTTCGACGTGCCGACGGTCGGAGTGCGGACGCTGCGGACGATGGTCGCGGCCGGCGCCAAGGTGCTCGCCATCGAAGCGGGCCGTACGATTCTGCTCGACGACGAGGAGTTTCGCGCTTACGCTGCCGAACACAAGCTGACGGTGGTGGCGCTCGCCGACGGCGTGGCCCTCGAAGCGGCGGCATAATGGAGAGGCCGCTCGATGGAAGTGCTTGAGCAACTGCTTTGTGAAGCCCGCGACGAATTTGCCGCGGGAAATCTCGACCAGGCTCGGCTGGTGTGTCTCGCCGGCCTCTCTGAATTCCCTTATACGCCGCAATTGCTCACCGTGCTCGGCTGGATTTACGCCCAGCGTGGAGATCGCCCAAGCGCCGAGGCTGCTTTTCGCCACGCGTTGTGTGGCGATGCGGCGAGTTTCGATGCCCATTCCGGGCTCGCCGCGGTGCTTGCGGCGGACGGCCGGCATCAAGAAGCAGAATCCTCGTTCGCCAGAGCGATCTCGATCTTTGCGGATGACTCCGACACGCTGTTCGGCTACGGGTGTGCGCTGATTGCCCTGCGCCGTTACGAGCAGGCGGCCGAAGTCCTGGAGCAAACGCTGCGTCTGGAGCCGAATCGCGTCGGCGCGATTCACAATCTGGCGATCGCTCATGCTCAGCTCGGCCGCTGGCAACAAGCGGCGGAATACTGCGATCAAGCGCTTGCGGCCGATTCTCAAGCGACGCAATCGCAGCTACTCCGCGGCATGTCGCGGATTGCCATGGGCTCGTTCGCCGAGGGCTGGGATGACTACGACGCTCGCTGCCGTTTGCAGGATGACTACTCGCGGCAGCTCGGACTCCCGGCGTGGAACGGCATCGCGAAAGTTCATTCGATCGTCGTCGTGCCGGAACAAGGCATCGGCACACAAGTGATGCTCGCGTCGTGTTTGGCTGATTTGCTGGCGGTGGTGCCGAGCGTGACGGTGGGCTGTGAGCTGCGGCTCATCGGACCGTTGCAGCGGTCGTTTCCCACGGTAACCTTCGTCGCCGACGGCTTGCTGCCGGCGCTGGTCGCCTCAGGCAACTACGACGCGTATGTGATGGCCGGCAGCTTGCCGCGCGTATTTCGTCGCACGCTCACGGCGTTTCCCGCGCGAACTTATCTCGAAGCCGAGCCTGCACGCCGGCGGCGGTGGCGCGAACGGCTCACCGAACTTGGTTCAGGACTCAAGGTTGGCGTTGCCTGGGGCGGCGGCGCGGGGAAGGCCGATACGGTGCACCGCCGTACCGTGCCGCAGGACTGGTGGCCGCTCGTGACGGTGCCGAACGTCGACTGGATCAATCTGCAGTTCGACGTGCCGCGCGCCGAGTTCGCAGAGTGGCGACAACTGGCCGGCGGTCGCTTCCACGACTGGAGCGATCTCGATCGGAAGCACGATCTGGAAAATTTCGCGGCGCTGGTGAGCGAGCTGGACCTCGTGATCAGCGTCGTGAATTCGACCGTGCACGTTGCCGGGGCGCTCGGCGTACCGACCTGGACGTTGGTCCCGGCGGGCGGCGAGTGGCGCTGGCTTGCAAGCGGCGAGAAGTGTGTTTGGCACGACTCGGTGCGGCTGTTCCGTCAGCGGCAGCTCGACGACTGGTCGAGCGTCTTTCGTTCGCTGCGCAGCGAGCTGGCATCTCTATCGCGCACCAGCTCGCGCCGGCGCCGCAAGCATGCCGCGTGATGCGGTCCGTCTGCCAGCAATCACCCGCTCTGGGGTGCTGACGCGACACGATGTCGATGCTTGAGATTTTCGCGCGCTTCGCGCTAGAATCTGGCTCGGCAAAGGGCTCGTTTCTGGAGAGGAGAGTGGCTGGTGACTAAGTTTCGCTTTGCGCTCATTGTCGCGTGCGTCGTGTGGGCGTCGTCGAGTCGAGGGGCGGCGATCAACTTCCATGTTTCGTTCAATGATCCCGGCGGCGAGCTCACCGCGGCCGCTAGTTTGATCGAGTCGCACGTCCAGGCAGCCGGGCGACTCTGGGCCGATCACCTGGTGGGCAACGCGGATATCGAAGTCGTAGTGCGGCCCAGCAACGCTGTGCCCTATGCCGAGGGGCGCAGCTTCACGTCGAGCTTCGTGCGCAACAACGGCACGTTTAATGTGTTCGAGCAGGGCATGGCCGCGGAGATTCGCACCGGCGTCGATCCGAACGGCGCCGATCCGGACGTCGACATCGAGATCAATCCCGACTATGTCTACAACGAGCTGTGGTTCGATCCCGATCCGAATGCGCGTGTCGAACCGGTGGACATCAACCGCACGGACGCGATGAGCACGTTTCTGCACGAGTTCGGCCACGCACTCGGTTATGCCGGGTGGATCAACGGCACGACGGGCACGTATCCCGGCGATTACCAGTCGACCTACGACGAGCGGACGAACTTCGACGGCACGAACTTTTACTTCAACGGGCCGGAGGCGGTTGCGGTCTACGGCAGCCCGGTGCCGCTGACCTATGCGAACGTGGCTCACGTGGCGAATTTCGACCCGCGGCCGGGGCAGGACCTGCTGCTCGATCTGATGAACGGCCTGGTGTTCTATCGCGGCTCGCGGTATCAAATCTCGCCGCTCAATATTGCCATGCTGCGCGACGCGGGCGTGCCGGCGATTTACCAAACGGGCGACTATGACCTCGACCGAACGGTCGATGACGCCGACTTTGCGACGTGGAAGGCGGCCTTCAATTCGACGACGAGTCCGTTCGTGGACGGTAATCGCAATGGCAGGGTCGATGCCGCGGATTTCACGGTGTGGCGCGACCACCAAGGTGCGAGCTTCGCGGCGGCGAGCGCCGTGCCGGAACCGAACGCGCTGGTGCTGATTGCGGCGGCCGGTACTTTCGGCCTAGCCGCGCGCTCATTTGATCGGCGAGTAGTCGGTCGGCTCTAAATAGACCGATTCCATCTTGCTGACGATCGGGCCGTCCTTTTCCGAGGCGTCCCGCGTTTTTTGCCACTCGGGGTCGTTGACGAAGGACTCCCAGTTCTTCTTGGCAGCCTCGCGGCTGGGGTGAGCCACGATGTAGATGAGCGTGTCCTTGGAGCGCGGCTCGTCGGTGGGAGTCCAGTAGCCGATGTTCTGGATGCCGTGTTTCTCGAAGAGCTTCGTGGTGTGGTCGCGGAAGCGGGCCTGGAGCGCATCGAGGCGGCCGGGCAGCGTCGTGTAGGTGCGGATTTCGAAGACCCGTGGCTTGCTGGTCGCCGTTTCGGTTTGGGCGCTTGTCATTTGGATCGTCGTTAGAACGGAGGCGATGACCGCCAGCAGGAAGAAAGCAACGAAGTGAGCATTGAAACGCATGGGAAGATCCTCTTGCAAGGGACGCGAGGTGGGTGGCGCTAGACCTGGGAACCGGGCTGATTCACGGACGTATTGTATAATTCAGGACAACTTCGAGGGGTAGACACTCGATCGATAGCGCTGCATGAGCGACACGCAGTCTGACGCAACGAAGGCGACTGGCGCCGAGGCGGATTCCGCTTCTGCCCGCTCTGTCTTGCGCACGTCCGAGTGGATCAACGACGAGTGGATCAGCGGCGACGGACAGTTTCGCGTCGGTGAATTGCCGCTTTGGAATCGGCTTGAGTCCGCGCCGCAGGGCAAGCAGCATCGCGGTCGCTGGCTGCCCGGGTTCTCGTGGTGCGTCGTATTGGGGCTCGCCGTGATCGCGCTCTTGCGAATCGTTTGGCACGACGGGGCCTGGCCGCTCATTCTGCTCAACGCGTTTACGCTGTATCTCTATCTGCCAGCGTACTTCGTGCTGGCGTTTGCAATTGCGACGCGGCGGTTTGCTTTGGCGGCCGCAAGCACGGCGATCGTGGCTTGTCACCTTGCCTGGGTTGCGCCGGATTGGCGGCCGGCTCAGGCGGCTGCCGGCGGGGCCGATCGCGGCCAGTGCGACGGTCACTCCGTTCGCATCTATTTTGCAAATGTACATGCCAGCAATCAGGATCTGGAGGGAGTGCTGAATGCAGCGCGTCGGTTTGATCCTGACGTGATAGTGCTGGTGGAAATGCAGCGCTGGTGGTGGCACAAGCTAATTGACAGCCGTCCGTTACCGGACTACCCCTATGGAACCGATTTAGATCAACGCAACGCGGGTGACGTCGGCGTGTTTTCGCGACTGCCCGTGCGGCGATTTGAGCAGATAGCCGTCGCAGGCCGAACGGTTCTGGCGCTTGATCTGGCGGTCGATGGGGAAACGCTGCGGTTGTTCGCGCTGCATAGCCCGCGCCCTACGCCTGACAGTCGCGACAGCTATTTTGAATTCTGGAAGTTGATCGAGCGCGTCGTCACCAAGGAGCAAGGGCCGGTCGCGGTGATTGGTGACTTCAACGCCACGCAGTTTTCGCGCGTCTATCGGCAACTGCAGGAAGGAGGGCTGCGCTCGGCCTACGAAGACCGCGGCGAAGGGGCGTCGACAACTTGGCCCACTTTTGGACCGTTTCCATTGATCCGCATCGACCAGGTCTTCTTGTCACCAGAGGTCAAATGCATTTCGATCGAGGTAGGCGATATACCGGGATCCGACCATCGCTCGTTATTCGTGGATTTGCTGGTAGGCTCTGCCCAGCTAGGCCGAGATGACCGCTAGCAGCGACGCACGTTTCGAGTACGTATTGGGGACGTCGCCTGGAATCACAACTCTTGGCTAGGCAAACGCGCCTGCCGTTGTAGCAATCGCTAACCTCCTTTCCTGAAAAGAGTTAGCGATCGCTGAGTTTCATGGGTGGCTAAAGGACAAGAGTGACGCATAACCCGTACGATCGCTCGCTTTCGCGCACTTTTCCCCCGTTTTCTGACCCATTTGATTGAGGTATTCCCAACCTTGGCTACAATGAGACTCGTGGGCCGGCGCTTGCAGGAACAGCCAGCGTTCGGCTGGAAATACGCGTTTGGCACGCGCACCATAGCACACCTGGATGGGTCGCTTGTGAGTTGAATCCCCAATAGATCTTCACGAAACATGAACGCGTTTGTGAAGGTCGCCATCCTGCGATGATCCTCCCGGTGGAACGAGTCGGCGGGAGGAGCGTCAACGTGTCGGCACAGAGAAGCACATGACACAGGCAGTCGCACCTTCGATCGAATCCCTGCTGCGGCTCTCGCCCGAAGAGCCGGATAGCTGGGTCTTGGGCACGAACCCCAAGGTCAGCCGCATCGCGCGCCATGTCGAGCGCGCGGCGGACGTCGGTTGCACCGTTCTGGTGACCGGCGAAACCGGGACCGGTAAAGAAGTCTGGGCCCGCTTGTTGCACCAGCTGGGAACACGCCGGGAGAAGCCCTTCGTCCCCGTCAATTGCGCGGCACTCACCGCCACGCTGGCCGAGAGCCAGTTGTTCGGTCACGAGAAGGGCGCGTTTACCGGCGCGGCCGGACGGAGCTTGGGCGTGTTTCGCGCTGCCGCGGGCGGCGTGGTGTTCCTGGACGAAGTCGGCGAAATGCCGATCGAGCTGCAGCCGAAGTTGCTGCGCGTGCTGCAGCAGAATGAAGTTACGCCCGTCGGTTCGTCGATCCCGCAGCAGATCGACATCCAGATCATCGCGGCCACGAATCGCGACCTGGAGGCGGAAGTCGCCGAGGGGCGTTTCCGCGAGGACTTGTTCTATCGCCTGAACATGGTCGAGCTGCGGGTGCCGGCACTGCGGCAGCGGGCGGAAGATATCCCGCACTTTATCGATTTCTTTTCGCAAAAGTACGCGGCCAAGTATCAGCGGCCCTGCTGGAACCCGTCGCCGGACCGGCTCCGCGAGTTTTGCGAATATCACTGGCCGGGCAACATTCGCCAGCTCGGCCACATCATCGAGCAGAGCTACGTGCTCGATTGCGAGCCGCGTTTGCCGGAGGCGCCTCAGTCGCGCGGCGGCAGCTCGAACCTGCCCTTCATGAACCTCGGCGAATTGCGGCGGGCGGCCGTGCGGCAGGCGCTGCGGGCCACGCGCGGTCACAAAGGCCGTGCGGCGCGCCTCTTGGGCGTCCACGCCAACACCATGACGCGACTGCTCGCGCAGATTCGGCGCGAGGAGGAAGAGTCGGAAGCGGGCGACGGCTTGAATTAGAGTCGCCGCTCCTCTCGCCCACCGTTGTCACGCATCGCGGCACTCGTTACATTGCGGCGCGGGGCGTGAGACGTTCGAGGTGCACGGGGTGAAGACTCTGCAGGTCGGCGATTTCGAGTTGGGCGAACATCTCGCATCGGGGACGGTCGGCGACGTGTACCATGCGCGGCATCGCGCGACCGGCCAGCGGGCCGTCGTCAAGTTTCTGCAATCACATGCCGAAAGCGAGCCCGATCTGCAGCGCCGCTTCGTGCGCGAGGTGGCGATTCTGGAGCGGCTCAACCATCCCAACATCGTCCGGCACTACGACTGCGGGCTGGCGGAGGACCGCATCTACTTCGCCATGGAGCTGGTCGACAGCGGAACGCTGCGGGAAGTGCTGCGGAAGCGGGGCAAGCTGCCGTGGCGCGAGGCGGCGGAATGCGCCATGCAGATTTGCGCTGCGCTCGCGCATGCCCATTCGATCGGCGTGATCCATCGCGACCTGAAGCCGGCCAATCTATTTCTGGCAGACGATGGGCAGGTGAAAGTCGGCGACTTTGGCCTGGCGCGGGACATGAACAACACGCGGCTCACGATGGACGGGCAGACGGTGGGGACCTGCCGCTACATGCCGCCCGAGCAGATTGCCGGCGAGGCGGAGCTTTCGGGCGCGACCGATTTGTACGCCCTGGGCTGCATCCTGTACGAGATGATCACGGGAACCACTCCTTTCGATGGCGGCACGATCGTCGAGATTTTTGAGTCCCACTTGAACGATTTTCCGGAGCCGCCCGCCGAGCTGGTGCGCGACTGTCCGGCCGACTTGTCGAAGTTGGTGATGCTACTGTTGGAAAAGAGCACCGCGGATCGGCCACATGACGCGGTGGCGGTGCAATCTGCGCTGGCGGATATCTTGCACGGCCGGCCGATGCAGCTTTCTGCACGCGGAGCGGACGAACTGGCCGCCGATCTCGCCGCGACCATCCACCCCGATCGCCCAAATTTGACGCAGCGTTTGCATGCGGAAGATCAACCGGCGCCATGGAAACGGGGATGGCTCGCTTGGGCCGCACTGGGTCTCGTCGCGGGGATACTACTCTTGGCGGTCATCGCCGCGCGCCTGTTTTAGACGCTCGGTCGGCTGCGATGAACGACTTTCCACAGGCGACGGCGAAAACCGCCCGCTCGCCGACGCGGCCGAACTCGTTTTGGCGTCGCACGCAATTTCTCAATTTCCCACCATTTTGGGCGAATTGCTGCTATGCGGCCGCGGCTGTGTGTAAGAAAGCCCGCTCGGCCGTGTGATACTATGAGACAAGCAGCACTCGGGCCGGCAGTAGCATGGAACTCCCTCCCAATACACGAGTTAGCTTGATCGCGCGGCTCGCGGACCACGAGGACGGGGCAGCCTGGGAAGAGTTTGTCCAGATTTATTTGCCGGTGCTCTACCGGCTGGCCCGGCAGAAGGGTTTGCAGCACACAGACGCCGAGGAACTGGCCCAGGAGGTGCTGGTGTCGGTGGCCAAGGCGGTCGACCGCTGGCAGCCCGATGCCGAGCGGGGGCGGTTTCGCAACTGGCTGTTTCGCATCGCCCGCAACGCGATCATCAATTATCTCACGCGGCCGAAATACGAGCGGATCGGCAGCGGAAGCAGCGCCATCATGCAAATGCTCCACGAACAAAGTGACCCGGCGAGCGACGCATCGGCGGTGTTCGACCTGGAATATCGGCGCGAGGTGTTCCGCTGGGCGGCAGGCCGGGTGCGGCGAAATGTGAACGATGCCACCTGGCAGGCGTTCTGGCAGACGAGCGTCGAAGCCCAGCCGGCGGCCAGCGTGGCCCGGACGCTCGGCATGTCGATCGGAAACGTCTACGTCGCCCGCAGCCGCGTGATGGCGCGGTTGCGCGAAGAGGTGAGCGCCCGCGAAGACCGTTCGGACATGCATCTCACGACCGCATTGCCGGAGGGAACGCGATGAAAATCGAAGCGACCCCCTGCGATCGACTGCCGCTCGAGCGGCTGCTGGCCGAGGATGCCGGTCCGGCGGAACGCGAGCTCACGAGCCACGTCGAGCAATGTCCGACCTGTCAGTCACGGCTCGAGTCGTTGGCGGCGGAAGAGAGCTGGTGGAACGATGCCCGCGAATCGCTCGCCAGCGGCGACGAGTTCAACTGGAAACCGGATGAGACCTGGTCGTCGCCGGAAGCAATGGCGTCGGCCGGTCGCGGTCCGCAGTTGCCGACCTTCCAGCACCTGCTTGCGCCGGCGAGTCATCCGGAACTGCTCGGACGCCTGGGCAGATACGACATCGAACGGGTGATCGGCGCGGGCGGCATGGGAATCGTGCTCAAGGCGCACGACAGCGAACTGAACCGGCCGATCGCGGTGAAAATGCTCGCATCGCATCTGTCGCACGTGGGCGCTGCTCGCGAGCGATTTGCCCGCGAGGGCCGTGCGGCGGCGGCCGTTGTCCATGAGCACGTGGTGGCGATCTACAACGTCGAGACCAGCGGCGAAGTGCCGTTTCTCGTGATGCAGTACGTGCCGGGCCGTTCGTTGCAGGCCCGCGTCGATGCGGAAGGGCCGCTGGCCGTCGAAGAGATCTTGCGAATCGGGATGCAGGCGGCATCGGGCCTGACGGCAGCGCATGCCCAGGGTCTCGTGCATCGCGACGTGAAGCCGTCGAACATTTTGCTGGAAGAATCGGTCGAGCGGGCAGTGCTGACCGACTTCGGGCTGGCGCGAACCATTGATGACGCGAGCCTCACGCATACGGGTCTCTTGGCTGGCACGCCCCACTACATGTCGCCCGAGCAGGCCTCCGGCGCGGCGATCGATCACCGCAGCGATTTGTTCGGCCTGGGCGCAGTGTTGTATTTCATGGCCACCGGACATCCGCCGTTTCGGGCGGACGGGGCGCTGGCGGTTTTGCACCGCATTTGCCGCGAGCCCCATCGGCCCGTCTGGCAGACGAACAAGGACATTCCGGACGAGCTCTCGAAGCTGATCGACCGACTGCTGGAGAAGAAGGCGGGTCGCCGGCCGGCGACGGCGGCGGCAGTTTCGGCGGAGCTCGCCGCAATGCTCAGCCGCTATCAACAGTATGGGCCGAGCCGGCGTCGGCTCGCGCGGCGGCACTGGCGGCCGCGGCGAATGGCGATTGCCGGGGCTTGCGCCGCGGCGCTGTTAGCAGCGACGGCCTGGGGCCTGCAGCAATATTTCACGACCGCCACAGCGTCTTCGGAGCCGACTGTCGCCGAACCCGCGGAGAACGAATTCGCGGACGCGTTTGAACGGGAATTCGAGTCCGCAGCTCAATTCGATCACGAGCTCGAACAGACCAAAGACGACGTGCAGCTGTCGGAGCGCGCGAGTGTATTTGTTTCACCAACCGACGACCCCTGGTCACGCGAAGTCACGGCGATTCAGCAGGATCTCACGACGCTGGAATCGCGCGAGGGTTCGTCGCCCTAGAGCGAGGAGTAAAGTCAGATGAAAACGGGCAATTTGGCGGCCGCTGTGGTGGCGATAGTCTTCGGCACGGTGTTGTCGAACTTGAATTGGGCGCAAAATCCTTCGCCGGATGCCGCACCCCTTTCCGATCGCGAGGTGGACGAAAACAACTTGCGCGCGCTGAAAGTCGCAGTCGAAGCTCAACAAATAGCGGCCAAGGAGTCCGCCAAGGCGGCTGCCAAGGCAATGAAGGACGCGAGAGTCCAGGAGGTGCGCTTCCGCAAGTTTCTTCCTGCCTCGTTCGGTGAGCCGCGACATTTGACGCAGATTTCGGAAGCGGCTGACCGCTACAGCAACAGCCGGGATGAACTGCAGAAAGCGAAGGCACTTAAGCAGCTGCACGAATTGGCTTCGCAATTTTTTGAAGAGGACATGAAAGTCCGACAAAAGGAATTGCAGGATATCGAAGCGCGGCTCGAGAAGCTCCGCGCTCAGCTCGATCGCCGGCGGGCCAAGAAAGACGAGATCGTCGAGCTGCAAGTGAAGGTGGCGATCAACGAAGCGGAAGGCCTGGGCTTCACCAGCGCTCCGCGCGAGGACTTCAAATACAACGTACGTGTCCAGGCGCCGGTGATGTTCCAAGGCGAACCGCCCAAGTTCGACGTCATGACCGCGGCGCCTCCATCAAGCGACCTGCTCGGTCCTCCGGTCCCCGTGGAGATTCGGGTTCCGAGTCCGCCGCAGCCGCCGTCGGACCCGCTGGTGCTTGGCTTCCGGGCCAAAGGTGAAGCCGTCCGGCTGCTGCAAGACAAGCTCAACGAAAAGCTGGAACCGTCGCCCAACTTGAAAATCGACGGCGACTTCGGACCGGATACGGAAAAGGCGCTGAGGGCCTTCCAAGCAGCACACGACCTGGAAGTGTCGGGCGTTGTGGACGAAGCGACGCACAAGGAGCTGGGGCTGCCGGACGAGATGCCGCCGTTCATCAAGGAGTAAGTCGCCGAAACTTCACGCCGAATACATTCTCTCTGCGCCGCGCGGAATTGAGCTGCCCCACCAGCTCCCGCGCGGCCTCTCTGTTTTCACGGTGCGAGTGGATCTACAGTTCGAGCAATTGCAGAACTTTTTGTTCCACCTGGACTCGAACGTCAGGCGTTAGCGAACCCAACCGCCGCACGACGCTGCTGCTGTGAATCGTTGCCAATTTGTGCAGCCGCAGGACGGATCTCACTTTGAGGTTTGTTGCCGCATGCTCTTTGACTGCTGGATCGAGCAAGATGTCGAACGGCAGCAATGGATCGGGAACAACGGACGAAATGTATGCGACCAGCACTTCGGGAACGCTACCAATTGGGCCAGTGAGCGCAAGTACCGGCCGCAACTTCATCCCAGCCTTGTCGCCAAACGGAAAGCTCGCCAGATAGATTCCGTCACGCTGAATCAAGAGGTGCTCCGTCCTCAAGCGTGTAGATGTCCTGGCGGGCGTCAGCTAATTCGTCGGACCACTCGAGCGAAATTCCATTTGCCCATTCAACTCCCGTGTCGTCTTCGTTCGGTTTCGACGAAATCCACACTGTGACGGGGCCGGGAGGAACTGCCAGGGGAACATTGGCAATCAACCGATGCTGATTGTCGACATGACCGTTAATCTGAATCGATTCCATACACTGTTTCTCGCGGGTGCTCTGCGAAGAGCGGAACAAGTTTTCGTCAAAGATTTATGAGTTGAATCAATCATACCACAACCGAGAGCACACGGTTAATCGGCTTGCTTCCGTCCGATGCTGCGCACTTTTTCGCGTAATTCGTCCGTCGTCCAGCCCTTTCGCTCCGCTTCTAGCAATAGATTCTGTTGGACATCGTGTGGCAGCCGGGCGGTTACTGCGTGGGCGGACCAGGAGAGGCCGGGGCGGCGGTTTTCGAGCGGCACGCGGCGGGCGACGGACGCATAGCGGTTGAGCATCTCGGCCGAAACGGCGCCTTCGCACATTTGCGAAAAGGTCTCCCCGAAGCGGTCCTCGCCGGCATTGAGCATGTCGCCGATCCACCACGGCCCGGCCCGTTGGCACCAGAGTGCAAACTCCAGCGGACCCTTCCACTCGGCAATCTCCGGTTTGCCGTTGATCCGCACGCCGACCGACGTGAATTGAAAATTCTCGATCGAGATCTTGGGGGGCATTGGAGTATCGAACTCACGATTTCGGATTGCGGATTTCGGATTGCGGATTGAAGTCTTCCAATCCGCAATCCGCAATCCGAAATCCGCAATTGCCCCGAAGTTGTGACCGCGATCTACGACGTATACTATGAGAATTATGACCCTTTCCGCAACTTCACCGACGCCCTGGGGCAGCTATCCGCAGACGCGGCTGCGGCGATTGCGGCGGCACGATTGGTCGCGGCGGCTGGTGGCGGAGCACGCGCTGTCGGTGAACGACCTGATCTGGCCGCTGTTCGTGCACGAAGGCGTTGGCACGCGGCAGCCGATTTCGTCGATGCCCGGCGTCGAGCGGTTGTCGGTCGATTTGCTGGTGGAAGCGGTCGGCACGGCGGTCGAGTTGGGGATACCGGCGATCGCCGTGTTTCCCGTCACCGATCCGGCGAAGAAGACGCCCGATGGCGACGAGGCCGCGAATCCGGAGAACCTCGTCTGTCGCGCCGTGCGGGCGGTAAAGCAAGCCCACGGCGATTCGATCGGCGTGATCTGCGACGTGGCGCTTGATCCGTACACCAGCCACGGGCAGGACGGGCTGGTGCGTGAGGGTTACGTCGTCAACGATGAGACGATTGACGTGCTCTGCCGACAGGCCTTGGTGCAGGCCGCCGCGGGCTGCGACGTGATCGCCCCGTCGGACATGATGGACGGCCGCATCGGCGCGATTCGCCGGGCACTCGACGAAGCCAGCTTCCAGCATGTCAGTCTTCTTGCCTACGCGGCTAAATATGCGTCAGCCTTTTACGGCCCGTTCCGCGACGCGGTTGGCTCGGCCGCGAGTCTGGCCACGGGCGACAAGCGGACCTACCAGATGGACCCGGCCAATACGGACGAGTCGCTCCGGGAGGTCGCGCTGGATTTGGCCGAAGGGGCCGACATGGTGATGGTGAAGCCGGGGCTCCCCTATTTGGATGTGGTCCGACGGGTCAAGGAGACGTTTCAGGCGCCCACGTTTGCTTACCAGGTGAGCGGCGAATACGCGATGCTGGCCGTCGCGGCGGCGAACGGCTGGCTCGACCGCGAGAAGGCGATGTTGGAAAGCCTGCTCGCATTCAAACGCGCCGGGGCGGACGGCATTCTCACCTATTTCGCGCCCGAAGCGGCGCGATTGTTGCGAAGCTAGGGCCAGACCGCTCTTTCCAGTCGATTGCCCGCGCCGATATTATGTTTGGCACGTGGCGTGCTACCGTGTGCCCAGCTAGTTTTTCACTTGGCGCTGGAGCGTAATTCGACGGCAACGAGATGGCGTCCCCTTCCAAGCCAGCCGCAGCAGCAGAACCGAACGAATCCAGCAAAGCGCCGCGAGAAGCTGCCGCGCCGGCAGCTGCTGCGCCTCCCACGACGACGGGGCCGGTCTCGAAGTCTAAATTGCGGACGCGGGTGCTGGCCGTAGGGGCCGTTGTCATCGTGGCGCTGGCGACGTATTACGGCTGGCCCGAGCTGAGGCTGCTGCTTAACACGGTTTCGACGGACGACGCGTACGTGAACGGCCACGTGACGTTCGT
>JBFWSG010000050.1:0-22664 GCA_050248495.1 Pirellulales bacterium | reverse complement strand
AGCGCTGCGCAGCTGGGGTATTTCCAGATCAATTGGACCGCCACGCCGCGCGAAGCAGTCGAGCAATTCTACAAGCAAGATCCGCAGGGCGACTTGAATCGCATTTACGAAAAGATGATTCCCAACGCTCCGCCGATCAAGCAGGCGGAGGCGATGCTGGAACAAGCCCGTAGCGATCTCGAGCAGGCGGAGTTGAACCTTTCCTACTGCGACGTAGTGAGCGAAATCGACGGCGTGGTGACGCGCCGCAACGTCAATCCGGGGAACAATGTCCAGGCGGGCGAAGGGCTGATGGCGGTCCGCTCGCTCAGGGAAATCTGGATCGACGCGAATTTCAAAGAAACGCAGCTCGATTATTTGCGGATCGGCCAGCGGGCCCTCTGCGAGGTCGACATGTACGGCAGCAAGCACGAGTTCGAAGGCCGCATCTCCGGCTTCACGATGGGCACCGGCCAGACGCTGGCCCTGTTGCCGCCGCAAAATGCCACGGGCAATTTCGTCAAGATCGTGCAGCGGCTCCCCGTAAGGATCGAACTCACGGACTACGATCCGGACAAGTTGCCCCTGTTCGTCGGACTCTCGGTCGAACCCCACGTGTATTACAAGGAACCTCCCACCGGCCCGAACGCGGGAGAGTTCTTGCAGAGCATCCGACCGCTGCCCGAAGGGCCGTCCAATCCGACCCCCGCGTCCGATGGGGCCGAAGACAAGGCCCTTCCCGCCGATTGAGACCCATGAGCACCGCGACGACCGCGACGGCCTCGGCGACTGCGATACCGCGGGCGATCAACCCGTGGTTCATCGCGATCGCCGTGGTGGTGCCGACGTTCATGGAAGTGCTTGACACGACGATCGCCAACGTGGCGCTGCGGTACATTGCCGGCGGACTCTCAGCGGCCGAGACCGACAGCGAATGGGTGATCACGAGCTACCTGGCGGCCAACGCGCTGGTGCTGACGATCAGCGGCTGGTTGTCGGCTCATTTGGGGCGGCGCAATTATTTTCTCGGTTCGATTGCGGTGTTCACGATCGCCTCGGGCCTGTGCGGCATGGCGACGAGTTTGCCGCAGATCATTCTGTTTCGCGTCATTCAGGGCCTCGCCGGCGGCGGTTTGCAGCCGTCGAGCCAGGGCGTGTTGATCGATAGCTTTCCGCCGGAAAAGCAAGGCACCGCGATGAGCGTGTTCGGCATCGCCGCGCTGATCGGGCCGATCGTCGGGCCGACGCTCGGCGGCTGGCTGGTGGTGAACTACAACTGGCGGTGGATCTTCTACATCAACCTGCCCGTCGGCGCGATCGCCTTCGTGGCCAGCTATTTCCTGGTGCGGGATCCGGAATACTTGCAGCAAGAACGCACAAAGCTCCGCAGCCAGCCGCTGAACTTCGATTCGATCAGCTTTGGGCTGTTAGCGATCGCGATTTCTTGCTGGGAAATCTTGCTCAGCAAGGGTCAGGAGTGGGACTGGTTTGGCGATCCTTTCTGGCGAATTCAGACGCTGGTGGTTCTGTTCGTCTTTGGCTTGTGCGTGTTCATTTATCGCGGATTGACGAGCGCGAACCCGCTGCTCAATCTGCGCGTGCTCGGAGAGCGGAACCTGGCGGTGTCGTGCATCGTGTTGTTCAGCGCGTTTTCGGTCCTCTACTCTGCCAGCATCGCGCTGCCGGCCCTGCTGCAGGCCCTGTTCGGCTACGACGCCTATCGCGCCGGCCTGGTGCTGTCGCCGGGTGGAATTTCGTCGATCAGCATGCTCGTGATCGTGGGCTTTTTGTTGGGGCACCGCGTGGATGCCCGCTACTTGATCGCGGCCGGGCTGGTGGTGCTCGCCATCTCAAATTACTGGACGGCGTATCTCAACCTGTTGGTCAGCCCTTGGCAATTCGTTTGGCCGCGGATGGTTTTGACGGCCGGGCTCGGCCTGATCTTTGCGCCAATCAACCTGGCGGCGTACATGTACGTGCCGCGGGAGCTCCGCGGCTCGGCGATCGCGCTGGTGAGCCTGCTGCGGAACGAGGGGGGCAGCTTCGGCACGAGCATGTCGCAGACCATCCAGGAGCGGCGTGAGCAGTTCCATCTGTCGCGGCTCGACGAACACCTCGACCTCCTGAATCCGGCGGTGAAGTCGTATCTATCGCAGGCGCAACACTACTTTTATCAGATGACGGGCGATCCGAACTCCGGCCATCAGATGGCCCTGCAGAGCCTCGACGACCTGCGTCAGCAGCAGGCCGCGTCGCTCGCCTATTTCGACATCTTCTGGCTGGCTGCGGTGCTGGCAGTGATGCTCACGCCGCTGGTGCTCTTGATGAAGCGGACGGTCGCGGAAAAAGGGGCCCACGTCGGATCGGAATGAGCCGACCGGCGGCGACCCGTGCCGAGCTTTTCACCCGCCTGCGTCGCTAGCGGCGCGCATCTTTGGCACATTGCCGGTTTCTTTTCTCGAATGCCAGCGGCGAGTGTGACGATATTTCCAGAGATACGGATTGTTCCGAATCTGCCGATTTTTTTGCCTGCTTGTCTGTAGCAATGCTGATTTCCGGGGGGAAACTGTCGATCGCTGCGCGCCCGCGGCTCGCGCTGCGCAGCCGCGCACGTCGCTTCTGCCGGCGCGGGATCTCGATTCTGCTGATCGTCGTAACGCTCCTCTCGCAAAGCGGCTGCACGACGAGCCTGCGCGACTGGATCGGCAACGGCTTTAAAGTCGGCCCAAATTACTGCAAGCCGCCGGCCCCGGTGGCTGAGGACTGGATCAAAGAGAAAGGCCAGGAAATTGAGAATCGCCACATCGTCCATTGGTGGACGGTGTTCGAGGACAAGAAACTCAACGGGCTGATTGAAACGGCGTATCGGCAGAATCTCTCGCTCCGCGTGGCCGGCACGCGGGTGTTGCAGGCCCGAGCACAGCAGGCGATCGCCGTCGGCGGGCTGTTTCCGCAGTCGCAGCAGGCGTTTTTGCAGTACAGCCGGGTGAATCTGAGCCCGAACACGGCCAACAACGTGGCGCTGCTTTCGACGTTGTTTCCCGGCGCACCGGTCACCAACTTCTTCTCCGACTGGCAGACCGGCTTCAATTTGAGCTGGGAATTGGACGTGTGGGGCCGTTTCCGCCGCAACATCGAGTCGGCCAACGCGGAACTTGACGTCTCGGTGGAAGACTACGATGCGGTGCTGGTGACGCTGCTGGCGGACGTGGCGACCAACTACACGCGGTTTCGCACGGCGCAGCAGCGGATCGCGATCGCACGGGCCAACGTGAAGATTCAGGAAGACGTGCTCGCCCTGGCGTCCGAAAAATTCCGCGTCGGCACCGCGACCAAGCTCGACGTGGAACAGGCCCGCACGGTGCTGGAGCAAACGCGGTCGCTGATCCCGGCCTTCGAGATCGTGCAGGGGCAGGCCAACGACATACTCTGCACTCTGCTAGGTGTCCCGCCGCGCGACCTGTCGACCGAGCTGGGGCCGCCGCCTGCAATCGACGCATCGCCGCTGGTCAACACGCCCAAATGGGTCGCCGCCGGCGTACCGGCCGATCTCATGCGGCAACGCCCCGACATTCGCAGTGCCGAGCGTCAAATCGCGGCGCAAAGCGCGCAGATCGGCGTGGCCGAGGCCGAGCTGTATCCGAGCTTTTACATCAACGGCACGATTGGCTACGAATCACAGGACCTTTCCGATCTGCTCTCGTCACAGAGCTTCATGGGCAGCATTGTGCCCAACTTTCGCTGGAATGTCCTCAACTACGGGCGCGTGCTCAATAACGTCCGCTTGGAACAGGCGCGTACGCTCGAGCTGATTGCCAACTATCAAAACACGGTGCTTACGGCGGGCCGCGAGACTCAGACGGCGCTCCGCACCTTTCACAAATCGCACGAGCAGGCGACCGATCTGCGGCGCGCCGTGCAGGCGGCCTCCGCCGCCACTCAGCTGAGCCTGGAGCAGTATCGCACCGGCACGGTGCCATTCAATACGGTCTTCAACCTGGAAACGACCCAGGTGCAGCAACAGGACCAGTTGGCCTTGGTGCGAGGCAACATCGCGCTGGGACTGATCGACGTCTACCGCGCGCTGGGCGGTGGGTGGGAGATTCGACTGACGCCGCCGGGCGACACTGTGGATGTGCGACAGGAGCCGACGATCGAACGACTTCCGCCGCCGTCGAGCGGGGAATCGGCGACACCCGGCAAGCCCGACCCGCTGCAACAGCCTCCGCATGTGGTGAACTAGCGACCCGAAGAAGGCGATGAATCCATGAAGAGAGTAATCCTGCTGTTGGTGTTCGTACTGACTGTGGCGAGCGAGGCATACTCGGGCAACACAGCTTGTCAGGGTGACTCTTTTCATGCCGGCGGCCTGGGTCGCTGCGCACCCTCTGGTGGTTGGTTCCCTTATGGCGGCGGCCTAATCACCTGGTGGCCAAGTTGTTGTTTTCCAAATTGCGGAGCGCCGGACGACTACTGCCGCAAGCCCCAACCGTGCGTTTGTTGGCCGGGCCACTCGGCGGACTACACGTGGGCGCCGTCCGAACGGTGGTCCGTGAATTGCTGCGAAACGACTGGCGCCGAGCCCCAGGAAATCGTCCCCCCGGCGCCACCAGAAAAGTGATCATTCACCAGGGTCGTGAAGTCGAACTTAAGTCGTTTCGCATCAACAGGTTGCGGATCCTTCCCCTGTCCCGTCTCACCTTCCTGGTGAGGCAATTTGGGCCGCACTAAAACGCCCCAAAAAATTCTTTCTCACCGAAGGCGTTACGGCGCCTGTTCTTGCGCGCTGCGGTACAAGTTTTCACCACGCTTGGTACGCCGCTCGCTTAACGGACGGACCGTGGCATCGTAGGCGCACCGCGCGGGGCGGTGAGCCGGATGAGAGTCTGCGATTAGCGCCGACTCGGCAACCAAGGCAGCGAGACGCAGTGAAGCGCCTCCATTGATTGGCACCGGACGCCAGCAGCAGGAGATGGGAAATGAGCAACCAGCAGATGTACGAAGCGACGGACATGGAATACGGCTCTGAGAACTTCCGCTCGATCGAGCGCGTTCGCAGTTCGAAGCGCCAGGCGCCTTCGATGGGTCGCAAGCGGGGCAAGACTCCGCAGTCGTTCAACGGCATCCACCGTCGCCGCCGCCGCAAGATGGCCTGGTAGCGATTCTTGCTCTTCGTGCGCCTTTGGTCGGGTTTGGCCTGCGCTTGCGCCAGGCGACCGCAGGGGTGAACGAAGCAGGAAGGACCGCGCCGCTTTCGTATCCACACTGCGCGGATGCCACGGGTGCATCGACAGTTTGGAGCGTCGAGCGGGCGAGTTGGTTGGGTGATTCGGGACGAGAGACGAGCGAAGACAACGATTGGTTTGGTCAGTAGCGCCGTGGGCGCTTGATGGCTGCCGACAACTGCGGGCGGGCATCGAGACGCGCGGCGGGGTCCGGAAAGCTTTGGTTCGGAAAGTTTTGGTTCGGAGTGTTTGGATCGGAATGTCTGGCGGTTGGTGCCGTCGGACGATTGGCAATCCGCGGTCGTTTGTGCGCGCCAGAGACCGGCGGATTGTGGTTTACGTGAGGGGGTAGCCATGAACTGCACAGACGAACGTTCTGCGAGGCGTCTGTTGAGGACGAACGAGTGGCGAGCCCAACATCTATGAGTGAACTTCAGACAAGTGAGCCGACGACGCTCGTGTCGTCCGACCCACGGCGAGGCATTTACCGTGTCGCTCCGGCGGCGCTGCGGATGTGCCTGGTGGTGTCGGCGTCGCCGCAGCGTTCGCAAATTTTGGTGCGCGCCGCCCACGAAGAGCATTGGGCGACGATCGTGTGCCGCGGTGCGGAGGAGGCGGCCCGCCAGGCCGTGCGAAACCGCATCCAGCTGGCGCTGGTCGATATGCAGGTCGTGCCGCGGGGCGAGGAGCAGGCCTTCCGGCAGTTGGTCGAACAACTTGCATTCCGCGACGGCCCGCTGGTCGCGGTGTGCGGAAATCCGAATGACGCTTTGGGCGAGGTGTGGTCGCGGCAATTGGGCGTGTGGATGTACCTGCCCGGCGTCGATAGCGAAAGCGATTTGGCCCTGGTGTGCAGCGAGGCGCGGAGCATCGTCGAGAAGCTCCACGGCCGCGCGCGAGAACCGGCAAGCTGATCGCGCAAACAACTAACCGCGCACACTAACGGGTGCGCGCGAATTGATAGATGGATCGCCCGTCAGTGGCGGGGAACGAGAACCGAGAATGAATGGCACGGGGACGAACGGCAGGCCGTCGTCCAGGTTCATGGATTGAGCGGGCACGCGCCGCTCAAGACTGCTGCAAGCGCGGCGGAGCGCCGTCGCCTGCGGCCGATGGAAAAGGGTCAAAAACATGAGTGCATATTCCGTAAATCCCGAGGAAGCTGGGGACGAGGAAGTCGGCAGTCGAAGTCGTGGCAGCACCCATGCGGAGTGGTCACAGCGTCGACAAGCGAAGCAGCGCACGCGAGTGCGCGCCAAGCGCCGCCGATCGAGCACGGCCGCTATGAACGGAATGCATCTTCGCCGCAACAAGCGATCGGGCTGGTAACGCGCGTTCGAAAGTGAGTGGTGGAGGGGACTGGTTAGGGACGGAGCAGAGAGATAGGCACGGAGCAGAGTTTTGGGAACGGATTGGGGCAATGGAATGCAGGATTGATCGACGCGATGGATCGCGGAGTGAACGCGCGGCCAGGCGCTACCAGGGGTGAGCATTCGTTTTGAGTATTCGCAGTAGTTCGTCTTTCGCATGGTTGCCGATGCGGCGGACAAAACACCATAGGGAAACCAGCAATGTCGCAAGTTTGTAACAAGTGGATTTTTACTTGTGCCTGCATCGGGCTCATCACCATGAGCCGCCTTGCATCGGCGGGAACGATCAACATCATCCTCTCCGACGTGGACGTGAGCTACTTGGGCGCCGCGGCCGGAAATACCGGTTCGATTTACGATGCCATTGCCCATCCGGGCGGCAACTTGTCGCCGGCTGAGTCGGACGTGGTGGCGGCGGCCGTGTTTGAAATGGACATGGCTCCAGTCGGCACGCTCATGACCGGCGGCGGGACCACGCTGTACACCGACTTGAAGATTGATGGCGTAGGGAGCACGATTCCTTTGGGCTCCTTGAATACCGTGGGCTCCAATGGCGGCGGCTTCGGTCTGGACTTCTTCACTTCCGCCGGCAATAGTCTGCGGCTGGGAATGAACGCCATCGATTTGCTGGTCACCAACAATGTGATGTTCTTCACCGGTACGGCCACCGTGATAAGTCAGAACATGCCATTCGGCCTGCAATTCAATGCGTCGCAGCCGATCGTGTTCTCCTACACGGCGACGCTGCCCGGCTTGGTCGGTGGCAACCCCATTACCGGCGGCATGGCCAGCGGTGCGATGACGATCACCGGAACCATGATCCCCGAACCGACGACTCTCGCCACTCTTTTGGTCGGCCTCGCGTTGTCGGGCGTCACGATGACTCGTCGACGCAGCAACGGCTAGTCGCGGCAACGCGACGACTTAGCGACATTGAACAGCGGCCTGGCAACGGCCGATTGAGTTTGTGAATTGGCTTCGGGACGCATCCACTCGTCCCGAAGCCTTTTTTTGTATTAATGCCCAGCCAGGTTACTTTGCGATGGTTTCTTCGCTCGTGGCGGCAATGCGCTGATGCTCGGCAGCAGGGTAATTAAGCCGCAACAAGGGGTCGCCGAGCAGCTGATAGAGCAGCACGTGCTCCCGTCTTTCGGCAGCCAGGTCGGCCGGAGGCGGACTGACGCCGCGGGCCACCGCGTCGAGCGACGACCGCAACGAATCACTCTCTGCCGCGGGCGCGAGCGTTTGGCGCTGTGCTCGCAGCCAGACGTCTCCGAAATTGCCCGGCGAATTGCGAAACGCCGCTCGCAGCAGCTCGCAGCCGAACACCGAGTTGCCATACGGCATGGTCACGCGTGTCGCCGCGATTGCCGCGATCGGGCCGCGTTCCTCGAGGACGAGCTTCTCGGCCAGCGAGTCGGTGCGAGCATCAATCGCGCCCGTGTAACAGGCCACCAGGACTGCCAGCGGACAATTGGCGCCGCACTGCAATTTGGCAACATCGCTCACCGCCAGAATCGGTTTTGGCCCGTGCGGCGTGGCAGCAACATCGAGCATCGTCGGCAGACCGTGACCCAGATAAATCCACGCCAAGGAACCGGCGCTGATTTGCTCGCAGGTTGCTTCCGGATCCGCCTTCAAGCGTCGCACGGAATAGCTCGCGGGGACGACTTGCGTGAATACGCTGCGTGCCGAAGCTTCAATCAGCGTGTCGGCGACGATCCCGAATCCGCCCACACCGGCCACCACGTCGAGCTGGCGGCGGCAGGGATTTGCAACCGGCGCATGCTCATACTGCAACAACTTGCGCACCACAGCTTGCAACTCCGCACGGGAGTCGGCCGGAATCCGGCCAACGGCGATATCGGGCACTCCGTCGTCGTCGACGTCGGCATAAGGTTCGTCTGTGGCGATGGTTGGTTCGCTGCCCCAGAGGATATTGACTTTGGCCTCCGCGTAGCACGTGGGCACTGTGTCCACGTCGCCGATGAGCACAACATACTTAAGTTGCTTCGAGCGTGCGGCGGTGCTCAACAATTGTCGCAACTCTAATGCGGTTCGCGGCGGCGCGATGACCTGCAGCAGATGACCCTGTGCGGCGCGGTGCTCCTCCCACGGCGCGAGCGCGATCCGCAGCTGCGGCGGACAAACTACAAGCGTGTCGGGAGCTGTCGGTGGCGCAATGGCGATCAGCAGCCAGAGCAGAAGGGTGGACATGTACGGCGAACTCGGGGCGGCCAAGAATGTCAAGAATGGCTGCGAATCGTAGCGAAGCAAGCCTGCAACTCGCAATATCAGACGGCCCGGTGCAATGAACTCCGGCAATCCTTGCCTTCACCCCGGATGACAGGCTAGACTTAGGAGAGTTCGACCTGCGGGCGTAACTCAGTGGTAGAGTGCTAGCTTCCCAAGCTGATAAGGCTCTACAAGGCGATTACCTAGATTTGTCGCAAATGCCTTAGAAATAGCGACTTAAATGCACTTTCTGGCGCTCGCCTCCGGTCGATGAATCGACCTTTGTAGTGCAACATCGACCGGAAATGTAGTGAAGCGTATCTAGCACCGCCGAGCATCGGACACCTGGCATATTGTTCGATGCAGCCAGCTTTCAAACACCCTATTATAGGGCATATGGTCATTCTCGGCCATTTATACGCACTTCTGTCCAGGCACCGGTTCAATGCCACGGAATCCGCAAGAATTTGTCGGCTTCGTCGCCCGCCATTTCCATTTGGTGGATGCGTTATGCCGTCAGCGTGTGCGATTCAGTTCTGATGACGAAATATCGGCCTTTCTTCGTCCGTTTGAAGGAGATGACAAGAACGTCTCGCGACTGATCGGTCGAATGCGGGAAGTCGGTGTTTTAATTGACCTAGCAGGCGAGTGGTGCGTCCCTCCGTTTCTGACTGACTTCATTAAAGAAGTCGCAGAGCGGCATGTATTGGCGAGCCCGAAAGTGATTCAGGGTTGGGTCGCAACATTGGATGGACACGTCGAAAACCTCGTGCGCTTAACGAGCGGTGCCAACTTAGACCTCGGCGCTAGCGACAATGAAGAAGTTCGCGTCGTACTTCTTGAAATCGCCGACGTCTTCCAGATTATCGTTCGTACCGTACAAGATAACTGTGAACGCATTGCGGCAGATGTGGCCGAGTATCGTGGAACACATGACGCGAGCCGACTGCGTAGCAGACTGGCTCGATTAATTCATCTCCACGATGAATTCTTAGACCCGGTTATCCGGATTATTGAAGTTGGCGGTGAATTCTTCGCCGTCACGGAGAAAGTGGCAACAAGCTGCACAAGGCTTGCAGTTTACGCAGATGGGCGAGACGCACCTTTAGCTGATGACGCGCGTAATATCCGGCAAGAAGTTACGTGGTTAAGGCGGATGGTGGTTCGTCGCGCTGAAGAGGCCCGTCGCGAACTTGCTCCGCTCTGCGAAGCTGCAGCTCGCGAGTCGCTTATTGCCAGGGGCGTTACACGCGCACTGGATTTGATTGGGAAAGGGGATTGGGATGAAATCTCGCTTGAAGTCGATCTCAAAATCACTGTCGAAAAAGACGCCTCTAGATTTAGCGACTCGGCGATAGCGCGGTTCCTTCGGCTCGCATTGAATGTTGCGGGCCGAGCGCCGCCACGGATACCGGCGGGGGCGCCGGAACAGCTCGCGATGCCCACTACGGCGGATGACCTTATCGAAAAGCTGGAAATTACGGAGTCAATCGACGACTTGTTGTATTGGGTTCTTGATTCCTGTGAAGAGATCGAACTCGGCGACGCAGTCAGGCTATTTCATTCCGTTCTCGAAATTCGGCCTGACCGCACCCGGCATACAGATGAAAGACGAGATTACGATCGCGGCAACCTCATAGTGGATGCAGCGCGATGGACCTGGAAAGGATCGGACAATGGAAACGTTGACAGCACCTCTGACAACGGACGCCCTTCCCGCAAGACTCGCAAACGTGTTTCGTCTGCTTAGGAATGGGCGGCATATTTGTCGAGAAGATGGCGTGGACTACCGCGACCTGGAGCGGAATGAGGAGCAGTACAGCGCGCTGTTTCATGCGCTAGGTTATAAGCTGATTCATCATGGACAGGGTTTCTACTACTTCGAGGGTCGCAATTACTTGTCCACCCAGCGATTGCAGGCAATTACGCTGTTCACCTTGATACTTTTTCAGGATTTGGAAGACAAGAAGTTCCAAGAGCCCGAACGAGCCTGGGAACGTAACTTATTGGGCAGAATCTTTCGTATCGCCGAATTGCCGCATTTCGAGACTTCAAAACGGCGAAGCATGCTGCATTCCGTGAACGTGACCCAGGAGACGCTCCACGAGAAAGTCTTTAAGCCAATGATACGCTACGGGATGCTTGAAATGGTCGGCCCGGATCAATTTCACTTCCGAGCGCCTATCTACCGGTTCGTCGAGCTTTGCATGCAGCTCGCGCAGAAAGAGAATGAGAAAAACGGCCGCACCGATCCTCAGGAAGATGGCGGTATGAATTCCGAGGTCCGGCTCGCTGGGGAAGAACAACTGCCCGACACAAGGTAGGGGCGAGCGGACAATGCACTACGGCGTTCAAAAGCTAATTGCGATTAACAGCGGAAACTACGTCTTTGCCGAGCTCGACCTCGGAAAGCCGGTACATCTCGCAGCGCCGAATAACCGCGGCAAATCGACACTCGTCAATGCCTTACAGTTTCTCTACATCGATGACTTCCTGAAGATGAAATTCGGGAAGCGAAGCCACGAAGATACGAAACGGCACTATTTTGGCGATGAGAACGCCTACTTGATCTTCGAGTGCAGAACTCCAACAGGCATTCAATGCATGTTAGTACGCGGGCTAAGCAACCTTCGTGGTGGGCATTTTGAGCGCTATGTCTATGATGGAGCGTTTCGGGAAGGGGACTATGTTGATGAGGATCGCGAGATCCGAGCGTTTCAAGGAGTACAATCCGAGCTGGCAGACCGTCACCTGGTCAAAGTGAAGAAGTCGGAGTTGTGGCATGTGCTCGGGTCCAGCGTGCCAACCGAGAACGGGAATGCGGCGCCTCGGCTCAACATCCTCCCAATTCGAAAGCGAGAAGAGTACGACGCCTTCCGTGACGTGTTTACTCGGCTCCTTTTTCTTTCCGCTGTAGATGCTAGGACGCTGAAGCAGCTGATAATCGACTCTCACGCTCGTGATTTGGGTGAGCGAAGAATCGACATCGCTGCCGAATATCGAGAAGATTTCGAGCAAATCGAGCGTTCGGACAAAGCGCTTCAGTTTCTCCATAGCGTAGCAGACATCATTGATAAGGGGCGCGAGCTAAGACTCGAATTACGTACCTTAATCGAGAACATTAATAAGTCGGCAAATGCAAAGGCTGAAGACGCGTCTCGTTGTCACGAACTGCTCGAATCTGAAGTGCTTCGCCTAACCGACGAGTCAGCTCACTTGGAGCTCGCCGAAAAAGGCATTCAAGAGGAACGAGATGCAAGCCTTCGGTCAGACGGAGTACTGCGACAGGCGGCCAATGGGCTCGCTGAGGACTGGAACAACCTTTTACTCGCGCACGACAAATGGAAGTCCTACTCGCCTCCGTTCATAAAGGAAATGCGCCACAGTCTTCAGCAAAAGAATTTGGAGGTAATTGAAATCCAGCAAGGGCTTGATCAGGCCGCGGCCATCGATTTGAAGGCAATGGAGGCCCGAGTAATTCAACTGAAGCAGCAATTGGTGGCCAATACCAACGCACTTCAAAAGTGGAACACTACTGCTGCGTCGGAGCTTCGGCGCGCAGGTGTAACCGACGTAGAACTTGTGACGGCTTTCCGCGTGCTGAATCCAGATCTATTGAAACTCATCGTCGATGACACCGTTTCTATCCGTGATCCAGACGCGATCAAGATGCGAGTCAAAGAAATAGCAAGTCGCATCAAAAAAGACCGGTATAAGGACGCAGGACTGACGGCTGACCTTTCTGGTGTCCCTGGTCCAGACGAATCGTCTTGGCGCGACAAGGATTCGTTAAAAAATCGCATCGCGTTGGATACAGAAGACCTTCGGCGGCAAGAATCGCGATTGGACATCGGTCGAGACCAAGCAAAGGCCCGAAAGAAACTAACTAGCCTACAAGCCGAATGCGCATCCCTGCATAACGAATTATCGGAATTCGATAGCTACTCAAGCGCTTGGTCAAGTCGAAAAGAACTCGAAAAGCAGAAAAGTCAGGCGCAAAAGGAAGTCAAGGAACTTGAGGATAAGATTTCACGGCTAAACGAGGACTTGAAGTCAAACACGGCTGAAACGAAGAAGATCGCAGCTCAATTGCAATCGATTAAGGAGCTTAAAGGTCAGCTATCGGCAGCGGCTTCAACATTCCATGAAGCGATGCGCAGATTAAACATCGAAACAAATCTGTCGGAAACGGATGCGACGGAAGGCGAATTAACGCCCCCGGCCGCTATTCCGGCAGCGGTTCGGGCTTCACTAAGTAAGCTACAAAATCTCACGCGAAATGCGCAGCGCGTGGAAACGCTTCGCGGCGAGATTCGAAGCGTTCAAGCCCAAATCACCGAGAAGTCGAGAAACTTTGAGGCGCAGCTTTGCTATTTCGGCGATGAAGAAGAGGAATGGGAGCGGCTAATTGACGGCCGCGAATCATTGCCACAAAGGGAAGAAGCCAATCAAAGAAACTGGGACGCTCTTATTCGCACTCTCGGAGCTCGGCTAAATGGCATAGTCATCGCAATGCGCAATATAAAACTCGCAATTGAGCGCCTAAATGCAGGACTCAAAGCCTATCGAGTAAGCAATCTTCGTGCAGTTGAGATCCAGGCCGAAGAAGTACACGATATTTATTCACCGCTAGAAGCACTTGCCGGCGCGGACAGCCTGTTTCAAGATCGGGAGGCGATAGATTTTGCGAAAGTGCGCCTTCGGCGGATGATTGACGCGAATCAAGTGATAGAACTTCCCTCGCTGTTCGAGATTCGAATCCGAACTCAGTTGGCGGACGGCACATCGCAACACGCCGAGTCTCTTGATGAGATTGGAAGTACCGGAACAGGAATGACCGTCAAGGCCATGATTTTTGTGCAACTTATCCGGGCAGTCGCGAGGGACAA
The DNA here is from genome assembly GCA_050248495.1 of Pirellulales bacterium. Classification (GTDB taxonomy): domain Bacteria; phylum Planctomycetota; class Planctomycetia; order Pirellulales; family Lacipirellulaceae; genus DASYDU01. The sequence continues at coordinate 8,966 of JBFWSG010000050.1, read as the reverse complement.
AAAGTATCGTCTTCACTTTTATTTGGATGGGCTAGGTGAACTTGATGATCAAAATCTTTCCGCAACCGCAGCGATGGCCGTGTCACAAGGAATCATTCCGATTACCGCCGATCCGAGACTCCATTTGGAACCTTTGGCGCATCCTGAGGTAACGGTCTATTCACTCGGGCAGAATTCCGAAAGCCGATTCTTCATTGATAAATTCCGAACCTATCATGCCAGGCGCTCAACCGCATTAACTTCGCCGCCGCTTGGAGCTCCGAATGAGAGAAGCTGAGATAAGACTGTTGCGGAGCCTTCAAGATTCGCTACTTGATGGCGTGCAGCGTTCGAAGATCGCCAAATCATGCAGCGGACTTGTCGATGAGTTGCGCACTTGCGGCGCCGTAGATTTCGGTCCAGCGAAGTGTGGGCGCGGCGTAGCTCTGTATGTCGCAAATGAAAAGGCTCTTGAGCGCTTTATTAAAGCTCGACTTCCGGGTGGCGCAGACATTGATCGATCGGCCATCACCGAGCGAGCGGCTGCGGTGGTGTTGCGCGCGGACGCTAAGGCGGTACGGAAGAGCGTTGGACAAGGGATTTTTGTTCGATCGACAAAAACAGACTGCATTTTCCGCTCGGCCGACGGACAGGTTGAAGTTCCAGTAGGTAGGTTGTCTTGCGATACCGGCGGCGCCGCGATTCAGCTTTCGACGGATAGAATTTGGACATTTACAGGCACCGTTGTTGTTATCGAAAACGCTGATGCATTTTGGCAGCATCAAACTGTTTTGCCGAATGTAGACGTGGCGATATTTGGGTGTGGAAATCTGTCCGATCGATTAGTTAGCTGGCTCGGCTCGACTGAAATGAACGGCTGCGATATCGCTCACTGGGGCGACTACGATCCTGTCGGAGTGTGTGAATACCTTCGACTTATCGAAGCCTGCGGTAGGCGCGTCGAGCCCTTTGCTCCGCTGGATATTGAAGCGTTGCTGCCCATCTACGGTAAGCGAAGCCTCGTTACCCGTCAGCCTCGGTATCTTGAGCGACTAAGACATAAGATTTGCGATCCTTATGTCGCCCGGATGGTTCATCTCTTCGATACGCATCGACGAGGCTTAGAGCAAGAAGTGTTGTTGCAGAGTCTTGTGACGGGCGAAGGGTTGGGGCATCTGTGAAAAAAAAGGGCCGGCCGGGGACACCTGCGCTACAGGTCGCCCCCGGCACGGCAAACCGGCTTAGGCGGCAAACTCCGCGAGGTCTGGATGCAGTAGCAGAGACATGGGATTGCGTTTGGCGCATAGGCGCGACTCCTCCCACGTTTTGACGTCGGAAACTCTCGCGTAGCGGATCCTACCACGTTGCTCATAGGGGAGTTCTCCTGCAAGCATGGCGGCCACTACAGCTTCGCGACGCATCCTCTGTTGCTTCCTAATATCCTCTACCGTCAGCCAGCGAACCGGGTGTTTTTCATGACACTCGGCTGTGGCCATCGACCTCCTTTGTGGAGCGCCTCAACATTGCAGCACCCGATGTTGAGATGGGACCACGGGCCCGGATGCGAGCCAACAACGATTGAATCAAGCGAATTGCGTGCCACGCGCGGCGATTGGGCCGCGCGAGGAGAGGGAACGGATTTTCGGCCGAAAGTCGCGTGTACGAAGTGGAGAGAGAGGATCAATCGAACGACTGGTGTCTCAATCCGAGAAGCGAAGCTCAGTGTGAGATGTCGACGGGTGCGGCTCTTAGGGTGTACCGGCCTCAGGAGGTAAGAAGCCGACCAGTTAAGAATTATTGTAAGTGGACAGCTACCGCAAGCTGAAGTGACACTCAATCGAATGTTTATCTGCGTTCTCAACAGAGAACTAATAGGAGTTTCAGATCTTTACCCCTTGCGCTGTGCGTAGCTGCACGCAATTCTACCCTCGATTTAATTTGCTTAAAGCAAACGGGGACAAGTGTAACTATCGAATTACGCGTAAGAGTTTAGACACAAAAAAACCGCCATGTGGGGCGGATTTCTTTGGTACAGAGATTGAGCACCTCTACCTTAGAAAATCTCACCCAATTGCGCAACAAGAATTTCGACATTCAACAGGTGACGTATGCGTTGTGATTTTTTGACCGAACGACGGAGGTCCGAAGGGCAAGCGGAATAGGGAAGACAGAAGGCACAAAAAAACCAGCTTTGGCGAGCTGGTTCTTTTGATAGGGCCAGAGACTGCTAAACAATCCCGGCTGGTGAATTGATTGCTCCCAGCCTAAAGCAGTTCTCTGTTCCAGCGCAATAGATAAAAAACAATTTCGACAGGTGGGGTGTACCTGCCATTCGAATGTAAGAAGTGAACTTTTTTTGAGGGTGTGTATATCGACGAAGGCAAATGAAGTGAGGAAAAGCTAGGCACAAAAAAAGCCAGCATGTGCTGACTTGATTTGCGTAAGGATTAACCTAGAACGTGACACTTCGAAGGTACTCCAGAAAAGCAAAAAGAGTCAACCAGCAAACTGCAAAGGCGGTATAGGTTTCGTGTGCCTTTCAACCGGCTGATTTTGCCTCCATTTCGGGAGGATACAGGATGAGTGTATTTGCGAATAAGGAATTTGATGGCGGCTACTGCCGAACTGATGCGGTGGATGCAGTTATTGAAGCTCGAAGAGTGGGGGAGATTGGAAAAGCGGAACTTCGCCTGTTCTTCGCCACGCTTGAGCACGCAGAGTCTGGGGGCAGAGCACCAGTGGACGTAATACTCAATAGGCAACGCCGTCCGGTAAAGCGGATGACTCTTGGGCAGCAAGAAAGGGCGCTACAACGGCTTGGAGTCGCCATTTCAGCCCACAAGGACGATGGGGCTACGTTTGGGGTAAAGCTCCCGCGAAGGTTCGTCAGAGCTGCGGCAAAGGGCGCACTAGAGGTGTCTGAAATGATTACTGCGATGTGTTATTTCAAGCGTCGCATGCCGCAACGCTCGAAACGAAAGTGTTTGGTGCGAGGTGAGCGCTACGGGCGGCTCTCGGTTCGTACGGTGCGTAAACTTACGGGCCTATGTTTTGACGTGATAGTGCGGGCACTTCGAAGACTTCGGGCCATCGGACTTCTTGCCTTGGTGTGGCGGCCAATGGTTGAAGTGAAGCGATGGGGAAGAATGTTTGTCGACGGCGTGAAGGTGTCGGTGAGCTGCCATCAACCGGAACAGTCTAGGTCGAACGCTCCGAGCGCGCGGCTCCAAAATACCCGAACAGTGCCTGCCGAAAAACTGAACGAAAAGAAAATAACTCTTCCTAAGAACTCTTTTAGTAGATCAACCTCTAGGAGGGAGAATGCGATTGCGGCCTTCGCCGCCCGATTCTGTCCACACCTAGTGGCAAGAGAGAGCTATTAGTGAAATAGACGCCAACGAAGTTGCGGCAATTAAGGTTGCGTGTATCGTCTTTTTGTCGACGATGCCGAGCTCGTTTGCCAATCGTCGTAAGCGGGAGACTCCTGTCTCTGAGTCTGCGACCTCGGCTAGGATCTGTTTTGGAAAAGGTTCGATTTCGCTGAGCAAAACGTTTTGAGTACCGTTTGCCTTGATTTCATCTTGGTTGTTGGGTAGCGGCGTACGTTCAGTCGGCATTGCAATGCCGCTGCTACTTTTCTCCGGCAGTGCTTCAGCCTCATCCATGATCGTACCTCGTGGTGTAACTACAAAGTTAAGGGAGGCCGGTGGTGCATGGTTGGCCTCAAGTAACCTTAAAAGGCGCCGGAAGAACCGTTTTGCCCGCTTTGCTCGTAGAGGTACGAGTGGACTTGGTCCGCGACTTTGATAAGCAGCGGCAAGTCCTCGCGGGTAAAACTCTGGGAACCTTTCCACTGGTCCTCGTCGTCCTTGTAGAGCGCGGTGAAGGTGACCTTTCGAGGAGCGTTGTCGCCGTTCTCGAAGATTGCGGCTTTGATCCGCCCGAGGCGAACCTGGTGGACTGGCTTATTGTTGTCGGCCATCGTACTTTTCCTTTCATGTGGTAAGAAAATGGGACTCAATCGAAAATGGACCTAGGCAGCGAGGCTAAGAAGCGCAGCTGCTTTTTGGTCCAGTACAAGTCGGTCACCGGCGTTCTGATAACCTCCGGCAATCCGCGTCAATGCGTCCACAATTGCAAACACCGAATACGATGCTTGCGGACCCGCAACGGCTAGCGCTTGCTCCACGATACGGGAGCTAAAGCCATGCTTGCCGAGGTTTGAGTGGACCTCTTCTGCGTTGTTACCAAGCGTTGTGCCCATGGCGAGCTTCATGCCGTTGGCAAAAGCGTCTCGACGTTGGTCGCGCTTCTTTGCCAAATTGCACACTGCGTCGCGAATATCCAAGAGAGCGTCTTGAATATTTCCCATGTGGCGTCGCTTGAGTTCGACTACTTCAACTGCGTCCCAGACGATGTGGTTCTGGCAAATATGCTGGAACCAAAATGTCTGAACGCCAACTGTCCGTCGCCCGACTTCCGAGTTCCAGACAAAGAAGCCAGGGGCGAATTGTTCGCCGCCGATTTCCACCCATGCGTTTGGGTCAATGCCGAATGCGAACATGTCCTGTTCACCAGCATAGAGTCCGGTCGCACCGCCGATTCCTTTCGGTGGCGGTGTGAAATCGGGAGCGGCGTCGCGGACAGCCTCCAAGACTTCCGCGTCATAGAGCCGTGAGTACGCCGTGCCGTGAACCGCACGCGCGGTCCCATTGGCAGCGTATACTTGGAGCGGCTTACGAGATCGCGGCAACGCGTCGCGAAATACGAGCGCCGCCGTTTCTGTCGTAAGCTTGTTGACTGTCTCTTTCTGCACTTCGCAGAGCTTGCAAAGCTGAGTGAAGCTCCAGTCGCTAAGCGAAAGCTCTGGGCGTTCCGCTTGCTCCAAGCGCATCAAGAGCCGACCGTCCTTGTCTTCAAGGTAGATGTCGTGCGAGGGATGCCAATGCTCGATTGCTCCGAACTTTCGTTCGCGGCAATGAGCGATCAGGCTGTCGAACGAATCGAATCGCTCATCGGGAGTGCGGTTAAACAACTCTCGACTCGCTCTGGTCAAATTCACCATTCGTTGTTCTCCTCTCTACGAGAAAAAGAGTAGAGGTAACCTTTACTTGAGACTCATGCACCACCGGTCCCGCTGGCGTCAAAAAGCGCGGCCGCGGGACCGAAAGGAGCATTCAACTACCCGTGCCGAATTGTGAATGAGCGTAATGACTAACCGGCGGCCCGATCGGGCGGCAGGTGGTTCTCGGAATCAGTCTCAGTCGACGGCGTCGTGTCGGTGCGATGCCCGTTACCGGTTGTTTCTTCCATCGCCGCCTCTAAAAACTGTGCTGGGTCGTTCTGTTCCATGAAGTGAAACGCCCTACTCATCAATAGGCCCAAGGCCACTGCGTGCTGCTGACCGAACTGTTGCACATACTCCCAGTTTGAGTTGCGGGTACGACGGAATGCACGAACAAACGAGAAGCTCCAAAAGTATTCTCCGCTTCGCTTCTTGCGTGGCGACATTGCGATACCAAGCGTTCCTTCCCAGATGCGTTTGCAGTTTGCGTGAGCCATGTTGTGTGTTCCTCAAAATGCGGCGGGAAAGTGCGTCGTCGCATCCTTCCTTGCCAAAGACGTTCGCGTGTTATTGATCGGCGAAGTCGTTGTGTGACTTATTTTTGTGAATTCTGTTACACGCTGCACGCAACGCCGCATAAGAGAGAATCGCTCATGCAACATCTTGCATGCGCAACTTCTTGGATAGGAGGTAGCGCCTGGTAAACGTGGACTTACCACCCACGCTAAAGGGAGAAGAGTCGCTTCTTCTCACGCTATCTTCCCGTAGAGCCGGATACGCCGAGAGGTGTTCGTCCGGATCGACGGAGGCTTGTCAGAGTAATCCGTTCAACATTGCATGCTGCATTTGTAGTGCAGAAGCAGTGCGCGAACGAGTAATCCTGACATTCTATCCGATACACGTTCGAAGCTGGGCGACTCTGAAAGACCTATCGCAGCGTCCGCTGCGAAGGCCGTCTTAGACAAAGCAGGTGAAAATCCTGTCGACGGGGCCTGTATCCCGCAAGGGACGGTGCAACGTTGCAAGCGTGGGGACTTATCATGCGGCGACGCATGGTACCGGTTGCTCGACGGCAATCGGCGTCTGCAGAAATGCAGCGGGGAATAGCTCAACCATGAAAGGCCCGGAAGGGCTTGCTTGTCAGGTTTTCAGGAGACGGAGCTACACTGGGAAATCTTTGCGTGAGCGGATACCGGGATCTTGTACCTTCGTACCGGGAAATCGGTTGTCTGAATGACAACTGGAAACTGCGGTCCGCTTGGCAGCGGATACGTACTTTCGCAAAGCGGCAGGTAACACTGCCTACCGACGTGACCTGAGAATCGATGTCTAAGACTAAAGAGGGAAGCACTTGCGAGACCGGGGACAAGCTCCCGGTGCCTGGAGCTGTGAGCGTGCAATGTACGCACGATCATAGTGGTCAGCCAGGTGATTGAAATTCGCAAGTGCGGGAGAGTGCCACAAGTAGAAAGCGAAGCGTGTGCTTCGGCGATGCAAAGGGCGAAATTCCTTTCAGATTGCAAATGCAATTTGTCCTGCATGGCAGTGGGAGCTCGTTTGCGTCCGCGGCTGGTAACCGCGGGTTTGCTGTGTGAAGCAGCATACGCAACAACGAAAGTGGCGACGGGATTGCCCGTCCAAGAATGTCGCAACTGCGGCGGCCGGATGGCTGTCCGCCGCAGTTTCTTCCTTGGGTGGAAGATGCGAGCGTGCATCATGCGAAAGACCTGGCAGTCTTTGGCCTGATGTCGTTGTAGCGAGCCTGCCTTCTGGGAGCAGTGCTTGGAGCAACTTCCAAGAGAAGTGGTTCACGCCTAGGTTGCTTCCAAAGGTTAGGCGGCTTTTCGGACGATTTGTGCCGCGAGGGTTTCCTCGAACAAATCGTCCACTTACTTACTTTCCATCCGTTTGGACTTCTACTCCGGCCGTGGCGAGAAGTTGATAGAGGGGCGCTACCGTTTTGCGTTGTTGAGTTACAACTGTGCCGCTCCTGCCTGTCGGGCGGCTTTTGCAAAATGTAAATAAGACGCGCTGTTTTGCGCGGGATAGCGCGACGAAGAAGCCGCACGTTTCCTCATCTGGATTGTTGCCGAAGCCGAAATGAGCTGAATCTTCAAGGCCAATGAATACCACCGTGTGGTACTCCAGCCCTTTACTCTTGTGGGTAGTCATGATTGGAACGCTGTCAACGCCCTCGACTTCCTCGATTGCATCCGGCCAGTCGTACTCGGCTCTCGCGTCCGCTAGGACTCGTGTGATGTCGGCCAAAACGCTCGCATACCATGCGTTTTGCAGATACTGGGGGTAAGCAGTTCTGAAGGCGTCGTCACCCAGAAACTTCATGATGTCGGAAACTATCTCTTGAATCTCATCGTTGGTTGCTGAATTTGCTTGAAGCTTTTGACGGAGAATCTGTGAATACTTAAGCAAACTGTCAATAATGCGGCGCATTCCGAGTTCAGAGTCGTCACCTCTCAGTTCGGCAAGGAGGGCAAGAGTCCTGCCCCACGCCTCCGGACTCGATTGCCTGCAGGCGAGTTTGAGAACATCGAGTATGGCCTCAACAAGCGGCTCGGAAAGCAGGTCCTGCAACTCGTTTTCGACTCTCGAACGAACATTGACTTTGTCTAATGCCGCCCGAAGTTGTTCCGTGTATTGCGGCGGTTTCATCCGGCATAGGACACAGATGTCTCGTGGGTTGAGGCCATCGTCTACGATCCAACGGCGTATCATTTTTGCGAGCTTTTGAGCTTCCACCTGCTCGTTTTCGAAGTGAATCACTTGACACGCGTCCTTCCCTCCTTTGCCTGCAACCATTGATATTGCTTCTGCGGCATTTGGGTCGAGTTTCTTTGCGACAACGGATTGAATTTTTACAAGGACGTCGGACGAGCGATGATTGTGCTTCAGGTAGATCTTTGTCGCATTGAAGTCTGTACAGAACTGGTCAAATACATTTCTCATAGCCCCCGCCCAAATCATGATCCGCTGCTTATTGTCACCTACGGCGGTGATCACACAGTTTGAGCCGAGGAAGGCATCTCGCAAGAGGTCGTAGTAGATGGTGGTAGTGTCTTGAAATTCATCGAGAAACAAGAACTGGTACGACTTTTGGAGAGCTGACACGATCATGGGATTTGCGCGAAGAATCAATGCGGCCATTCGCCCGATCATCGGAAATCCGAGATTGCTCGGTTTTTGATTGTGAAGCAGAAAGGCCCAAAGGTCCGCTGCAGCGATCTGTTCATCCGTTGTATTCGTCCATTTACCGTCTTGCGGCAGGGGTCGATCGACAAACTCCTTCCACGTCTGCTTTTGATTGAGGCCTTCGCGTCTGGCTGTCGAAAGAACGGTGCCTCCAGTGGGGATTGCGCGCACAAACTCCAGGAGTTTTCTGTCGTTCAAGTCAGTAGACGTAAGCACGCGATATTCGCTCGATGGCCTAAATGGCTTTGGAATAGCTAGGGTAAATCGATCGACGAGGTTTTTCGCAAATGAGTCGAAGGTGTATGAGTCAAACCGGGAGGCAAGTTCTCTGCCGCAACGTCGTGAAACACGTTCGCGAAGATTCCGTGCCGCATCCCGCTTAAAGCTAATGGCCAGGATCCGCCGTGGTGATGCGCATATGCCGGTTTGGAGGAGGAAGCATGCCCGTTGGGCCAATAGTTCGGTCTTTCCTGCGCCAGGTCCTGCGACTACAAGCGCATTGTCCATTCGTCGAACAGCATCGTCTGCTGCCAATTCAAGCGCTTTGACATCGACTGGCTTCCAGGCCGCAATTTTGGCGCTATTCGCCATCTTCTTCGTCCTCTTCTTCCTTAAGAGAGGCCTTCATTTTCTCAACCAACCGTTTAAGTACTGAAGGAGCACCTGTGCGGAGATCCTTTCTCTTCATTTTGGAGAGGGCAATTAGGTGGGTCGT
>JBFWSG010000049.1:25514-41697 GCA_050248495.1 Pirellulales bacterium | reverse complement strand
GTCAGCAGGTGACAGATGAAGAGAAAAGTTGACAAATGTCTTCGCATGGCACTCCCAGCAATTCATGCGATTTCAATTTCGCTGTCGCAGACGATTGCTTCCTTGCTCGGACGAGGATTTTTACCTCATAGGCGCAACATGGCAAGCGAACGGCCTGGGATAATTGTTCGCACTTGTTCGCAGTGCGGACGGATCAAATCTCCATGAACTGTTTCCCGCAGCACTGAGGGCAGTGTACAGACCCAGTGGAACAGGAACGGAGCAACGTCAAACCTCCGCAGTCGGGGCAATAAGCGTCAATCACGTCATGCCGGTTTCGCGACCATTTTTTCGACATGAATTCCAGGATGCCACCAATAAAGTTTCGCAACATGAAAATGACCCTGCATTATTTGCGTGCAACTTGGAACGCCTGCCGCAACACATAGCTCCTCCAGGAGCATTCACTCTAGTATGACCAGGATTTCGTAACAACGCAAAATGCTTGCGGCTTCCCTAATTCGACAAATTTGACCGCATCATGAGATTTGCGGTTTCGCTGCGTAGATCCCGTAAAGACACCTCAGTCAGCAATCGCCGCAGAATTGCTTTGGATTTCGTCAAAATGATAAATACAGTGCAGTCAATCGAAATGCCGGTAGGACCGTTCCGACGCATGGTTTACAGTTCAATCCCAACTCGCCAAAATAATTGATGGCGGTCATTTTGCCGCACAGTTGCAGGGACGTTCGGGTGGCGGTCCGATGAGATTGACTTGTTGTTCTGCTGCAATTTGACGCGTGACGAGCGCAAGTATCTCGCGGCGCTGGGCCGCGTTGCGAGATACGAGACTGGCCAAAGTCCGCACTCGTGAGAGGCCGAACGTCGATCATATTTGTAGGCAGGAATTGCGAAGATGCGCTTACGCGCCCGATTTGCGTGTTCAGTCACGAATGCAGGTTCGTTGAGGTGGAAAACTTGCCTCAGTTGATCGCCGCGCGAATTGGCAATTTTCGTTGGACGGCAAGAATGAGCGTTAGAGGAAACGCAGCTGGCTGTTTTGTTCGCGGCATCCCATGACACACGGCGGTCCCCCGTGACATCGTCGAATTCCCTCCTCAGCTTGTCGCTTGATCTCGACAATCAATGGTCCTACATGAAAACTCATGGGGACGCTGGTTGGGAGTTGTTTCCGTCCTATCTGGAGGAGTTCGGCCCTATCCTTCTCGATCGACTGAGACGACATGACTTAAAGATTACGATATTTATCGTCGGACAAGATGCGGCCCTGTCTAAGAATCACGATGCTCTACGTGCAATGGCTGAAGCCGGTCACGATATCGGCAATCATTCGTTCCACCATGAACCTTGGCTGCACCGTTACTCGATTGAGCAGATATCCTCGGAAATTGCCGAAGCCGAGTTCCACATCGAATCGGCGACGGGCAAGCGACCTTGTGGGTTTCGCGGTCCTGGGTACAGCTTGAGCGAAGCCGTGCTTCGTGTTTTGTCGACGCGTGGCTACCTATACGACGCGTCGAGCTTTCCTACGGTCATCGGCCCGCTCGCCCGGATGTACTACTTCTGGCACAGTCGAGACTTCACGCCAGAAGAAAAAGAGAATCGCAAACTTCTCTTCGGTACGCTATTGGATGGTCTGCGACCCTTGCGACCGTACTTGTGGTCACTGGATACGAACCAATCGCTGTTGGAGATTCCGGTGACAACGATGCCCTTGTTTCGGCTTCCGATTCATTTGAGCTATCTCCAGTATTTGATGAAGTTTTCATCGGTAGTCGCGTCGGCGTACCTGCGGTGGGCAGTTGCCTTGTGTCGTGTGAACAGGATTCAACCGTCTTTCTTGCTACATCCGCTTGACTTCCTCGGTGGCGATTCTGTGCCGAATTTGTCTTTCTTTCCGGGTATGGAATTGACAACTGACCAGAAGCTCTCAAATTTTGATCGAGTCATTAGTTACCTAAAACGACACTTTCACATTGTCTCAATGGAGGATCACGCTCGAAGTCTATTGGCGGAGCGAAGCCTACCGCGACGCCTTCCCCATTTCTCGCGACAGGCTTCAGAATCGCAACTTAAACTATCGCTCGAAGTCCCGCAACAGTCATGAGTAACCAAACGCCAACCCGGATTCGTGTGGTCTCCGTATTGGGAACGCGCCCCGAAGCGGTGAAGCTCATTCCCATAATTCGTGAAATCGAGCGTGAGTGCCTCATCGATAGTCGTCTCGTTCTGACGGGACAGCATGGTCAACTCGTCGAACAGATTCTCGAACCGTTGGGAATCAAGACTGCCGACAGACTGGATGTCGTAAGGGCAAATGATTCACTCGCCGAATTATTGGCCAATACAATCCTTAGCGTCGACAAACTCTACGAGCGATTGGCTCCAGATATGGTGATCGTTCAAGGGGACACAACTAGTGCTTTCGCAGCAGCGGTGACAGCTTTCTATCGACGCATTCCTATCGCTCATGTCGAAGCCGGCTTACGAAGTTACGACCGCTTTCACCCCTATCCGGAAGAAGCCAATCGCCGCATGATCAGTGGAATCGCCGATCTACACCTGGCGCCGACAATGAGTGCCGCCGATAATTTGGTGCGCGAAGGAATCCCCCGATCAAGCATTGTCGTCACAGGGAATACTGCAGTGGACAGCCTGCTGATTGCTCTCCGGCACTGCGAATCGACGGGCGACGTGTCGTTCTCAGAGAAGGGTCTCACGAAGCCCCTCGTCCTGATAACTCTCCACCGGCGCGAAAGCTGGGGCGCAACTCGAGCCAAGGAGACGCCGCTGCACGAAATGCTGGGTTCGCTCGCGGCAGTTGCGCGCCGGCGCCCAGATGTGAGGTTTGTCTATCCCGTTCATCCAAATCCGCAAGTTCGCCGACCGGCGGAGGCCTTATTGGGAGGTCTGCCAAATGTCCGACTGCTCGCCCCACTTCCCTACGTGCCGTTCGTGAGGCTGATGGCGTCGTGCACTTGCATCGTCACCGACTCAGGTGGAATACAAGAGGAGGCGCCGTCGCTTGGCGTGCCTGTCTTGGTGCTGCGCGAGACAACCGAGCGCCCTGAGGCGGTTCAAGAGGGCATGAACCGCGTTGTCGGCATGAGCGGAACGGCAATTCAAGAAGAGTTGGACGCCTTGCTCGACAAATCGCACTGTCAGCCGCAACAAGTCCCATGCCAAAATCCCTATGGCGACGGCCGAGCGGCCGCCCGAGTCGTGAAGGCAGTCCTGCACTTTCACGGATTAGGCGACGCACCCGAAGAATTCGTAAACGGCGAACCTGCAGAGCCGGCGTGTAAGTTGGACAATGGTTCTTGTGTCTCAGGCGAACCATCACATCCAGTGAGATAATTGTGAAGACTGCAATTGTGCTGCCATCTGACGCGGATTCCAGTGGACGGTCATTTGACGAATCGGAAATTGATCAGCTTCAACGAGTGATCGCGTCCGGTATCCTCAATTGCACCAAAGGCAACGCCGTTCGTTCGTTTGAAGCTCGATTCGCCGAATGGCTTGGGACTGCACACTGTCGCTGCGTTTCATCTGGGACAGCGGCAATACATACGGCGGTAGCCGCAATCGACCCCGAACCTGGCGATGAGATTATCTCGAGCCCGATCACCGATATGGGCGCGATCACTCCTATCATTTATCAGACTGCAATTCCCGTATTTGCTGACGTCGATCCAGTGACGTTTAACATTACGGCCGAAGCAATCAAACAAAAGATCACGAGACGCACACGCGCTGTTATCGTGACACATCTATTCGGCAATCCCTGCGAACTTGGCCCGATTCTGGATTTATGCAATTCGCATGACATTCCGGTGATCGAAGATTGTGCGCAAGCGTATGGAGCCCGCTATCGCGGACGTCCCGTGGGCACGTGGGGAAAGATCGGCTGCTTCAGCTTGCAGCAGGGGAAGCACATGACAACCGGCGAGGGCGGTATGGTCGTCACCGACGATCAGGATCTGGAGCGACGCATGCGTTTGTTTATCGATAAGGCCTGGGGTTATGGAGACGAGCGTCCCGATCACTATTTTCTTGCACCCAACTACCGCATGACGGAGCTGCAGGGCGCAGTCGCATTGGCGCAGCTAGACAAACTCGATCAGATGATTGAGCAGCGAGTTTCGATGGCGGAGCGCCTGACCGAGCGAATCAGTGATGTGCCAGGGATCATGACTCCGGTGATACGGCCGGACTCTCGACACACATACTGGAAATACCCTTTAATCATCGACGAAAAAGTCATTGCAGGTGGAGTCGACACGTTTGCCAAGCAGCTTCGCGATCGGGGAGTATATTGTGCTCCGCGATATGTCCAAAAGCCTGCGTTTGAGTGCCAAGTTCTCCGGGATCGACTGACGTTTGGGCGCAGCCATTTTCCATTCGAAGGGCCGCACCGAGCAGAAGACCCGCCAATCGTATATGATCGGGCGGAAACTCCCGGTACGATACGAGCATTGTCGCATATAGTCGTTTTGCCGTGGAACGAGAAGTATGTTTTGGAGCATATCGATTTTGTCAGTGAAGTAGTTCGAGAAGCGGCTGTCAAACTTGCCGCTTAGTCGGTCAAGTCGCACCTGCTAAGGCGACACCTTAATAGATGATGTGCCGGAGAATATCGTGAGCCATCCAGTTCGAATTGCTGTTGTTGGGTGCGGACGGATTTCACAGAGTTATTTTCAAGCTCTACGGGGAATCGATGAAGTGGTGGTTGCCGCGGTTGTCGAGCCGCGCGAGTCGTCCGGTCGCGCCGCGGCGGAAGAGAATCATTGTCAATGGTTGGAAGACTTCCGAGATCCGAGCCTTGTTCAGAACATTGACGCGGTCATCGTTAGCGCGCCTCCTAATGTCCACCATCCAATCTCCAAACATTTCTTAGAACGCGGGCGACACGTCCTCTGTGAAAAGCCGTTTAGCCTTGGTTCGCACGAGGCAATTGATCTGGTTAATTCGGCTACCGAACGTGAACGCGTCTTGATGATGGCTTCAAAATTCCGTTATGTGGCCGATGTCATCAAAGCCAAATCGATTATTGAGGCTGGAATACTAGGCGACATCATTCTGTACGAGAACACGTTTTGCGGGCGCGTTCCGATGGCGGACCGTTGGAATTCCGATGCCAAGATAGCTGGTGGCGGTGTCTTGATCGACAATGGATCACATTCTGCGGATATCGCCCGATACTTGCTTGGGCCTGTCAGAGAAGTTCAGGCAGTGTTCGGACCCCGTACGCAAAGGCTTGACGTCGAAGATACCGCAACACTTCGCTTTCGCACGGCAGAAGGGGTTAACGGTACGATCGATTTGAGCTGGAGCATCAACAAGGAAATGGACACGTACATTAGTGTCTATGGGTCGGAAGGTACTCTGCACGTTGGTTGGAAAGAATCGCGGTATCGGCAGGAGGGGAATCCAAATTGGATTAGTTTCGGCAAGGGATACGACAAACTTGCGGCCTTGCGCGGCCAGATTACGAATTTCGTGGGTACGATTCGTGGTAAAGCAATGCCGCTGATCACTCCGAATGACGGATTGGCTTCTGTCCAAGTCATCGAAGCAGGATATGCCTCGGCCAATAAGGACAATTGGCTAAGTGTGGAGAGTCGATGATGGCCGCGTCCGAGCTGTCAGCGCCTTGGGTCCATCCCACGGCAATCGTTGAAGACCAGGTGGCGCTTGGCAGCGGCACGAAGATATGGGATTCGGTCCACATTAGGCGAGGTGCCCGAATAGGACAGCAGTGCATTATTGGTGAAAAAAGCTATATCGCCTACGACTGCATTATCGGCGATTTCGTGAAGATCAATGCGAGCGTCTATATTTGTGCTGGCGTGACGATTGCCGACTTTTGCATGATCTCGGCCCACGTAGTGTTTACGAATGATCGCTTTCCTCGAGCCGGCAATCAACAACTGACTGGTCTGCAGACTTCCGATCCCACCGACGAGACTCTTGCAACGTTTGTCGAGCGGGGAGTCACGATCGGAGCGAATGCGACCATTGGTCCGGGAGTCAGGCTTGGAGCGTTTTGTACAGTGGGGATGGGCACGGTTGTCACGCGCGATGTACCGCCGTTTCGGCTGGCGGTTGGAAATCCAGCTCGCATGATTGGCTGGGTGTGCGTTTGTGGGCAGCCTCTCACGGCGACGAGCGAATTCGGTCCACCGAACGTCAACGGCTCGATTTCTTGCGACACTTGCGATCGTCAATATCTTTTAGAATCCGACGAACGTTTGGTCGCGCTCAATTTGCGAGATAGGTGATGAAGATTGCGGTCGTCGGCGGAGGCATGCTGGGCCTGACATTGGCCTATCGCTTGGCTCAGCGCCAGCATCAGGTCACGATTTTCGAATCCGCGGAGGAAATTGGCGGCTTGGCTGCCCCCGCCAACTACGGTGAGTTCCGTTGGGATCGATTCTATCACTGCATCCTTCCACAAGATCGATCTTTGTTGTCGCTGATCGCCGATATCGGTCTTCAATCCGAGATTAGGTGGAAAACGACGAAGACCGGCTACTTCGCTCGTGGTCGCTTCTACGACATGAGTAGTACGACTGACTTCTTGCGATTTCCTTTGCTGTCGTTCATCGATAAAGGTCGCCTGGGCTTGCTCATCCAATATGCGCGATGGCTTGCCAATCCGCAGGAGCTTTACGGCATCACTGCGCAGGATTGGCTGATTCGTTGGTGCGGAAGACGGGCATATCAGAGGTTTTGGCAGCCCCTATTGAAGTCGAAATTTGGATCACTGCACGACCAGATTGCGGCGACATTCATTTGGGCGACCGTCACACGGCTTTTTGGTGCCCGGCAGGGCGGCAGCAAACGCGAGCAGCTGGGCTATGTCCGTGGGGGCTATCGTCGAATTCTTGCCGTGCTCGAGACTAAACTGCGAGAACTAGATGTTCGCGTACTGCTGAGCGCCCGAGTTGACCGAATCGAGACGGCGCGACAAAGAGATGGCACCGAGCTCGGAAAAGTGTCGTATGAATCCATGACATCAAGCCCAACCGAGCACAAACAGGGATACTTCGATCAAGTATTCTTCACGGGTCCGACTCCGCTGGCACGGACAATCGTCTCGGTTGATTCCACGACACACGTAGAACAAATGCTGCGAGACTACCCCACTTCATCTGCGTACTTGGGTATCGCCTGCACAATCCTTGTACTGGCAAAGTCATTGATGCCCTACTATGTCCTCAACATCGGAGATGACCCATCGGCTATTACAGGAGTCGTCGAGATGACGAATCTCGTCGATCGATACGAAGAGTGCAACGGACGCAGTCTTGTCTACATTCCCCGCTATGCAGCAAGCGGCGATAAAATACTTGACGATTCCGATGACGAAGTATTTGAAAACGTCTTAAAAATGGGTCTTCGACCGATATTCTCCCAAATAAATGAACTTGAAATAGTCGGACGTTTTGTGCATCGCGCACGTTTCGTTCAGGCCTTGCCGTTGGCGGGAGACCGCGTTGAGCCGTCTGTGAAATTGCCGCGACTTGCTTCGCCTTTCCAGATATTGAATTCTTCAATGCTGCAATGCGCAACGCTCAATAACAATGAGATCGTCAATCTTGTCGATGCATACCTGGAAGTCCATGGTGAGTCACTCAACGCTGCCGGTTCTAAAGTAACCGATGCACATTCATCTCGTGAGCTATCGGATGTGATCGGATAGCTTTATGTGTTTCGACGCGAGATATATCAAATCTAAGGTAACGGGGAAATGTAAAGTAACTCACCTTATCGGTACTCAGTTCGCTGCGATCGATTTTGCAAGAGCACCGCCGATCTGGAGCCCTAGTACTTGACGATAAGGTTCGTCCAGCATCGACTTGTGGTCGCCTGGCACGTGGCAAATCTCTATCCTGCCGATTTGGAAATGCCGCCAGCCAAGATCGGGTGTCGCACCCCGAAAGACAGGACGCTCTTGCGCACGAAAGAGAGTAATTGGGCCGGGATACGCTGTCGGAGTATATCCACAAAATGCTTTCAGGTAGGCAAGTGTTGCTGCGCGTTCTGGTGTTGTCGTTTCCGCCGCATCTTCTTGTTCCAGGAGTTCGGCAACGGCTGAAGTAAATTGTTTTGCGTGCAACTTTCTCTTAATCCGTCGGGTTACCTTACGCAGAAACGCTAAGAATCGTTGAATTTGTTCTGTTCTGTTTTTCATGCGAATGAATGAGGCAATTCTGGTAGGGCTATTGGCAATGGCATACCTCATATACGCCGTTCGTTCAATAAACGACATTTCGGCCGTATATATGGGGCCCGTGTCGATGATGCCCACCAGTCCGATCGGCAAGCCTTTGACCCGTAGCTGGCATGCGACTTCGTAGGCCAACATTCCGCCAAACGAATACCCAACTAATTGATAGGGGCCCGCCAAGTTTGCACTGAGGATCAACTCAACACAATCCTTCGCAAAATCCTGGATTGACGCAGGGACCAATTCTACTCGCGGGTATTTGAGGTCCACGCCGACGATTCGCAGTTCCGACGGCAAGTGGCGAATCACGGCTCGAGCTAGCTGTCCCACACCCTCGATTCCAGGAAGCATGATCAAAGTAGGTCCCGTCGACTCACGCAGCGTTATCAGAGACGAGGTCGTGCCAACGGTGCTTAGCGACTGAATCAGATTTGCCTGTTCCCTAATCGTGGAAAACAGCAATAGTTCGTTGACTGTCAACCGCACACCAAGCGAACGTTCAAGTTCCGCGGCAAGCTTAACAGCCAATAGACTATGCCCACCAATCTGGAAGAAATCATCACAAACGCAAATCGAAGAGACTCCCAACAGTTGACGCCACACTGCCGCGACCCGTTCTTCTATTTCGGTCTGCGGTGCATTGGAGCTCGGAGACGTATTTGGTGCACTATTTCTGGGCCATTGCTGGAAACCCGGCCGATCGGTCAAGTTCGAATGTGTTTGATTGCGTTCTTCCTTCTGACTAAGCTTCAATCGTTGAATTTCATGGAGCGGATTTTTGAGTACTTCCTGGAGTATTACGAGCAGATGCTGGTAGAGGCGTTCGATGGTTTCTTGTTGGAAGAGGTCGGTGCGATACTCGATCCAGAAGTCGAGTCCCTGCGGCTGGTCGACGGCGATCAGGGTGAGGTCGAACTTGGCCGTTCCAGGGTCAACCGGTAGCCGGGAGATTTGCAGGCCGGGCAGCTGGAGCCCGTCTTCACAGGCATTATGCAGCACGAACATCACCTGGAGCCAAGAAGGCTGACTGGGCTGGCGGGGGATGGAGAGCAGTTGGACTACTTGCTCAAAGGGCAACTCCTGGTGGGCGATTGCCTCTCCGGTCACTTGCTGGACGCGCTGGAGCAACTCACGAAAGGTCAGGTTGCCCGACAGGCGAGTGCGCAGGGCCACCGTATTGGCGAAGAAGCCGATCAGCGATTCGAGCTCCGTGCGTTCCCGCTGGGCAACCGCGGTCCCCACAACCAGGTCTTCTTGGCCTGTGTATCGATATAACAGAACTTTGAAGGCAGCCAACAGAGTGACAAACAGCGTAGTTTGTTGTTGGCGGCTGAACTGCTTGAGGGCTTCGCGGAGAGGCTCCGGCAGGTTGCGAAATAGCGTGCGGCCCGCCGAAGTAGGTTCGCTGGGCCGGGGATGGTCCGTGGGGAGGTCCAGGCAGCCCGGGGCATCCCGGAGTTGCGTTTTCCAGTATTCCCGCGCGGCGTCCAGTCGGGAGGTCTTCAAGTCACGCTGCTGCCAAGCTGCGAAATCAGCGTACTGCAAAGGCAAGGCGGCCAACGTCTGGCCCTGCCCCGCTGCCTCATACAGCTGTTTCAATTCTTGAAACAGCACCCTTTCCGACCAGCCGTCAAAGACCAAATGGTGAACCACCACCAGTAAAGCGTGGACCTGGGGGCCGACTTCGACCAGCAAGGCCCGCAGCAGCGGGCCCTGCTTCAGATCCAACGGCTCCCGGGCGGCGGCGTTGAGAACCTGCTCGAGTTGCCCTTCCCGCTCCCCCTCCGGGATCCCACGCAAATCCAACCGCTCCAGAGAAAAGACTCCGCCGGTTGAAATTCGTTGATAACCCTCCCCCGACGAAACGCCGAACGTGGTACGCAGCACTTCATGACGTTCTAACAGCAAGCCAAAACAACGCTCCAGCAACAAGTCGTCCAACTCGCCGAGAAGTGCATATCCAAACGCAAGCGTATACGCCTGACTGCCCGGATTCAGCTGGTGCAGGAACCAGAGCCGCTGTTGACACGCGGATAACGGCATCCGCTGTTCGCGCGGAACGGCCACCAGAGGAACGGCGGCCAGGGGTTGTTGAGCGTCAAGCTCCGATTGAATGTAGCGGCCAATGCCGGAAATATCACCTAATTTATAGATATCAGCGACTGGAAAATCTACGTGAAACAAGTTCTTTGCGCGGGCTACGAACTGAATCGCGGTGAGAGAATTCCCTCCAAGAGCGAAAAATGAATCATGAATGCCAACTTGATCAACCCGCAAGAGTTCTTTCCATAGCCCGCAAAGTTGGGCTTCCAAATCGCTTCTTGGCCCGCCTAACACTGCCGTTTTGGCCACTGTCTGTAGACAGCAAAGTGCGCGTCGGTCGATTTTTCCATTTTGCGTAAGCGGCAACGCCTCGATCAAGACGTAGGACGCCGGCAACATGTAGCGCGGAATTTTGGTTGCAAGAAACTCATGTAACTCAGAGATTGTCAGATTGCCAGCCTCAACTGGCACAACGTAAGCAACAAGCCGCTTTTCTCCTGTCGCACTCTCTTCAGTGTTTACAACGACTTGAAGTACGCCAGGATGCGACTTGAGAGCTTCTTGCACCTCACCCGGCTCAACGCGATATCCCCGAATTTTGACCTGTTGATCGAGACGTCCCAGGAACTCGACCGTGCCGTCAGGGCGCCAACGGACACGGTCCCCAGTCCGGTAGAGCCGGTCACCAGGTTCTTCACTGTACGGATGGGGCACGAATCTGGTCTGAGTCAGCAGCGGTTGGCGCCAATATCCAATTGCTAAACCGTCACCACCAGCAAATAGCTCGCCCGGAATCCCTATCGGCTGTAGCTCCAATGCCTCATTGAGGATATAGACACGCGTATTCGCAATCGGCCGTCCCAACGACACATTGGCAGTAACCTCCTCTGGTCGGACCATGGGGCAGCACGAAGTAAACGTTGTATTTTCCGTGGGGCCGTATCCATTGATAACGCGGCAGCCGGGCAATTTCCCAAGCACTCTCTTCACATGCTCCGCGGACAGCACGTCGCCTCCGGCAAGCAGCTGTTGCACACCTCGGAATCCCTCTAACTGGTAGTCAACCATCTGCTGGAAGAGACCGGCAGTGAGCCAGAGGATCGTAATGCCGAAGCCCTGAATGCAATCGCTGATTTCCGCTAGCGACAAGGCTCCGGGGGGAGCAATAGCCAGCGTCGCGCCGTTGAGCAGAGCTCCCCAAATTTCAAAGGTCGACGCGTCAAATGCCAGCGGCGCCAACTGCAGAAATTTGTCGGCTGTCGCAATATGGACATAATTCGTGTTCCTTACCAGTCGCACAACGCCCCGATGTGCAATGCTCGTTCCCTTCGGCTTCCCTGTCGAACCCGATGTATGCATAACATAGGCCAAGTCAGTTGCGACAGTCTCACAAGGGAGATCATCGGCCTCGAGGCCATCAATTTCCTTTTCGATTGAATCCACAAGCACAAACTGCAGACGCAACTCGGAAAAGATGTGATGGTAGTTCTGCGACGTGACCAAAACCGTTGCGTTTGCATCGTCCAGGATCGATTTGAGGCGTTGAACCGGATCCTCAGGACTGAGCGGCAAATAGGCTCCGCCGGCCTTTAAGATTGCCAGAAGTCCGATCACCATTTCACACGAGCGATCCACACAGATCGCGACAACAGTGCCTTGTGTAACCCCAAAGCCCATCAGGAAGCGCGCAAGTTGATTTGCCCGCTGGTTAGCGTGTCGATATGTAAACGAGCGGTCCCCGCACCAAATTGCAACACGATCGGGCGCTGATTTTGCGTGTTCCTCAAATAGCTCGTGTATGCACTTGTCACGCGGATAGTCGGTTGCTGTCGCAGTCCAGTCAACCAGGAGTTGCCGTCGTTCAGATTCGGTCAGTATGGTCAATCGTTGAATTTCATGGAGCGGATTTTTGAGTACTTCCTGGAGTATTACGAGCAGATGCTGGTAGAGGCGTTCGATGGTTTCTTGTTGGAAGAGGTCGGTGCGATACTCGATCCAGAAGTCGAGTCCCTGCGGCTGGTCGACGGCGATCAGGGTGAGGTCGAACTTGGCCGTTCCAGGGTCAACCGGTAGCCGGGAGATTTGCAGGCCGGGCAGCTGGAGCCCGTCTTCACAGGCATTATGCAGCACGAACATCACCTGGAGCCAAGAAGGCTGACTGGGCTGGCGGGGGATGGAGAGCAGTTGGACTACTTGCTCAAAGGGCAACTCCTGGTGGGCGATTGCCTCTCCGGTCACTTGCTGGACGCGCTGGAGCAACTCACGAAAGGTCAGGTTGCCCGACAGGCGAGTGCGCAGGGCCACCGTATTGGCGAAGAAGCCGATCAGCGATTCGAGCTCCGTGCGTTCCCGCTGGGCAACCGCGGTCCCCACAACCAGGTCTTCTTGGCCTGTGTATCGATATAACAGAACTTTGAAGGCAGCCAACAGAGTGACAAACAGCGTAGTTTGTTGTTGGCGGCTGAACTGCTTGAGGGCTTCGCGGAGAGGCTCCGGCAGGTTGCGAAATAGCGTGCGGCCCGCCGAAGTAGGTTCGCTGGGCCGGGGATGGTCCGTGGGGAGGTCCAGGCAGCCCGGGGCATCCCGGAGTTGCGTTTTCCAGTATTCCCGCGCGGCGTCCAGTCGGGAGGTCTTCAAGTCACGCTGCTGCCAAGCTGCGAAATCAGCGTACTGCAAAGGCAAGGCGGCCAACGTCTGGCCCTGCCCCGCTGCCTCATACAGCTGTTTCAATTCTTGAAACAGCACCCTTTCCGACCAGCCGTCAAAGACCAAATGGTGAACCACCACCAGTAAAGCGTGGACCTGGGGGCCGACTTCGACCAGCAAGGCCCGCAGCAGCGGGCCCTGCTTCAGATCCAACGGCTCCCGGGCGGCGGCGTTGAGAACCTGCTCGAGTTGCCCTTCCCGCTCCCCCTCCGGGATCCCACGCAAATCCAACCGCTCCAGAGAAAAGACTCCGCCGGTTGAAATTCGTTGATAACCCTCCCCCGACGAAACGCCGAACGTGGTACGCAGCACTTCATGACGTTCTAACAGCAAGCCAAAACAACGCTCCAGCAACAAGTCGTCCAACTCGCCGAGAAGTGCATATGCGAGGGCCGAACGACCTGTCTGTACACCCGATTTGCGACCTGCTGCCATTTTGGATTCCAAGAGGCTTTTAAAGAACTAAGCCGTAGAAGTCGCGTTGTTGGCACTGGAAGACAAGAAAGAATGCACTGCCGCTGCAAAACGAATACTACTACTCATCCAACCATGCATTTGTACACTCGGTGCTGCCATTTTAGCTACGAAAATAGCTGGATGCCACTCTTTCGTTCAGGCCATCTTTGTCACGCAAGAGGTCGTTTCTCACATGGCCAAATTGGGACCGTTGAATTGATCGGGCCAGCCTCGGACACTTTGCGCAAAAACTGCCGATGCGATTTATTGGTTCGCAATGTCAAAAAGCAGATACGGGCCATATAGATTACTGCGCGAGCGTAGTCGGCTGGCACTATGTGCTTTGATCGCGGATCCGAGTCGTGCAGGCGCTAGCATCGATGGGACTAGGCTCTTTCGTATTGCGGTCGCCACTAGCATGCAAGAATCGTCGCGTTGACACTAAATAGCTACCTGCGTCGCCATCGTCCGTAAAACTTGAATCGCATTCGATCTGAGAATTTCTTGAGGCTGCATGAACCGCGAGATTTCGGCAAAGTCTGCGGGTCAAATTGGTCACGAAATTGAGGTCACTCACTTTTTTTTACCGTGACTACTTCATTTGCGGCGGAGGGCTCGGACTCTAACGACGATCTGTAATTCAAGGGCCGGCAAGAGACGTTGCGAAAACGCGCAGAAACAAGCCTGGAAACAAACCCTGTGGAGTGTCAGACGCATGTTGACTTTCGTCAACAGCAGCTTTTTCTGTTTGATGCACCGTCACAACGACACGTCGGCAGCTACATGTTTTTACGTCATTTCTTTAAAGCCCGGAGAGTATTGAGACATACACTTGCATGGGCTTCGAGCAAAAATTCTTCGCCGCAACGTTTGCCGAATCTTTTTATGTTGCCTCTGGAAGAAAACTCCACTCCTCAGATCAATTCACCACGATTTGCGAAGTTCGTCAGCAATTCCAATTGCGAATACGACGCCCTTGAACTGTAAAGAAGAGGTCGCACATGAGATTCCGAATTCCGCGTTGGAATCCGCGTCGAAAGCCGCGCGTTGAGTTGTTGGAACAGCGTCAAGTGATGTCAGCGGACTCCCTGACTCTACTCCAGCAAGGGCTCTCCGTCTCCGACCCACTCTTGGCCCAGAGCGTTACTCAGCTGACAGCGACTCCCCTCGAACTTCACTCTGCAGACTTGTGGCTCGACCCAATGGCCGAGCCTGACCTCGAGGCGCAATTCGATCATATCGAGCAATTACTGGCAGGCGCCGACGACCTCACAGGTCTGACGCAGGTGCGTAGTGACTACGGCCTTTCCGGTTCAGGGCAAACCGTCGCCGTGATCGATAGTGGCGTCGCCTGGAACCATCCAGCACTCGGTGGCAACCTCGGCCCTAACTATCGCGTCGTGGGTGGCTGGGACTTCGCCGAGGGCGACGCTAACCCATACGATGACGGTCCAAACGGCGGACACGGCACGCTCGTAACCGGCGTCATTGGTGCGGATCGCACTGGTACAGCGGACGACGGAGTGGCGCCCGGTGCCGATCTAGTCAGCCTGCGCGTCTTTGACGACAACGGCAACAGTTACTACGCTTGGATCGAAAGCGCCCTTCAATGGGTTCACCAGAATCGCAACAACTTCGAGAACCCAATCACGGCCGTAAATATTTCACTCGGCGACGCGCAATGGAATGCCAACACAGTTCCCAATTGGTCGACAATTGAGGACGAACTCGCACAGCTCGAAGCGGATGGGATTTTCATTGCCGTGTCGGCGGGAAATGCTTTTCAAACCTATAACGCAGCTGGATTGAGCTATCCTGCCGCGAGTCCACATGTTGTTCCCGCCATGTCGGCCGACAATGACGGCGCGCTGACGTATTACAGTCAGCGACACACTCGGGCGATCGCCGCTCCTGGCCGCTCGATCGTCAGCGCAATTCCCGACTATTTGGGAAACAACAATGGCGTCGCGGATGACTACGCTAGCTACTCCGGCACGAGCATGTCCGCGCCGTATTTGGCGGGCGCAAGTGTGTTGATACGTGAAGCCATGCAGTTCGTCGGAATGACGAACGTCACGCAGACTTCGATCTTTAACCACATGGTTGCGACAGCGGATTCTTTGTATGACTCCGCAACCAGTCAATGGTACAATCGCTTGAACTTGCAGGCCGCTATCGATGCTCTCATGCCGGCTGATGAATACGGCTCGACGAGCGGTACGGCGTTTGACCTGGGAACGCTTTCCGGAGCTACTCAAGTCAGCGGCTTGATCGGAAAACGCACCGATTTCGACTATTTCCGGTTCACCGCTTCGACGACCGGAACAGTGACGTTCACTGCGAGCGTCGATCATGACCTTGCGCCCGTATGGAATGGAAGCGGCTCGACCAGCGGTGCCAATGATGAGAACTACACGCTCGCCGTTGTTGCTGGTCAGTCATACACAATTGGCTTGAGTACGGAGGCGGGTATCGGCCACTACGATTTGACGGTCGATACCGGCGGCGGTTCATCGAACGTCGGGCCGGTGCTCGCAGCCATTGGCAACAAGTCCGTGAGCGAAGGCAGCTTGTTGACGTTTACGGCTAGCGCCACGGATGCCAATTCCGGCCAAACGCTGACCTACAGCCTGGCCTCGGGCGCCCCGGCGGGGGCGACGATCAATGCCACCACCGGTGTGTTCAGCTGGACGCCGACCGAGGCCCAGGGAGCCGGCTCCTACAGCGTGACCGTGCGGGTCACTG
>JBFWSG010000049.1:0-25504 GCA_050248495.1 Pirellulales bacterium | reverse complement strand
CTGACCTACAGCCTGGCCTCGGGCGCCCCGGCGGGGGCGACGATCAATGCCACCACCGGTGTGTTCAGCTGGACGCCGACCGAGGCCCAGGGAGCCGGCTCCTACAGCGTGACCGTGCGGGTCACTGACAATGGCTCGCCAGCGATGACCGACTCGGAGACCATCACGATCACGGTCAACGAAGTCAACACCGCGCCGGTGTTGGCTGCAATTGGCAACAAGTCCGTGGTCCAGGGAAGCTTGTTGACCTTTACGGCCACCGCGACCGATGCCGACCTGCCCGCCCAGACCCGCACCTTCAGCCTCGACGCAGGAGCGCCGACTGGTGCGACGATCAATGCCACCACCGGCGTGTTCAGCTGGACGCCCAGCGGCAGCCAGGGACCTGGCAATTACACGATCACTGTCCGCGTCACTGACAACGGATCCCCTGCCCAATCCGACTCCGAAACCATCACGGTCTCCGTAGTTGCTTCGGTCGTTCAGGAAGTCCGCTATTTTTCGACGAGCACACCTGCGACCCTGCGAAACAGTGACGGTACGATCGTCAACGCATCTGCCACAGATATCGTAGGGCTGGAAATTCTCAATGGTGGGCAATATCGCTACCGTATCTTGTTCGACGGTGGCGACGTGGGCTTCGCAGGCGCAGGAGGCAATGTCGACGCATTCACGATGCTTTCCGACGGCAGCATTCTCCTGTCGACTAACGGCGCATTCAGCGTCTACAGCAACTATTCTGGCGGGGTCGGCAGTGGTCAAGTGCTCACGGGCACTGGAAGCGATCTACTACGCTTTATCCCCACGGAGCTCGGCGATGACACCAGTGGTATTTGGAGCATTCATTTCCGTGGAGCAAATGTCGGGCTAACGACTGCGAGTGAAAACATCGATGGTGTGGCGGCTCTCGCCGATGGACGGTTGTTCATTTCCACATCGGGCTCAATCTCCGTGCCGGGTGCAGCGGGTAGCGGGGAAGATGTGTTTCTGTTCGTACCGACAGCACTTGGTAACGCAACGCAAGGCACTTGGATGCTATTTGTCGATGGTAGTGATGTCGGATTGTCGACTAGCGAAAACATTGACGCAATCGGCGTCCGTGAACAGGCGGGTGCCCTTCCCATGCTCTATTTGTCGACGGCAGGAGCATTCAGTGTCCCTGGTGTGGTTGGTAGCGCTGAGGACGTTTTCAGTTTCCAGCCCACGGGCATCGGTACGACGACGAAGGGCAACTTTGGTGTGGCGTGGGACGGCAGTCAACACGGTCTCGCCGGTCTCAGCGTCGACGGAATCAACTTCGTCACGCTGCCCAGTGGTGGTGGAAATAACGCGCAGCCCACCATCGCAAACATCAGCAATCGGTCGGTGAATGAAGGAACGCTGTTGTCATTTGTTGTAAACGCAAATGCGAACGACGCGGGGCAGACGCTCAAATTCAGCCTTGCACCCGGTGCTCCGGCGGGTGCGATGATCGGCGCGTCGTCCGGCGTGTTCAGTTGGACCGCGCAAGGCCCGGGAATCTACAACATCACGGTTCTTGTTTCGGACGACGGTTCGCCCGTACTGTTCGCGGCGCAAACATTCACGATCACGGTTTTGGACATCAATGTGTCGCCGGTTCTCGCTCCGATTGGCAATAAGTCGGTCGTGGAAGGCAACTCGTT
The DNA here is from genome assembly GCA_050248495.1 of Pirellulales bacterium. Taxonomy (GTDB): domain Bacteria; phylum Planctomycetota; class Planctomycetia; order Pirellulales; family Lacipirellulaceae; genus DASYDU01. Next base: position 23,840 of record JBFWSG010000049.1, on the reverse strand, counting down.
GACGTTCACGGCCACAGCAAGTGATGCCGACGTTCCAGCAAACACTTTAACCTACAGTCTTGATGCGGGTGCGCCGGCCGGTGCGACGATCAATCCTGCGACTGGCGTTTTCAGTTGGACGCCCAGCGTCAACCAAGCACCAGGTACTTATACCGTGACGATCCGGGTCACGGATAACGGTTCACCGGCCCTGAGCGATTTCGAGACCATCAACATCGAAGTCGAAGAACTCGTGGTGCAGGATACACGCTACTTCTCTACGAACTACGATTGGCCGCTCCGTAACAGCAACGGCACCTCTCTAGGGGTATCCAGCTCCGACATTGCGAAGTACGAAAAATTCAACGGAGGCCAGTTCCAGTACCGCATGCATTTCGACGGTAGTGACGTCGGCCTCGGCGGCGGCTACGAAAATATCGACGCCTTCACGTTTCTCGCCGATGGCAGCATTCTGGTTTCCACTGCCGGGGCATTCTCGGTCTCTACGACGTACGCGACACCGGGCATCGGAAGCGGCGCAATTCTAAACGGTACGGCGCAAGATATACTGCGATTTACCCCGTCAAGTTTGGGTGACAATACGGCCGGCACGTGGAGTCTCTATTTTAAAGGCGCAAACGTCGGTCTCACCAAGTCGGGCGAGAATATCGACGGGCTTTCCGTGCTGGCCGATGGTCGTTTGCTAATTTCCACAACCGGCTCGTACTCAGTGCCAGGCGCTTCCGGTGATGGCTACGACGTCCTGCTCTTTACGCCGACGTCATGGGGCGCTAACACCGCCGGCATACTTTGGCAGATGTTCGACGGCAGCGATGTGGGATTGACCAAATCCAATGAGAATGTCAACGCGATTCATGTTCGCGAACAGGCGGGCGCGCAGCCGATGATCTATATCTCCACGCTGGGAGAATTCTCTGTCAGCGGCGCTGCTGGGACTGGGACAGACATTGTAGCGTTTCGATTTGGATCGATGGGAAGCGCTACCGCCGGCGCTTTTGGTCCGGGCCTGGATTGGGTTGGCGGTGCGAACGGCTTTGCGGGAATCAGCATCGATGGTATGTATCTGAGCACATATCCTGGCACTCTCGGAAGTTCTGATTCCGACGACGACATCAATGTGTCGCCGGTTCTCGCTCCGATTGGCAATAAGTCGGTCGTGGAAGGCAACTCGTTGACGTTCACGGCCACAGCAAGTGATGCCGACGTTCCAGCAAACACTTTAACCTACAGTCTTGATGCGGGTGCGCCGGCCGGTGCGACGATCAATCCTGCGACTGGCGTTTTCAGTTGGACGCCCAGCGTCAACCAAGCACCAGGTACTTATACCGTGACGATCCGGGTCACGGATAACGGTTCACCGGCCCTGAGCGATTTCGAGACCATCAACATCGAAGTCGAAGAACTCGTGGTGCAGGATACACGCTACTTCTCTACGAACTACGATTGGCCGCTCCGTAACAGCAACGGCACCTCTCTAGGGGTATCCAGCTCCGACATTGCGAAGTACGAAAAATTCAACGGAGGCCAGTTCCAGTACCGCATGCATTTCGACGGTAGTGACGTCGGCCTCGGCGGCGGCTACGAAAATATCGACGCCTTCACGTTTCTCGCCGATGGCAGCATTCTGGTTTCCACTGCCGGGGCATTCTCGGTCTCTACGACGTACGCGACACCGGGCATCGGAAGCGGCGCAATTCTAAACGGTACGGCGCAAGATATACTGCGATTTACCCCGTCAAGTTTGGGTGACAATACGGCCGGCACGTGGAGTCTCTATTTTAAAGGCGCAAACGTCGGTCTCACCAAGTCGGGCGAGAATATCGACGGGCTTTCCGTGCTGGCCGATGGTCGTTTGCTAATTTCCACAACCGGCTCGTACTCAGTGCCAGGCGCTTCCGGTGATGGCTACGACGTCCTGCTCTTTACGCCGACGTCATGGGGCGCTAACACCGCCGGCATACTTTGGCAGATGTTCGACGGCAGCGATGTGGGATTGACCAAATCCAATGAGAATGTCAACGCGATTCATGTTCGCGAACAGGCGGGCGCGCAGCCGATGATCTATATCTCCACGCTGGGAGAATTCTCTGTCAGCGGCGCTGCTGGGACTGGGACAGACATTGTAGCGTTTCGATTTGGATCGATGGGAAGCGCTACCGCCGGCGCTTTTGGTCCGGGCCTGGATTGGGTTGGCGGTGCGAACGGCTTTGCGGGAATCAGCATCGATGGTATGTATCTGAGCACATATCCTGGCACTCTCGGAAGTTCTGGCATGGGAGCAAATCTGTTGGATGACAGTTCCCCCAGCGTTTCGCCCAATGCAAATTCGCGCACCGCGACTACACCGACCGCAATCGGCGTACTCTCCACATCGGGAGCGATCGACCAGGGTGCTTCCGCAGGTCATGAGTCGACCATCCAGGCAAATCCAGCGAGTGCCACAGTAACAGCGGATCAGCTGCTGAATTTTCTCTTCGTATCGCCGAATTCGAATGGCAACTTGGCGAAGAATGGTGAGCCCGAAACGACCATCGACAAATCGGAAAGTGAAGCTCAGCTATTGATGCGTGTCGGACTCCAGGAATTCGGTCGATTCACGTCCCTTTCTGTAGCGAACGTCGATAGAGTATTCGGAGCGTGGTAGTCGTGTCGTTTGCTGTTCCAGAATCGCAGTCGACTTAGACTCACTCCCCTTCCGGTACCGCTTTTGCCCAGAAGCCTTCGAACTTGCGCAATCTCGGTGGACAATCGACTCATTCGTTCGCTATCTTCATGGGCTGTCTCAGTTGCCCGACGGCTGATCGACCCACCCTAGCAAAGTCATTGAGCCGCACGAATACTGGTCCAGTCTCTCAGCTCCAAATAGCGCAGCTTATTCGCATTTCGTGGCATGAATATCACGATTGAGAAAAGAATTCACGAACGGTCTGCGCTAATCGGCGTCGTGGGACTTGGCTATGTTGGGTTGCCACTTGCGCGGGCTTTCATTGCATCTGGCTACCGTGTAATCGGCTTCGACTTAGATCAGACAAAGGTTGACCGTCTCCTTGCCGGGGAAAGTTACATCGGACATCTGGACGCAGCTTGGATTGCGACCTGTGTCAAGAGTGGATCTTTGATTCCGACGGCCGATATGGCTCGTCTGAACGAGCCCGATGCGATTTTGATTTGCGTTCCAACTCCGTTGACCGACAGTAGAGATCCTGATTTGAGCTATGTCGAATCCACGGCTCGACAAATTGCGAGTCAACTTCGCAGAGGGCAACTCGTAGTTCTCGAAAGCACAACCTACCCGGGTACGACAAGAACTGTGATGCAACCAATCCTGGAAGCGAGCGGACTGAAATGCGGAACTGATTTCTTCCTCGCCTTCAGTCCGGAACGCGAAGATCCTGGTAATCCAAAGTTCACAGCTAGCGGAATTCCAAAAGTCGTTGGCGGACTCGATCCACCCAGCGCGCGACTCGCCGAAGTGTTGTACGCGAAGGTCGTTTCTCGAGTAGTGCCCGTAACATCATGCGAAGTGGCTGAGGCCTGCAAAATCTTGGAGAACACCTACCGCGCGGTGAACATCGCTCTGGTCAACGAGTTGAAGCGCGTATTCGATCGCCTCGGCATTGACGTCTGGGAGGTGATTGAGGCCGCCAAGACGAAGCCGTTCGGTTTCCAGGCTTTTTATCCTGGACCAGGACTGGGCGGACACTGCATCCCAATCGACCCTTTCTATCTCAGCTGGGTCGCACGCAAGTATGGCACGCCGACGCGGTTTATCGAGTTGGCTGGCGAAATTAATGCTGCCATGCCTCAGTATGTGTTAAATCGGCTTAGCGCCGCGCTCAATAAAGTCAAGAAACCTATATGCGGCAGCAAGATAGCGATTCTGGGCGTCGCTTACAAAAAAGATGTGGACGATCCGCGTGAGAGTCCGTCATTTGTGTTGATGGAGGAGCTATTGGAGCAAGGCGCCATTGTGTCCTATAACGACCCCCACATTCCGCACCTGCCAAAGATGCGAGCGCATCAGTTGCCTGAAATGAAAAGTAGCGAACTCACGCCGCACTACTTGTCCGGACAAGACTGCGTGTTGATTGCCACGAATCACTCCAGCTACGACTACGGATTCATAGTTGGAAATTCGCAGCTGGTCGTAGACACACGCAATGCGACGCATGCAGTTACGAAGGGTCGCGAGAAAATTGTGAAAGCCTGACGCGCGCAACGTCAGAGCGTCGAGACTTCCACGACTGTCGGCGACGGATCGACGTATCCCCCAGAGACTCGCGCGGCCGGAATGGCGGACCAACGCAGAACGCGGTTGCGTCGCTCAGTCGGAACTCGCAAAACGGAACCAGATGCCGGCAGCCGACGATTGCGTTTGCAACTGCGTGCTGCTAAAAAATTCGAGCGTCGCCGTCGGCGCGCAGCTCCGCTATAATACGTAACAATTATCGCGCTTGTCGCGGTAACGGAATCTGGGCAGGGCAAGGCGTCAACTTGGTGCCCTCTCAGCGTTGGATGGACGCGGTGTGGCATTCGATTGAATCTTGGCACCTGCCGCGGTAGCTGACTTGGAGCGGAGTGCCTGAGAACGGCGCGGCGACAGGGACGGTCTCATGCAGGAATCGTCAACAAGTGCTGGAGCATCTGTAACTTCGGCCGGCAGCGGCCGAGGTGAAAAGTCGACCGCGGATGTCGTTGTTGCTGGCCACATTTGCCTCGACATCATCCCGCAGCTGAACTCCACTCAGCAGCGTCCCGGCGATTTGTTTGTTCCCGGCGGATTGGTTCACATCGGTCCTGCGACGGTAGCACTTGGCGGTTGCGTTGCCAACACGGGGCAGGCGCTGCATCAACTTGGCTCAAAGACCCGACTTGTCGGCAAGGTTGGAGACGACCTGCTGGGCAAGACAATTCTCGAATCGCTGCGCGAGCTCCATCCGTCGCTCCCCGAATCGATGGTCGTTGCCTCCGGCGAAGCGACGAGCTACACGATTGTGCTCAGCCCGCCGGGCGTCGATCGCGGCTTTTTGCATTGTTCAGGCGCCAACGATACGTTCCACGCTGACGATCTGCGGACATCTGCATTCGCTCACGCCCGCATTTTGCACTTTGGCTATCCACCCCTAATGCGGTCGATTTTGGCCGACGCGGGGAGAAGTCTAGCACTCCGGTTTGCCGACGCTCAGGTCGCGGGCCTCCTGGTGACGCTCGATATGGCGATGCCGGCCGCCGGCTCGGGAGCGGCGCCCATCGATTGGACGCAATGGCTGACCAATGTTTTGCCTCACGTCGACATCTTTCTGCCGAGTTACGACGAGTTGAGCCTGCTGCTGCCCGACGTGGCGTCGGATCGAACCGCCGGCGCCGGAGTCGACCTGCAGCAGTTGGATAAGTTTGCCACAACGTTGCTGAGGTACGGAGTACCGATCGTCGTGATCAAACTCGGTGAACAAGGACTCTACCTTCGCACGGGCAGTCAGGTCACGTTGCTCTCGCGGCGCGCTGCCTGGCACAATTTCGACTGGCAGGCGTGGAGCAATCGCGAGCTGCTTGCCCCGTGCTTCGAAGTCGCAGTCGTCGGCACCACCGGTTCGGGCGACTGCACGATCGCCGGTTTCTTGATGGCGCTGCTCCAAGGCGCTGGCCCCGAGGCGGCACTGCGGCTGGCGACGGCCGTCGGTGCACATTGCGTCGAAAGCGCCGACGCCACGAGCGGCATCCCCTCCTGCAGCCGAGTCGAGGCGCGTCTCAATTCCGATTGGCCGCGCCGCCCGATGGCAAACGCCTGGTCACATTGGCGTCTCGATGCCGAGTTCGGTGTCTACGCAGCTCCGCGCGACGCCAGCGTCGTTCCGCAAACAGCGTCTTAATCGACAGGTTTTCTCGTGGGCAGGACGTTTGTCGGAATCGGATTCGGGCCTATCCAGAGCGGGCTATTCCTGCTCGAAGCGCACGCGTCGAAAAACTTCGAGCGCCTGGTGGTTGCGGAGGTCGTTCCGGAAACCGTTGCCGCGGTTCAAAACAGCGGCGGGCGATTCCGGGTCAACGTCGCAAAATCCGATGGCATCGAGTCACACGAGGTCACGGGCGTTGAGATCTATAACCCGCTCGACTGCGCTGGCGCTGACGAGTTGATCGAAGCGATTGCCACAGCGGACGAAATCGCTACGGCATTGCCCAGCGTCGACTTTTATCGTCGCGGCAAGCCCAGCCCGGCCGAATTGCTCGCGCGCGGTATGGAACGCAAGTTCTCTAAACCAGCGTTGCCGCAGACCGTCGTCTATGCCGCAGAAAACCACAATCACGCCGCCGAAATCCTCCGCAATGCCGTCACCCAAACAATGGAATCCACGCGGCAGCCGACGCTTGACAATCGGGTCGAGTTCGTCAACACCGTGATCGGCAAGATGAGCGGTGTGGTGACTGATCCGCGGCAAATCGTGGACGACGGCCTCGTGCCGCTTGTAGCGGACGGCACGCAAGCGGTGCTTGTCGAGGAGTTCAATCGCATTCTCATCAGCCATGTGCAACTCCCCGGATTTCAGCGCGGTATCGAAGTCTTTCAAGAGAAGGCCGAACTTCTGCCGTTCGAGGAGGCAAAGCTCTTCGGCCACAACGCGGCCCATGCTCTCTTGGGATACCTGGCGCACCGGGCGGGGCTGACGTTCGTCCACGAATCCCGCTCGACCAGCCTGCTGGAGTTCGTCGAAGCTGCATTTCTCGTAGAATCAGGCGGCGCTCTCCGCCACCGCTACGGCGGCATCGACCCATTGTTTTCCGCGGAAGGTTGGGCGGCCTACGTCCACGACCTGTTGAAGCGAATGGTAAATCCTTACCTAAAGGACCGAGTAGACCGCATCATCCGCGACCCCCGGCGAAAACTCGGTTGGGATGATCGGCTCACCGGCACGATGCGCCGCGCGATCGAAAGCAAAATTGCGCCGCGCCGATTTGCCGCCGGCGCGGCCGCGGCCGCCCAACTAATGTTGGTCGACCATTCGCAACAGAGCCTGGCGACGTTGCTCAACGACATTTGGCAAGTTTCTGCGGCTGACCCGGTGGAGCGCGAGGCAGTCTTGGAGTTCATTCGCGGCGCCGCCGATCAGGCGCATGGTTTGTCCGGCACCCGCTGAGCGGATCAATGCACGTGTTTGTTTCTGTCGCGTACTGTCCCCCAGGCCACCAATGCCAGGCAGCCCAGCAGCGCCGCCGTCGGTTCCGGCACGGTCGATCTCCCGTCGAGCAATGCGCCGCTGCCCGCCGTATTTCCGAAGCGGGTCTTCCACGCCGTGTAGTCTTCGGCCGTGACGGTTCCGGGGGTCATTCCGTTGACTTCATTGTTGAGCTGAAAGTTTTGCCCGAAGTGGTCCCGCCACAGTGTGTAGTCCGCCGCGTTGACAACGCCGTCGCTGTTGTAGTCGCCCGGCACGCCGGCCGTGGTCACGTACTTAACGCCCCCTTGAAGCAGCGTTCCGTTCATCAGCCCGAATTTGAATGTAAGATCACCATTGTTTCCATTGCCGAAAACCGACTTGTTGAATGCCGCCCCGAGAGACAGCACCTCGTGGGACGCCAACGTGTCGCCTGCCTCCGGAAGGAACAACTCGATCAATTGGTTGGCGTTGACGCCGCCCGATTGGTCCCATCCCTGCCCAGCTGGGTCGCCGCCTTCCTGGTCGTCGAGGCTGTTCCAGCCGCCCGGGCTCAGCGCGCCGCCGGCACTGTTGATTTCGTAATAGTTGATCGCGATCGGATTGTCCACGTTGCTGATCAACTTGATGCTATTGGTTACTGTGTTGACTTCGATCGACACGATGCCCTCCGCCGGCACCGTTCCAACCTGGTCGGGCCCGAGAACCTGGTTGTAAGCGACCTCGGACGAATTGAGTGCGTGGTCATATATGCGGAATTCGTCGAAGAGCCCGTCAAAGATCGGGTCCGGCCACTGCGAACGGCCGAGCCAGTTGTTTACGTCCGGCAGGCCGCCCAACGTGAAGCCCGCGTACAACGGTGTGGTGCCCACGAGCGCGCCGTCCAGGTAGTTGTACATCGTGCCGTTGGGATTGGCTCCGCCCACCGTATCGGTGCTGTCAAAGATCGAGACGATGTGATGCTTGACTCCCGTCGGTAGCACGGTGCCATCCGCGGCGCTGACATTGGACGTGCCAAACGGGGCAAAGTCCGGTGAACCGTCTGGAAATTGGATTGCCTCGAGCCGAAACGTATCTGCGCCGTCGCCCGTGTCGGGGATTAACGTAATGTACTTGCCGAAGCCCGCCGACACTCCCTCGCCGCCAGTGTCGACGCGGCTTTGGCCGAAGGAATAGATCTCCGCCCAATTGCGGTTTGTATCAACGGTCACCCACAGCTCAAAAGTGCCGGTCGTGCCCAGTGCGGAAATCATTCCGTTTGGCAAGTCGACATAGGCATCTTCGACGATTGCGTTGGCCGCTTCGCCCGCATTGGGTGTCAGGTCGAGCTGGTCCCCGGTGAATACGAAGTTCGGTGTAACGCCAGCGTCTACTACCGTGCCATTCTTGCCGCCGATCGAATCGTTTGCATTCGACGTGAAGCTGTAGCGATGCTTCAGCGCGGCATCGGCATCGCGGCCCAAGGTCGCCGCCAGCAACAGCAAAGCAATGGTCCGTACGCCGAAGAGAATCTCACGTTGCATGACGTGGCTCCAATCTGAGGTCCATTCGGTTATCATTCTTAGTGGAAGGCTTTATCGACAGCGAGCAGAGCCCCGCGCCGGAATTGCTCCGGCACGGGATAGGATCCCCCACGCCAAGGGTTGGTCCGGCGCGGGGCAGGACGGTTAACTCACCTCTTTGCGAAGTCTCGGTGCACCCACGGCAAGGATGGCCAGCAGGCACAAAGTCAGCGACGTCGGTTCCGGGACGAGTTTGTCCGGCCCGAGCCCGAAGTTTGCCGATACCTGCGACGCGCTCAGCGCGCTGTTATAGATGCGAAACTCGTCGAACAACCCGTCGAAAAGAGCGTCCGGCCATTGCGAACGGCCCAGCCAATTGTTCACGTCCGGCAGGCTGCCCAGCGTAAAGTCCGCATACAGCGGCGTCGCGCCGACGAGCGCGCCGTCGAGGTAGCTGTACATCGTGCCGCTGGGGTTGGCTCCTCCCAGCGTGTCAGTGCTGTCAAAAATCGAAACGATGTGATGTTTGGAACCCGTCGGCAGAACGCTGCCATCCGCCGCGCTGACATTCGAAGTGCCAAACGGTGCAAAGGCCGGAGAGCCATCTGGAAATTGGATCGCCTCCAGTCGGAATGTGTTCGCTCCGTCGCCAGTGTCAGGGATTAGCGTGATGTATTTGCCGAAGCCTGCCGAAATTCCTTCACCGCCGGAGTCGGCGCGGCTTTGACCGAAAGAGAAAATCTCTGCCCAGTCTCGGTTTGTGTCCACAGTCACCCAAAGTTCGAACGAACCGGTCGTGCCAAGCGCGGAGATGATCCCGTTCGGCAAGTCGACGTAGGCGCCGGAGACGAATGGCCTCTGGTCCGAACCCTCGCCGTTGTTGCCAGTGAAGTTCAGGTTTCCATCGGCAAAGAAACTGACTCCGAGCGGATCAACCACCGTTCCGTTTGCTCCGCCAACCGAATCGTTGGCGTTGTTGGTAAAGCTGTAGCGATGTGTCAGCGCCGCATTGGCAGTGCAAGCCGCGCTGGCGGCGATGCCACACGCTGCGACGATCGAAAGGTATGTGAGAACTCTTCGTGGCATGAAATTGGCTCCAGGTTGTTGTGCGTTCACTAGACCTTTTCAAATATGTTGGGATTTGTGGCGTACCAACGAGCGTATCGATCAACTCCGCGTCAATGAGCCTCTGATTGCGGAGAAAGTGAAGCAAAATGATGTCGCGATCGGAGCGGCGCTAGCCCGACCAGACTCAAATAAACGAGCACGATTGCGGATGGCTCTGGAACGGAACCGACCAGGGCGGCGAATGCCGCTGCACCGTTGACAGCGATGAAGTCTTGGCGGAAGAGGACGAAGTCCGCGTGATTGCTCAGATTGTCGCCGTTGAGGTCCCCCTTGAAGTACTGTGCGACGTCGCTCAGGCCGCTGAGATTGTCGGCATTGCCATCGAGAAACACCACCCAATCCGCCGCATTGATTGAGCCATCCGTATTGAGATCGCTCCGCGCAAAAGAGACCCCGTTGTTGCCGATGTACTGCACCGCGGCCAACACGGCTGGCGCGCCATTCAAGCTGACAGAGAACGTGAGGTCCTCGAAAGGCGACTTCAGCCAAGGAGTGCCTAGAGTCTGAGAACCTCCGCCCGGCAGATTGATTGCAGTGCCCCCATGCTCCGCCAGCTGATTCGCAGTCTGAGTTTGGATCGTCCAACCGCTGACCGGAGCAACCGGATCCCAAGCCGGCGCGACCAACAGTCCGCCGATTGCCGAGGAAATCGAGTAGCTGCTGATCAGTTGGGAACTGCCGGTGGCGTTCTTGATCGAAACGGCGCCCGTACTTCGGTCGATGATAAGTGTCGGTAGCGGCGGTGGAACGGGGCCCGCGTTGAAGCTCGTCGTCACTTCCGCGGCGGACATCGCATGATTGTAAATGCGAAACTCGTTGTAGAGTCCGTCTAACAACGGATCAGGCCATTGAGCACGCCCGAGCCAATTGTTGTTGTCGTTGAACGTGCCCGAAGGGTTCGCTGGACCACCCGGCATCGACGTGCTGATTGGACCTGTCGCGACTGGCGCGCCGTCCAGGAAGATGCGGGCCGTGCCACCGGGGCGAGCCGGGTTCGTGTTGTCGAGCTGATCGTAGGTGACCACGACGTGGTGCTGGACGCCCGTCGTCAACGGCGACGCTGTGGCGACGACTCCCGAGACGATCGTCGTTCCGTCCGTGAATGCGGGGTGCGTCTCGAAGGCAAACTGGTTCGTAAACCCCAGAGGGACCATTTGCATATAGTCGGCTTCGGCACCGCTGGCCGACGAGTCTTCGCCGAGGTTGCTGCTGCCAAAGTCGAACAGCCGAGCCCAGAAACGGTTTTCCTGGACGGTGACCCACATTTCAAAGCTGGCGGCCTTCGATTGGCCGTCGGCAATAGCCGCCGACACGATGCCGTTCGGCAGATTTACGTAGGCACCCGTTTCCGGAGTGTTCGAGGAGATGTTGTTGTTACCTGTTAGATCGAGCTGGCCGCCGACGTAGTTTGAGATCACCAACGGATCCACCACCGTGCCGTCCTGGCCGCCGACACTGTCGTTTGCATCTCCATTGAACGTGTATTGATGGACGAGCACTGCACGGGCCGTGGACGCACAGAGCATTAAGGCGCCGCAAGTGACGAGCACGATCCGGCTCATACTCTTCCTCCTCGTATCAATTCAAAGTTGAGAGATTTCAAGTTGGACCAATTCAATTGACAGAAAACGCATTCGCCCAGAACGGCCGCTGGGCCTTTCGGGGCGGAATGATGCACAGCGCCGCCGCTGCAGCGACCGTCGCGGCGCAAGTCGACGGCTCGGGAACATGGGCCAGCAGTGCATCGAACGCGCCGGCGCCATGGATGGCGTTGTAATCGCCGCGAAAAATCTGGAAATCTGCAAAGTCGTTGTCGATGTCGCCGTCCAGGTCGCCGCGCGCATGGGACTCGTCCGGCGTCAAACCCGCCAGGCTGGTCTTGTTGTATGTCAGGAACACGACCCAATCGTCGGCGTCGACGACACCGTCGAAATTAATGTCGCTGCGATCTCCCAGTGAACCTGGCACAATGCGGAAGACCTCTCCCTGCCCGTTGGGCGGAAAGAAGGCGTTGCCGAACTTCACCAGGTAGAGATTCCCCGCGTTGTCTTCAGCGAACGAAGTGATATTGCGGAGATCGGCTCCGCCCAGCACCAGCGACTCGAGCTCCGACGTACGGTCTTGAAAGTTAGTGAGATTCGCGCCGTTGAACGAAGCCGCAGACGTATTGCGATCGAAGTTGCCCGAAAAGATCTTGCCCGACACAAAGTCGGAAAAGAAATACGTGCCTTGCAGCTCTGTGACCGGACCGCGATACACGTAGCCACCTGTGAACGACTGATTACCCGTATTGTGATCGAGCTGGAAGATCGGATTGATCGAGGTCCCTTGCGGGCCGCCGGACGGGGCCGGTGTTTGAATCGTGCCTTCACGGCGCGCCCAGCCGAAATCGGTCCCCCAACTGTCTGCTTTGATGAAATTGATCTCTTCCTTCGTGTTGAAACCGACGTCGCCGACGTAATAGTCTCCCGTCAGGCGATCATAGCTGCCGCGAAACGGCTCGCGAAATCCGGAGGCATAGATCTCTCCGAGCGTATTTGGATTGCCGTCCGATGCGTAAGGATTCCCCGCGGGTATGCCGAAATTCTTCGTCGTCTCAGTGGGGTAGGCGTCCGCGCCGTCGCTCACGTCGACGCGGAGAATCTTGCCGTAGAGCTTTGATAGGTCCTGGCTGTTGTTGACGAACTCGTCCTGATCCGCCTGCGTGCCGCCGTCACCCAGCTGAATTGTCATGTAATTGCGGTCGACGCCGACAGCGAGCGGGTTGAAAGCCATCATGTTGACCGTATGAAACGGATTGAGCAGGTTGTCGTACTCGAGCAAGGTCCGCTCGAACTGAGGCACTCCACCCACGACGCGAAACTCCTGCACGCGATTACGCAAATTGTTCACGCCGCCGTTGAACGATGTAGCCACATAGAACTTGCCGTTCGCAGCAAAGTCTGGATGGAATGCCAGCGACAGCACGCCGCCGTCCCCGGTAAATGCGCTGCCCGCAAAGTCGAGAAACGTCGTACTCGTACCGGTTGCGAGATTTCGTTTGAGAATCCGCCCCGCGCCGCCGGACGCTCCCTGACGTTCGACGATGTATAGCGAGCCGTCGTCCCCCGGCGCCTGTGCGACAAATGTCGGCTGATTCAGGCCGGCGGCGACACGTTCAACTCGAAATGCGGCCGATGAGAATCCAACCACGCTCAGTGTCAGTGCAATAGAGAAGGCAAAAATCAAGGTGCGGCGTAACAACAAATCCTCCTGTGCATGCCTGCTTCTGTCCGTCGTTGTTTGCTGTCTGTTTGACTGGCGCCGCCGCGGCGGCTGGCGTTCATTGGTCACGGAAGTACGAAGGAGTGCGTGTTCTGAACATCACCGGCACATTCGACGCCGGCGTCCAATTTGGACACGCTCGTTCCGTCGGCCAGCGTGACCAGGACTCGATAAAAACCGGGCTGAACGCCGGCGTGAGCAGGGCTTGGCAGGTGATCCGCCGACATCGAGATCGGCGTGCTGCCTGCTGCATTCGTTTTGCCGGTCGCCGGCACCGCGTTCGGGCCCATGAAGTCTTCGGGCTGATAAGTCACAGTCGCATCGGCGACCGGTCGTCCGCCGCGCGAAATTGTGCAAAACACAGGTACAATTCCCGCTCGAAATTCTTCGTAGAACTTGAACCGGCCCGCGATCTCGTCGGCGGTCAATTGTCCGTCGTGGTCTTTGTCAGCACGGCCAATGGTTGAGGCCAGAGATTTGCTGCACTCGGCACTGTCGAGCCGGCCGTCGTGATTGATATCGTAGGTCGTAAGTGCCTGTGCGCTGATTTCGACTGCGTCGAAATCAGGCACCCCGACGCGCGCGGGCCTGTTGTTGCAGCCCGCCACCGCCGCCGCCAGGACTGTCGTCGCCAACCTCCCGAAACGAATCATCCGCATGCCGCCAAATCCTTACTACAGCCCCGTATTGACCGCGTTTCCATCGCGCCGATTGGCCATCCGAAGGTGCGCCTGCTGGGCGACGTCGTAGCTGATGAACTGCACGCTCGCATCGCAAAATGCCACATTGAATCCGCCCGCGTGGGCGCTGCCAAACCGATAATAGTCCTGCAAGCCGGGAGTATCTTGCAACGGCGGCAGAAATTGGGGATCGGCCGCTTCAAGTCCCGATAGTCCCGCCCAAACGTGTCCGTCATAGTCGTCGGCACAGGTGATCGGATGATCGTCCGAAATGTCGAGCCCCGTGTCGTAGTGGTCTGGATTGCGGTATTTCTCGCCGACGAGATATGTGTGACTTGTGCCGTCCGTAATGTCCTTAAAACGGATTTCGCTCCGCTGATACGTGATGCCGTTGCTCTTGATAATCTGGTCGTGCGGAACGAAATTTGTGCCGACATCTCCCTGCGCATAACTCGTCGGCATCTGCGTGTTGCCGCCCCAAAACACTCCCAAGTCGCCGGCGTTGGCGCCGTAGTCACCGCGGCTCGAAACGATGTTGGCCTTGGCGTTTTTCAAGTATCCCGTCGCACCGAGGGGATGAGGATAGGCGATCGACGGGCGACGCGATGGGCAATTGAATGCGGCTACCGGCGTCTCCATCGCCTTAACGGCCCCGTTGCGCTGGTCTAGCGTGACGACACTCGGCTGTCCGTCAGATCCTAGGTCATGCAAGGCCTGTTCTTCGACGTAGGGAAAGAGATGGTACATCCAGCTTCCCGGCTGGTCTTTTCCAGCTCCGCGATCGGCATCGCCGACCCACCACCAACCCCAACCCCCGGAAGGAAACATCTTGAGGCTGTCGTGGTGATTGTGGCAGGCCACCGCAATCTGCTTCAAATTGTTGACGCACTGGCTCCGCCGCGCGGCTTCCCGGGCCGCTTGAATCGCTGGCAACAACAGCGATACCAGGATGCCGATGATCGCAATCACGACCAACAATTCGACCAGAGTAAATCCTGGCCGTTGACGGGAGGCGAGCATCGAGGGTCGACCTTCCATGCTAGGGGCAGGGCAAAGCTCTGCGCCGGCAGCTCCACATTTGGTGCGGGCTCCAAAGTCGCTTTGCCTCAAATAAGCTTTCACGTTTTGAACTAATGGGTATTAAGAGCCGCCCGCCCCCTTCAGTTCCGGGCGGCATTTATTCTCGACCGAGCCACAACCGTCCCTGCGGATCAGGGAACCTTGGCGCGAGCGACTGCCATTGGATGAAAGTCACTCGTGCCAAGCGCCGCCAGACCGCCGCGGCCGATAGGATACACAGACCCTTCCGCCTCCAAACCGAACCGTTAGAACACGATGCTAGAAAAGCTCTGTTGGCCTCGCAGAACTGCGATGTTCAGCATTCCCGGCAAACGCCAATTTGCTAGCGCTGCCTTCAACCGCCCCGCCGTCCAGCTGCGCGCCGACCACCCCAATTCCGATGACCGCTGCCCTGCGCAACTTGGTTCTGTTCTCGTTGATGTAAACGTAGGGCGGCGATCCAGAGTGGCACAAATTATGACAAAATTATTTCCGTCGAATTTGGCCGCGGACTTCGCCGTGTGCAATTTGAGCCACGCCGGGAAACGCGACAGATGTGGCCCGATACCAGAGCGGGCAGGATCATCGCAAGAGATGCGGGCTCGGGAACTGCCGCCGCTCCGCCGCCGGACGACGACGAAGCCGCTGCAAATCCCGCCTTCCACGATTCAAAGTCCCCGACGTCGATCACAGAATTCGAGTTGGCGTCGGCACGCAAATCTTCCGTCGAGCCTAGCGAATCCTGCCAGATTGTGTAATCTGCCGCGTCGATCATGCCATTCTGGTTAAAGTCACCGGTGGCAAATTCGGAGGGACGCAGGACAATTTGACGGCCATTGAACATATCGAGCGTGGCCAGGACATCATTCGGGGCCAGTTCGATCAGCCCGATTTGGTAGTTGAATATGTCGCCCGAATTCGCACTTCCGGTAAACTCCGGGTGATCCATGCCCCACATCGTCTTTGGCGTCGACCAACTCTCAAATGTCGAGGTTGTTTTCATGAACTTGATTTCGGAGTGCCTGAGGTTGGGTGGAGTCGATGCCACGTCGGCCGGCGCCCCGACTTCGTCCAGGAATTCGTCGGTGGAAAACGCCACCATCACTGGGCCATTGCCGACGCGCAACGCGTAGGGCGCATAGGCGTTGTAGCGATGATTGTTGGGGTCGATCTGTGGCGACTGGTAGATCACCCGCGAATCGAGGAGTGCATTCCAATCCGCCTGCGTCGCGCCGCCGTTTTGCACCTGAAACGCCCGAATCAGGTTATATTCCTGGCCGCTGCGCGTACCGACGCCCTCCGTCACGACCATCAGCCGGTCGCCCACACCATCGAGATCGGGCCCCAGATTCACGACCGACGCCAGCCCGTCGCGGACGACGAACCCATTGGCCGGCTGAGCATTGACGCGTCGCTCTTGCGACCAGTTCCAGGTGCTCGTCCCAGCGTCGAAACTTCCAGTTTTGACGCCAATGTATTGGCTTCCGCCGGACGCCAGCACTTCGCTGTCGTAATATGCCTGCAGCGCCCCGTTGCTAAGCTGCAGTAGCTGCGGGGCGCCGACAAACTCTTGATTCCAGTCGTGAATCGTGCCCGCGAAATTCCAGTGGGCGCCACCATCCACGCTGCGGCTGATGCGCACACTCCAGCCGAGCGTGGGGTGGTGCTCGCGGTAAGCCGATAGCAGTTCGCCGCTGGGGAGAGCCAGCAGCGTGGAATCGCCGTATTCCACCGTGCTGCTGACAGCAATGTTCGGCAACCGCGACCAGTCTTTTCCGTTGTTGCCGCTCTGCCAGAGCTCAATGACGCCGCCGGCGGGACGGGTGCCGAGCAAGTTGCCGCTCGGCGCCCGGATCAAGTTGCGAATCGGTGCCGATCGGTATTTGCTGCCGGTCGAGCTCCGAACCAAGTCCCAATTGGCCGACTGCCAGTCCTGTGCCGAAGCGGTACCCAGAATGCAATAACAGAAGCCCAGCGTCAGGACGGCGCCTACAGCCACGGGCGGACCGATTACGCGGTTCGTCGCATGGTGTCGCATAAGGATTTGCCGCCTTAGATAAGACAGTCGCCGACGATCAGGCGTGCTGACATTTACCAAACGTTCCCACACACCCTCAAATGGCGCGATTTACGATGATTTTTTTGGGCTTTTTTGCCCGGAGCGCCCACGCATGCCGCGAAACAATGCCCCCCATCGCCCCTCCGCCATTGCTTCCGCCAGATTACCACGCCAGTTGGCCGGTAACGATTCTCCACAAAATAGACGAGATTTCGTACCACTTTCTGCGGGTTCGCGACGTTACCAGACCAGGATTCCAAGCGTGCCTTCTAACGCGCTCCGTCGAGCGTGGCGCGCTAGGGAATCCGCTTATCGGCTTTGTGTGTGCGGCGCTAAGCTCGTGCCGCCGGTATGATGAATCTGCTTCGCGCAGCAAGGGCCAGGTGGGGCCCGCCTCTCATTCGGCTGGGGTGTAGGCAGGCATGGAAAGCGAAACTTTAGACAGGGCTGAGCGATTCCTCTCGCTCCACACGCACAATTATCATCGCATCTCGGGTTTCGTGCATACATTGGTCGCGGATTGGCAAGACGCCGAAGAAATTGTTCAGGATACGCTCGTAATCCTCTGGCGAAAATTCGACGAGTTCGATGTGGATACGGAATTCTTTCCTTGGGCCGCGCGGGTCGCGCAGTATGAAGTACTCAACTATCGGCGCCGCCGGCAACGGCAAGCAGTGATGCTCGACGTGGAAACAATTAACGCCTTGGTCGCCACGTCGTTGGAGGCCACAAACGATATTTCACAGCAGCGCGAGCTGCTGGCCCAGTGTTTGAAGCAACTTTCCGAGCGAGAACGGATTATTGTCGGGTTGCGGTACCGTGAACGCGGGTCCGTCAACTCGGTGGCCGATGCAATCGGTCGATCGACCAGCCACGTGCATCGCATCCTGCGGCGGATTCGCGAACGACTGTTGCGCTGCGTGCGAGCCAAACTGACACAACCTTCGGTGTAGCTACGGCGGGCGACGTCTCGAATTATCGGAACTTCGTTCATGGACTTCAACCACGTCGAACTACTCACGCTCTCAAGCAAGTTTCAAGACAATTGTCTTGAGCCGGAGGAACTCGCGCGCTTGAACTACTTGCTGCGAGACGAAGAAGCGCGGCAAGAGTTCATCGCCTTCTCGAACATTCATTATTCGCTCAAGGAGGGCGAGTGCGCCGATGATTGCCGCCGGCTGGCCGCCAGCATCGCGGCTGTTCATGAGCGAATCATTCCCAGCGCCACGTGCAGCTGCGCTGCACCAAGATTGAACCAGGAAGTGTTGGCGCCGAGCCGCTCGCGCCGCCGGACACTCACGCGGCTTCCGCGATACGCCTTTTGGGGAACGCTGGCAGCAAGCGCGGCAGTTCTCGTCAGCATTGCGGCGCTGATTTCGTCGCGAATGGCCTGGCCGCAGACGGACCGCGCGGCTGAGCACGCCGCTGCCCCCAATGCCGGCGAAGCCGTGGCCAACGTAACGCATCCCGGCGGCGATCCCGCCGATCGACAACCGGATTACGTCGCGCGGATCATCGCAGCCACGAACGGCGTGAATTGGCTGCCTGACGGTGCGCCGCGCGATATTCTCATGCGTATGAGTGCGGGCGAAGTCATTAAGGTGAACGGTGGAACGTTGAAAATCGAATTCAGCGGCGGCGCCGTGATCATCTTGAACGGGCCTGCCGAGCTGGAATTCCTTACCGATAAATCGGCTCGGCTGGTTGCTGGCTCTTTGACCGGGCGCTCCGAGGCGGGCAATTTTACGCTGCAGACTCCCAACGCGGAGGTAATTGACGTTGGAACGGAGTTTGGCGTCGCGGTCGACAACCAGAGCGACACCAAGGTAGCGGTCTTCGAAGGCGAAGTTCACGTGAAGTCGTCGCTGGGCAAGAAGTCGGGCCGATCGCTGTTCAGACTCACGACAGGCATGTCCGTGCGGATCGACAAGAAAGGCATGATGGAGTCGGGGCCGCTAAGAGAGCAGCTCGATTTCCAACGCGAACTGCCCATGTCCGCGCCGACGAATCTGGGAGTTGGTGAGTTGAGCTTCGTGGACGTGATCTGCGGTAGCGCAGTCGGTGAATTTCGCATTGCCGGCGCGATCGATCCGCTGACCGGGCATTGGGGAAAACGCCCTTGGGCTCAGCCCAAGGGCGTCTCGCTGCGGCCCGGCAAGGGGCAATTCGTCCCTGTGGGCTGGAATCCAATGGTCGACGGCATCTTCGTGCCGCCTGCCGAAGGGGGCGAATGCCAGGCAGATTCGCAAGGCCGTTCGATTCTCATGGCGGGCTGCAGCGGAACCAGCTGGGGACCTGTCTGGGCGCGGCGCCGCATCAATGACGACCTCGATCCCTTCATTCAGCAAGGGGACCAGGATAGCGAAGGCTTCTGGGGCGCCGGCACGACCACAGCCATGCTGGATCGCCTGCGATGGGCCCGCGATGGCCTGGTCGGCATGCATGCCAACATTGGCATGACGATCGATTTGGACGCGGTGCGGCAGCTGAGATCCGCCCAGATCACTCGTTTGCGAGGCGTTGTCACGCTGCTCGAGCGTTCGCATGTCTCCCAGCCGTTTCATCCGAAAACAGCCGCCGACTTTCGTGTCTTTGTGGACGGGCAAGAACGCTATCAACGCATGGGGTTCTGCCGCGAAGACGGCGACTCGCAGTTTGGCGCCACCATTGACGACGCCGACAAGTTTCTGACGCTTGTGGTGAGCGACAGCGGCGACGGCAATCTGTTTGACCGAGTAATTCTCATCGATCCGGTGCTCGAATTGAACGTGCAGTAAATGCGCTCCAAGAGTTCGGCGTCCGAAAATACGATCACAGGCGACCTACGTGAATAACTTCTCTCGCAGCATGTTACGCCGCACCGAGTTGGGGGCCGGTTTGCGTCTCGTGCCCGCGGTGTCCATTGTTGCGCTTTGCCTCATTCTGGCGGCGCGCGCGTTCTCCGCCGACGCGCCGCTGATGACACCCTGGGCGAAAGGCGTGACGGCGGAGAATTGCTGGCGCGAATACCCGCGCCCCCAAATGACGCGGCAGGATTGGCTGAATTTGAACGGCAATTGGGACATCGCCATCACTTCGGCTAGCAACGAACAACCGAAGGAATTCAGCAAAAAGATCCTCGTGCCGTTCCCGATCGAGAGTCAGCTCGGCGGCCTGCGCGGAACTTTGACGCCCAGCGACAAGGCCTGGTACCGTCACACGTTTCGAGTTCCGGCCGATTGGCAGCAACGGCGCGTGCTGCTCCATTTTGGCGCGGTCGATTGGAGTACGCAGGTCTGGGTGAATGGGCAGCTCGTCGGCTCCCATCAGGGCGGCTACGATCCATTCACGTTCGACGTCACCAAGGCGCTCGATCGCGACGGCGAAAACGAACTCGTCGTCGCCGTGGTCGACCCGACGGACCTGGGCTTCCAACCGCGCGGAAAGCAACAGCTGCGGCCCGAAGGCATCTGGTATACGCCCGTAAGCGGCATCTGGCAGACGGTTTGGCTGGAACCAGTGCCGGGCTCCTCGATCGATGGATTGCGGGTCACGCCTGACCTGAAATCGTCCTCAGTAACGATTGAAGTTTTCGGCAGCAACACGAACGAAAATCAGACGGTCGACATCGACGTGGTCGACTCCAGCCAAAACGTCGCGACTGGAAAGGGACAAGTCGGCAAGGCGATCACTATTGTGATTCCACAGCCAAAACTGTGGAGCCCTGCCCATCCATATCTTTACGACCTGCGGATTCGGCTCCTCGATGGAGAATCGCCAGTTGATCAAGTCGAGAGCTATTTCGGTATGCGGTCGATCTCGCTCGGAATCGACAAGAACGGCATCACCCGGATCATGCTCAACGGCCAGGTACAGTTTCAATACGGCGCGCTCGATCAGGGGTACTGGCCCGACGGGCTCTATACGCCGCCATCTGATGAGGCGATGAAGTTTGATCTCGAAGTGGCCAAGCGGCTGGGGCACAACATGCTCCGCAAGCACGTCAAGGTAGAGCCGGCCCGCTGGTACTATTGGTGCGACCGGATGGGCCTCTTAGTGTGGCAGGACATGCCCAGCGGGGACAAACCAGCCAATTGGCCTGCGGACGGCACCGAGATCAATCGCTCACCCGTTTCTGCCGAAGAGTATTGGAAGGAACTCGAGGCACTCGTAAATTTCTGCCGCAATTCTCCCAGCGTGATCGTTTGGATTCCATTCAACGAGGGTTGGGGACAGTTTGACACTGAGCGCGTTACCAATTGGCTCAAGACCGAGGACCCCAGCCGACTGGTGATTTCCGCCAGCGGCGGAAACGACGTTGGGGGCGGTGACGTCGACGACGACCATTTCTACCCGGGTCCCGGGGCTCCGCCAGCCGAACGAAATCGCGCGGCGGTGCTGGGCGAATTCGGCGGCTTTGGTTTGCCGATCAGCGGACATACCTGGCAGGATGAAGCGAGCTGGAGCTACCGTAGCTTCCGCAATACGTCCGAGCTCAATCAGGCCTACGTCGATGCCCTGTCGAAGTTGCGGCCCCTCATCGAGACCCATCTCAGCGCGGCCGTTTTTACGCAGATTACGGACGTCGAAATCGAAGTCAACGGCATCATGACTTACGATCGCAAGGTTGTGAAACTCGATGAATCTAAGGCCCGCACGGCACACGACAAACTCTTCGCTCCGCTCCCAGCGCTCACGCAGCCGCAGCGGATTTTCGCCGCGACGATTGCCCGCTGGCGGTTTGAAGATGTCGAGCAGGGAACCCGGATGGTGGACATTGCCGGATTAATGGGTGCGATCGCGGCCCGCGACACCTCCGGGCACAGCAATCATCTGTACGCCTTCTCGCCGATGAGTGCTCCCACGAGCGGCAAGTCAACCTACCTCGCTCGGCTGAAAGATTCGCCGTCGCGAAATGACAACTGCATGGACGATACGATCGCGCCGGGGCCGACGGCGCCGGTCCGAGACCTGTTCACCGAGCCCAATCTGTCGCGCACGCATATGGACCTATTGAATACGTATCCATTTTTGGAATGGACAGTCGAAGTATCGTTTGCCGCTTCCAAACTGGGCGGCGATCAGGCCGTCGTGGCCAAGTGCGGCCATTTGCCGGATGCACCACAGCCGACGTTTCAGCTTGGAGTTTTTGGCAAGGAAGGTTTGATCGAGCTGCAGGCTGTCGATAGTCAAGGAGAAATGCGGACGATCCGCAGCCGCCGTCCCGCCGAACCGGGCAAATGGTACCACGTGGCAGCGACTTCCGACGGCAAGCAGATGAAGCTATATCTGCGCGCGGACGACGAAGGCGAGTTCACATTCCAAGGACAATGTGACATCATCGACGGACTCAAGCGTGTCGAGGGAACCTGGGTCGTCGGGCGAGGATTTCAAGACGGCGAAATAGCCCACGACTTCTCTGGCAAAGTCGATGAAGTGCGAATCTGCACGATCGCGCTGGAGCCATCGGAGCTTATGTTTGCTCCCTAGATCGCAATTCGCGGCGAACTCGATGAGGCACCTTTCTCACAGACAATACTGGCAAGCCTGTCTCCTCTTGAGCGTGTGCGTCAGCGTAAATGCTCAAATGCCCGAACCTCCTGGGCAAGTTGCAAAGAACGAGTCTCCTCAGAATGCAGCCTACTTGTTCGCCCACATGACACATGCCGACTATGGGCGGCTGTATTATAGTGTCAGCCAGGACGGCCTGCATTGGCATGCACTCAACGACGGACGGCGGGTCTTCGATGAATATCGAGGTCATCCCGACATCTGTCGCCGGCCCGGCGGCGGCTTTTTTCTCGTCGGCAACCGCAATGACCGAGCGCCGGATATCAATTTCTGGGAGTCGGACGACCTCATTCATTGGACGAAATACGGCGATTTCACCCCCAACTTGAAAATAGTCCCCAACTACGACACCGCGCTGCCAGCGATCGGCGCACCCAAATTGTTTTACGACGACGCCAGCCGCCGATACGTGGTGATCTGGCATACGCCGCACCGCATGAGTCGGCAAGATTTGCCCGAACCCTACTGGGCCAGTCAGCGGACGCTATATGTGACTTCGCCTGACCTGAAGACATTTTCAAGTCCGCCGCGCCGGCTGTTCTCGTGGGACATGGCAACCATCGACGTCATCCTGCGACGCGAAGGCGACCGATACTTTGCGATCCTAAAAGACGAACGCTATCCCACCCTCGACTGGACGACGGGGAAAACCATCCGTGTCGCGAGCTCGCCGAATCTGCTTGGCCCTTACTCAGAACCTGGACCGCCGATCAGCCCCGGCTTCCGCGAGGCCCCCACGCTGATCCCGTCGCCCAACGGGAAATACTGGTATCTTTATTACGAACAGTACCCGGGGGTGTCGTATGGTCTATCGATCAGCGACAGCCTCAGCGGCCAATGGTTCCAAGCGTCGGGCGGCACCTATTATCGCGATTGGGACAAGTACGAGCTTCCGCGGCAAGTTCGGCACGGATGCATGCTGCCAATCACTCAGAGCGAATGCCAGGCGCTCGTGAGTGAATTCGGCCTCGAGGTGGCCAACGTCCACTCTGCATCCCCGCAGCTGCGGAGCGATATGGGCGGTCGATGACCTGCAGTCGTCGCCGTAAACGACGGCAAAATCACGTGCTCGCCCCTATCCGATCAGGACCTCGAGCACGGCACGATGGGTCCAGAATCGCGCTGCGCCCCCGATTTCGTGCGCGTCTCCAGGTACAGGAATATACGGTAATTAAAACTGCTTCATACATAGTCCATATCGAATGCAAGTGCCGGCCGGTTTCCACTGCGGATTGGCCCCGCGCGAAAAGCTGCAATATCGATGGTGGATTTCTCCCCAGGTCACTGTTGGCAGACCTCGCTACAGGCGTCAATCTTTCCTGGAAATCTTCGGTCGGCAGCCACCGGCCGGAATCGCAACTTGTCCGCTCGACCCAATTCCTGTATTGGGACCAAAAAGCCCACTTCAGGAACAGGGTTGGATGGACGTAAGTCGAGTATCCCCGAG
>JBFWSG010000048.1:0-41878 GCA_050248495.1 Pirellulales bacterium | reverse complement strand
AGCGGGCCAAATTTGACGCGGCGATCCCCACGACGATGGTGATGGAAGATCGCAAGGAACCGCGCCCGACCTACGTGCTCCAGCGCGGCCAGTACGACCAGCCGGACAAGTCGCAGCCAATGAATCCCGACGTGCCGAAAGTGCTGTCGCCGTTCCCGGCCGAAGCGCCGCGCAACCGGCTGGGTCTGGCCCGTTGGATCACTTCGCCCGCGAATCCGCTCACAGCGCGGGTCGCGGTGAATCGACTTTGGCAGCAGTTCTTTGGCCTGGGGCTGGTGAAGACGCCAGAGAATTTTGGTGTGCAGTCGGAGCCGCCATCCCATCCGGAATTGCTCGACTGGCTGGCCGTCGAGCTAATCGAGTCGCACTGGGATATCCAGCACATCCAGCGCCTGATCGCCGAGAGTTACGTGTACCAGCAGACGGCCGACGTCTCGCCGGCGGCCTACGCGCGCGATCCGGAGAATCGTCTGCTGGCCCGCGGCCCGCGTTACCGGCTCAGCGCCGAAGCGCTCCGCGACAACGCACTGGCAGTGAGCGGATTGCTCGCCACAAAAATCGGCGGCCGATCGGTGATGCCTTACCAGCCGCCCGGATTGTGGGAAGAGCTCGCCGGCGGAGCGTACGAGGTCTACACGCAAGGCAAAGGCGACGACCTCTATCGCCGCAGTTTGTACGTCTATCGCAAGCGAACCGTGCCCCATCCCTCGATGGCTACGTTCGACGCGCCAAGCTGGGAGATTTGTCAGGTCAAACGAGCGCGGACCAATACGCCGCTCCAGTCGCTGGCGCTGCTGAACGACGTGGTGTACGTCGAAGCAGCCCGCAAGCTCGCGGAGCGGATGATCGTCGACGTCGGCGCGACGCCTGCCGATCGATTGACGTTCGCATTTCGCCTGTGTACGGGGCGTGCTCCCACCGCGGCGGAACTCAATGTGCTTCGCGCAGGGTTTGAAAAACAACTGGCCCGCTATCGAGAGCAGCCTAAGGAGGCAGAGCAATTTGTGGCCGACGGTGAGTCGCCCCGCGCGGCGAACATCGATCCCGTGGAACTCGCGGCCAAC
This sequence comes from Pirellulales bacterium, assembly GCA_050248495.1. Classification (GTDB taxonomy): domain Bacteria; phylum Planctomycetota; class Planctomycetia; order Pirellulales; family Lacipirellulaceae; genus DASYDU01. The sequence goes on along the minus strand of JBFWSG010000048.1, from coordinate 40,814 downwards.
ACGGCCATGGCGAGCGTGATCCTGAATCTCGACGAGGCCGTCTCCAAAGACTAATCGCCGCGGCAAACCTCAGTTTTGGTGAGGATAGTAATATGGACGCCATCCAAATCGCCCAGGTCTTGAATCGACGGCACTTCCTGCAGCGCTCGGGCGCCAGCCTCGGCGCGCTCGCGCTCGGTTCATTGATGGGGACATCCGCCCGATCGGCGTCGATTCCATCGACCGGAGCGCCTCTCGGCCCCCATTTCACTCCCAAAGCCAAGCGAGTGATCTATCTGTTCCAATCCGGGGCCCCGTCGCAATTCGAAACCTTCGACTACAAGCCGAAGCTGCGCGACATGCGCGGCCAGGACCTGCCGGCGTCGGTTCGCATGGGGCAGCGGCTCACGACGATGACCTCCGGCCAGAAATCGTTCCCACTTGCGCCATCGATCTACGAGTTTGGCCAACACGGCCAGAGCGGCGCCTGGGTCTGCGATCTGATGCCCCACACGGCACAGGTCGTGGACCAGCTGTGCATCATCCGCTCCATGTACACCGAGGCGATCAACCACGATCCGGCGATCACGTTTTTTCAAACTGGCTCGCAGCTCGCCGGGCGGCCTTGTGCCGGGGCCTGGGTCGCGTACGGCCTCGGCAGCTTGAACCAGGAGCTGCCGTCATTCGTCGTGATGATCTCGCGCAACGAGGGTAAGACCGATCAGCCGCTGTATGACCGCCTCTGGGGCAGCGGGTTCTTGCCCAGCCAGTATCAAGGCGTGAAGCTCCGCAGCGGCGCCGATCCGGTGCTGTATCTGACCAACCCCGCCGGCTGCGACCGCCAGATGCGGCGCGACATGCTCGACAGCCTGGGCGAGCTCAACAACATGAGCTACGCAAAAATCGGCGATCCGGAAATCCAGGCCCGGGTGAGCCAATACGAGCTGGCCTTCCGCATGCAGGCTTCGGTGCCGGATCTGACCGATATCTCACAAGAGCCTGCCCACGTGCTCGAGATGTACGGGCCGCAAGTCAATAAGCCAGGCAGCTACGCTCGCAATTGCCTGCTCGCCCGCCGGCTCGCGGAGCGCGACGTGCGGTTCATCCAGCTCTACCACATGGGCTGGGACCAGCACAGCGACCTGCCCAATCTCATCAAGCGGCAGTGCAACGACACCGATCAGCCAACGGCGGCGCTCTTACAGGATCTCCAGCAACGCGGGCTATTGGAAGATACGCTCGTCGTCTGGGGCGGCGAGTTCGGACGCACTGTCTATTCTCAAGGCGAGCTCACCGCCACCAGCTACGGCCGCGACCATCACCCGCGCTGCTTCACGATTTGGCTCGCGGGCGCCGGGGTCAAGCCGGGTATGGTCTACGGCGCGACGGACGACTTCAGTTACAACATCACCGAGAATCCGGTCCACGTCCACGATCTGCAGGCCACGCTGCTGCACCTGTTGGGCTTCGATCACACGCGGCTCACCTACCGCTTCCAGGGCCGGGACTTCCGCCTCACCGACGTCCACGGGGAAGTCGTCCAGCCCATCTTGGCCTAGCAACTTTCACGCGACCGCGATTTGCAGTAGCGGTCTGAGCACCGATCGAACGACGCGTTTGTCGTGCGATCATCAATTCTATATCCGCTGGCAGAACCCATATATCGACGCGCCCGCCTCGCAACTATGGGCTTCGAGGAGCAGACTTTCGACGTGGCACACAAAGTGGCGCCACGGCAGTCAGCAGCAACGCCGCTATGCCTGGCTCGGGGACGGTGGCCGTGGCGACGATCGTGCCGCTGTAGACGGTGATCGAACCGAAGTGCGATTGGGTAAACTGTACGGGAAGCGTCAGGGTTAGCAGGTTGCCGCTTGGTGTCAGCGTTCCGTTGCCGGCGGTCTCCACCGTTGGGTCAATCGTAATCCCGGCGCCGGCCAGATTGGTGATAGGGCCCTGGACACTGGCATTGCCGTAGGTGAGCCAGATGATCCCGGACAGGAACGAGGGCTGGATCCCCGCCTCGGAAAACGTGCCGCCTACGAGCGACTTGGGCGCCGAATCGGACAAGCTCAGCTGTAGGTCGCGAATCGCTGAATTGGAGGCCGACGGCGGATCGATGCCGCCGATCGGAGCGCGGTTGCTGTAGTCGACGACGGTGCCGTAATTCGCAGGGGCGCTGGAGTTGACGTAACCGAGGTCCGCCTCTGCGCGATTTGTCGGTGGGTCCGTGGTGGGATAAATCGGAGCCGGCCCCCAAACGCCACTAATTCCGGCCACAAGCTTAGTCGCCGGGAGGAGCTGGATGCTCGAATCGGTCACGTTGGCGACGATGCTGCCCGTATAGCTGGTGGTCCAGCTTCCAGGAGCTTGTTCATGTTCGCTCCCGAGGACGCCAAAGGTCGAGGTAACGTCGATGCTTAGAGAGCTGAACGCGGGATCAATGGTGAAGTTGAGCGGGGCGGCAAACGACGCCGCTGCGGAGAGCACGAACGCGATCGCCAAGGCGGCGCAGCATCTAAAAGATTTGTTCACGAGACTGCCTTTCTCTAGGTGTGAGGTCAAATGGCGGATTCAATGACGATTCTTCGAGGTCGCAGACGTCAACTAATACAGAACAGCATCTCGGCTTCCGTACTCACAATCAAGTGACTTCTTGGACGCGACTGCAGCGAGCAGCCGCCGGTGTCGAAGTGCGCGACACGCATGTCGCATCGTGCGACTTAACTTGTCATGCCCCGTGGCTAGTACACGCAATGTCACCAGGGGTTGATGGCTTGCTCATCGTCGTAAGAGAACAGGCAACCAAGCACAAAGACGTCCATGTCTTGATTGAGAAAATGGGCGCTGCCATCAGCGACCATGACATGAGCTCCCCCGGGGTGGAAGCTGTAGGGGGGTGAGTCGTATTGATTGACGCAGTTGATGGAACACAGCGGCACTCCGAATTTCGGCCCGTATTGTGTCGGCGAGAGTCCGGCTAGATTGCGCCCAGCCCAGGCCCCATCCGTATGCCACCAGATGCTTCCGACCTCCGTAAAATTCGGACCGTAGAGGATGCTATCGCCGACGGACTCGACGATGGTCACTGTCTTCGACGTGCCATCGGTCACTTGCTTCAGGCGGACCGGACTGCGACCGATCACACCAGGCAACCAGTGTTCTCGATTCCAACGCGCGAATACCGGATCGTCCGCCAAGACACCTTCCACTCCTTTGTAGTCGCTCGTCCCGTAGGTGCGCATTGACCCGTCGAACTTGTATTCGTACGTTGGCTTGCTTGGCGCCGAGGGGCACTTGTGCACAGCGATTGGCTGCGCAAGAACTGCCCAGTTCGATCCAGCGAACATGTCGATCGAATCATCCCATTCGTTCTCAAGAACGCCGTCTTCCATGTAAGGCAACAAGCTGCGCCCCCAAACGGTGCTCGTAACGCCATTGGGCCAGCTGTGCGGGAAGTATCCCTTGGCCTCAAGATGCAAATGGATGGCGACGGAAAATTGATGCATGTTGTTCATGCAATGGGACCGGCGCGCGGCTTCGCGGGCTGATTGAACAGCCGGAAGCAGCAGCGCAACCAGCACGCCGATGATGGCGATTACGACGAGAAGCTCGACAAGCGTAAAACCGTGCTTGCGAAAGGATTTCATGTGCGCTGCCGGCCGCTGATTGAGACGCGGCAGCTCAGGCTCAGCACAGTCGCTGCAATTACCGCACTCAACATACATGCTGGTTCCGGCACTCTTACCGACGCGCTGGCGAAGCCGGCTGGCGGAGGTCCGCCGAATTGCGACTTCCAGACTTGATAGTCTGCCGGGTCGACCTGTCCATCGCCGTTTGCATCGCCCAGTGTGTAAGGAGTCGCTCCGGTGGCGCCCAGCGTGTCGCGCCACAAAGGATAGTCGGTAGCGTCGACGGTGCCGTCGCCGTTGAAATCAGCGTTTTCAGTGGGAGGCTGGACCAGATTGAGAATCGTGCCTGTCCAATCCCAGGCAACCGACGGATTGAAAGTGGCGCCAAGGATCGGATTGTACCCCGATGCTTTCACCTTAAACCGATCGCCCACGACCGTGAACTGTCCACTCGCATCAATTGCGGTCGCTCCGAAGTATCCACGCGACGTGTAATTGGCCGTCAGATCGATGCCGGTCACCGCGTCGTTGACCACGGTGGCGGTACCTGAGTAGGTCGTCAAGTCGGTCGAAAAGCTCAACCAGGTACCGTTGATGTAGCTGGAGTCCAGTGGACTGATTTCGATGCCCAGCGTGAGACCCGTAATCGCCGCGGTGCCGCTTCCAGAAATCAAGCTCGAGTCGTCGTAGGTCAACTCGCCAAATTTCATGGCGCTGTCATTGGGGAAGAAGTCGAAGCTGTTGTTGTAGGTTTGGTTTGGGTTTGTCGTGCTCCAGAACGGCTGGCGATTCGTATTAGCCCAAGGCCGATTCAGTTGAGCGACTCCTTCCGACCAATACGTATTAAACACGGAAGTCAAATCGGCTTCTGCATCCAGCGGGACGGTGACAGTCGCCGCTTGGACGTTGGCGCCGCGAATCGCGATCAGCAATACCGCACCCATCGCGACAATTAAGACGCGGCGAGCCAAAGAGGCACGAAACGGCACTGGCGCACTTCTCCTTTCCCCCAGGCTTTTCCCGCCTGGAATATACCGCAACTCGTTCGTGCTACACTCGACAATTCGACTATTTCCGAGGCGTCGCAGTCGGCTCGCTTCAGGTCGAGGCGGAAAGTGCTGGAGAAACCGACAGGGGTGTCGCATCTCTCGCCACGGGCAAGTCGATGGGTACATTTCGACGCTTTCCCGATCGCTCTTGATCTGTCAAATTCAGTGGTTAGAACAGTTTCTGGCTGCAGATCACGCACCTCCCGATGGCATTTCCCGCGATACGCGTCTTGACCGTTGCGAGCTTGCGAGCTCATCGCGGTCGATTCGTCGCGGCATCTATCGCCATCGCCGTGGCCGCTAGCTTGCTGCTCTCGGCACTCGAAAGTCGACGCTCGGTGCTCCGCGAGGCGCCCCTGGCGGCTGCGAAAGCTCTCACGGAGCAGGAAGTGCACGTCGCCGCCACCGATTCGGTCTATCCGTACATCGGCGAAGACCTGCTCCAAGCTTTGCGAGAAGACCCGCGCGTCGAACGACTCGCCACGGCAATTTCCGTCCGCGCTGTCGACATGCCTGGCACCGCCGAAGGTGCGTTGGATGAGGAGCGCTTCTACAGCATGGAGGGCAATGGCATGGGCGGCTGGATTCCCGGCCGGCGCGAGAATTTCCTGGCTTGGACCAGCGATGCAAACTACGCCAACCTTGTCGAGGGCGCGTGGCCATCGAAAAATTCCGGCGCCGCGATCGAAATCGCCTCCCTGCAAATTTGGCGTCAACCGGTTGGCACCTGGCGAAGACTCGAAAGTGACTCTGGCGTCTTTCCGGCCAAGATCGTGGGGACCGTCGCTGTGGACATGGCACTCCTCGCCACACCAGAGGGTGCGCGGATCCTGTCGCGGCAAGTGAGCCCCGTTGCGGCGGCGACGCTTGCCGGCGGCTCGCGTTTGCCTTCCGACGCACGGCTGCATCTCGCCAAGGGAACAGATCGGGCAGCCTTTGTTTCGGAGTGGCGCTCCAAGACTCGGTCGCTACCCGGCCGCCTCGAATTCTGGGACAGTGACTTTCTGCTGAAATCTGCCCTGCAAAGCACTTCGGTGGAATCCGCGCGGCTGGCCGTAATCTCAGCGGCACTGCTGGCCGCCGCCTGTGTCGTTTGCATCGCGCTGGGTGTTCAAGGGAGTGCCGTCCGAGAACGGGCGGAACAAGTCCGTTTGCTCCGCGCACTTGGCGCGAACCCGGCAACGATGTTTGCCGCCATGTTTGCCGAAGCGGCTGTACTGGCGTTCGCGGCCGTGATCGGGGCCACGATCATCGCGTGGGGAGTCATGTCTTTGCTGAGCATGGTGTTTCCCTTTCTCGGCGGCGGCGGAATGCCCAGCGCAGTCAATGTCATGCTGACTGCCGCCGTTGTTTTGGGCGGCACCCTGCTGGGCACCACCTGGCCGGCACTGTCCGCCGCGCGCATCTGGTCCGGCAAGGCAAACGGACTAGCCGCCGACGCGGCGGGAGCATCGCAACTCTACTGGCGCTCCGCGATCTGCGGCGCATTCATCCTGGCCGCGATTTTCTACGTGGTGACGATCTTGCCGGCTAACTCGCTGCTGCGTGCTCGCGTTGCGGCCTGGATCGGCGTACCTGGCGTGGCGCTCGCAGCGATCTGCATGACACCGGTCGCGATCTGGGTGGTGGGTCGGCTTTTTGCTCGTCCCGTCGCCTGGCTAAGTAAAACAAATTCGCTGGTGCTCGCCGATCAAGTCGCCGGAGATGGTGCACGCAGCGCCGGTGTGGTGCTCGCTATGTCCGTGGGGCTGGGAGGATTCCTCTGGATGCTGTCCTGGGGTTATTCCATGCTCGGATGCTTCATCATCGATCCCCAGGTGCCACGCTGGCTCCTTTCCATTCATCCCTATGGCCTGGACCAAAAAGAAACGGAGGCCGTGCTTGCTACTCCCCAATTCAAACGCTTCCAACCGCTCACCTTGGTCGACACGCGACTGGAGCCTCACGATGCCGCCGTGCCAACGGTCCCAACCCTCGTCATGGGAGTTGAACTCGATCGCGCCTTCACCGGCGTCGACGCGCTGCCATTCCGCTTTGTCGCCGGCGACCCGCAGCGAGCCGTCGAACAACTTGAGAGCGGCAACTCCTGCCTGATCAGCGATTGGTACGCGGCGAGTACGGGGATTGGCGTCGGCGATCAGATTGCGGTCGCCGTGCCGAGCGCTGCAGGCAACGCTGTGCAGAATTACCAGGTGGCGGGCATTGTCGAGCTTCGCGGCTGGCGGATGGCCACCAAGCAGAACAAGGTCCGCCTCCGCGGCGACAAGCATCGTGCGATGGTCGTGCTTGATGCCAACATTGTGCGCCGAGAGTTTCCCGTTGCGTTTGCGAACTACTTGATTGGTAGCGCAGACTCTCCTTCGCTCTGGTTTCATGCCGGCACAACCGGCGAACAAGCATTTGCCGATTCCAATCGCAACCGCCAGGCACTCGAAACTGCAGTCGGCCAAGTAATCGACCTCGGCCGAGCGCTCGAATACCGGCCCGACGGCGGACAACCGGTCCAGACCACTCGTCGTGTCGCGCAAGTCGACGACCTCGATCGCACGCGTTACGAACTGCTTGGCAATTGGGGTGGCGGCGCCGTGAAGCGGCTCGGCATCTTGCCGCTCGTGATCCTGGCCTTGAGCCTGACCTCACTGAGCAGCGGACTTGTGGTCTCGTTTCTCTCCCGCGCCCGTGAACTCGGCATTCTCCGCACCTGCGGCCTGACGCGCCTCGCTCTCGCCCGACTCTGCGTTGCCGTTGGCCTGCTGCTTGGAATTGCCGCCGTCCCGATCGCTGCGGTGATCGGGCTGGGAGGCGCCTGGCTGATGTTGGAGGTCGCCAGCGTCGTCGGCTATCGGCTCGATTTTGCGGGAATCCAACCCGCGCTCGACATCCCATGGCATTGGCTCTGGCCCGGAATCCTGCTCACTCTGTTGGTCAGTTGCATTGCAGGAATTTGGGCGGCGTGGCGGATTGGGCGTGTGTCACCCGACGCGTTATTGACTAACTACTCCGGTATGCGCTGAGGGTCGCATGGAAACATTGATTACTTCGCAGCCGGTGCTTTCGGCGAAGAACTTGTACAAGGCCTATGGGCGCGGCGATGCGCGCGTGCCGGCGGTCGACGGCATCGACATTGAACTGATGCCGGGCGAAATCGTGGCCATCATGGGGGCTTCCGGTTCAGGTAAGTCGACCTTGCTCAATTTGCTCGCTGGCTTGACGCGCCCCGACAAGGGGCAGGTCTGGCTGGATGGTTCTGATCTGGCTGTGCTCAGCGACCGGCGAATTGCAGCCCTGCGCGGCAAGAACATGGGGGTCGTATTCCAGGCGTACAATCTTCTGCCGACAGTGTCGGCCCTCGACAATGTTGCCTTGCCGCTGATGCTCGCAGGCATTCGCGGAGCGCGAAATACCGCAAAGAGTTTTCTCAGCAGCGTCGGGCTTGATAGTCAGATGACTCGCCGCCCCCCGGAGCTATCCGGTGGTGAGCAGCAGCGAGTGGCACTCGCCCGAGCACTGGTAAACAATCCACAGGTGATACTTGCCGACGAACCTACCGGAAACCTCGACCGCGCCAACGTACAGCTCGTATGCGATTTGTTCAAACGCGTCGTCGCCACCAACGATCGCGCCATCGCCATCGTCACGCATGAACCGTTCGTCGCGTGTTATGCCGATCGAGTGATAGTCCTGTCCGATGGGCAAATTGCGGATCAATTTGTAAAAGCGGAAGCTCCCTCTCCCGAAGAGGTCAGCCGCAGGTGTCTTCAGGCGTCCTCATCATTCTCAGCCAATTTGCGAACTGCATAGTGTCAAACCGTTCTCACGCAAATCGTACAATGGCAGTGTGGGTCGCGTCGGTCGCGAATGCCACCGCAGCGACCAAAGAATACGGCCCTGCCACTCTGCTTCGACTTCTTTCGCCGAATCGATGCGCCGCCGCATCGTGCACGAGTCACGGTGCAGTTGCCGCCTCGGAGAGTGCTGTAGTGGCTACGCCGGATCGAACCGCAATTACTCCCGCCACGCTACGGGCGATGTTGGAAACAACGGCCGGCTGCGGGCCGAAGTACTCCACGGCGTCGTCGATCGTATCGGCCTGGATCAACAGCAGCTCGCCTGGTTGGGCCAGCCGCTGAGCCAGCTCAACCGCGGCATGCCAGCCGGCGATCGCATGCACTTCCAAGGCCCGCGGACCTTCCTTGAGACCCTGGCGCAGCAACGTGATGATCTCGCCCGGCGCTCTTCCGCGCAGATAATGATCTTCGTAGAAGATCACGCGATCGAACGCGCTGCCGAGCAACTGACCCTGGCGGATGATGTCGCAATCGCGGCGGTCGCCGGCCGTCGAGTAAACAGCCGTCCTGCGTTGATGCGCGAACGACTCGAGGGCCTGCAGGACCGCCGCGAGCGACGAGGGATTGTGTCCATAGTCGAGCACGATCGTCGAACCATGGCGATCGAAGACGCTGAACCTGGCCGGGCTGTCGGCGCACTTCTCCGAGAAGGTTTCGAGACCAAGGCGAATCTGCTCGGCCGGAATTCCCAGCGCCCAGCAAGCGGCAGCGGCGGCCAGGACGTTTTCCACTTGGAAACGAATCTGGCCGCCGCGCGCCAGCGGGACGCGGTCAAGCGAGAGCAAGGCGAACTCGTTGTCGCCTTCGGCAAGAGAAATGGCATGGTCGCGGATCGTTGCCACGCGACCGCCTTCGGACCGCCACTGCGCGAGCGAGGACCGCTGTGAGTCGGTGCTGAAGAATATTACGTCGCCGGGGCAGTACGCCGCCATCGCGGCCACCAGTGGATCGTTGGCATTGAGGATCGCCGCGCCGCTCTCGGCCACGGCTTCCACGACGCAGCGTTTGACTTGTGCGAGCTGCTCCGCCGTTTGCACGTCCGACAGACCCAGGTGGTCGCCATCCGCGATATTGGTAACGACTCCCACGTCGCAGCGATCGAATGCCAGACCTTCGCGCAAGATTCCCCCGCGCGCCGTTTCCAGGACTGCCGCGTCGACTTGCGGGTTCATCAAGACGGCCCGCGCGCTTTGCGGTCCGCTGCAGTCGTCACGATCGATGCGGCGGCCGTGGATAAAAATGCCGTCGGTGCAAGTCATGCCGACGCGGCAGCCGCTTCCGGCGAGAATGTGTGAGATCAGGCGCGTGGTGGTTGTCTTGCCGTTGACGCCGGTCACGGCCACGATCGGGATCCGGCCGGTGTGACCCGCCGGGAACAGCTGCTGGACGATCTCCTGGCCGACGGGGCGCGGTGTGCCGGACGACGGATGCAGATGCATCCGCAGCCCCGGTTCGGCATTCACCTCGACCACGATGCCATTTTGCTCGGCGAGCGGCCGAGTGATGTCGCGCGTGACCACGTCGACGCCGGCCACGTCGAGTCCGACCATCCGTGCCGCGGCGACCGCCTGCAACGCCACCTCCGGGTGCACGACGTCGGTAACGTCGGTCGCCGTGCCTCCCGAACTCAGGTTCGCATTGCGTCGAATCAAAACTTTCACGCCGGCAGCGGGCACCGATTCGATTGTGTAGCCTTGGGTCGAGAGCGCCGCGATGGCCGCGTCTTCGAGCCGGATGCGGCTTAATGACGTGGCGTGCCCGTCGCTCCGCAGCGGATTGCGGTTCTCGATTTCCACCAGCTCGCGAATTGTGTGTTTTCCGTCGCCGATCACGTGGGCCGGCTCCCGGCGGGCGGCTGCTACCATGCGTTCGCCGACTACCAGCAACCGGTAGTCGTCGCCCGGATAGAATCGTTCGACGACCGCGGATGAACATTCTTTGATCGCCAGATCGAAAGCGGCCAGAATCTGATCGCGCTCTGATAAATTTGTGGCCACTCCCCGCCCGTGATTGCCGAATTGGGGCTTCACTACAACCGGCATACCCAGTTCTTCCGCCGCGCGCCAGGCGTCTTCGGCGTTTTCCACAACACGGCCCTGAGGCACGGGAACGCCGATTGACGCCAACAATTGACGGGTGAGCTGCTTGTCTTGGGCCACCATTTCGGCCACGGCGCTCGTTTGGGAAGTCTCCGCGGCGTTAATGCGGCGCTGAGCCGACCCATAGCCGAGCTGCACCAGGCTCTCACAATCGAGCCGAAAATGCGGAATTCCGCGGGCCGCGGCGGCCGCGACGATCGCTGAAGTGCTCGGTCCAAGGCACACGTCGTGGGCCAAATCGCGCAGCGACTCAATCTCTCGTGCGACGTCGAAATCCTGACCGTTGATCGCGGCTTGCAGCAGTCGAAATCCGGTGTCGAGGCTGGCCAAACCGAGCTTTTCATCGAGATATTCGATCGCCACTTTGTACACGCCCTCGACCGACGTTTCGCGGGCCCGGCCGAAGCCAACGTTTGACCCGGCCAGGCTTTGCAGCTCGAGCGTGACGTGTTCCAGGATATGCCCCATATACGTTCCGCCGCGGAGACGCTGGAAAAAACCGCCTCGTTCTCCGATGCCGCAGCGATGTTCGATCATCGTGGGGAGCCACGCCATGATTCGTTCGTTGAATCCCGGAATTACGTTGGACGGCGAGTCTTTGAGCTCCTCTAAATGGACCCACGCTTCCAAAACCGGGAAATTGGCCCACACATTCGGTCCGCGTAATTTCAGCACTTTCTCAATGATCATCGAGGTCTCGCTAGAATAATGCGGCCGCCTAGAACCGGCGGCCCAGCCCGATCTTCAACCGTCCGCGTAATCTGGGAAAGGCAAATCCCGCGCCAAGGTGGTCGGGATGGCAACCGCGGGCACGATATTCCGTTTGCAATCGCATCAGCGAATGCTCTGCTTGTAGTGTCTGCGCGGCGGTTGCGAAGAATTCGCAGCCCCAGTCGGAATTTGCCCGGGGCGGCGGCATACTCTTTGCAATTGAAAGCTGCCCAGGGATATTGTTTCCCGCGAAGTCCTTGCTTTTCAGGTTGCAATTTATGTCCACTGCCACTCGTTCGGCGCGCTCTCTCCACGCGCGCTCGTGGACTGCGCTTCCAGCGCGGCCGCGAGAGGCAGTCGAGTCGGCACTGGAAGCGGGTGAGCGGCCGGTCGTGGGATTGCAGCTCGACCTCGACGGCGATCTGAACTTTGCCGATGGCTGGCTGCTCGTCACGAACCATCGCATTTTTGCCTTCGGCCCGCTGTCGCGAGGTCAGGGCAGCAGCTCTCAAGCCGCCGAAATCTCGGCGCCGGTCGTCTGGCGACTCACCGAACTCGATTTGATTCGTCTCGTGGAGACCACGACCTACGCGACGATCGAATTGGGCCGAGACCGCACGTTGCTTGCCGCTTACCCCGTAACGGTGGCGCAAGCTTTGGCGGCGGCCGATTTCGTCGAGCACGCCCTGGCGGCAAAACTCGGCAAACTCGATGCGGAAGCGGAGATCGACAACAGCCTCGCGTGTCCGACTTGCGGCGCGCCGCTTGGCGTCGCGGGCGGCCCATGCGTCCACTGCAATTCGGCCGCGGCGCCCGCTCCCGTGCGGTCGCTCGCGCGGTTGACGAGATTCGCGCGTCCGCGGATGGGCTTGTTGCTCTTGGGGATCGCGCTCACGCTAGCCAGCAACGCGGCCGGGCTCGTGCCGCCGTACCTGACGATGCCGCTGGTCGACAAGGTTCTCGTGCCGTTCCAGGATGGACGAGACGTCGATTTCGGCCTTGTGCCCTGGTATCTGGGCGGACTGCTCGTGGCCGCGATCTTCGCCTGGTTGTTCGGCTGGGCCAAGACTTACGTCGTAGCCTCGGTCGGCGAGCAGATCAGCGCCGACATCCGCAACGAAACTTACGACCAGCTGCAGCGGTTGTCGCTCGATTTCTACGGCGCCCGGCGGACCGGCGACTTGATCTCGCGCGTGAGCAACGACACGGAGCGGATCTGCAACTTCATCTCGATCAATCTGGCCGATTTTAGCACCGACCTGGTGATGATCGTCATGACCACGATGGCCCTGCTGTGGATCAATCCGGCAATGGCCATCGTCACGCTGCTACCGTTTCCGCTGATCGCCTGGATCATCCAGCGCGTCCGCATTCGGCTGCGGCACGGATTCGCCCGCGGCAGCGCGGCCTGGGCGGAGATGGTGAATGTGTTGGCCGACACGATCCCTGGTATCCGGGTCGTCAAGGCCTTCGCGCAGGAGCGGCGCGAGATGGCCCGTTTTCGCGGACGCAATCAGCACGTGCTGCAGGCCAACAACCGCGTCAACCGCCTGTGGTCGTTCTTCGGGCCCACGGTCACGTTTCTCACCGATTGCGGCCTGCTCGTGATCTGGGCGTTCGGGGCCTGGGGCGTTGTGCACGAGCACATCACGATCGGCGTACTGACTGCCTTCATCGCCTTCATTGGCCGGCTCTACACGCGGCTCGACTCGATGAGCCGCATGCTGGCCTCGACGCAACGCGCCGCGACGGCGACCCATCGCATTTTCGAGATCCTCGACGAGCAGCCGACCGTCAAAGAACCCGCCGTGCCGTTCCACCCGGGCCGCGTCTCCGGCAGGATCGAGCTCCGCGACGTTTCGTTCAAATACGGCAATCGGCGGATCTTGGAGCACCTCAATCTCACCATCGAGCCGGGCGAGATGCTCGGACTCGTCGGCCCCAGCGGCGCCGGCAAGAGCACGATTGTCAATCTGATCTGTCGCTTCTACGACGTGTCTTCCGGCGCCATTCTCATCGATGGCCACGATGTCCGCTCGTTCCCGATCGAAGAGTATCGCAGCAACATCGGCATGGTGTTGCAGGAGCCTTACCTGTTTTACGGAACGATTGCCGAGAACATCGCCTACGCCAAGCCTCATGCCACGCCGGAAGAGATCATCGCCGCGGCCAAGGCCGGTCGGGCCCACGACTTCATCCTCAAACTGTCCGATGGGTACGACTCGTTGGTTGGCGAACGCGGCCAGTCGCTCTCCGGCGGCGAGCGGCAGCGGATCTCGATCGCTCGGGCGCTGTTGACCAACCCGCGGATCCTGATTCTCGACGAAGCCACGTCGTCGGTCGACACGGAAACCGAGCGCGAAATTCAGGAGGCATTTGAAAACTTGATTCAAGGCCGGACCACGATCGCCATCGCGCATCGGTTGAGTACGCTCCGCCGGGCCAATCGCCTGGTGGTGCTGGAAGACGGCCGGATTTCCGCCATCGGGCTGCACGAAGAATTGTTGACGACGTCGCAAACGTACGCCCGCCTGCAGGATTCGCAGCAAGCAGAGGCGACCAATGCCTTGGGAGTCAGTCCATGAGCCTCAGCACGCGCAGCAGCGAGCTTGAATCTTCACACACAGTTTCCTCGGCCGGGGCCATCCAGCTCACGGCGGACGACTGGCAACGGTTAACGTACGTCGACGCCCGTGGAAATCGACACGTCGACGTGCGGGTGGTGCCCCTTTTTCCACTCACAGATCCCGAGCGTTGGATTTCGATCTGCGACCGCTCGGGGCGGGAGCTCATCTGCATCGTCGATTTGGACGAGCTGACTCCTGGAACTCACCAGGTGCTGCGGCAGGTCTTGTCGCGACGCGAATTTCTGCCTGTGATTCGCCGCATTGCCCACATCTCGAGTTATAGCGAACCCTGCGACTGGCATGTGGAAACCGATCGCGGTCCGACGAGCTTTGTGCTGACCAGCGAGGATCACGTCCGCCGACTGGGCGCCAATCAGGTGTCGGTGACCGATTCTAACGGTGTGCGCTATTTGATCGACGATGTCGCCGGCCTGGACAGAAAAAGTCGGCGCGTCGTCGACTGGTACGTCTAACCTTACCCACGGGCGACTATTTTTTGGTCGCCGCGATCAACGACTGGTCGCAAAACTCTTCGTTCCTCGGTTTCCAGCGGCCGGATAGCGCGAAGTGAGTGAACTCTGCCGATTGGCACGTGCGTTGCGTTGGGGCATGGACCAGATCTAGCGATCAGTCTCCGCAAGCGTACGAAAGTTCCCCTCGGATTGGTATGTCGTTCGGAACGACCCATGGTGGGTGCACGCTGGCGGAAACTGACGCACAGAAGGAGATCGTCATGAACGTTTTGTCTCGGAAGTCGGTCGTTGGTGCCGTGGGCACAATGCTTGTGGCCGGCGCGTTCGGTTCCGCCTCGCTCGCAGCGCCGACCGCAACCACGCCGGCGAATCCGGCGGCGCCGAGTGCGCATCGGGCGATGCAAAAGCAGACGCATCACATCGCCCCGCGACCAGCCCGCGCGAACTCGTCCCACGCCAACCAGGAGAAGGCGAACCAGGAAACCGTCACGCTCGTGATTCGCGGCGCCAGTTCACTCGACGACGCCAAGCTGCTCGGTTGGACGCTGACCGCCCACCAGATTCAGACGGCCGTCTCGGAATCCAAGGAAGGCATGTTCCGCACGACCACGGCAATTTCTCCGCGGACCGACCTCGGCGCCGCCGGCCAGGCCATCTCGAAGACGCAAACGGCCAACAAAAGCAAGTCGCCACCGAGCCTGGACTTGGTATTGTTCGGCAAATTCGACCAGGCCGCCGCGAAGAAGGCCACCGAAGTGCTGAACAAAGTCAAGGGCGTCGACGCCAAGGACTCCGTGGCCGACCCCTCGTCCGGTGAAATCAACGTTCGCATCCAGGGCGGCGCGAAGGTGACGGCCGACCAGGTCCGACACGCGCTGCGTGACGCCGGAATCACCACGCAGTTCACCCGCAATGGGGCGATGCGGCAGAGCTAATCGCCGATTGCCCGGCAACTACGGAAGAGCTGGGGCAGGGGAGGCCCGTCCGCAAGGTCCCGACCGAGGTCGGGATCTTGCGGTTTTCAACTACGACACTGGAGCCATCTCATGCTCGTGCTTACTCGCAAGCGACGCGAAAAGATTGTCATCGGCGACAACATCGAAGTGACTGTCAGCAAAGTCGGACGCGGACAAGTGACCTTGGCCGTGTCCGCGCCGGCAAATGTTCCAGTGGATCGAGGCGAAGTCTGGCTTCGCAAGCACGCCGAAATGCCATCGGTGCCGCGCTAGATGAGAGATGCCCCTGCGGCACGACATTTCGAGGTCGTGCCGCTCGTTGCCGTCAACTTACGGCCGGCAGCTGCTGCAGAATCGCCTCGCGCAGCTCCTGCCAATACGCCTGCGGATGGTACGGTTCTTCCAGCTGCACGGCCCGGTCGGCAAACGCCAGTGCGTCCTGTAGCCGGCCGGCGGTTGCCGCCTGCTGGGCGCTTTCCGCAGCTTGCCGGGCGGCTTCGGCGTCGGCCTCAACCGAGGTCAGCCACTGGGCAGCCCGTTGCCAGTCGGACGATTCCTGACCCGAGGTGGCGCGGGCCAGCAGGGAGGCCTGCCGGGCCGCTATTCCTGCCAGATTCAGCTTCTCCGCTCCAAACCGCGTAGGCCAATCGCAGCCGATCCAGCGACCTTTGATCCGCTCATAGAGCGCGGAGAACGATGTGGTCGAATCAAACGTATTCATTCTAGGGGATGGACTTGCGATCGTCTGGCGTCGAGAAGATAGTGGCCAATGCGGGAAGATTAGTCTTGCACTTCCCATGCCAATTGCTTTTCGATTGCCGCAACCATGATCGCCGAGTGTGCCGCGTCAACTGCAACTACCATGCGTTGCGCGGAGTATTCAATACGAATCAACCCGGCGTAGAATCTGCAATGCTATGAGACGTGCGGGATACAGCGTCTGGGTCTGGCTTGTCTTCGCGGCCACTGTCTTGGTGATCGCGGTGCTGGGGATCGTCACGTATCAAAACACGACGAAGTTGCTGTCCACGGATCAGCTCGTGGCGCAGACGTATCATGCCCGCGAAGTTGCCGAGTCGATGCTGTCCGCGCTGAGCGATGCCGAGACCGGTGAGCGCGGCTTCTTGCTGACCGGCGATGAGAAGTATCTGGCCCCCTACGATCGTGGCGTCGCCAACGCCAAGGCCAAGCTTGCCGAGTTGCGCCAGCTTTCGCCCGACGACGAAGTCTTGAATCGCCAAATCGACGATCTGGAGCGCATCGCCGCCGAACGGCTCAGCCAATTGCAGGATTCGATCGCATTGCGCCGCGAGAATGCCAGCGACGAAGGCTTCACCAAGGCGCGCGAATTGATGGTTAAGGGGCGCGGTTCGCAGGCGATGGACGAAATCCGCGCTTTGTTCGACGAGATACAGGACCATCAACGCGAGCTGCTCTCGTCGCGCGAATTCGACGCCTCCGAGCGCGCCGACAATACTCACGGCGAGATCGTCGCCGGACACCTTCTGGCCATTGGCATGCTGTTTCTGGCCGGCTTGGCGATGCACGTCGACCGCCGCCGCCGCGGTGAAGCGGAGTCTCAGCTGGAGACCAGCGAACAGCAGCTGTCGGCCATCGTCGATTCGGCGATGGACGGCATCATCATGGTCGACGGCCACGAACAAATCACTTTCGTCAATCCGGCCGCCGAGGCCCTGATCGGCTGCAACCACCATTCGGCCATCGGTCAGCCGATTCGCCGCTTCGTCCCCGCCACCAACCGCGGCTCCTTCGCCGACGATCTGGCCGAGTTCGTCGGCTCGAGTCTGCAAAGTCGCCGTCTGGACGATCGATCGATTCAGCGCGTGGACGGGACGCAGGTCCGCGTCGCATCGGCGCTCGCCAAGTCGGAAGTCGAGGGACAGCCCTTCGTGACGCTGATGCTCCGCGATCTTTCGGAACGCGAAGCGCAAAAGGCGAAAATTCGGGAACAGTCGGCCGTGCTCGACCAGGTCCGCGACGCGATTCACGTCTGCGATGCCGAAGGTCAGATTGTCTATTGGAATCACGGCGCGGAGCAGCTGTATGGTTGGACTGCCGCAGAGGTGCTGGGACGGTCTGCCGCCGACGTGATAACCTCCACTGCGCCCGATCTGACGGCCGATGCCTACCGCCTCACGCAGGAGCAAATGAGCTGGTCCGGGGAAATCACCCAGCGCACGAAGAACGGCCGCGAGATCATTGTCGAGGAACGCCGCACACTGATCTGGGACGAGGCGGGCGTTTCGAACGCCCAGTTGGTTTTCGACGTCGACATTTCCGAACGCAAGCGAATCGAAGAACATCAGCGCCGGGCGCAGCGGCTCGAAAGCATTGGCACGCTGGCCGGCGGCATCGCCCACGATTTGAACAACGTGCTCACCCCGATCATGATGGGTTCCAAGCTGTTGCTCCGCGATCAAAAGGAGGAGAATCGCCAGAAGATCGCCCGCACCATCCAGGCAGCGGCCGAACGCGGCACCGAGATGATCAAGCAGCTGCTCTCCTTCGCCGGCGGAAAAGAAGGTCGCCGCGAGACGGTCCAGGTAGCCGAGGTGATCCGCGAGGTGCAGGACATTCTGGAGCACACGCTGCCTAAATCAATCGATTCGCACGTCGATATTCTTGACAATCTCTGGCCGGTCGTCGGCGATCCAACCGAAATCTGCCAGTTGATTCTCAATTTGTGCATCAACGCCCGGGACGCGATGCCGGACGGCGGGCACCTGACCATCGCTGCGGAAAATTGCGAGATCGATGCTCGCCGGGCGAGCGCCAATCCCGACCTGTCGCTCGGCCCGCATCTCATGCTGTCGATCTCCGACACAGGCACCGGCATCGCGCACGACATCATCGACAAGATCTTCGACCCCTTCTTCACCACCAAGGAACATGGGAAAGGGACCGGGCTCGGACTGGCGACATGCCTGGGCATCGTCCGCAGCCACGGCGGCGCGATTAACGTCTACAGTGAACCGAATTGCGGCTCGGAGTTTACGATTTATCTTCCCGCCACACCCGCGGCCGCCTCTGCCACGACGGAATCTTGGCCGACCGAAAGCGTCGGCGGCAATGGCGAGTTGATCTTGCTAGTCGACGACGAGCCGATGGTCCTGGAGATTGCCAGCGCCACGCTGGAAGAAAACGGTTATCGCGCGCTGATCGCCAACAGCGGTGCGGAGGCCGTGGAGATCTATTCGCGGCGCGTGGACGAGGTCGCGGCCGCGATTGTCGACATGATGATGCCCGGGATGGACGGCATCTCGACGATGAACGCCTTGAAGGGGATCAATCCCCAGATCCGCGTGATCGCCAGCAGCGGTCTGCGCAGCCGCGGACGCGAAGCCCGCACCTTGGCGGGCGCGCTCGAATTTCTACCCAAGCCCTACAGCGACGCTCAACTGCTGAGCACGCTGCGGCGAGTGCTCAAGACTGAAATCGAAAGCTCGGGCGTGACGGTTGGCGCCGCGACCGGGCAATAGACCGACCAGACCCCCAGGTAATTTGGGATCGAAATCATGGGCCGAATGCTAGTCATCGACGACGATCCGCTGATCCTGGAAAGCTTTGGGCTGGGATTTGCCGAGCCGGATTACGAAGTGTCGACGGCCCGTACCGCGCGCGAAGGGTTGGAGAAATTCGCCAGCGCCGCCCCGGACGTGGTCCTGCTCGACGTCCGCTTGCCCGACATTTCCGGCCTCGAGGCTTTTCAAAAACTGCATCAGCTGAACCCCAAGACGCCGATGATTCTGATGACTGGCCATGGCTCCGCGGCGACAGCCATCGAAGCCATGCGGCTCGGTGCTTATGAGTACGTCGTCAAGCCGTTCGATATCAACACGATCGCCGAGTTGGTCGACGGCGCGATTCAAACGAGCCGGATGATGCGCGTCCCGGCGCGGCTGGCCGCGGACGACGGGCCGGACGACGCGACGGCCGACGTGCTCGTCGGACAATGCCCTGCGATGCAGGAGGTCTACCGTTCGATCGGCCGCGTGGCGGGAAAAGACGTCACGGTACTGATCCTCGGCGAAAGCGGCACGGGCAAGGAGGTCGTGGCGCGGGCGATCTACAACTACAGCCCCCGCGCGCACGCGCGGTTCCTCGCCATCAACTGCGCCGCGATTCCCGAACAGCTGCTCGAAAGCGAGCTGTTTGGACACGAGAAGAGCTCCTTCACTGGCGCCGATCGCAAGCGGATCGGCAAATTTGAATTGTGCAGCGAGGGAACGCTGTTCCTGGATGAAATCGGCGACATGTCGCCTTTGATGCAGACCAAGATTCTGCGCGTGTTGCAGGATCAGCAGTTCGAGCGCGTCGGCGGCAACGAGACGATTCGCACCAACGCCCGCGTCATCGCTGCCACCAATCGCAATCTGGAGCAGATGATCGCCGATGGCGAGTTTCGCAGCGATCTGTTTTACCGGCTCAATGTTTATACGATCCATTTGCCGCCGCTCCGCGAGCGAGGCGAAGATTTGGATCTGTTAGTGCGCCATTTCCTCAAGCGCTTCGGCCGCGAGCTCAACAAGCAGGTGGCCGACATCTCGCCAGATGCAATGCAGTTGATCCGCGACTACAGCTGGCCGGGAAACATTCGGGAGCTGCAAAGCGTCGTCAAGCACATCCTGCTGGAGGCCACGGGGCCGCTGATCGTTCCGGCCTTCATTCCGTCATTCCTCCGCAACAAGCAGGCAGTCGAACCGGCAGCCGCGGTGTCGCCGATTCTTTGTCTCGCGGAGCAGACGCGTCAGCGGCTCGAAGCCGGCTCGATGAACATTTACGCCGAGGTCGTCTCGCTGGCAGAACGCGAGCTCATCGGCGAAGTACTGCGCTCCACCGGTGGCAATCTGTCGTTAGCTGCTCGCCGGCTGGGCATCAGTCGCACGACGCTCCGCGGCAAGCTCGCGCTGCTCGGCATCTCCGTCGAACGGCATGCCGACGTGGAACCCAATCGGGTTTAGTTCTTTTGCGGATTCGCGATTGTGGCCGCCGCTCCGCGGGCGGCTTCCGAATCCTGGCAATCGCGGAATCCATCCAGCCGTGACAGAATCACCTCGGCAGTGGCCGGGATCGACAGCTCGAGCGGCGAAGAGTTGTCCGAGAAGGTGAGCGCGTGTTTCGCGGCAAGCCAAATGGCGAGGCCCAGCATCAGCGGCGGTTCCGCGACCGCTTTGCTCAGCCGCACGTTCTTCTGGTGCTTTGGGTTGTCAATAAACTCGACCTTCAGCACCCGTGGCAGGTCGGTGATGTTCGGGATCTTGTACGTCGTCGGTCCGAGGTTGAGCAGCCGGCCTGCCGCGTCGTACCGCAATTCTTCATTCGTGACCCAGCCGACACCCTGGATGAAACCACCGATCACCTGGCCGCGGTCGATGCCGGGATTAATCATCCGGCCTATGTCCATGAGTAGATCGGCGCGGTCGACGACCAACTCGCCGGTGAAGCGGTCGATCGTCACCTCGGCGGCCGCGGCTCCGGTCGTGTAGTAGTAAAAGGGCGAGCCCCGGTTGGTGTCGCGATTGAAATCGATGCCCGGCGTGGCGAAGAATCCCCGGGCGCCAAGGTCGACCCGCTCCCGCCGCGCGAGATCGCAGAACGGGCCAAACTCGTGGAACTGCTGCGGATTGCGGTCGTCGAAAACCTTGCCGTCGGCGAAGCGAATGTGTTCGACCGCCGGCAGCCGGCCCGAATTGGCGTCGGCAAACAACGTCGCGGCAAAGGCCATCATCCGCTCTTTGATCTGGCGGCAGGCCTCGATCGCCGCCGCGCCGTTGAGATCCATGCCGGCGCTTGCCGCGGTGGGTGAAGTGTTGTTGCTTTTCTCCGACGACGTCGGCATCACCCGCACGCGCTCCAATGGCAGCCCGAATTCGTCGGCGACCACCTGCTGCAATTTCGTGTACAGCCCTTGTCCCATCTCCGTGCCGCCGGAGGAAACCTGCACCGTGCCGTCGGTGTAGACATTCACCAGCGCGTTGGCCTGGTTCAAGAACTTCGTTGTGAACGAGATGCCGAACTTCACCGCCGACATCGCCAGCCCTTTGAAGTGCGTCCGGCTGGTGCGATTGAATTGTTCCACTTCCTGCATGCGGCGGCGATAATCGGACGTGTCGCGGAGCGTGTCGAAAATCTCTTCCAGCACGTGGTCGCGGACCACCTGGCCATAATGCGTGACGCTCCGCCGTGGATCGCTGTCGCGGTACAGATTCAGCCGCCGCACGTCGAATGCATCGCGCCCGACCACGCGGGCCACTTCCTGCAGGCAGTTTTCGATCACGGCCATGCCTTGCGGACCGCCGAAGCCACGAAATGCCGTGTTCGGCGGCAAGTTGGTGCGGCACACTTGCCCCGTTACTCTGAACTTCGGAATGAAATACGCGTTGTCGGCGTGGAACAACGTGCGGTCGAGGACTGACGTCGACAGGTCGGCAAACGCGCCGCCATTCGAGAAGAAATGAAACTCGGCTGCCAGCAACAGGCCGTCTTCGTTGAACGCAGCTCGATAGTCGGTCTGGTATTCGTGCCGCTTGCCGGTGATCAGCATGTCGTCCGGGCGGCGGAGCACCAGCCGCGCGGGGCGGCGCGTCTGCTGGGCGACCATCGCCGCCATCACCGCAGTGATCGACGCCTGCGTTTCCTTGCCGCCGAAGCCGCCACCCATCCGATGACACTCGCAAATCACCTGGTGTCGGCCGAGACCGAGCGCTTCGGCCACGACGGTTTGCGTCTCGGACGTATTCTGCGTGGACGAAATAACTTTGATGTCGTCCGCTTCGCCGGGAATCGCCAGCGTCGACTGCGTCTCGAAGTAGAACTGTTCCTGGCCGCCGCTGTGGAACTGGCCGCGAATCGTGTGACGTGCGTTCTTGAACGCGGCCTCAAAATCGCGGTCGTCCGCCGCCGCTTCGCTCGACATCACGCGGCGGCTCCCGATGTACGACTCGGCTTGGATCGCGTCGTCGATGCTCAGGATCGGAGTCCGCTCGATGCACTCGATCTTCACCAATCGCCGCGCTGCGAAAGCCGCTTCCGGCGTCTCGGCCGCGATGACGACCACCGGCTGGCCGATATAGCTCACTTCGTCGGCCGCGAGAAACGGCTCGTCCGCGAAGATCGGACCGAAATGGTTCGGGCCGCGCAGGTCCGCGTGATTCAAAATGCAAACGACGCCCGGCACGCGCCGCGCCGCCTTCAGATCGAGCTCGCGAATCGTCCCCGCCGCGATCGGCGAGCCGGCGAAATCGACGTACAATTCGCCCGCCAGGCGCGGCAAGTCGTCGATGTACCGGGCGCTGCCCGTGACATGGCCGACGGCCGATTCGTGCGGTATGGATTGGCCAACTTGCGGCATGGTTACTAAGCGACTCGGCGTCACGAGACTGCGGCCGGCTGCGGCGCGCAATCGAAATAAAACTTCTGGAACAAATTCTCCACCAGTTGCGAGCGGAACGCGTCGCTGCCGCGAACGTCGGAGATCGGTGCGATTTCCTGCCGTGCGAGGCGGCCGGCCGCCTGCATGGTGGCCAGTTCGAACGGCTTTCCAGCGAGCGCCGCTTCTGAGAGAGGAAGCCGCAGCACCGTCGGTCCCACGCCGCCGACCGCAATTCGTGCGCGGCGAATCGTCCCGCCGGCGTTGTCCATCTCGACCAGGAAAGCCACTGTCACTGTGCTGATGTCGAGATCGCGGCGACGGGTAATCTTGTAGAGCTTCAAATGGGCGTCACTCTCCGGCAGTCGCGTCCGCACCGCGGTGATCACTTCAGCCGGCCGCAAATCGAGCTGCTTGTACCCACGATAGAACTTCTCGATCGGCACCTTTCGCCGCCCGTCGACGCTCGCCAGTTCGATCGTCGACTCGGCGACATAGTGAAACGGAATCGAATCGGCGATCGGCGAGGCATTGGCCAGGTTGCCCACGAGCGTTCCCATCTGGCGAATCTGTGGGCTGCCGAAGCGATCGAGGACCGCTTTGTACTCGGGCACACGGTCGGCAATGAACTCGGCGAACTGCGCCCAGCGCACCGCAGCTCCGACGATGAGTTCCCCGTCGACGATCTCCAGCCGCTGCAATTCCGACACCGATTGTGTCGTGATCACGCTCATCGGCGCCAGCTTGCGATGGTTTACCTGCACGCCGACGTCCGTCGCACCGCTCACGAGCGTGCTCTTGGGCCGTGCCGCGCGCTGTGCCAACAGCTCTTCGAGCGTAGTCGGCAAGAAGATCTCATGTAATGATTCGACCACTCGGCCATTCGACTCTGCCGCCACGGGCGGATTCACATGCACCGGACCCGACCGCAGCGACGCCAGGTCCTTCACGATCGCCGCCGCATCAAACTGCGATTTCATCCGGACGACCTTCCCCGGCTCGATCGCCGCTCCGGCCTCCATGATCTGCGCGTACCCCGTGCAGCGGCATAAATTCCCAGACAGCCCCAGTCGCAATTCCTCGTCCGCCAGCTGCCGCTTGTCGTCCGCGCCGCGTTCTGTCTCTACCAGCCCATGCAGCGCCATCACGAAACCGGGCGTGCAAAAGCCGCACTGGCTGCCGTGGCATGTCACCATTGCCAACTGCACCGGCGAGAGCTTTCCATCCGCCGCGATGCCCTCGACCGTCACGATGTGCGTCCGATCGAGCTGATACACGAACGCGATACAGGCGTCGATCGGCACATACTCCAGCGCGCGGCCATCCGCCGTCAGCCGCCCCACCAGCACCGTGCACGCCCCGCAATCTCCCTCGGCACACGCCACCTTGGTGCCGGTCAGTCGATTTGCACCGGTTGCGCCGCAGCCCATCCGCAGGTAGTCCGAAAGCGTCCGCCCGGCATCGTGGCCGCCAACAGCCTGGCGAATCCCGTTGATGTAGAATACGAGGTGGTCTCGCATGGCGATTGCGATTCGATCCACAAAGGGCAAACGGTACTTCCTCAGCGGACCGAGTGCCCTTGCAGCGCCCACTGCCCTCGCAGCGTTTATGGAGGAAAAGAGAAGGAGCTGGGCAGGTGGGACGCAGTACGACTGAAGACTCTATTCTCGCCTGGAGCATTTCCGCCTAAATTCAAGCTAGGTCGCCCAGCGGCTAAAGTCAATGGCGACAGGCGTTTGAACTGGTAATGGGCCTCGATTTGAAGCGTTCCGATTTCATTGCCGCCGCCGATCGCGTGATGTCGCGCTGCGACTCCCTGGCCCGCTGCTCCGAGTCACCCGACCATTTGACGCGTCGCTTCCTCTCCAGCGCGATGCGCGCCGCTCACGAGCAAGTCGCCTTGTGGATGGCCGAGACCGGACTCTCGCCGCGCGTCGACAACGCGGGCAACCTGATTGGCCGTCGCCGCGCCGTCGGCGGCAAGCAGGCCTTTCTGATCGGCTCGCACCTCGACACCGTGGCCAACGCCGGCCGCTACGACGGCACGCTCGGTGTGCTCATCGGCCTCGCGGTTGCTGAACTCACCCGCGGTACAAAATTGCCGTTCCACTTCGAAGTCGTCGCTTTCAGCGAAGAGGAAGGTTTTCGTTTCGCATTGCCCTTCCTCGGCAGCAGCGCGCTCTTGGGCGAGTTTCAAGAGTCATGGCTCGAGCGGATCGATTCCGATGGCGTCACGATGCGCGAAGTGATTTGTGAATTCGGCCTGCGGCCCGAGCTGATCCCGGCGGCCGCCTACGCACCCGGCGAAGTTTTGGCCTACATGGAGCCGCATCTCGAGCAGGGACCCGTACTGGCCAATAGCGGAGCGGCCGTCGGCGCGGTGACCGCGATCGTCGGCCAGAGCCGCTTGCAGCTCCGCTTCATCGGCCGCGCGGGACATGCCGGCACGACGCCGATGGAAGACCGCCACGACGCACTCTGCTGCGCCGCCCGATTTGTCAGTGCCTCGCGCGAGATCGCGGTCGCCACCGACGGCCTCCGCGCCACCGTCGGCAAAATGCAAGTCGTGCCGAACGTTCCGAACGTGATTCCGGCCGGTGTCGAGCTCGCGCTCGATGTCCGCCATGCGGGCGATGCGGTCCGCCACGAGGCTGTTGAACGGCTGCTGGCGATCGGCGTCGACGTCGCCCGTGAGTACGGCTGCCTGCTGGAACTCGACGAGCGGAGCGAGCACTCCGCCGTGGCCATGGACAGCGAGCTGACTCAGCTCCTCACCAGCGCGATGATCGAGTGCGGCCAGCCGCCGGCCGCGCTCCCCAGTGGCGCGGGACACGACGCGATGATCATCGCCCGCCGCATCCCTGCCGCAATGCTCTTCATCCGCCACCCCGGCGCGATCAGCCATCATCCAGATGAGGCAGTCGACCGCGACGACGTGGCGACCGCCATCGAAGTCACCTGCCGCTTCGTCGCCAACCTGGCAACAAGCAGCAGTCTTACCGCCAACCTGTCGAGCCCAGCATGAGCGAATTGTTTCCTGGAAACCGCACCCGCGTCGCGCGCGACCACGCCCTGATCGCTCCAGACAGCCATGTCACTTCGCCGCTGATGGGTTGGAGCGACGTCGACGGGACGATCCTGATCAGCCCCGCGATGCGCGGCGGCAACGGCGGCCCGCGATTCGTCCAATATCTTGCGATGGCCAAAGGCAAGCCGGCAAAGACGACGGGCGCGGCCGCTGGCGTGGAACGCCTGGTGTATGTCCTCTCCGGCTCGGCAACGCTCGACGGCAAGCCGCTCGCCGCCGACGAATTTGCCTGGTTTCCGCCCGGCGATGCTTGCGAGCTCACGCTGCCGCTCGGCGCGAAGCTGCTCGTGTTCGAGAAGAAATACGAACCGCTCGCCGGAACCGCGACGCCAAAACGAGTCGTCGGCTCACTCGCCCGATCACCCGCCGAACCCTTCCTCGGCGATCCGCAGGCGATCCTCGCCACGCTGCTGCCGATTGAGCCGGCGTTCGACATGGCCGTGAATGTGTTCACGTTTCAGCCCGGCGCGAAGCTCCCGTTCGTCGAGTGCCACGTAATGGAGCACGGCCTCTACATGAAGCAAGGGCAGGGGGTCTATCGTCTCGCCGAAAGCTGGTATCCCGTCGCGGCCGGCGACACGATCTGGATGGCCTCCTACTGCCCGCAATGGTTCGTGGCGATGGGCACGGAAAGAGCGACTTACATCTATTACAAAGACATCCACCGCGACCCGCTCTCGGTGCTCTAAAGGGACAAAGCCGTGAATCTTGCCAGCGAGTTGCAAGTCGACATCGATGCCCTGATGAACGAGCTCTGGCAGCTCGCCGCGATCAGCGAGTCGCCCGATCCGCCGCCCACCGTGACGCGAATCGTGTTTGGCGAGGTGGACCGGCGGGCCCGGCAGTTCGTGATCGGCCTCTGCGAGCAAGCCGGCCTCACGGTCCGCGTCGACGCGATCGGCAACACGTTCGCCCGCTTCTCGGGCAGCGACGCCGCGGCGCCCGCCGTGGGCACAGGCTCGCACATCGACGCCATTCCCCACGCCGGCATGTACGACGGCACGGTTGGCGTACTCGGTGGCTTGGAAGCGATTCGCGCGCTGCAGCGGGCCGGCGTCCAACCGCGCCGCTCGATCGAGTTGATTCTCTTCACGTCCGAAGAGCCGACGCGCTTCGGCATCGGTTGCCTCGGCAGCCGGCTGTTGAGCGGCAGCCTTTCGAGAGAAAAACTCGCCGCCCTCCGCGACGAAGCAGGCGATGGTGTCGACGCCGTTCGTACCGCGGCCGGATTCGCTGGCGACCTAGGCGGCGTCGCGCTCGCGCCCGATTCATACCACGCCTTCGTCGAGCTCCATATCGAGCAGGGGCCCGAACTGGAGGCGGCAAAAATGCCGATCGGCGTGGTGACGGCCATCGCCGCCCCCGCGACGCTCGAATTTACCCTCACCGGCGAAGGGGGGCACGCCGGCGCTGTCCTCATGCCACGCCGTCGCGACGCCCTCGTGGCCGCCGCCGCGATGATCGGCGAAATCGAGTCACTCGCCCGCCAGAGCACGAGCCCCGACCTGGTGGCCACCGTCGGTTGGCTGCAGGTTCATCCCGGCGCCGTGAATTCGATCCCCAGCCGCGTCGTGTTCAAGCTCGACCTCCGCGACATCGACGGCACCAACCGCGATGCGGTGCTCAGCACGATCACGAGTGCCGCCGAACGGATCGCTTCCGAGCGACGCGTTGCTCTCGAATGGCGGATTCTCAATGCCGATCCGCCCGCCGCGACGAGTGACGAAATTGTCGCGGCAATCGAACGGTCCGCCGATTCGCTGTCGCTCGGCTGGCAATCGATGATCAGCCGCGCGTATCACGACACGTTGTTCATGGCTCGCGTCGCGCCGGTGGGCATGATCTTCATTCCCTGCCGCGGCGGCGTTTCCCACCGGCCGGATGAATTCTCGTCACCAGAAGCGATCGCCGCCGGCGTCAAAACGCTCGCCCTCACACTGGCGCAATTGGCGGCCAAGTGAATCGGCGCTTGGGTGGCTGGCGGTCGAGCGACAGCGAGCCCCCAGCGTCTAGTCTCGCGCCACCGTCCCCGTGATGTAGCCAAACGGCTCGTCAGTCGCCACGAACACTTCATTCTCATTCGTGCGGCCGAAGGGCGCGAGATTCGCCAAGAGATGATGCTTGTTCGGCATCGTGAGCGTAATACCCTTCACCACCGGACACGCCGCGAGCGCCGCTTGCCCCATCAGGTACAGCGTTTCCTGCACGCTGCGGCTGTAGTGATCGGTGAACCGCTTGACGAGTGCGTCGACAATTGCCACACGAAATTTGGCAAAATCGACCGTCGTCGAGTCGTACGTCCACACCGTCGAAAGCTCCGTCGCCAGGATGCGGTCATTCGTATCCGGCAGCGTCCGAAACTCGTCGCGGTGAAAATCGCTGAAGCCGCTCTCGGTCGTCTTGGCGATCAGCAGTTTTTCGAAGCCAGACCGCACCTGCGGCGATTGTCCTCGCACCAGATCGATCACCGTCGTCGGCGTGGACGATCCGGCGGCCGTGAAACAGAAGGGCGAGTCCGCCAGCCGCGACCACACCCGCTCCTCGAGCGAGGCAATCGCGCGCGTCACGTGGGCGTAGCGCCCGATGAAATGCTCCACGATCGCCAGTCCGAACGACTCGATCGTGTCGAGCGGATGATCCTTGGCCAGTACGTAGACCGTGTTCTTGCACGTGTCCGTGGCGATCACGTTGCGGTTGTCCCCCTCGGTGAACGAAGCTGCGAAGTCCCCTTCCAACTCGATGTCGACAGACGCCTCGACGAATTCGTGCCGCTCCGCCTTGGCCGCCGCCTGCCGCGGCCGGCGAATCTTGCTCACGCGGACCCTGTGTTTGCCGTAGCGGTTGAACGCAAGCGACGTCATCGCATCTCCGCAATCTCGATCTTACGCCTGTTGCACACCGATGCCGGGACACTAAAACATACTATACATGAGCGCCGCACCGCAGCCCCCGACCCCCGACTTTCGCCTCCGCAGCCGGCGTGTGTTCACTCGCCAAGGTGAGCGGCCCGCCACACTCCATGTGCGGAATGGGCGCATCGCAGCGATCGAAGACTACGATTCGCGCGACGTCGACGACGCGGGTGATGCCGAGGACCTGGGCGACGTGGCAATCCTCCCGGGCATCGTCGACGTGCACGTGCATCTCAACGAGCCGGGCCGCACCGAGTGGGAAGGTTTTGCGACGGGGACCGCGGCCGCGGCGGCGGGCGGCACGACGCTCGTCGTCGACATGCCGCTCAACAGCTCGCCAGTGACAACGACCGCGGCGGCGCTCGCGGCCAAGCGCGCCGCGACGAGCGGAAAGCTTTCGTGCGACGTTGGCTTCTACGGCGGACTCGTTCCAGGCAATGAAGGCGAGATCGCCGCGCTGGTCGACGCCGGCGTGCTCGGCATCAAAGTTTTCTTGTGCCATAGCGGCATCGACGACTTTCCCGCCGCGACCGAACGCGAATTGCGGGCCGCGATGCCCGTGCTCGCCGTGCGCGGCCTGCCGCTGTTGGCCCATGCGGAACTGGTGACGCCGCAGCCGCCGCAGGTCGATCCTCGCAGCTTCGCCCAGTTCCTGGCCTCGCGGCCGCCGGAGTTCGAACGCGCTGCGATCCGCTTGCTCATCGACCTCTGCCGCGAGACGCGCTGCCGCACGCACATCGTCCATCTTGCCGATGCCGAGAGCCTGCCGCTGCTCGCTGCCGCCCGCGCGGAAGGGTTGCCGCTCACCGTCGAAACCTGTCCACACTACTTGCTCTTTGACGCCGAGTCGATCTCCGACGGCGCGACCGAATTCAAGTGCACGCCGCCGATTCGCCCGCGGGCCAATCGGGAGCAGCTGTGGCAGGGCCTCTACGACGAAGTGATCGATTTCATCGCCACCGATCATTCGCCCAGTCCGCCGGAGATGAAACGCCGCGAAGATGGCAATTTTGCGGCAGCCTGGGGCGGCATCAGCTCGGTGCAGCTCCTGCTGTCGGCCGTCTGGACGGAGGCTTCCCAGCGCGGGCACACTCTTGCCGAGGTCATCGAATGGTTGTCGCACCGCCCTGCACAATTTGTCGGACGGAGCACGGCAATTGCGCCCGGCGCCGAAGCAAACTTCGTCGCCTTTGATCCAGAAGCAGCCTATGTCGTCCGCGGCCAGGAGCTCAAGCACCGTCATCCGCTCACACCGTACGAGGGCCGCGAGTTGCGGGGCATCGTGCAGCAAACGTGGCTGCGGGGCGTGCCGGCGGCGCCAGGAGTCGGAATGACGATATGAACGACGCCACGGTGAATTGGCTGAACGAACTCGATGCGGCGGCCGCCGCCGAACAATTCCGCAAGTGCTGCGGCGCCGACGCCTGGGTGACGCAAATGGTCGCCAGCCGCCCTTTCGACGATGGCGCCGCCCTCCGCGCCGCCGCCGAACGGTGCTTTGACGAATTGCAGCGCGACGACTGGCTCGCCGCCTTCAACAGCCACCCGCGCATCGGCGATCTGAATTCGCTGCGGATGCGGCTCGCTGGCAATAAGCAGTGGTCGGCCGCTGAACAATCCGGCATAAGTGCCGCCGACGAGGCGACGATCCAGCGCCTCGCCGACGGTAACAAGCTCTACGACGAGCGGTTCGGCTACCCGTTCATCATCTGTGCCACCGGCAAGATGGCTGCCGAGATGTGCGCGATGTTGTACGAGCGATTGAACAGCGATTCGAGCGCCGAGTTGCCGATCGCCGCCGCCGAGCAGCGCAAGATCACCCATCTCCGCCTGGAAAAACTCGCGCCGCCAGACGTCGCCTAGCCCGATTACCCGGAGAGAGTCGCATGACTTCCATCTCGACCCACGTCCTCGATACCTCCCGCGGGGCCCCCGCCGCTGGCATCCGCGCCACACTGTACCAGCTGCAAACCGGCTCTTCCGACCGCACGGAACTCAAACGAGCCACGACTAACGCGGACGGCCGCATTGGCGACTTCTATTCGGCCGAGCTGAGCGAAGCAACGGTCTTCTGCCTCGTGTTCGACACCGAGGAATACTTCGCCCGCACAAAGACGGCCACCTTCTATCCGAAAGTCGAGATTTTTTTTCGCGTCGCGGCGAGTGAAAAGCACTATCATGTACCCCTGCTGCTCGCGCCGTTCGGTTACTCGACGTACCGCGGCAGTTAGACGGTGTTGGAGATTTGTTGCAGGCGTTCGCTCCTTCTCTTTCAAGCATCCCTGGAACCGTATGAATCGACTCGTAAGCCTGCTCGGCATTTTGGTCTTTCTCTTCGTGGCGTGGCTGATGAGCTCGCACAAGCGCCGCGTTAGTCCGCGCGTTGTCATCGGCGGATTGCTGCTGCAGTTTATCTTTGCCGCGATTATCCTGCGCACGGCCACCGGCAAATGGTTCTTCGACTTGATCGACGCCGCGTTCAACGCCGCCCTAAGCTGTGTCTCGGCCGGTTCGACTTTCGTGTTCGGTGAAGGGTTTGCGGAACACTTTTTTGCCTTCAAAGTACTGCCCACGATCATTTTCTTTTCGGCGCTCATGTCGATCTTTTACTACTACGGCGTGATCCAGTGGATCGTCGGCCTGTTCTCCCGTCTGATGCAGGTGACGCTGGGGACGTCCGGCGCCGAGACACTCTCCGCGGCGGCCAACGTGTTTGTCGGCCAAACCGAGGCGCCGCTCGTAATTCGACCCTACATCAATTCGATGACGATCTCCGAACTGAACGCGATCATGGTCGGCGGATTTGCGACGATGGCGGGCGGCGTGCTCGCGGCCTACGTCGACATGGGAATCAGCGCCCGCGATTTGCTTTCCGCCTCGGTGATGGCGGCACCTGCCGGATTAATGATTGCCAAAGTTTTGCAGCCGGAAGTCGATCAGCCGGAAACTTTGGGCGGTGTCAAGATTGAAGTCGAAGATAAGAGCGTCAACGTGCTCGAAGCAATCGCCAACGGCACTGTCGGCGGACTGCAGCTTGCGCTCAACGTAGGCGCAATGCTGCTGGTGTTCATGGCGCTGATCGCGCTGATCAACCTGATCCTGGGCTGGGTTGGCGCCCAATTCGGCTACGTCAGCGGCCAGGGCGAGGGTGTGAATTACGTGTGGACGCTTGAAGGCTTCCTCGGCTGGGTGTTTCAGCCGGTCGCGTGGTTGTTGGGGATCAAGTGGAGCGAATGCCGCAACGCCGGCCAGTTGCTGGGGCTGAAAATGGCCACCAACGAGTTCGTCGCTTACTTGCGCCTCTCCGAATGGGCCAAGCCGGACGACGTCGTGGAGCTTTCTGAACGAGCCCGAAAGATTATGACGTTCGCCCTCTGCGGCTTCGCAAATTTCAGCTCGATCGGGATTCAACTTGGCGGTATTGGCGGCATGGCGCCCACCCGGCAGAGCGACCTGGCTCGCCTCGGGTTCCGCGCAATGCTCGGCGGCACGTTGGTGGCATTGATCAATGCCTGCGTTGCCAACATCATGCTGCCGTAATCGTGCAAGGCCGCCTACGGGGCCTTCTGTAAGTCGAACTCCGCGACGATCGGGTTGTGATCCGATCCGGTTGTCTCGGGCGAACCTGGCTCCACGTGAAACGAACCCTTCACGAAGCGCTTCGCCATCGCCGGTGAGCACAGCGCAAAGTCGATCATCTCGCGAAACGGTCCCTGATTGTAGGTGATCACCGCCCCGTCGGCGTTGTCGGTGGCTGTCGCCCACATCGCCGTGGCTCCCTGGCCTGCGATCGTCTGCAGCGCTTCGCTGTTCCACGTGTCGTTGAAGTCGCCGGTCACGACGATCCGCGCCGCTGGATCCTGCTTCAATTCCTGATCCAGCATTCGCCGCACCTGGCGGGCCTCGGCGATGCGGATCGGTTCCGCATATTCGCGCCCCTGCGAATTGCTCTGGAGATGGACGACCCAGATTTCAAATCCAGCTGCGTTTTCCGGTTCCACGTTGACCTGCAACACATCCCGCGCAAAGCGGAGCGTGCGACCGTTCGGTCCGGGGAATGTGACATGCCGGTTCGAGCGCACCTGGCCAATCGGCACCCGCGACAGCAAGGCGACGTCGATGCCACGGCGATCGTTTCCTTCGAAGAGCACGACATGCTCATAGCCCATGTCCGTCAAGAACACTTCGATGAAACGCTCCAGGTAGCCACGATTCTCCACCTCCTCGAGTGCAATCACGTCGGCGTCCAGCTGGCGGATCGACTCGGCGAGCGACTCCAATTGCTCTCGGGGCTTGATCGGCGTCGCTTCGTCCGCGGTGTACGGGTCGTCGACGGCGTCGAACAGATTCAGCACGTTGTACGCCGCGACCTTGATCTTCGCACCGACCGCGTGCTTCGCGCGCGCCGGCGGCTCTTCCGTGGCAGGCAACTCCTCCAACACTTCGATCTGGTCGGGCGAAGTGATCGCAATCTGCGGCACGCCCTTAAACGTGGTCACCAGACCGCGAATTCGCACAATCTTGCCGCGGTAGAGTTCTTTCGGCGAAGGCGAAAACTTGGCAAGATCAGCCGTGCGGATCACGCCCGAAAATTCGGCGGGCGGGTGATCGGCAAAGAAATTGATCAGCGTCAAGGAGTCGAATTTTCGCACATCGGCCACGCGGCCCGAGACGAAGGCCACCCGGCCGACGACACGGTCCGCGTCCTCCCAGGAGACGTGCGGCCGCGCTTCATCCGGCGCGATCGGCGGAGCGTCGGCATGCCCTACACCCAATAGCGCCAACCACGCCAGAAACGTCCACAAAATCCGCATAGTTGTTTTCCTCATAGCTCGTTCCGCCTCGACCCGTTTTATGCTAACCGACGGACCGCGCGCACCCAAGCAGTGCTCCGAAACCGTAGGGGCAACTTGCCGGGCAATTGCGCAAAGATTAGAAACGTTAGTAGCGTCAGGATGATTCCGTCTCGCGGATTCCCGGGGAACACGGTCTCTGCGGCCCTTGCAGGTGAGGAGTGCGGCATGGCGACGATGACGGCAACTACTCCGGTGAGTCCGCTCGCCGAGCGCGAGGCTGAATCATTTGTAGGCGGCGTGTTCGAGGTGAATCACCCCCTTGTGGAGTGTCATCTCACCCGGCTCCGCGACCACCAGACCGAGCCGACCGAGTTTCGCGCGATCGTGCGCCGGCTCGCATCGCTCTTGGCGTACGAGGCGCTCAAGGATTTGCGGACCGAGCCGCTCGACGTCGAAACGCCGGTCGCCAGGGCCGCAGGGTGTCGGTTGTCGCAGCGGATCGCCATCGTGCCGATCTTGCGGGCCGGGCTGGGGATGGTTGAGCCGGTGCTCGATCTGGTGCCGCAGGCCGAGGTCTGGCACCTGGGGCTCTATCGCGACGAGACCACCGCCCAGCCGGTTGAGTACTACTGCAAGCTGCCGGCGGACGGGCCGGTCGATGTGGCGCTCGTGCTCGATCCCATGCTGGCGACGGGTGGGTCGGCGGTCGCGGCGATGTCAGCGCTCGACCACTGGGGCGTCGCGCAGATCAAGCTGATCGCGTTGATCGCTTCCCAGGAAGGCTGCAAACTCGTCGAAACGGAATTCCCCAATGCACAGGTCTATGTCTGCCACATCGACGCCGACCTGAACGATAAGAAGTACATCGTTCCCGGCCTGGGCGATGCCGGCGATCGCATCTTCAACACTGTGCGCCACTCGTAACGAGTGCGGGTCAGGTCGGTCCCTCGAAGCGGCCGGGGAGCAACTCGGCAAGCGTGGACCGATGAACCACGCCTGGCTTCTCGGAGTCGATCATCACGATCGGCACTGTCGGAGCGAATTCGGCCAGAAATTGACGGCATGCGCCGCAAGGCGAAACGCCGCCGCGGCTTACCACGGCAACGCCCGTGAACTCGCGTTCTCCCGCCGCGACCGCCGCCGTGGCCGCCACGCGCTCGGCGCAGATCGTCAGTCCAAACGAGGCGTTTTCCACATTCGCCCCTTGATAGATCTTGCCGCTGGCGGTGCGGATCGCCGCGCCAACGTGGAAATTCGAATACGGCGCGTAGGCCTTTTGTTGCACGTCGAGCGCGGCACGGATAAGTTCGGCTTCGTCGGCATTTTCTGGTTGGGTCATGTGATCCGCTCGACGATCAGTTCGGGGGGTGGTACGGCTGTGTCCTCGATCACGATCGCCGCGAGGAGTTCGTCGCGCACACGGGCGAACGCATCGGGCCTGGCAAACACGCGGACCAGTGGCTCACCCGGTTCGACGGGGTCACCGAGGCGAACCAGCATTTCGAAACCGGTGGAATGGTCGAGAGCGTCGCCGAGTTTCTTGCGGCCGCCGCCGAGCTCGATGATCACGCGCGCGAGGGCCTCGGTGTCCATGCCGCAGACAACTCCGCCGCGGACGGCGGGAAGCTCGCTGGCGGGGGCGATCGCACGCGGCGCGTCGAGATTTCCGCCCTGCGCAGCGACCATCTCGCGGAATTTCGCCAGCCCGGCGCCGGAGTCGATCACGCGCTGCAGCCGGTCCTTTGCCTCGTCGAGCGATTGGGCCCGCTTCGCCAGCACTAGCAGCTCGGCGCCGAGCTCGAGCGTTACGATCATCAAATCCTCGGGACCCCGGCCCTCCAGCGCCGCGACCGATTCATCTACTTCCACGGCGTTGCCGGCCATGCGGCCGAGCGGTTGATTCATGTCGGTGAGGATAGCGGCCGTCGGGACGTGCATCCGCTTCCCGGTGTCGACCAGTGAGCGGGCGAGCGCCTTGGCCTCGGGGAGCGTCTTCATAAACGCGCCGCTCCCCCACTTGACGTCCAGCACCAGCGCGTCGAGCCCTTCGGCGAGCTTCTTGCTCATGATGCTCGCCGTGATCAGCGGGATCGAAGGGACCGTGCCCGTGACGTCGCGAAGCGCGTAGAGCTTGCGATCCGCGGGGACGAGGTCGGCCGTCGCGCCGCTGATCACGCAGCCGACGCGTCGGGTCACTTCCTGCATCTCGGCGGTCGAAAGATCGGTGCGGAAGCCGGGGATGGCCTCCAACTTGTCAAGCGTACCGCCGGTCGCGCCGAGCCCGCGGCCCGAGATCATCGGCACCTGAAGGTCGCAGCAGGCGAGCAGTGGGGCGAGGA
The DNA here is from genome assembly GCA_050248495.1 of Pirellulales bacterium. Lineage (GTDB taxonomy): Bacteria > Planctomycetota > Planctomycetia > Pirellulales > Lacipirellulaceae > DASYDU01. Next base: position 4,918 of record JBFWSG010000048.1, on the reverse strand, counting down.
TCAGCGAGACTTTGTCGCCGGTGCCGCCAGTGGAGTGCTTATCGACCTTGGGCGCTTCCCCCGCCGGCCACTCGAAGCGGGCACCGGAGTGGAGCATCCGCTCCGTGAGGGCAGCCGTCTCCGCGACCGTCATGCCGCGCAGGAAGACCGCCATCGCCCAGGCAGCCATCTGATAATCGGGGATATCGCCGCGCACGTAGCCATCGATCAGCGCACCGATCTCAAAATCGGCCAGCTCGTGGCCGTCGCGCTTCTTCGAAATCAGGTGGACGATGTTCATGGCGATGTCGTGGAAGCTCGCAATATAGCTGCCCGGCTTGAGTTTCGCACGGCTTGGTTAGGTGGGAAGCAGGCGGGATTCGAGCGCAAAGACGCACAGGAGCAAAGAGGACACAATCGGAATGAACTTCGAGGGCTTTCGGCGTCGCGCCGCGGCTAACTAGGCAAATCTGCAATCACGCCTTCGACGATCGATTGCAGGCGTTTGCTGGCGGCATTGGCGGCGGCGACGACGGTTTCGCCGGTCGCCTCATGGCGGTGGTCCGGCGAACAGAGGTTGGTGATCGTGGAGAGGCCGAGAACGCGAATGCCGGCGTGGGTGGCGGCGATGACTTCGGGGACCGTGGACATGCCGACGGCGTCGCCCCAGGCGCGAAGCATGCGGATTTCGGCCCGCGTTTCGTAATTCGGGCCGAGCATGCCGATGTACGTGCCGCGGTGGCAGGGGAAATCTTCCCGGCGCGCGATGGCAAGTGCCCGGTCGCCTAGCCCTCGGTCGTATGGGGCCGACATGTCGGGGAACCGCGGGCCGAGGCGGTCGTCGTTCACGCCGATGAGCGGATTGCGGTTCATCAAGTTGATGTGGTCGTCGATGACCATGATGTCGCCGACGGCGTAGCGCGGGTTGAGTCCACCGGCGGCGTTGGAGACCACCAGCAGCTCAATGCCGAGGGCCTGCATGACGCGGACGGGAAAAGTGGCCCGGTCGGCTGCGTAGCCTTCGTAAAGATGGAAGCGGCCTTGCATGGCGACGACGCTCTTGCCGGCGAGACGGCCGAAGAGCAGCCGGCCCTTGTGCCCGATGGCGGTGCTGCGGAGGAAGTGGGGGATGTCGTGGTAGTCGATCGCCGCATTGAGGTCGATCGCGTCGCCCACGCCGCCCAGGCCCGAGCCGAGAATGATCCCGACCTTCGGCCGGTCCGAACTGCGGCCGGCCAGGAAGTCGGTCGCTGCGGTGATTTTGGCGTGCAGGTCTTGCACGGGCCGCTCCTTTTTATGTGCGATCGATCGTGCTGCCGGCCGGCAAAGGCTTGCTTGCCGGCGCGGCGGTGCTTAGAGTGCTAACTGCGCAGGCGCGGGAACTTGCTGGGAGTTCGTCGTGATCAGTCCGGAAGAATTGATGCAGTTGGCGATCGACAAGTGCCGCGCCGGGCTCTCCGCCGGGCAGAGTCCGTTTGGCTGCGCGATCGCCCGCGGTGATGAGCTCCTTTCCTGCTCGCACAACACGGTGGCCCTGACCACCGACATCACCGCCCATGCCGAGGTGAACGCGCTCCGTGAGGCCTGCCGTCATGCCCAGAATATCCTCCTCGAAGGAGCGATCGTGGCGACCACCTGCGAGCCCTGCCCGATGTGCATGGCCGCGCTCCATTGGGCGCGGGTCGACACGGTGTATTACGGAGCATCGATCGCCGACGCCGCCACGGCCGGGTTCAACGAGTTGCAGCTGTCGGGTCAAGATTTGCTCCGGCTCGGTGGCAGCCAGGTGAAGTTAATTCCGGGCGTTCTCACAGAAGAATGCAAGCGGCTGTTCGGCGAGTGGCTCTCGAATCCGCGGCGGGTGGTGTACTAAGGGTTCACAGGGCGGCGGCCTGTGCCACTGCATCAACTATCTGTTCGCGTTCCAGTCATATTCCAAAACGCCCTCGATCAGCGCGGCGAGCTTCGGTTCGGCTGAGTTGGCCACGGCGATGATCTCCTCCACGACCGCCGGCTTGAGTGCATCGGGCAGGCACATGTCGGTCACTACCGAGAGACCGAAAATCCGCAGCCCGCAGTGGACCGCCACAATTGCTTCCGGCACGGTCGACATCCCCACGACGTCGGCCCCGATCTGGCGCAAGAAACGGTACTCGGCCCGCGTCTCCAGGTTTGGCCCCGTCACGGCGACCGTCACGCCGCGATGGGCCGCAAAATTTTCGCGGCGGGCGATTTCGAGGCCCTTCTCGCTGAGCACTGGATCGTACGGCGCGGACATATCCGGGAACCGCGGGCCGAGCCGGTCGTCGTTGATGCCGATCAGCGGGTTGTCGCCGAGCAGGTTAATGTGGTCGTCGATGATCATCACGTCGCCGCAGCGATATTGCGGATTCAGTCCGCCCACGGCCTGCGACACGACGAGCAGCTTCGCCCCGAGGCGTTTCATCACGCGGATCGGCAGCGTAATCGATGTGAGCGGATAGCCTTCGTAGGCGTGGAAGCGGCCTTCCATGGCCAGCACCGGCACCTCGCCGACGTGGCCACACAGCAGCCGGCCGCGATGCGAAACCACGGTCGACGTGGGGAAGTGCGGGATGTCCCCGTAATCGATCGTGGCATCGACCTTGATGCGCTTGGCAAAGCTACCCAGGCCGGTGCCGAGGATCACACCCGCGTGCGGAGTTTCGCTCCAAGCCTTGCGGATGGCGGCGGCGGCGGCTTCGACCTGGTCGTAGAGATCGGGCATGCGTCTGGTCCTGCGAAAGGTTAGTAGGCGGAAGTCGTGGCGGGCGCCGCCGCCCCGCCGCGCTCGCCGGCCGCGATGGCGAGTGTCGAGCTGGTGCCGAGTCGGGTCGCGCCGAGTTCGACGAAGCGTGAGGCCGTGGCGAAGTCGCGGATGCCCCCCGAAGCTTTCACCTGGATCGCCGGGCTGCATGTGGCCCGCATCAGCCGCACGTCGTGCTCGGTCGCGCCGGTGGCCTGCATCTCGCCGGCTGCATTCTTGGCGTAACCGTAGCCGGTCGACGTCTTCACGAAGGCGGCCCCGGCGGCTTCGCTCGCGCGGCACAGGCCGATCTTCACGTCGTCATTCGGAAGCAGGCCGGTGTCGAATATCACCTTGGTGATCGCACCGTGGGCCCGCGCCGCTTCGACCACCGCACGGATATCGGCCTCGACATACGACCAGTCGCCGGCGACCGCCTTGCCGAGATTGGCGACCATGTCGACCTCCTGGGCGCCCTCGTCACACGCCGTGCGCGTTTCCGCCGCCTTGATCGCCGAGCTGGCGCCGCCGTGCGGAAAGCCGATCACGGTGCTCACCTTGACCGCCGAGCCGGCGAGTTCGGCGGCGGCCAACGGCACGTGGCATGGTTTGACGCAGATGCTCGCCACGCCCACTTCCCGGCACAGTCGGCACGCTTCCCGCACGTCGGCGTCGGTGGCCGTGGGCTGCAGCACGGAATGGTCGATCATGGCGACAACGGAGCTGATCATGTGAGCCTTTCGGTTGGGTGGTTTCGGGCGACTCGGCGGATTGGGGGAGTGGCAACCTCGGCTGCTGCAAATTAGACTGGAGACACCCCCGCGCGTTTCCAGTTCCCGTCGCGGATTTTACGTCACTTGAGCCTGGAATGCACGGCGCGGCAGATACAACTCGCCCGTGCGGCCCGCACTAGTCCTTCCGCCGAAAATCCCACCCGGTTTGCCGCCTTCCCGTTGATCATGGCCTCGAAGTCGTTCCTCATCCAATTCTGTTGGCGGGCCGTCCTGATCGTCGTGGCGAGTGTCGCGAGCGTCGCGTCGCCGGCCGCCGAAATTCGCATGTCGAGCGATTTCGACGACGTGGCCGAAATCATCGACGCCTATGCCGCGAAATTCGGCCCGGAGCACGTTTTGCTCGTAGCCGACATCGACAATACGCTCCTCTCGATGGACGAACCTCTTGGTAGTGAACAGTGGTTCGATTGGCAAGTCTTCCTGCTGAAACACGAGCCGAAATCGCCGCAGCTGGTCGCCAGTTCTTTCCCAGGTATTTTGGACGTGCAGGGACTCCTCTACAACCGGGGCGCAATGCACCCGCCGCAGCCGGATTTGCCGGCCGTCGTCTCCAAGCTGCAGGACCATGGCGTGTCGGCGATCGTGCTCACCTCGCGCGGCGACGACTTTCGGCCGGCGACCGAGCGGGAGCTCAAGCGGAACGGGTTCGACTTCGCCCGAACGGCCCTGCCGACGGGCGACGAAGTCGATTCGCTGTACATGCCGTACGATCCGTCCCGTCCGGCGGCCGCAGGCATCAACGCCCGCGAAATCAGCACCCTCAAGCTGCAATCGCCGCAAAAAGTCAGCTATCGCAACGGCATCATGATGACCTCCGGCCAGCACAAGGGGATCATGCTGGTTACGCTCCTCCACCGCTGTTCGCTGCCGATCAAAGCGGTCGTGTTCGTCGACAATCGGGCCGATCATGTCGCCGGCGTTTACAGCCAGATGCAGGAAGAGGGCATGGAAGTGACCGGCGTGGTCTACCAGCGCGAGGACGACAATATCAAGGCCTTTCTCTACGGGTCTAAAGACAGCGTCACTTCTGAATGGCGCGAAATAAATGCAGAAACGGCGGCCCCGACGGCCGCGACGCAGGTCCGCGCCGGCGGCCCTAAACGGGGCCGAATTTTGCCGCGACGGATTTTCTGCCGCTAGAAGAACGCGAGCCCTGCTTCCCGGCATCGGCGACGATTTCCCGCGACGTTCCCGGAAAACGCGAGCTCATTCGTGGCGTCTGGCGATCGGCTCTCACGACGGAAATAAGCGACCCTGGCCTGCTATTGAAAATCTGATCCAGTTGTTATGAAGGTTGAGATGCCCTTTGGGCAAGGAGACCTTGATGACGACGAAGCGACGGAAGCGACACAGTCCTGAGCAGATTGTGCGTAAGCTGCGT
>JBFWSG010000047.1:28869-41920 GCA_050248495.1 Pirellulales bacterium | reverse complement strand
CCTGATCCTTTCGATAAATTCAGGCAAGATTGATTTCTACAGAGCATGTTGAGGGTTGAGAGTTCGGAAGAAAGCACCGCTTCCCTGCCTTGAACACTCAACTCTCCACACTCAACCCTCAACTCTCAACCTACTTCACCCCGCCATGCGGTCGATGCGGTTGAGGGGCAGAATGAGCGCCCCTTCGTTGGCCTGGTACGAATACTGCATGACGTAAGCGTCTTCCGGCGAGTCGTCGTAGAAATCGCGGAGCACGTTGATGGCCCGGAAGCCGCTCTCGCGGAAGAAGATTTGCGCCGCGAGGTTCGTCTCGCGGACTTCCAGCGTAATCTCCGTGCGACGCTGGCTCGAAAGCTTGCCGACCAGCTTGTCCACCATCTGCTCACCGATGCCGCGGCGGCGCAGCTGCGAACCGACGGCGAAATTCAGGATGTGCAGCCGGCTCTTGTGGAGCTCATAAATCATGAAGCCGACGACGTGCTCGGCATGCTCGGCCACCATCCCGATGCAGTTGCGCTGGCGGAGGCAGCGGATGAAGTCTTCCTCGAACCAGGGAAACTCAAAGCTCGCGCGTTCGATGTCGAGCACTTCGGGCATGTCGCGGCGGATCATCCAGCGGATGTGAACACGCAGCTGCGATTTGTGGTCAACGCCCATCCTTGAGCCTCCTTCCGTGGCGGCCGTCCGCCCTGAGCCGGTTCTGGCTGTCGCGTGCAAGCAAACTTAACGCACACGCGAGGGGCGGGCAAATTAACAAATGACCGGCCGCCTGCCAAGTCGAGTGGCCCACGCATTTTCGCCGCCGCACAGTTGGCGTCAACGCCGACATTTGAGCAGGTGGATCGCCAATGGCGGGATGTGCAATCGACTGCTAGCAGCCGTCGGCGAACCGCTATTGTTTTTTCAACTCGCCCTCGATCGCGGCGACGACCTCGTCCGAGTCTGGCGTGACGCGCGGCGCGAAGCGGGCCACGAGCTCGCCCTGGCGGTTGAACAGAAACTTCTCGAAGTTCCATTGGATTGGGCCTGACGACTTCGGATTGGTTTCTTCCGAGGTGAGCGTCTTGTAGAGCGGGCAAGCGTTGTCGCCGTTCACGTCGACCTTTTCCAGCAAATCGAATTTCACGCCGTATTTCGACGAGCAGAAAGTGGCGATCTCTTCTGCCGAGCCCGGCTCTTGCCCGGCAAATTGATTGCAGGGCACGCCGACGATCGCCAGCCCCTGGTCGGCATATTTGTCATGAAGCGCCTGCAGTTGCTCGTATTGCGGCGTCAGTCCACACTTGCTGGCCACGTTTACGAGCAGCACCACTTTGCCGGCATACTTCTCGGCCGGGTTTACGTCCTTGCCGTCGAGCGTTTTCATCGGCTCGTTGAGCGGCGAATCCGGATTGGCCGCGACTTTGGCCGTGACCGCGGCATCGGCGGCCGACGAATTTTGAACCATGGCAACAGCTCCCATCACGACCAGCGACAGCACGAGCGAACACTTGAACATGGCGGCTCTCCAAAATCGAAGGACAGATTCGTCCGGGCCAGCTTCCCGAACCAATGATACCCGATGCCCGGGCTCGGAATCGACCAATCCAGTACGCAGACGGCAATTTGCGGTTCGCGTCGAAAACTGCTGTCCGCGACCGGCTTAGGTGATCTTGGCGCCGCCTGCTTGATCGCCGAAATCCGCGGGATTATAGTGCATGGCTTGTGCAGCCTAATCCCGCGGCGTGATGGTCGCGGGAGCGGGGGACCCAACTCGATGCGTTCGACCGGGATACCGGGTCGAACGGTCGCGGGGCGCAGATTCGCCGCTGTGAATCGGGGCACTTTCAAGCCCTAGCCCGTCAGCTAACCTCGCCGGCCGGTTTCGGTGCGTTACCGGGCCAAATTTGAAAGGGTACTTCCGCTCTCTGGATGATGCGCGCGGGCTCGCGCAATTCTGCAGCTTGATTCCATTTGCCTCGTCGAACTTCCGCCTGCGCGGGTTCGATTTGCGGGCCATCATCCACCCAGCGACGAAGCGCCTCACCGCGTTTTTCGGGAGCTAGCTCCCAGGTCGTATTCTATGTCGTCCGAACATTCGTTGCCCGAAGCGGGCAATTCCGGCGCTCGCGCTGCGCAGATCGTGGTCGTCAGCAGCGTGATGTTCACGTTCATTTCCTTCTGGCGGACGGCCGCCGTCGTGCTCTGCGACATGTCGAGCACCGTCTACTACGTTGGCGCGATTGTCGAAAACGCGATTGGCAAGGCCGCCCCCTGGTTCATCCTGGCGGTGCTGCTGTTCAGCTACATGATGCGGGCCGTGTACATCGAAAGCTGCGCGCTGTTCGTCCGCGGCGGCGTGTACCGCATCGTCAAGGAAGCGCTCGGCGGCTGGAGCGCAAAAGTGGCCGTGTCGGCGCTGTTGTTCGACTACGTGCTAACCGGCCCGATCAGCGGCGTTTCGGCGGGGCAGTACATCATCGGGCTGGTGCTGGAAACGCTGGTGAATCTGGGCGGCATCGATTTCGCTCCCGCCACGGATCGAGCCCTGAAATCGTGGGGCTCGGTGGCGATCGCCGTCGCCGTGACGCTCTACTTCCTGCGGCAAAATCTCCTCGGCATCCACGAGTCGAGCGGCAAGGCGCTCAAAATCATGGTCGCCACCACCGTGATGGCGGTCGTCATGCTCGGCTGGAGTGCCGCGACGCTCGCCGTCCGCGGGCCCGTGAATCCGATTCCCTCCTGGCATCCCGACTTGTCTAAGAAAGTCGAAGTGCTGGCCGACGGCCACACCGTGCCGCGGATCGACCCCGTCACTGGCGAACAGCAGGACCCGCTCGGTTGGCTCGGCAAGTTTCCCAAAGTCTCCGAGCCGCTCCGCCAGCCCACCAACTGGCTCAGCTTCATCGGCGCGATTGGCGTCGTGATCGCCTTCGGCCACTCGATCCTGGCCATGAGCGGAGAAGAAACGCTGGCGCAGGTCTACCGCGAGGTGGAGTCGCCCAAGCTCCGCAACTTCAAGAAGGTCGGCTTCATCGTCTTCGCGTACAGCCTGATCCTCACGGGCACGATGAATTTCCTGTGCGTGATGCTGATTCCCGACGCCGACCGACTGCACACGTATTACGACAACTGGATGGGCGGCCTGGCGATGCAGATGATCGGCCCGTTGGCGATTCGCCTCTTGCTCAATGCGTTCGTCGTCGTCGTCGGCTTCCTGATTCTCTCCGGCGCGGTGAACACGTCGATCGTCGGCTCGAACGGCGTGTTGAGCCGCGTGGCCGAGGATGGCGTGTTGCCCGACTGGTTCCTCAAGCCTCATCCGCGGCTCGGCACCAACTACCGCCTGTTGTATCTGATCACGGGGCTGCAGCTGCTCACGATCCTCGCCAGCCGCGGCGACGTGATCGTGCTCGGCGAGGCGTACGCGTTTGGCGTCGTGTGGAGCTTCGTGTTCAACACGATGTCGATGGTGGTGCTGCGGTTCAAGAAACGCGGGCCGCGCGAGTTCGTCGTGCCCTGGAACATTCGCGTCGGCGATCTCTACATTCCGATCGGCCTGAGCCTGGTGTTCCTCACAGTGCTGGCGGCGGCGCTGGCGAACCTGGTCACCAAGCCGACGGCCACGGTCGGCGGCCTGATTTTCGCCGGCGTGTTTCTCACTACTTTCACCGTCACCGAAAAGCTTCACAAACGGCATCGCAAGAGCGAGCACCATGAGCACCTGGAGCAGTTCAACCGCGAATCGGTCCAGCTCGTGACGGCCGCGAGCCTGTCGCTCTCGAAGCCGTACCGCAAGCTCGTGGCGATCCGCTCGCCCCGCAACCTGTTCATGCTCGACAAGGCGCTCGCCGACACCGATCCTCGCTCGACCGACGTCGTGGTGATGACCGCCAAGGTGGAGCTCCCCGGCTCGGGCATGGAATCGCTCCACGCGCTCGACACCTACGACCAGCAGCTGCTCACGGCGGTCGTCACGCACGCCGAGCAGCTGGGCAAGACGGTCACGCCGCTCGTGGTGCCGACGAACAATGCGCTGCACGCGGTGCTCAACGTGGCCAAAGACTTGCCAGCCCAGGAAGTGATCCTCGGCGCATCGAACGTGTTTACCGCCGAGGAGCAGCTCGACCAGATTTCGCTCTACTGGATCAATCTGCATCAAGGAGAGCCGCACGGCTTGACGGTCCACATTGTCGGTGCCGACCGCGGGATCACGTTCGACCTGCACGGCGGCAACCGCATCCCGCGCGCCGCGGAGCGACAGGCCAAAACGGCGGCCGATCTGCGCGCTGCCGGCATCGGTATTCGCCGTGTGCTCTTGGTTCACGACGGCACGCTCGCCAGCCACGACGTGTTCGAATGGTTGATCACGATGGTCGCCAGCGACGTGCAGCTCGACATGGTGCCGGTGCGGTCCGAAGCGGTGCTGCCCACGGTGGAGCACGATGCGATTCACGACGACCAGCAGCGGGCTTCGAAATTGGGCCGCGCGGTGCGGCTGCTGTCCGAACAGCCGCAATCGGGAGCCGACATCGTGCGGCTGGCCCGCGAAGGGGTCTATGATGTGCTGGTCCTGCCCTGGCCGGATGTCGCCTCGTCGGCCGAGCACGCCGATGCCAGCGAGTGGATCGACTTCGTCCGCCGCAATTCGCCCTGCAGCGTGTTCCTGGCGGCCCACCCCGTGATTCCACGCGAAGTCGTGGCCAGCTGAGGCAGCGCGAGGCGTCCATCGCCGTCCGGCCGCCAGCCGAGTCCCATCCGGGCAATTGCGGTATAAAATATGCAACGAAATGCCATGAATCGATCGGCCGCGCCGATCGGCACTCCGTTTCAACGCCCGGGTGGACGATGGCTGCTGCGATCGACGATCGACGCGGAATCGCCTCGACGATCTCGCTCCCCAAGGGGCTGTTCGCCGCGCTGCGGCGCCATCCCGGCGAGATCAGTGTCGCGCCGCTGCTGGTGGAGATTTCCGCGGCCAGCGCCGATGACGCGTTCACTCATCTCTCCACGAGCGCAGCGGGTCTTAGCGGCGAACAGGCCGCTGCCCGGCTCGAGGAGCACGGCTGGAACGTCGTCGCCGGCGACCAGCGGAAGGGCCTGTGGCCACTTGTCTGGCACGCGTTCATCAATCCGCTGGTGCTGCTGCTGGCCGCGCTCGCCACGATCTCGCTTGTCACCGGGGATCTACGCTCGGCCGTGGTCATGTTGCTGATGATCGCGCTGGGTGTGGGCATCCGGCTCGTACAGGAGGCCAAGGCCGACCACGCGGCGGCGAAGCTCAAGGCGATGATCTCGGTGACGACCGCCGTGCTCCGCGACGGCGAAGTCCGCGAGCTGCCGGTGTCGCAGGTCGTGCCGGGCGACATTGTGAAGCTGGCGGCGGGCGACATGATTCCCGCGGACGTGCGAATCGTTTCCGCCAGGGATTTGTTTGTCGTCCAAGGTTCGCTGACCGGCGAATCGTTTCCCGTCGAGAAGTTTGCAGTCGACAAGGGGGCGCCGGCCCGGTCGCCGCTGGAGCTCGACAACATCGCGTTCCTCGGTTCGAGCGTCGAAAGCGGCGCGGCAACGGCGGTCGTGGCGACCACGGGGCACGAGACGTACCTGGGGAGCATCGCCGAAAACTTGGCCGAGGCGCCGCCGCCGACGGCGTTCGATCGGGGCGTGGCGCGGTTCACCTGGCTGATGGTCCGCTTCATGGCGGTGATGGTGCCGCTCGTGTTCGCCATCAATTGGGCCACCAAAGGCAGCTGGCACGACGCGTTTTTCTTCGCGCTCGCGGTCGCGGTCGGGCTCACGCCCGAAATGCTGCCGATGATCGTCACGGTCTGCCTGTCGCAAGGCGCGCTGGCAATGAGTCGCAAGAAGGTGATCGTCAAGCGGATCAACGCGATTCAGAACCTGGGGGCGATGGACGTCCTCTGCACCGACAAGACGGGCACGCTCACGCTCGACCGCGTGATCCTGGAACGGCACTGCGACGTGGTGCTCAAGGAGGACGACGGAGTGTTGGCCCTAGCCTACTTGAACAGCCACTTCCAGACCGGCTTGAAAAACGTGCTCGATCGGGCGGTGCTGAGCCATTGCGAGGTTCGCGCGGAACTCGCGCTCCCCGACTTCGCCAAGGTCGACGAGATTCCGTTCGATTTCGCTCGCCGGGTGATGAGCGTCGTCGTCCGCACGCCGGACGGCAAGGACCGCATCATCACCAAGGGCGCCCCCGAAGCGATCTTTCCCCGCTGCCAGAACTTCGAGCTCGACGGCGAGCTGCTTCCGATGGACCATTTGATCATCGTCGAGCTGCAGGAGGAATACGAACGGCTCAGCAGCGATGGGTTCCGCGTGCTGGCCATCGCCAGCAAGGATGTCGAGCCGAAGTCCAACGGCAGCGGCCGCACGCCCTATACCAAGGCCGACGAGTGTGACCTGGTGCTCAACGGCTACGTGGCGTTTCTCGATCCGCCGAAGGATACGGCTGCCGCCGCGATTCGCGCGCTACAGGAGCATGGCGTGGCGGTGAAAGTCATCACCGGCGACAACGACCTCGTGGCCTGCAAAATTTGTCGCGAGGTCGGTTTGGACACGGAGAATGTGGTGCTCGGCGCCGAAGTAGCCCAGTGGAGCGACAGCCAACTGGCCGACGCCGCCGAATCGGCCACGCTCTTCGCTCGCGTCTCGCCGGCCGACAAGCAACGCATCATCCACGCGCTGCAGTCGCGCGGGCACACAGTCGGGTTCATGGGCGACGGCATCAACGACTCCCCTGCCCTGCGGGCCGCCGACGTCGGCATCAGCGTCGACACCGCCGTCGACATCGCCAAGGAATCGGCCGACATGATTCTGCTCGAGAAGAGCCTGCTGGTGCTGGAGCAGGGCGTGATGGAAGGCCGCAAGGTGTTCGCCAATATCCTCAAGTACATTCGCATGGGGGCGAGCAGTAACTTCGGCAACATGTTCAGCGTGCTGGGGGCGAGCGTCTTTCTGCCCTATCTGCCGATGCTGCCGATCCAGATACTCTCCAACAATCTGCTCTACGACCTGTCGCAGACGGCGATTCCCTCCGACGACGTCGACGCCGAGCAGATCGCCCGGCCGCGCCCCTGGGACATGGGGTCGATCACCCGGTTCATCGTGTTCATCGGTCCCTGTTCGAGCGTCTTCGATTACACGACGTTCTTCATGATGCTGTACGTGTTTCACTGCTGGCCGGTCGAGATGGCTCCGCTGTTCCAGACCGGCTGGTTCGTCGAGAGCCTGTTGACGCAGACGCTGATCATCCACGTGATCCGCACGAGCAGAATCCCATTCCTGCAGAGCCGGTCCTCCTGGCCGCTGATCGCCACGACGGCCGCGATCATGACAATCGGCGCGCTGCTACCCATTTCGCCGCTGGGGCCCTATCTGGGGCTCACCGCGCTGCCGCCGCTGTATTGGCCGCTACTGGCGCTGACGCTCACGGGCTACATGCTGCTCACACAGGCCGTAAAGTCCTGGCTGATCCGCTCGCGGTGGATCGGGATCGAAATTTGATGCTCTTCCGCCTTGGAACCGCTCCCGCTCGACGCCGTGACTCTGGTAAAATACTTGAACGACTTAGCGCCGCAGCCGCCCGAACGAACGTCAGCTCAAATCAGTCCTCAAGGTCAAAAGAAAGATTTGCATATGATCCTTCCTTTTGCGCGTATGGCCGGTTTCTCTTGTGCACTCTTCCTGACACTGGTGATTTCATCACGGGCAGAATTGGCGGGCACAGGGCCGAGCTTCAAAGGGCCGATCGGCCTGCAGCTGTACAGTCTTCGCAATCAGTTCGCACAAGATGTGCCCGGCACGCTCGACAAAGTTCGCGACATGGGCTTCAAGTACGTCGAGCTGGCCGGCACCTACGGCCTCCCGCCCGAGAAGTTCAAGGCGGAACTCGACGCGCGCGGCCTGAAGGCGGTCAGCGGCCACTTTCCTTATGCGCGCTTCCGCGACGACGTGGACGGCATCATCCGCGAAGCTCAAATCCTTGGCCTGGAATATGCCGGCTGCGCCTGGATCGACCATGTCGATCAGTTTGATGAACGAGCGTCGCGCGAGGCGATCGCGGTGTTCAACAATGCGGGCGAAGCGCTCTCCAAGCACGGCATCAAGTTTTTCTACCACACGCACGGCTACGAGTTTCAGCCGCTCGGCGGAGGAACACTTTTCGACCTGATGATTTCCGAAACCAAGCCGGAGTACGTGACCTACCAAATGGATGTGTTTTGGGTGGTCCACGGTGGGCAAGATCCGGCGAAACTCTTGGAAAAGTATGGCGACCGCTTTCAATTGACCCATCTCAAGGACATGAAGGCGACGACGCCCACCGGTTTGTCGACCGGCAATTCCGACGAATCAAATTGCGTGGCGATCGGGACGGGAAAGATCGACTTTCCACCTTTCCTCCGGGCCGCAGAGAAAGCCGGCGTGAAATGGCATTTCATCGAAGACGAATCGCCAGCGGTCGAGCAGCAGATTCCGCAGAGTCTCCGCTATCTCGAACAGGTGACCTGGTGAATTGATGGGCGAACGGCGACAGGCAACTCTTCTCTAAGGAATGATTTCTCGGTCCGTAGATTAGTCCGCGCGAGGCGAGTACGGGTCAGTCTACAGACCGGCCAGATCCGCCGTCGCGGCAAAATCACGAATCGCAGTAGTAGCGCCTACGCCCGTGACGCAGCAGGCGCCCGCAGCATTGGCGAGGCGAGTCGCGTCGTAGGGTGACAGACCGCGCAGGATTCCAGTGACGAGCGCGGCAAAGAAACAGTCGCCGGCGCCAGTGGTATCGATCACCGGCCCGGGCGGCGCTACCGCCGGCACGTCAAATATCTCGCCCGGCCGCGGACTAACCGTCGCCCCGAACGCCCCGCGCTTGATACCCAAGAACCCCGTCGCCCCGGCCGCGCGAAACGCCTCAATCATCGCCAGGTGCTCCGCTAAACCGGTCTGGTGCGACGCCTCGCGCTCGCTCGGCACATAAAAATTCAAGTGCGGCAACATCGGCGCGAGCAATTCCATCGTCCCGCCATCCCCCGCCGCATCCATCGCCGTGAGACACCCCGTCTCACGAATCGCCGTGAGCACCTCCGGCAGATCGTCGACGAGCCGCGTAAAGAGCGGAAAGTACCCGATCAGCATCGCCCGGCTGCGCGCGAACAAATCGAGCCGATCCAGGAGTGCCTGCTTATCCAGCAGCCGATGCGCCCCGGCATAGTGCACGAAGCTCCGCTCCCCGGATGGATCGACCAACACGACCGACGCACTTGTGGCCCGCTCGGAGTTCGTCATGACCGCCGTCGTGTCGACTCCCTCGGCCGCGAACCGGCGTCGAATCACCTCGGCCCATTCGTCGTTGCCCACGTACGTCAGCGCCGCCGAGCGCATCCCCAGCCGCGCGAGCGTGATCGCGGCGTTCGAGACGATGCCGCCCGTAGTGAGCCGCAGCGGCTCGGTGTCGACGAGCGCGCCGCGACCGATCGCCGCCTCCAGCGGCACCGGCCGCGCGAGCACGTCCACCACGCACGACCCCGCCACCACGCAATCAATCTCTTTCTCGGTCGTCATCCCACCACTTTCGACAATCGGCAATCGCGGAGCAAGCGGCTACAATGCGGCGATGCTCCAAGTGGCACTGAAAGAATGGGCCGTGATTTGCGACCGCCTGCTCTCCGGCGACCAGGCGATCCTGCTCCGCAAGGGCGGCATCGAAGAGGTCGACGGCCCCGGCCGCTTTCGGCTCAAAGCCTCCCGTTTCGCGCTGTTCCCCGCCTGGCTCCACCAACGGCCCGACCGCATCAAGCCCCAGTGGCGGGACCAGGTCGACGTCCGCACCGCCGAGCCGGCCGAAATCACGATTCACGGCTTCGGCGAAGTCGCTCACATCTGGCAAGTCCCCTCGCGCGAATCGATCGACGCCCTCGATGACTTGCACTCTTGGACCGCCGACCAACTCGACATGCGCTGGAACTACAAACCCCATCAACCGCTCTACCTGCTCGCCGTCCGCGCATATCGCCTTGCGCACCCCAAAATGATCACCAACAATCCCACCTACGCCGGCTGCAAGAGCTGGGTCGAGCTCGAAACTGTGGACGCGATTGATGACCATGATGCAGTGACCGCAATTGGCGACGCGACGTTTTCAGAGATCGTAGCTCGAATTGAGTCGACACTTTCTTAAGGTTGCTGATTAGTTTTGTTATTTCGGCATCATTCAGATAAAGACGTAGGAACGCTAGTCTCCACTGATCCTCGCTAATCCTGATTGGTGTTGATTAGCGAAGATTAGTGTTCGTCTCCAATCTTGGAAGTACCGACATCGGCCAACGGCCAATCTCACCGTAGCCTGGGGCATTGCCCCAGGTACCTGGATTTCACTCGCCCTTTGGCCGAAGGCCATATTCATCGTCCGAGGTCGAACGCGCCTCGCAACGAATGGGGCCATCGGTGAATATGACCTTCGGTCAAAGAATCGGTGCCGCTCAATATCCTGGGGCGGTGCCCCAGGCTACGGTGCGATCGGCCTTCGGCCGAAGTTTATGCACGGCACCACCTACCAATCTTGCAACAGGTAGTCACGCCAGGTGTAGTAACCGTCGCCATCGACGTCGAAATGCAACCCGTTCTGATTCTGCGTGCACCGGATTTCATCGTCGGGCGCCTTCACATCCCGCAGCACCAAGGTCTGAAAAACGCAGCACTGTTGCTCGCGTAGCTGACCTCCCCATGCGTCATCGGGGACTGGTTCGCCATGTTTCTTTCGATATTCGTGGTAGAGCTTCGAGTGGTACGCCTCGTGGGCGATGTTGCTGGCACACCAAGTCAGCGACCCCAGCGCAGTTGGTTCATTGAAGTATGCGGTTGGAGGATCTTCGGTCGCCGCCATGCCGCTCCGCCGGGACTGCTCGATCCGTCCGATGTAGCTGCGCACGATTACATACGAATCGGGCGACGCGGTCCGGAGCAACTCTAACGCCGCCTTGATCTGGTTTACAAACTTCTGGCTGCCCCGAACCCGGATGTCGTCGACTACGGCTTCCGCACCGTTCGCGGTTCGCGCCACGACGAACAGCACGAGCATAATTGCCACCACTCGAATATTGACAACCATGAGGGCCGATTGTAGCCGCACATTCACATTCGCAACACCTCGCCGTGTCGAAGTTGCCTCGCTCGCTCAATCTTCTTAGATCGACTCAATGTGCAGCCCCCGCCGGTTGCGTTCCGCGCGGCGGGCGCCGTCGATGAGGTCCGCCACGTGCTTGGCGTGGTCGATGCCGGGCAGCTCCAAGTCGGGGTTCGTCTTGTCGCTCGACGAGATGCGGATCGTGCCGACGTCGAACATCCGCTCGATCGGACCCTGTCGCACCGTGACGTCGTCGATGTCGATCACTTCGATCCGGTTGCCGACGCGCGACAACAGGCCCGATTCGTGGAAGAAGCGGTAGGTGCTAAGCCGGTAGCGGACGGTCGTGCGGCGGTACCAGTAGACGAGGCCCAGCGCGCTCCAGACCAGAACGACGCCGACGAGGAACGCAGCCCAGGCCGGCGGGCCGGCGAAGATCGAGAAAATCGCCGCCAGCAGCGTCAGGGCGCCGGCCAGCATGAACGTGCCGGCCATCGCTTTGGCGGAGTAGGCACCCGACCAGATATCTTCTTCGGTCGGCGAGCCACCGCGGCCGCGGGCCGCCGTCACCACGCGCTGCGTGCCGCTCGGGGCGTCACCAGGGGCTGCAGTTGCCGCCGCACCATTGAGCGGAGCTCCGCACTTGGGACAAAAGGCGCTCTCGGCCGGGGCCGTCGCGCCACACTTCTTGCACTGCATGGTAACTCGACTCCGGTCACGGATCGCCCGACGCAAAGCGCGCCGGCATTATACGGGTATTCGCCGCGGGCCGGGAAAAATTGCGGTCAGGCGGAAAGTCGCTCGGCCGGCCGTGTGACTTGGTGCCTGCATTCTACGTCGACGTCGGCCGGCGGCTCCGGCAAACTCGCTTCGCCCGTGCGCGGGCAACTGCGCCCCTCGCCAACCACCCGCAATCGGCACCGCACGCAGCGCTCGCAGGATTCCCCGCTTCCCGTTGTCTCCAAGGCCGTTTTCCGCCGGTCGCACATAGGCAATTCCCAGTTCCAATTACAGCGACGTGCTCGACACGGTGTCGAGGTTCCAAATCACTTCGCGCGGCACGACGCCGTACAGGCCGCGGGTGAAAAACTGCTCGATCACTTCGTCGACCTGCTGGATCGGCGACTTGGGCACGAGCACGATGTCGGAGTCGTTGAGCCATATGTCGTCGGCCGGCACCGGGCGACGGGCGTACATCGCACCGCGGAGGTCGAGCATCGTCGCCATCAACCGCCAGTCGTCGGCCCGGCGGAAGACGACCACCTGCCGCAGATTCGCGCCGATGTTCCAGCCGCCGGCGAGCGCAATCGATTGCATCGCGGTCGTCGGACCGACCAGCTCGAACCGCCCCGGCGAGGCGACTTCGCCCACGACGTACACAAACCGTTGCGCCCGCTGGGCGAGGTCCATCGTGACTTCGACGCCGGGCACGGTCGCGGCGTAGCGGGCGTCGATTTCCTGCTTGGCCTCGGCGAGCGTGAGTCCCTGCACGAACACCGAATCAACCGCCGGCAGCTGGATCGTGCCGGCGGGCGTCACGACCACAAGCAGTTGCAGGCCGCCGCGAAGGCTCGCGCGGCTATCGACCGTGTTGAGCAAGTCTTCGAGCCGTGTGTCGATGGAAATCGGCGTCACGGTGATCGATGGGACGCGGTAAAACTTCTTGTAGGCCTCTTCGAGCTCGTCGCGGAGCGACTGGACGGTGCGGCCCGTGGCGCGAATTTGGCCCACCAGCGGCACGGAGATCGTGCCGTCGGGCTGGATCACCAGCTCGCGCGAGATGCCGGCGTCGGAGCGGGGGATCGTGTCGCCGCCGGGCTGGCTGGCGATCGCGCCGCCGCCGGCGGTGAGCGACTCGATCAAAATGCGATCGCCGACCTGCAGCTCGTAGGGCCGCGAGAGTACCTGCCGCGTGCGGCGATA
>JBFWSG010000047.1:0-28769 GCA_050248495.1 Pirellulales bacterium | reverse complement strand
GGGGGATCGTGTCGCCGCCGGGCTGGCTGGCGATCGCGCCGCCGCCGGCGGTGAGCGACTCGATCAAAATGCGATCGCCGACCTGCAGCTCGTAGGGCCGCGAGAGTACCTGCCGCGTGCGGCGATAGTAGACCGCGACCTGGTCGCCTTCGCGGAGGCGGTAGTCTGGGATTTGCGCGGTGCGAGCGTGGCCGACCCATTCGCCCTGTGCGAATTGCTGCCAGGGGATCATGCCGCGGGCGTCCCAACCGACTTCGTTGCCGCAGCCGCCGGACAAGCTGTCGACGCCCCAGATCGGATACGGCGCGGCGGGGCCGAGGGCCTGGCAGGGGCGAGTGCTGGCGGGGACGACACAAGTTGAAGCGGCGAACGATTGCGGATTTCGGATTTCGGATTGCGGATTCTGGTTTTCAATCCGCAATCCGCAATCCGCAATCCGAAACAGGGTCGCCAAGGAACACGGAACCACCACCGCGGCAAACACGGCCAACACGACAATCAACTTGGTTCGCGCGAGTTTCATCAGCGGCGGAAGACCCCGGGGATCAACTTCTGCGGCCATTTCGCCGCCGTTTCGGCCTGCCCGACCGTGGTGCGCTGCGGCGTCGGACGCGTCGGATGGTTGGCCCAGTTCTGGCTGGCTTCGACCGGCAGCGGCTGCGCGGTGCGGCCCATTTCCTGCGGCGCGACCCAGCGGACGCCATTGGTTTGAGAGGCGGCGCCGGC
Source organism: Pirellulales bacterium (assembly GCA_050248495.1). Taxonomy (GTDB): domain Bacteria; phylum Planctomycetota; class Planctomycetia; order Pirellulales; family Lacipirellulaceae; genus DASYDU01. The sequence continues at coordinate 28,043 of JBFWSG010000047.1, read as the reverse complement.
GGCGCGGTCGCGTTGGGCGAGCTGCTGGGCCTGGTATTCGTTCGCACTCGCCTGGTCGTGGTAGCCGAGTTGTCGATCGACCACGGCCAGGTTGTGGTACGTCGTGGCGCTGGGGGCGACGTCGATCGCATGTCGGAACATGATCGAGGCCTCCCACGCGCGGCCGCCGCGGGCAAACAGCACGCCGATTTCATTCGCCGCCAGATGATTGCCAGGCGCGACGTCGAGCGCCGCGAGGAACAGCACGAGGGCCTTGCGCTCATGGCCGACGTCGCCGTCGCGTCCGCTGGCGAGCCGGTTGTGCATTTTGCCCAGCGCGTAGAGTGCGGCCGACCCGGCTTGCTCGTTGGCGACGGCGCGGGCGAATTGGTGGCGGGCATATTCGTGGTACAGCGCGATCGCCTCGACCGGCCGCGGCGGCGCGGGACACTGTTCGAGCACCGGCGTGCGATGGGCCGAGGCGGTGAGCGTGACGTCCATTTCGCCTTCGAGCTGAGCGCCTCGCGGCGCGAAGTCGTCGGCTTCATCGAGGGCTCGCAATGCGGCGGCGAGTGCGTGCGAATGAACGTCCGAGTTCTCGGCGGCATCCTTCGATTGGGCGATGCGACGCAGTACTTGAATGAATTCGGTGCGGGCGGCGTAAATGGCGCCGTGGCGCGCGAGGCCGTAGGCATGTTGGATAGCGGGTAGCAGCTGACGCGTGAGCTCGGCCGTCGTGGGGGAATAGGGTGTGACGACCGGCGCCGCGGCTTGCATGGGCACTGGCGCATCGACGGGTGCTTCCACAAACGCTTCGAGGGGTGGCGCGGTCGGCAGCCCTTCTGCCACTTCGGTCGTCCAGGCAGTCGACGGCAAGGGCGCGTTCACGACCGGCAGCGGCGGCGCAGGCTTCGCCACAAATTCTTGCGCGAGGTCGGCGTCGAGCGCCGCGAGATATTCTTCGTTTTCCGGCTTGGCGACCGGTTCATCGCTGGCGAGTTTCGAAGGCGCGTCGTCGGTCGTCGGCGCCGGCTCGGGATCTTGGGCCGGCGGTGGCTCGACGACGGCAACTTCTGCGGCGGGGGCGACAACTTCTGCGGCGGGAATGTCGATCGTCAGCTCGTCGAGCGACGAATCCGTCTCGCTCTCGGGCTCTGCAACCGGCTCGGCGGGCGGCTCAGCGGGCGGCTGCCAGGGCGCGGAGGGCGCTTCTTCAACAGGCAATTCGGACGACTGCGCGGGTGCGACGTTAATCACTTGTTTGTCTGGCATTTGCTCGTCCGGCGTGCCGAGCGGCGGCTGCCACGGTGAGGAGAGCACAAGTTCCGGCGTGGCGGCCGAACCGAGCAGGCCGAAGTCGCGGGCGAACGAGCCGGCGACGCACAGCGCGAGCCCGGCCGCCACGCCGAGCGTAAGCCAGTGTCGCCACAGTCGAGAGCCATCCAAGTTCATGCCGCGCCCGCAGTTCGCCTGTCATTCGCGCACTCGGCGCGCACCGTCACGATCGTTACCGAAGAATCGCCCCGTAAAATCAGAATTCGACGCTCTCTCGGTCGCTTAAGCAGCAAAATCGCGCTCTGCGGAATCAGTCTTGCTGGCACGGCCGGAACAGCCGGCACAGGCGGACGGGCCGGGAAGGAAGGGGCGGAATAATCGTTACAGGCGGAAGCGTTGAAAGCGGCGGGGTAAGGGTTGAACGTCAGGCTGCTGGCCGACGAACAGGCTAGCGCTCCGCCGGTTGCGGCGTCAGCGCGAACGCGCTCGATTGCAGCACCGGATAGAGGCTGGGGTTTTGATAGACCTCCACGCCGAATTCGATCCAGATTGTTTTCGGCTGAGCACGATTTCCTGTGCCAATATGAAAGTCGATCGCGGAGCCGTCGACCAGGCGAACTTGGATCTGCCTTGGGCGCGAGATCCCTTCGTGGTTGGGGCTGTACGGACTCGTATCGCTAAGGGCCTTGGCGAAAGCGGCCAATGGCTCCGGGTCGCGAATGACCACGCTCGTTCCATCGCTGGATCGCTCGATGTGGACTTCCTTGATTTCTTCCGGCAACAGGTGACGAAGCCTTTCGACTGTCCGCATGTGAGGCGCCCCGTAGAAATACGCGTCCCCGGCGATGGGAATCAATGCCAAGGCCAGTGCCACTGCCAGTCGCTGCTTCGCTTGCGACCACAAGTAGCAGGCACCCACTGCGACACCCGCGAACAGACCAAAGGGCAACATGGCCTGCGGCGCGAACCGAGGCGCGGCCCAGAGCAAGAACAGCAAGATTGGCAACAGAACGAGCGCTGCGACAATCCGAGGGAGCGGCCTGAATTGTGGAAGTGCAGCCAGAACGCCGAGTCCCACAATGGAAAGCCACACTTGAAAAAAGCTCCCCCCTTCGTCCCAGGGAATTGAGCGGAAGCGAATGATCAGTGCAGCGACGATGACTGGGGCAAGCAGTATCGCTTCTAGCGGTACCGTCCACGACCGTGTCCGCTTCTGAGTGCGAGGATGGGCCGGCGGCGAGGAGAGTGACAGGGTTTCCAACGGAAGAGTTTGCGGCCCAAGTGGCCCGGCCTCAGCCAGGTCAACGATTGCCGCCTTGCTCCTCTTCGGGCGCAACCAATCGAGAAATACGGCGACACTGGCCCACGCCAAACCAACGGACAGAATTAGTCCGATGCACGTGAAAAATATGCCAAAGAAGATGAACAGCGGTCGGCCTGTCCTGATAAAGCTCACGCCGCCAAACAGAAATGCGCAGCCAGCGACGATAAAGAACGGAACTGTCAGCCACTGGAGGATCCTTGTCGGTAGGGCCTCCGACTTCGTGTCCTGCGCCTTTCGCTGAGAATCACTGATGGGAGGCACCTGGCCTGCCGAAATCGTCGGTGGGAGTTCCGTTTGGAGCGCTGCGAGCTTCTGTCGGATGCGGACAAGCAACTCGTGCAGTTCCAGACCACTCAAGCCTTCGCCGAAGCGAATCTCGGCATCGCCACCGTCGACGACAATCACTCCCACCGCGTGATCCTTCCGCTTGGTCGGATCAAGCGGCACCAGATCCAGTGAGAGGATATTCTCAGTTCGAATCACGCAGCGATCGAAATTAACGATCGCGGAATGCTCGTAGGTAACATCGCGCGGTCGAATCGTTAACCGCTCTCGCCCAGTAAGTGAATAGACGAAGAATCCGAGAACGAGCAGTTCGGTTAATCCCATCAGCACCAGCGCATTCCACGAGGCGGCAGACCAATCGTGCGTTGCGATATTGACCAAACCGAAGGTCCAGCCCGTCAGCCAAACGAATAGGAATACCACTGCGCAGCCATTGCCGCGGGGTCGAACGATGACCAAGGAATCCGGCCGCTCTTGGATCGAATAGGGGACCATGCTCACGTTCGATTTATAACAGAATTCTGCTGCGGCAACTCAATCGCAACGAGCGGAAGACCTCTAAACCTGCGTCTCGTCGTCAAAGCGATTAGAACAGCGTTCTTTGTTTTCGCGGTGCGAGGGTTTGCGCGTTGTAGCCCATGTCGCGCAAGATGTCGGCGAATTCTTCCGGACCGTGGGTGCAATAGATCTCTCGCGGGGCAACACGCTCAATCGTTTCCAGCAGCTGGTCGTAGTCGGCGTGGTCGGAGAGCGGGAGCGCGTAGTCGACGCCCCAGCGGAATTTTGTTCGAGGGTCGATGGCCCAACCGGTCGGCGCGATCGTGACGGTGCGGCCGAGGCCGGCGAGGCGGAACGAATTCATGCCGCGGGGGAGCGTCACGATGGCGGCGGGAGAGCTGCCGATTGTGGATTTCGGATTGCGGATTGCGGATTGATGAGGGTAGACGTCGTAGTTGCCCAGTGACATGCCGCAGGCTTCGTAGATGCGGCTGACTTCGTAGATCGCGGGGTGCTGCAGGACGCGGATGCCAGCATCGGTGAGAATCCGCGTGACTTCCTGCGATTTGCCGAGCGGGTAGGCGTGGATGACGGGCGTCAGCTCTTGGGCGATCGCGCCGCGGACGATGTGGAGCAGTTCTTCGATGACTTCACTTCGCGGGGGCAAGCGATACCGCGGCAGGCCAAACGTGCTTTCCATCACCAGGATGTCGGCCCGCGACAGCTCGGCCGGTTCGGCAGTCGCGGAGTCGCCGAGCTTGAAGTCGCCGGTGTAGAGCAGCGATGAATCGCCCTCTTCGGCCAGCAGCATCGCGGAGCCGAAGCAGTGGCCGGCGGGGAGCGCGGTGAGCCGCACGCTGCCGAATTCGAGCGGCTCGCGAAACGGCACCTCAAGCACGCGGTGATGCCGGCCGAGGCGGTGCTGGTAGAGCCGCGCGGTGGTCGGCGTGGCGAGGGCGAGCTCGTGGCGGGCGATGTGGTCGGCGTGGGCGTGCGAGACGAACGAGCGCGGTTGACGACGGCGGACGTCGACGCCCAGTGCGGCGCGCGTCAGGAACAGGCCGTTGTCGTAGTGGAACATGAGGAGGGCTGAGGGTTGAGAGATGAGGGTTGAGCGTCGGGGGCGGGGGAGCGGGGAGTAAGGCAAAAACCCACTGAAGCGGGCGGCAGACAGCACGCGGTGGGCGACGTATAGTTATCGTACCTATGAGTTTACTTGAGGCAATCGTGCTGGCGGTGGTGCAGGGGCTGACGGAGTTTTTGCCGATTTCGAGCACCGCCCATTTGCGAATCGTGCCGGCGCTGGTGGGCTGGGACGATCCGGGGGCGGCGTTCTCAGCGGTGATTCAAATCGGCACGCTGGCGGCCGTGCTGACCTATTTCTGGCGCGACATCGTGCGAATTCTTGCGGCGATGCTCCGCGATTTGTCGCACGGCAAACTGGCCACCACCCATGACGCGATGCTCGGCTGGATGATTGGCGTCGGCACGGTGCCGATCGTCGCCTGCGGGCTGGCGTTCAAGCACCAGATCGAAACGACGCTGCGGTCGCTTTACGTCGTGAGCGCCGCGCTCATCGTGCTCGCGCTACTCCTGGCAGCGATCGAGCTGGTGGTGCGACGGCGCGTTGCGGCTGGCGAAGTCGGGCGCGGAGTCGACCAGGTGACGTGGCGCGATGCGATTGCCATCGGCCTCGCGCAGGCCGCGGCGCTCGTGCCGGGAACGTCGCGCTCCGGGTCGACGATTTTCGGCGGATTGTGCTGTGGGTTGTCGCGCGAGGCGGCGGCGCGATTCTCGTTCCTGCTCTCGATCCCGTCGATCGCGGCGGCAGGTTTGTATCAGCTCATCAGCGCACGAGAGGAGCTGCTCGCCAGTCAGAGCCAGGTCGTGAATCTGATCGCGGCGCTATTGGTATCTGCAATCGTCGGGTACGTAACCATTCCCTGGCTATTGGGATTCCTGCGCACGCACTCGACGTTCCTGTTCATCGGCTACCGGCTGGCACTTGCCGCGGTGCTGCTCGCACTGTTGTCGACCGGGCGACTTGCGCCGGAGAGTGGGGCGAGTTCGTCATCGGGAGCCGCGACACCGTCCGCGACGGCGCGCTGACGCAGTTGCGCGTCGAGAAAGTTGAGCGTCGCGCGGCGATAGCGCTCGTTGTCGTAGCGCAGCAAATCGACGTGAGCGGCGCCCTCGAAATAGACATATTGCTTCGGCTCGGCGGCGGCTGCAAACATGCGTTTTGATTGCTCAAGAGTCGTGTGCTGATCGTCGGCGCCAGCCAGCAGCAGGATCGGACAGCCGGCTGCCGCAACCTCGTCGATCGGGCGGAGCTCCTCGGCGGCGACGCCGAGCCGCGGTTCGAGTTGCGAGACAAGAATGGCCGTGGCGAGCGGGGCCAGCGGCCCGACGCGCATGCGGGTGCGATTCTCGAGCGCTTCGGTGATGGTGGGGTAAACTTCCTCCAGAATGAGCGCGTCGATTCCCAGCGGTGACGCCAGAAGCGCGGCCGCGCCGCCCAGCGACCAACCGACGACGACAATCGGTTCGCCGGGATGGCGCGAGCGGGCGAATTCGACGGCGGCCCGCGCGTCGTGCTGTTCGAGGTGACCCAGCGTGATCGAGTCGCCGGTGCTCTCGCCGTGGCCGCGGAAATCGATCATGACCACCGAATAACCGGCTGAACGGAACAGCCTGGCCCGATCGACCATCGTCAGGCGCGAGCCACGGATGGGATGCAGCAGCACGACCACGCCGCGGGAGTTCTCGACCGGAACGTGCCAGGCGGCGATCGTCGCGCCGGAGCGACTCGCGAGCTGAATCGTCTCAGCGGGCAAGTCATGGGGCGGCGCGCCAACGGCAAAATGTGCCGGCGCGACGGCTGCCGACGCCATTCGCCAGCAGACGGCAAGCGCTGCCACCAGGAGCGCTATCAGGGCTGCGGCACATGCCAGGGGCCACCGCTTACGATAGCGCCAACCGGGACTGGAACTGGCGGCCGTGGATAGCTCGTCCATCGACGGCGCTCACTTCGCGACGCCGGCCGGTTTCTCGGCGCGGTGAATGCGGCCGAAGAGGCTGCCGCCGACTTCGCCGTGCTGCCAGTAGCCGGCGTAGTGGTCGTTGAAAAACAACACACGGGCCGAAAACGTGCCCAGGCCCGGCATGCCGACATTATCGACGACCACGACCGGCGTGTCGCCGGCCCATTCGATCGGCAGGGTGAGGGGCAGCGTGATGTCCTTGTTCTCGTACTGGACCCGCGTGGGGAAGAGCCAATTGTTGCCGCCCACGTTCTTGACCTCGCCGAGCGTGTACTTGTCGCTGGTGAGTTTGGCGGCTTCGCGGCCGGTTACGGTGAAGCTACCTTCGAGCGTCGCGCCGGAGAGCATGCTGGCGAGCGCGGCTTCGCGCTGGGCTTGAGTCTCAGCCGGCTCGGCGGCGGAGGCGAATCGCGCGATGCCGATCAGCAATAGCGCGAGTAGGACGTTGGATCGCGGACACATGGTGCACCTCGCGTAGACTGGGGGTCGTAGTGAAGGACTACGACCACAGTTTACGCGAGGTCGTGGGTCTCGTCGAACTCGACCCACCCCTACGTCGATGGGTGGTCCAACGTACTATCGTTGCCAGCCGCCGTAGAACTGGGCGGTGTCGAAGTAACGGGCCTGGGTGCCGACGCCGGGGACGACGCCGCGCTGGCCGCCGCCCGCTTGCATCTGTTGCTGCAGCTGCTGGATTTCACGCTGCTGCTGCTGGAAGGTGGCCTGCTGCTCGAGCTGCGGCTTGACGTACGTGTAATAACTGGGGACCGCTTCAGTGTTGGTCCGTTCGTCGCGGAAGAGATTCAGGTAGGGGCTGACCGTGGGGCCGGCCGATGCGGTTTGAAACGGTTTGCCGTTGTGCTGCACCTGGCCGTTGGCGGCCGGCTGAATCGGAGTCCGCCGCGGCATTGCGCTGAGCGTGTTGATGGCCGAGCGGCCGCCGTAGAAATTCAGCGCCTGGCGCGTTTGGTTGGTGATCGGCGGCGCTTGGGCGAATGAGTGCGAGGCGCCGACGGCAACGACCGCGAACGAGATGCTGGCGGTGAACAGGAACCGATGCATGGGTTGCCTCCTTGCAGAGCCATGGATTGGGGGGACATCGATGAGGTGACGCGCGGAGCGGCGAAGTCGAGTGCGCGCAGCCGCATAGAGTACCTAATCGTCAAAGTCGACTAGCGAACTTTGGATCAACTCGCCCGGCGGCGGCCGAAAGCGAGTGCCAGCAGGCCGACCGACGCTAGCAACGTGGCGCTCGCCGGCTCGGGAACGGTGCCACCCAGCCCGAATTCATACCCGGCGCCGGAACCGCCGCCCGGAAATGCGCCACAGCAGTGGTCATTGATGACGGTCCAGTCGGCGGCGTCGACGCGGCCGTCGCCGTTGGCGTCGCCGGCGGGGCCAGTGGTGCCAAAGTTCTGACGCCAAATCTGAAAGTCGAAATCGTTGACCTGGCCGTCGCCGTTGAGATCGGGACTGTCGACCCCCGGAACCGGCGTGGGCACGGTGAACGAAGCCAGGTAGAGCTGATTACCGAACACGAACGTGAAGAAGTCGATCGGCGAGCCGAACGGTAGGCCGGACGGCGTGACCTGCGTAAAATTGCCCGTGATCGAGCCGCCAACGTTGAAGATCGGGACGGTGCTGAGGCTGGGGATTTGGTTGCCGTTGGTGAAGCTGACTTGCAGATTGCCGCTGAAGCTGGCATCGCCCGTGATCTGGAAGGCGTCGAACGTCATGCCCGAGCTGCTGCCTTGGACGCCGATGCTGAATGTGCCGCCGACGGCAAAGCTGTTGCCCTTGAGGACCTGGAACGTGGAGCCGGGGCTGATCTGCGTGACGCCGAAGCTGAAGAAGTCATCTTCAAAGGCGACGTTCGTATCGGGACCGATCAACACGCGTCCTTGATCGCCGGCGCCTGGAACGCTTTCGCCGAAGCTGATCACATCGCCGCTCACGACATTGTTGCCCTTGGTGAAGGCCAGTACGCCGCGGTTCCACAGGCCGGACTTAAACCGCATTGTCGAGTATTCGCCGTGAATCAATCCTTCGGTGCGGCCGTTAGCTGCCGCCTGGCCGGTAATCGGGAGATTCAGGAAGGGACGCGTGACGTTGGTGCCGGCCGGCATCGTCACTGGATTGCGGTCGAACTGGACCTCAGCACGGGCGGTCTCAGTGCCCAAGACGTCAATCACACCGTAGTTTGAAAGTGGATACTCTTGTTCATTGGGGACGGGGATGTTGTCGGTCTCGGTGTATGCACCAGTGCTTTCAAATTTCAGCAATTGGCCGGCGCCGACTTGCACTTGGCCGAGGACGCGATTGCGGAACTGCAGCGTGGAAATGCTGCCGCTGCCGCTGACCACGCCGTCGTTGATCAGCCGACCGCGCGGCACCTGTTGCGTGGGGTTTTGCGGATCCTGGATGTTGAAGGCTCCCAACAGCTCGATGCGACCTCCGTCGAGATTAATCTTCCCGAACGCGCCAACTAGCAGATCGAGGCGATTCGGCGCGTCGGCGGCGTTTTCGTCGAGCGGCGGAGTGACGATGCTCACCAGAGCGCCGTTGGTAACATTGAGGGTTCCACGTCCGACGCCGCTGTTATAGATGGCTTCGTTGCCTTCCAAATCTTCCTCAGACGTGGGCCCGGTGCCGATGCGGTTATCGTGAAAGCCGCCGACCTGCAGATTTCCAGCCGTTATCCAGCGAGACGACGTTCCGTCGACATAAACGGTGCCATTCCCGCCGTCAGCTGGAGCGTCGTTATCGATGGCCGCCAGATTGCTGCCGATCACGGCAGCGAACACGTTGTTGACCGTAGTTTGGGAAACGGCCCCGGCATTATAAGACTGACCGCCGTTTGTGATGGACATGGTACCGGATCCGAGACTACCGATGATCATGTAGTTGACAATGTCCGGATTGTTGTTGGTGGACTCAAAACCGCCGCTCTGCAGAAATGAGCCGACGCCATCGATCGTGAGCGTGCCCACGCTGCCGCTGTTCATGCCGACGATGGCCGCATCCTGGATTTCTGCGCGTCCCCCTAGGCTGATCGCCAGTTCGCCCGTGCCGTTGCGGCCGACGAAGAGGTCGAATCCGTCCGCGGCGCCTGGTTCACTTGAACGCGGATTGATGCTCGGCGATTGGCCCGTCTCGGAGAAGGGAAAGGGCAGGATATCGGGATTGTTGTTATAGAGTGAGCCGGGATTCTCGATCCGCACGACACCCGTTCCGCGCTGTAGCCCGGTCAGATTGGGGACGGTGCCTGAATCGCCGATGATCAGATTCATGTCGCGCAGCTGGGTTCCGCCATTGATGGTCAACAATCCGTAACTCGTGCGACCGACGTAAACATCGAAATTGAGATTATCGTCATCGGCCGTCGTGGCGGTTCCCTTGGTGTCGGGGCGACCTTCGAAGTTGGTCTGCATCGTCCCCTGATTTTCGTTGAGCGAGTTGCCGGCAGTCGGAATCCCTTCATTGACCGTCGTCGTGAATGGGTTGTCGGCAAAAAACGTGGCGCCGTCGTCGCTGGACAGGAGCACGTTGCCTTGGACCGTAGCGGTAGCATGCGCTGCCGACGTGCCAAGGGCGAGAACGAGCAGCCCCATTGCCGGAAGTGAGATCCGGCGTGCAGTGAAATTCGCACGACGTCGGACGATCCGCGATGAATACCCAATGCGCGACAAGTTCTCAGGGACTCTTACGTACATTGAATCACTCTCCTCGGCTCCGCCGTTGCTCGATATCCTTCGCGCTGCAAGCGAAGCATATACCAAGTCACCAGCGAGTACATTGAACCTGGCGACGAACATCCCCTCCGTCGGGACCCCGTCCGGCGGTCTTCGTCAGCATGTGCCTCTTGTCGCGCCCCAAGCCTTCCGTCCGCTGGCGCTGTGATCCGTTCGAGAGCGAAACACGATCGGAAGCGTGGCTCCAAATCGGTGCCAACCCCCTCCGCAAGTCCGCCCATCAAGAGATGTTCCGGCAATCCAACCCCCATTTTCGCTTGGAATTGCCCAAATTGTCAACCATTTTCGCGGTCCGGCCGGCGTCGGCGGCAACAATTCCGGGCCAAATGTTAAGGCTGGCGCAGTCGAACATGCCTCGGCAATTCGGCAACTACAGGCACAAGACCTGCACGCTTTTCCCTGCCGAGACGTCGCAGGACTCGGTGCCGAAGCGGACCAGGCCGTTGGCGCGGGCGAGCGCCACGAGGTCCGCCGAACCGTGCCACGGCAGAATCTCGACGCTCGGACGGGCCTGTGGGCTCGTTTCGCCCAGCGATTCGTCGGCGGCGGGTCGAGATATTGCAGCCGGCAGACAAGAAGCGCGGCCCCCCTTGTAATGAAAGTCGTGCGATAGAATCGCCGTGACATGCGATGGAGTGGCGAAACCTCGCCCGGCGAGCGCGGCGATCGCCGGCCTGGCAAATAGCTCGAAACAGACCAGGCTGCTCACCGGGTTGCCAGGCAGCCCGAACACCAGCGTCCGACGTTTGCCCTCCTGGCGAACTCCGAACCACAACGGCTTGCCAGGCCGCAGCGCTATCTTGTGGAACACCTGCTCGACGCCGAGTTCGGCGAGGGCTCCGGGGACCAGGTCAAACTTTCCCGCCGACACGCCGCCGCAAAGTAGAAGCACGTCGGCATCGAGGCCGGCCGTGATCAGTCGTCGCAACTCGTGGAGGTCGTCGCGGGCCACGGGCAGCTCGATCGGCGCGCCGCCTGCGCGAGCGATCGCGGCAGCGAGCATCGGTCCATTGCTGTTGCGGATCTGACCGGCAGCGGGCCGCTCGTTGACCGCCACCAGCTCGTTGCCGGTCGGCAGCACGGCGACCTTAGGCTTTGGCTGGATTTGAACGACCGCGTGACCGATCTCGGCGAGGATGCCGATCTCGATCGGACGCAGCGTGACGCCGCGCTCGAACACGTGTTGCCCAACGCGCAAGGCGGCGCCCATCGCCAGCGTGTGCTGCCCCGGCTTGGGATCGGCTTGCAGGAACCGCACGGTGTGATCGTCGATCGGCTCGGTCCGCTCGAAAGCGACGACCGCATCGGCGCCTTCGGGGAGTGGGGCGCCAGTCATCAATCGCGTGGCCGTGCCGGGCGTGACCGGTCGATGGGGCACGCTGCCGGCGCCAATTTCTTCGATCACTTGCCGGATTTGGCTGCGGTCGCTGCTGACGACCGCGTAGCCGTCCATCAGCGTCTTGTCGTACGGCGGCGAGTTTACGGCGCTCGTTACGTCTTCAGCGAGCACCAACTCGGCCGCATCGCCGAGCGCAACCCGCTGCGGCGCAAGTGGCCGGGCGTGCTCTTCCACCAGTCGCAGGGCTTCTTCGACGCTGATCACGATTTCGCTAACCGACGGCGAGAAAGTGTCGCAGGATGTCGTACCCGGAGTGAGTCAGAAAACTCTCGGGGTGGAACTGAACGCCGAACATCGGATGCTCGCGGTGTTCGATGGCCATGATCTCGCGGTAGCCGCCTGGCTCTTCGCTCCAGGCGGTGGCGCGAAACTGTTTGGGCAGCGTATCGGGTTGAATCACGAGACTATGGTAACGCGTCGCCTGAAACGGATTTTCAATGCCGGCGAAGAGTGTGCTCCCATCGTGGTGAATCATGTCGGTCTTCCCGTGCATCAGATTCTTCGCCCGCACGATCTTGCCGCCGAAGGCCTGGCCCATCGATTGATGACCGAGGCACACGCCCAACAGCGGCAGCCTGCCTTCGAGCCGCTGGCAACATTCAACGCTGATGCCCGCCTCGGTCGGCGTGCAGGGGCCGGGCGAGATGATCACCCGGTCCGGCTTCATTTCCAGGAGCTCATCGACCGTGATCTCGTTGTTACGGAACACGCGGATGTCGAGCGTGCCGTCGATTTCGCCCAGTCGCTGGACGAGGTTGTAGGTGAACGAGTCGAAGTTGTCGATCAGGGCGATCATGTGAGGAGGGGCAGGGATTCAGGATTCGGGGGACGGTGAGGAACTTGATCGCGACGCCGCCATTGCAAGTTTAGCCGGGACGCCTTGCATCCACTAGCCGCCGCTGGTTGCTCCGCGTGCAGCGATGGGGTTCAATAGCACAGCAAACCTGGGAGGAACTTCATGAAATCGGTCACTGCCAAGGCAGGGTTGTCGGATGCTGAGGCGCTGCGCTTGGTCATGGACATGATGGCCATTCCTGGCCGCAGCGGCGAGGAAGCTGCGGTGGCCGACTTCATCCGCGCGCAGCTGGCGTCGGCCGGCATCGCCGCCAGCGAACTCCGCGACGATTCGGCAAATCGCCGCACGCCGCTGGGCGGACAGGTCGGCAATCTTGTGCTCAAGCTGCCGGGGACGCACCGCGGCCCGCGACGAATGCTCTCCGCCCACATCGACACCGTGCCGGTATGCATAGGTTCGCGCCCGATGCGGAAAGGGGACCGCGTCGTCTCGGCCGACAAGTCCACGGGCGTGGGAGCCGACGATCGCGCGGGTGCGGCCGTGCTCCTCTCCACCGTGCTCGCCATAGTGCGAGGCGCGTTGCCGCATCCGCCGCTGACTTTTCTCTGGACCGTGCAGGAAGAGGTTGGGCTGTTCGGCGCGCGGCACGTGAAGAAGCCGCTCTTGGGCTCCCCGAAGCTGGCCTTTAATTTCGATGGCGGCTCTCCCGCCAAGCTCACGCTCGGCGCCACCGGCGGCTATCGCATGACGATCGACGTCCGCGGCCTGGCGAGCCACGCCGGCGGCGCGCCGGCCGAGGGTGTGAGCGCGATCTCAATTTCCTCGCTGGCGATTGCCGACCTGGTCCAGAATGGTTGGCACGGGCAGATCACCAAGGGTCGCCAAACGGGCACCAGCAACGTCGGCGTGATTCAAGGCGGCGAGGCGACCAATGTCGTGACCGACCACGTGCGGCTCAAAGTCGAGGCGCGCAGCCACGATCCGAAATTCCGACAACGAATTGTCAAAGAGATCGAGTCGGCATTCGAGCGCGCGGCCCGTGCCGTGCGGAGCAACTCGGGCAAATACGGGACCGTCGATTTCGACGGACGATTGGATTACGAAGCTTTTCGACTCACGCGCGACGAGCCGAGCGTCGTGGCGGCGATCGCGGCCGTGAAGAGCGCGGGCCGCGAGCCGGAATTGGCGATCTCCAACGGCGGGCTGGATGCGAACTGGTTCACGGCCCACGGCATCCCCACCGTGACGCTCGGCTGCGGGCAACGGAACATTCACTCGGTTCATGAAGAACTCGAGATTGCCGAGTTTCAGCTGGCGCGGCGGATTGCACTTCACCTAGCCACCGCGGCGGAAACGCTGTAAATTCAAGGGTTTAGCTGAACCGCCCCTCGGCCATGAGCTCGGGGCCGAATGGCAAGCGATTCTCTCGCCGCACCCTGCGCCCTGCATCCTGTCCCCCGTATCCTCCCTCCATGCCTGACCCCAAGTTCATTCGCAACTTCTCGATTGTTGCCCACATCGACCACGGCAAGAGCACCCTCGCGGACCGGCTGCTGGAGCTCACCGGCACCGTGACCAAGCGCGAAATGAAAGAGCAGCTGCTCGACGACATGGCGCTGGAGCGCTCGCGCGGCATCACGATCAAGTCGCACCCGGTGTCGATGAAGTATCAATACCAGGGACAGGAATACGAGCTGAACCTGATCGACACGCCCGGACACGTCGACTTTCACTACGAGGTGTCGCGATCGCTGGCCTGCTGCGAAGGGGCCGTGCTGTTGGTCGACGCGTTTCAGGGCGTCGAGGCCCAGACCGTCGCCAATGCGTATGCGGCCATGCACCACGACCTGACGATCGTGCCGGCAATCAACAAGATCGACCTCGTCCACGCCCGCGTCGACGAGGTGCTGGAAGAAATGGAGCATACGCTCGCCGTTCACGCCGACGAAGTGCTCAAATGCAGCGGCAAGTCGGGCATTGGCTGCGAAGATCTGCTCGCGGCGGTGATCGAACGGGTGCCGCCGCCGACGGGCGACCCGAACGCGACACTGCAGGCGATGGTGTTCGACTCGGTGTACGACGAATATCGCGGCGCGGTGACGTACATTCGCGTAATGAACGGCACGGTGCGCAAAGGTCAGAAGATCAAGTTTCTGCAGGCGAACACCACGCACGAAGTCGTCGAAATCGGCCAGTTCACGCCGCGACGCGTCGGCCGCGACGAACTTGCCGCAGGCCAGGTCGGCTATATCATTTGCAACATCAAATCGCTGGGGAACATTCACATCGGCGATACGGTGAGCGTGGCCGACGGCCAGCCCGCACCGGCGCTACCCGGTTACGAAGAGCCGAAGCGGATGGTCTTCTGCGGGCTGTACCCTTCGGACGGCCAGAATTTTGAGCAGCTCCGCGAGGCCCTCGAAAAGCTCTCCATCAATGATCCCAGCTTCGAGTTCGAGCCGGAAACGAGCGACGCGCTCGGGTTCGGTTTCCGCTGCGGTTTCTTGGGTCTCTTGCACATGGAGATCGTGCAGCAGCGGCTCGAACAGGACTCGAACATCGACCTGGTGCAGACCGCGCCGAATGTGACGTATCAACTCACGCTCAACAATGGCGAAGAAGTCGAGGTTCACACGCCGCAGAAGGTGCCTGACCAGGGCGAAATCCAGGAGATGCGGCAGCCGATCGTCCGCGTGAACTTCGTGCTGCCGACCGAGTATATCGGCCCCATCATGAAGCTCTGCACCGACCGGCGGGGCATTTACGTTCGGACCGAGTACCTGTCGCCGACGCGGGCCATGCTCACCTACGACCTCGCGCTGGCCGACGTCGTGTACGACATGCACGACAAGCTCAAGAGCTCGACCCGCGGCTACGGCACGATGGACTACGAAGTGCTCGGCTACCAGCCGGGCGAGCTTGTCCGGATGGACATTCTGGTCAAAGGCGACCGCATCGACGCGCTCTCGATCATCTGCGATCGCCGCGATGCGGAAGTCCGCGGCCGCGCGGTGATCAAGAAGCTCAAGCAAGAAATTCCGCGGCACATGTTCGAAGTGCCGCTGCAAGCCGCGATCGGCAGCCGCATCATCGCCCGCGAGACGATCTCCGCAATGCGGAAGAACGTCACCGCCAAGTGCTACGGCGGCGACATCAGCCGCAAGCGCAAGCTCTGGGAAAAGCAGAAGGAAGGCAAGAAGCGCATGAAGTCGATCGGCCAGGTCGACATCCCACAGAAGGCGTTCCTGGCGGTGTTGGAGACGGGCGAAGAGGAAGGGAAGAAGAAGTAGCCCTTTCGTGACATATGGGTGGCTGCTGGTCCCGGCGCCTAATCCAGTTCATCCTTTTTCAATGTGCGCCGTGCCGCGCGCCGGATGCGAAGCACTCGCACGGTGTCTCCATCAATTGTAAACACCGCGCGGTACACGTTGGGTCGCCTCCCAAAGAGAAGCTGCCGAATTTCGCGACGGACTCTCGCATTTTCTGGAGCCAAGGAGCAGCGTTCTGGATTCGACGCGAGGGATTCCAGCTCTGTCTCGAACCGATTGAGCCAGCGAGCTGCAGTTTGCGGCGTGTGTCGCGCAGCCCAGCGATAGTATTCGTCCAAATCGTCGAGTGCCCGTAGCTGAACGATGACGCGATACCTCATGTGCCGGCCGCGAGATCGTATTTCTTTCGCAGCGAATCGAATGCATCGGCTAGCGGCACGCCCTGGTCGCCCGCTTCAAGCAGGTCGATGCTTTCATTCATGGCCCGCACTTCTTCGTCGTGCGCCGCCAGCTGTTCGAGCGCGACGCGGAACAGCTCGTCGTGCGATTGAAAATTGCCAGTCGCCATTTGGGCGCTGATCAACGACTCGACGTCGGATGAGAATTGATAGTCCATGGCGCTCGTCCGCACGCATTTTAGCAGGCGCGCTGTGGACCGTCAAAATTTGTTTGGCCTGACGATCGCCGGCTTACGGCGCGTAGCCATACGTCGTCACCGCGGGCACGCTGCAGGGGTCGGCGGCGACCGGCGGGCAAGCGGGGACCGGGGCGGCGCACACGGCGGGGGCCGCGGGGCGGAAGCAGCTGCCGCAGCAGCCGCAGCCGGCGCTAGTCGCGGCAAGTGCCGCGAGGGCCAGGAGCATCAGGAACTTGTTCATGACTGCGTCTCCGTACTACCCGTGCTCTATTCTGTCCGTCATGTGACGGACGATTGCGACGGGTGATGACAAGTGACAAGAGTTTGCGGCGATCCACCGCGCCGCATCCGGCGGCAAACTTCTTACGCGGCGCTCGCGCAAGAGTTCGCCAGTCAACCGTACCCGCGCCGCAATGAGGTGCAAACGCAACGGTTGAGTTTTTGCATCATTTCCCGTGCTGGAAATGCACTGCTTGCGGATTGTGCCGACGATGCGGCCTCATGCCTGACGATGCGGCAAGATTTGACGCACGAAACGCAGCCCGCGAGGCGGCGTTCGCCGCGACGCAATGTCGCCAGGCGGAGTATAGTTCCCGGCGCTTTCGCGCGGGGGTCACTGTGCGGAGTCGAGGCTTTCAATCGGATGGTTTCACATTGGTGGAACTGGTGGTCGTCGTGATGATCCTGGGAATCATTGCGGCGATCGCGGCGCCGCGCTTGCTCTCGACCTCCGACAGCGCGATGGAAAATAGCGCGCGGCAATCGCTGAGCGTCGTCCGCGATGCGATCGACAAGTTCTCGGCCGAAAACGAAACGCTGCCCGGAGCCGACGGCAGCGAGGCGACTCTCAAAACGGATCTGACGCCCTACTTGCGCGGCAGCTTTCCCAGCTGCCCGGTCGGCGACGCCGCGAACGACGCGATTCGCATGCAAGCTGGCACGGGTTCAGTTGCCTCGGGCATCGGCGGCACCGCCGCAACGCACGGCTGGGCCTACAAATACGAAACGGGCGACTTCCACATCAATTCGTCCGCCGTGGCCAGCGACGGCGTGACGACGTTCGACCAGTTTTGAGCGTCGGTGATGGCCGCGGCGCATAAAAAAAGCGGCGTGGACAAGTCCGCGCCGCCATTTTTGGGACAACAGCTAGCTGGTGGTAGCGACCTGGTGGAGGGGCAAACCAGTCAACGTGCTGCCGTAGCCGGGAACCGGGCCGGGGTGCCCGATCGCACTCTCATACGGTGCGATCCGTGACTGTTACAGGAGACACCCAAAATTTTTTTCGGTTCGTTTCCCGGCCGAAAATTAACGCGACCTTCAATCGGCAGAAAAAAATCCGCCGGCCGTAGTGCGGGCTGTCGTGCGGGCGCCTGAAACCGCCTCAGTCCGCGTGTGAAAGACAGCCCGAACTATTCCCGTTCGAGCAGGCCGACGCAGCCGCCGGACGGGGCGAGCTTGAGCGTGATCGTGTCGCCCGCCGCGACCGATTGTACGTCGACGGCCAGGTGTTCGGCGTTTTCGCCGCTATCGTCGGCGTCCTGCCAGAGCTTGAGTCGCCAGCGTCCCGTTTGCGATGGCCCAGGAAAATCGTCGAGGAAGTCGAGCTTCACCGAGATTTCGCGGGCCTCGCGGTTGGTCATCGCGCCGAGGAACCAATCGTCGCCCGATTGACGGGCCATCACGAGGTGTTCGCCGACCGCCCCATCCAACACGCGTGTTTCGTCCCACACGGTCGGCACAATCTTGAGGAAATCGGCCCCCGGCTGGTCGCGGAGCCGGTCTGGGTGCTCGCAGACGCAGCAGACCGGGCTGTCGTAACAGACAAACAGCGCCAGCTCCGCGGCTCGGGTGCCCTGCACCAGCGTCGGTTTCACATTCTTCTTGAATTCCTTCGGCTGCCGGTTCAAAAAGCCGCCAGGGGTGAAGTCGGCCGGGCCTTCGAGCAACCGCGTGAAGGGCAGCGTCAGCTTGTGCTCCGGCGTGACGCGATCGCTCCACTTGTTGTATTCGTTGCCGAGAATGCCCTCGCGGGTGACCTGGTTCGGGTAAGTCCGTTCGAAGCCGCAGTTCTTGAACGCGCCGTGGAAGTCGACCATCAATTTGTGCTCGGCCGCCGCTGCGGTGATCTTTTCGTACCACTCGACCATCGGCTGGTCATCCCGGTCCATGAAATCGATTTTCACGCCGGCGATGCCCCACTTTTCGTACAGCGGGAACGCCTTCTCGTACGCATGTTCCACGTCGTCCAGCGGGCGGTCGACATCGGTCCAATGCAGCCAGAGCCAGAGCCGCACTCCCTTTTCCTCGGCAAAGCGGCGGACTTCGTCCATGTCGAGCTCGCGGACCGGCTTGGTGATGTCGGCCTCCTTCTGCTCGGGCTTGCCGTACCACTGCCAATCGATGAGCTGATATTCCCAGCTCATGTCGGCGGCGAGCTGGATGTACGCCTTCATCGTGGCGGTGTCCATGATCGTGTCGCCCGACCACCAGTGGTCCCAGGCCATCATGCCGGGCTGGACCCAGCTCGCATCGGCGAGCTTCGAAGGCGTGCTGAGATTGCGGATGATTTCGCTCTCGATGAGCCGGCCCGGTTCGCGGCCGATCATCAACACCCGCCAGGATGAGGAATGCGGCGTCGCGGATTTGACGAGGCCTTCCCCGTCCGGACGCGGAGCGAGCCTGGCGACGAGCGTGACCGCCGTCGGCGGCTTGGCAACCTTTTCAGCGTCAATCGCCTTCTCACCGTCGTCGCCCTGTGACTTGCCGCCGATCCACATGCCCGACCAGTCGAGCAAATCGGACTCGGCAATGGCAACCCAGGCCGCAGGAGTTTCCACCAACACCGGCAGGCCCTTCACCGCATCGGGCGTGATGTCGGAAAGCCGCTGGCGACGAAATTCCCATTCCTGGGAACTGGCAAACTTGTTTTCCGAGTCGCCGGCCCAGCAGGTGGCGTCGGCGGGGAAGCGGAACTCGGTGAGCTCCTCATCGAGGACGAAGTCGCGCATCCCCGGCTGCGACAAGAGCACGTAGCGAAACGCCACCCCGTCGTCGAACGCGCGCACGATCAGTTGAAAGGTGCGGTCTTTCGCCGATCGCTCGTTGAGCAGCAGGGTCAGCTCGCGGAACTGGTTCTGCACCACGCGGCGTTTGCCCAGCGGATTCTCCCACGTCGAATCTTCGCTGCGGGTCGAGGAGCTCGAGAGCCCGACGTCGTTGCCAAGCGTCGTGCCTTCGCGCAATCGGAGGCCCAGGCGAGCGTCCACAATGATCGGCTGCCCATCGACCGAGACAGAGTACGTCAGCGGTCCATCCGCATCGATGGCGACCTCGATCGTGCCATCCGGCGAGCGGACGCGGAGCGGTTCTGCGGCCGGGGCCGGCTTTTCCTCCACCGTGGCGGTGGCGCTGGGGGCGGCGAGCGCGAAACAAGCGGCCGATAGCCACAGGAACGCCACACCGAGGCGGTTGACGGCAATGCTCATGGCGCGAGGTTGGGTTCGTCGGAGGGGGCCGAAACGGTACAATCCATCAAGCGCCCTCCTGGCGACCGCTGCACGTCATGGGAGCATTGTAGCGGGCGATTACCACTCTTTCGAGCCGCTCGATGAGCGTCCCCCAAAACGCGACGGTCACTGCCATCTGCCGGCTCGCCGTCGGCGTCGCGCTCGTCGCGCTCGTGACCCATACCTGGTTCGTGATGGGCCTCGTCGTGCCGGTGACCGTGGCGGGCAGCTCGATGGCGCCGACGCTCAGCGGGCCGCGCCAGTGCTATCGCTGCGGCGCGTGCCAACGGGTATTCGCCGTAGGACTCGATCAATTGGCATCTATCGATCCGGTCTGTCCGGATTGCGGAAACTGGTCCGATGTGGTCGACCTGGGGACAGCCGCCGGCAGCCGCATTCTCGTCGATCGAACCGCCTTTCTGTCCCGCGCGCCGCGTCGTTGGGAGGTCGCCGTGTTTCGTTCGCCGGCTGATAAAAGTGAATTGTGCGTGAAGCGAATCGTCGGCTTGCCCGGAGAGGTCGTGGCGGTCACCGACGGAAGCGTGCGGATCGACGGCCAAAGCGTTGTCTCGCCGACTGGGACCAAATACGAGCTGCGAGCCGGAGACGACGCAAGGCTGCAGGACGGCTGGCGGCTGGGGCCGAGAGAATACTTCGTGTTGGGCGACAATTCGGCCGTTTCGGACGACAGCCGCAGCTGGCCGACTGGCCCCGGATTGGACGCAAAACTGCTCGTCGGCCGGCCAATAGGCGTCCGCTAGCGGTGAAAACGGCTATACCGGCGCTGAGCAGGCTTACGTTTCCCCGGCCCAGAACATCGGCTATATTCGCCTTCCCGCGTCGAACAACCCCCGGGGAACGAGCGTTTCAAAGGTAAGTCCCCTCCCCCTGCCTACTATTCCTCGCCGCGGCGCAACCCATGGCCAAATCCAAGAAATCCAAACCGCGCGACGCCTACCCGAAGCTGCCCGCGTCAGCCACCGCGCCGAACCAGCCATCCTCTTCGCATGCGGTCCGCGAAACGATCGAATCGATCGTGATCGCGTTCGTGCTGGCGTTCCTGTTTCGCACGTTCGAGGCCGAAGCGTTTGTGATCCCGACAGGCTCGATGGCGCCCACGTTGATGGGGGCCCACAAGGACGTCGACTGCATCAAGTGCGGCCACCGCTTCCGAGTGAATTCCAGCGACGAAAATGGCGAGGACGCACAGCGGTGGTTTGCGGAAATGAGGGCCGGAGTCCTCGATCCGACCGAGGCCAAGCTCCGGCTGGATCAAACGACCTGTTTGGCCGGAATGTGCCCCAATTGCCGCTATATGAATCCGCTGCGGCCGGGCCTGGCGATCGATGCCGCCGAACGAATCGACGCCGGAGAGGTGTCTACGCAGAAGAAATACAACGGCGACCGCATTCTCGTTAACAAATACATCTACACCGTGAGCGATCCGCAGCGCTGGGATGTGGTGGTCTTCAAGTATCCCGGCAACGCGCAGATGAACTACATCAAGCGGCTGGTCGGATTGCCGGGCGAGACGATCCGCGTCTTCCAGGGCGACCTGTTCACGTCGACCAAAGAAAAGCCGGCCGACGAACTGGAGCTCCGTCAGGAAGATTTCACGATCGCCCGCAAGCCGGCCGACGTGGCTTTGGCGATGCGGCAGCTGGTCCACGACACCGACTACGATCCGGTCGAGCTGTACAAAGCCGGTTGGCCGCTGCGCTGGAAACCGCAAGGCGATGCGAGCGGCTGGAAGGTGGATGCGGAGGCGGAAGATCTGACGGTGCGGCAACGCTATAGTGTCGCGGCGCCGGAAGGCAAAACAGACTGGCTGCGCTACCGACACGTCGTGCCCACCTACGTCGATTGGCGCCGCGTCGAGGACTACACGATCGCCTCGGCCAATGGTTCCCCCAACGACACCAAGCCGGGCAGCTATGCCCAGCCGCAATTAGTCACCGACTTCAACGCGTACAACACGCGCGTCTCGGATTCGAGCGTCAACGCCAACCACAACCTCGAAGTCGATGGTCGCAAGATGGGCCTGCATTGGGTGGGCGACCTGATGGTCGACGCCGACGTGACCGTCGAGGAAGCGAAAGGCGAGTTGATTCTCGATCTGGTCGAGGCCGGCAAGCATTTCTCCGCGACGATCGACCTCGCAACCGGCCAGGCCACTTTGCGAGCCGGTGACGACCCTGAATACAAGCCGACCGCCCAAACGTCGGTTCGCAGTCCGGGCAGCTACCACCTCGCGCTGGCAAATTTCGATGACCAGCTGCGGCTGTGGGTGAACGGCTCGCTGGTCGAATTCGATGGGAACACGGAATACGACGTCGATAAAGTCTTTGGCGGCCGCGACGCCATCATCCCGCAAACCAGCGACAGCGATCCGGGCGACCTCGCACCCGTCGGCATCGGCGCTCGCGGCACGAAGCTGGCCGTCGACCGGCTGCAGGTGTGGCGCGACATTTACTACGTGGCCGACAGCTCGAACCGATCGCGGGCCTACGACCCCGTGACCGATTTCAATCACCCGCTCGACATGACGCTCTTGAGCCTGCCTTTTGATCCAAAGCTTTGGCCGCGGCTGAGCGAGCGGCATCACGTCGACTTCCCCTTGCGCGACGGGCAGTTTTTCGTGATGGGGGACAACAGTCCCGAGAGCTCCGACGCACGTCTGTGGTCCAGCGGTGATCCCAACGGAGGTAAGCCCGGCGGCGCGTACCTCGAACGGCAGCTGTTGATCGGCAAAGCGCTCTGCGTCTATTGGCCGCATTCGTGGAACCGGATCCCGGGAACGCCGATTCCCTTCCCGCTGTTTCCAAATTTTGGGGATATGAGATTAGTTAGGTGATAGGTGTCGGGTGTCAGGTGTCAGTACTTTGATCACTGACACCCGGCACCTGACACCTGACTCACACGTCACGGAGGACGTCCGCGTGTCGCTATTAACTGTTCGCGGATTGGTGAAGAACTACGGCAGCCGCCGCGTGGTCGACGGCGTCGACTTCGAAGTCTTCCCCGGCGAGATCGTCGGGCTGCTGGGGCCCAACGGCGCCGGCAAGACGACGACCTTCCGCATGACGTGCGGCCTCGTGGAGCCGGATGCCGGCACCGTGATCCTCGCCGACAAGGACGTGACCCACTGGCCGATGTATCGCCGTGCGAAGGATGGTGGCATGGGCTATCTGGCCCAGGAGTCAAGCGTCTTTCGCAAGCTCTCGGTGCAAAAGAACCTGCTCGGCGTGATGGAAATGCTCGGCATGGATCGCCGCACGCGGAACCGCCGCTGCGAGGAGCTCCTCGAGCAGTTCGGCATCACCAAGTTGCGAAAATCCAAGGCCCTCTCGCTCTCCGGCGGCGAACGGCGCCGGCTCGAAATCGCCCGCGCACTCGTCTCCGAACCGCAGATCATCCTGCTCGATGAGCCCTTCACCGGCATCGACCCCGTGACGATCGACAACATCCAGGCCATCATCCGCGATCTCCGCGAACGGGGCATCGCCATCCTGATCACCGACCACCAGGTCCGCGAGACGCTCGAGATCACCGACCGCAGCTACGTAATCCGCGGCGGCCAGGTGCTCTGCCACGGCCGGCCGCGCGAAGTGCTCAACAACCCCGAAGCCCGCAAGTACTACTTCGGCGAAGGCATGGATGTGAGCTTGCACGGGGCGGCCTAGCGTCAAGCCTTATCGCCTTTCAATTGCCGTTTGCTACAATGGCGACGATGTATTTCGACGCCGCCCTACTCGCCGACGACATCACGCGCCGCCCCTGGCCAGACGGCATCGATTCTGTCGTAATCCTCTGGTATCTGGCGGCCGCCTTCGGCATCCCCGCGCTCGGCTATGTGTTCATGGTGCTCGACTACCGCGCTTATCTGCGATCGCTGCGGCGGGCGATCATGGTCGTTTCGGGCTATCGCGGCGATCTCCCGGAGTGGATTCGCAAAACGACCCCGAGGTGCATCCTGGCACTCGACCTCGTGATGCCCTGCACCGCGGAAGACGTGCTCGCCGCCTATCGCCGCAAGGTAAAGCTGCTGCATCCCGACCGCGGCGGCGACCGCAAGAAATTCTTGCAGCTGCAGGCTCACTTCGAGCAGGCCATGGCGTTTCTCGACGCGAAGTAGTCGATTGCCGCCCGTCGGATTCTAAGCGCCCAGCTCGCTGCCCAACAGCGGTTCGCCGGCGTCGGCGGTCGCTTCCGCGGCAGCGCCGAGGCTGATCGCCTCCGCGCCGACCAGCGACTGGTCGTAGGCAAGCCGCACGCGGCCGGCGAGGTACAGGCTCGAAAGCGTGCAGGCGGCGGCGATGAAGCCCACCGTGCCGAAGTGCTCGATCTTGCCGCTCGCCGATTGCGTCACAACCAGTCCGCCGATGTATGCGCCCAGGCCGCTGGAAACGTGTTGCACCGACGAATTCGCGCTCAAGAATGCCCCGCGGCGGCGCGATTCGACGCTGCTGGTGACCATCGCCATCGCGCAGATCATCCGTCCCACGTTCGAGACCATCAGCGCCCCGAAGATCGCCACAGCAACATAGACCGGCACCGGCGGCAGATGCGTGATCGCCAGCAGCAGAATCACCGAAACGGGAATGATCAAACGAAACACGGTCAGCTTGCCATGTTTGTCGGCGAGCCGCCCGATCACCGGCGAAGCAAACAACGTTAGCGCGCCGCCGGCGATATACACCAGCGGCAGCTGCTGTTCCGACATGTTCACGTTCGACACCAGGTACGGGCTCAAGTACGGAAACACCGTAAAGCTGCCGAGCATGAGCACCACCATCAGCGCGAACGCGTTGAGATGGTTCGGGTACGAGAATGTTTCGACGAGCGACTTCAACGGATGCGCGTGTTTCTTGCCCACGTGTCCGTCGAGCTTCGGCAGCACGAACGGCACCAAGAGTAGCGCCGGAATCCCGCCGATCGCCAGCACCACAAACGGCACATGCCAGCCATAATTCGTGCCGAGATACAAACCAAACGGCACGCCGGCCACCGACGCCAGCGCAAACCCGGTCATCAGCGACCCCGTCGCCCGGCCGCGGCGGTGTTCGGGAAACACGTCCCCAATAATCGCCATCGCCATGCCGCCCAGGATGCCGCCGAACGCGCCGGTGGCGATCCGCGCGAGCACGAGCGTCTGATAATTTGGCGCGAGCGCGCAGAACAACGTGCCCAGAAGGAACCCCGCGTCCAGCGCCATGAACGTCGTCCGCCGCGCGAAGCGGTCGACGATTCCCGATGCGACGAGCCCCGCCGCCCCCGCCGCAAACGTGTACGACGACACAATCAGCCCGAACTCCGCCGGCCCGATGTGGAGCGTCCGCATCAGCTGCGGCCCCAGCGGCATGACGATCATGAAATCGACGATCGTCGTAAATTGCACCGCGGCCAGAATGAATAGCACCAACCGCTCGCGCCGCTCAAAACTCCCCCCAATCGCCTCCTGCTTCATTGCTGCCTAACCTCTGTCCCAATCGCCTGTTGGAAACACAATCCTATCGCGGCCGCCTTGTCAGGACAAATGAGCTCAGTCTGCGGTTCGCAGCGGCTGCCTGCAGCGTGTGACCGCGGCCATCCGAGAGCAGAAAAATCTGCTTGACACATAGGTAACCGATCGGTTACATAATAGGTAACCATATGGTTACCAAAAAACGCAAGCCCGCCGAAGCCGTCTTCAAAGCCATCGCCGATCCCACGCGCCGAGAAATCCTGCGCCTGCTCCGCGGAGGCGGTCAGCCGGTGGGCGGCATCGCGGCCAACTTTCGCACCAGCCGACCGGCGATCTCGAAGCACTTGCGGTTGCTCCGATCGGCCGGCCTCGTCGTGACGCGAAAATGCGGTACCACGCGCATCTGCGAGCTCAATGCCAGGCCGCTGCGGGCCGTGAACGAGTGGCTGCGTGAATACGAAATCTTTTGGAATGACAACTTGCGGAATCTCAAACAATTCGTCGAGGAGAATCCATGAACGCCACTGCCCACGACACCATCGTCCAGGAAATCGTGATCGCCGCCCCGGCCGAGCGCGTCTTCGCCGCGATCATCGACCCGCAACAGCGCGTCCAGTGGTGGGGAGTCGCCGGCAAGTTTCAGACTACCAGCATGGAATCGGACTTGCGCCCGAGCGGCAACTGGAGCATGTCCGGTATCGGCGGCGGCAAGCCGTTTACGATCCACGGCGAGTATCGTGTGGTCGAGCGTCCGCGGCTGATCGAGTTCACCTGGACCAAAAACGAGGAACCGATCACGATCGTCCGCTTCGAGCTCACCGAGGTCGACGGCTCGACGACCGTACGCTTGACGCACTCCGGACTGACGGACCAACTCCGCGAACAATATCAAGGCTGGCCGTGGCTCATGGCGCTACTCAAGGGATTTGCCGAAGCGCAGTCCGACGGTTAGCTTCTTCCGTTTCCAAACTAAATCTCGATCTCTCTCTCATGAAAACTCGCGCCATAATCTACTGGCTCACCACCTCGCTCACCGCGTTCGTGTTCCTCTCCGGCGGCATCGCGGACATCGTGCAGCCGACTGCCGTGAAGGAAGGCATGGCGCTGCTCGGCTATCCGACCTACTTCGCCACCATCCTCGGCATTTGGAAAGTGCTCGGCGGCGCAGTCGTCCTCGCGCCGCGGCTGCCGCTCATCAAAGAATGGGCCTACGCTGGTATGCTCTTCAACCTCACCGGCGCCGCGGCATCCCATGCCGCCGTCGGCGACCCGCTCGGCAAAATCATCACGCCACTGGTCATCTTGCTGATCGTCGCCACCTCCTGGGCCCTCCGACCACCAACCCGCACGCTGATTGGCCGCCCATTGCCACCACCGCCGCTTGCGGCTTAGCGCCTCAAACCTTCAAAATCCGCAATCCGCAATCCGCAATCCGCAATCCGCAATCCCCTGACTCCCGGCTCCTGGCTCCTCACCCCTGACCCCTCACTCCACCTTCTCCCCCAGCCAAACCCACTCCAGCGCGTTCGGCAACGTCTGCTGCTTCAGCTTGTAATCACAATGCGCCGAATCCCGCGCAAACACAAACTGATACTCATACCCCTTCTCCGCCAGCACCTTCGCCATCCGCTCGTTCGCCAGCACCCAATCGTGCATGTTGTCGCGCATGATGTTGGGGTTGTAGAGGTCGCGGTCCCCCACCTCCAGCCAGATCCGAATCGGCTTCTTTGGGCTGCTTGGGATCAACGTCTCATGAAACCCCCACGCCCCGTGCGGCGTCTCCTCGTTCGGCGGCCACTGCTGATTCACATACGTCCCGCTGTACGACAACACGCGGTGATACAAGTCCGGCCGGTACCACGCCATCGCCAGCGCACACGACGCCCCCGAGCTGCACCCCATCGTCGCCCGCCGGTCCGGATCCTTGGTCAGCCGCACGCCACACTTCGCTTCCACCAGCGGCAACACCTCCGTCTCGACAAACTCCGCATACCGGCCCGACATCGTATCGTACTCCAGCCCACGCTGACTCCCCTGCGCATCGCCGCTCCCATTGCCAATCGAAATCGCCACCATTGCCGGCACGCGCTTCTCGTGAATCAAATTATCGAGCACCGTAAAGAGCAGCGGATCCGGCCCATCCGCCCCCACGATGAAGGGCGCTCCGTCGCCAGCATTTTTCTCTGCCACATACCCCGCCGGCACATAAACCGCGACTTTGCGCGTATAAGGCGCCGGCCCGCTCGAAGTCACGATGAGCTTCGCCGGATCCTCCGGATCGGGCGTCCCAAACGTCCCCTGCTCCCGCGCCACCCCGGGATAGATCTTGCTATCCTTCGACTCCATCACGAGCTCAATCACCTTCCCCTTCGGCACGCCCTCCTGCGCGAGCGCCGCCCGATCCGCCTCATGCGTCGGCCCAATAATAAAATTGCCATTCGACTCCGCCGAAGGCACCTCCCCATCGGGCAACTCTTTCGCCTCCACATACCCCTCTGCCCTCGGATCCCGCACCGGCGGCCCCTTACGCTGCGCCGCCGCATCATCAACTATCAGCGCTAACATGAGCACCAGAGCGCCAGACCATCGAATCGCAATCATGAGATTTCGCCTGCCGAGAAAGTCGAGAAGAAATCAACGCCGGCCAATAGCATAACGAATGCAAACACAGATTGCTCCAACCTGTCTTCCTGTGGGAGCAACAGTGTTGTTTGATTTTTTAGGGAATCGGATTCCAGGTGGAATTTCGGGCCAGCATGGTGTTGAGGATGGTCAGTAGTTTTCGCATGCAGGCGGTGATGGCGACCTTGGCCGG
>JBFWSG010000046.1:0-42567 GCA_050248495.1 Pirellulales bacterium | reverse complement strand
CCAGTTCGACGAGAGCGGGCTGACGCTTGAGGAAGTCGACAAAATCGGTCAAAGCTTGGTAAAATCCCTGACGGCTGTGTATCATGGCCGAGTCAAATATCCGGACCAGGAAACCGCATGAGCGCGTGTTCTTCCCGTCCTGTCGAGCGATAGCGGCCCGTCATGCCCCACGGCAACCACGTCCCCGGCGCCTCAGAGAACGGCTTCGAGCTTTCGTTGGCGAACGAACAAACGTCGCACGCAGTCGATGCGCGACGCCTGATGCAAGCGGCGCGCCGAGTGCTGGCCGACTCGAAGTATGAGACCGCATCCATCAGCCTGGCGGTCGTCGACGACCGGACGATCCACACCCTTAACCGGCAGTTCCTGCAGCACGACTATCCGACCGACGTGCTGAGTTTTGTGCTGGATACTACCGACACGCACCTCAAGGGCGAGGTGGTGTTGAGCGCCGATACGGCCTCGGCCGTGGCGAATGCGTGCGGCTGGAGCGCGCAGGACGAGCAGCTGCTCTATGTCATCCACGGGGTGCTGCACCTGGTGGGGCTGGACGATCAAGAACCGGCGGCCGCACGGCAGATGCGGGCCGCGGAGCGATATTATCTGCACGAATTCGGCGTCGAGCTGCCGGAAATCGATACGGCCGAGCCGATGGCCACCACCGAGGATTCTCCGGGCGGAGGAGGGTTGAAAGCTTGGTAAATGCCGACGCCTTGCTCTGGATCGCGCTGGCGAGCCTTGCGGCCAGCACGCTCGCGGAAATTGGTGGACGGGCGCTCCGCGAGTTTTCGCGCCATCAGCTGCAGGAAATCTGCGAACAACGGCAGCAGCTCGACCGCTTTGGCGACGTGGTACGGCATCACGAAGAGGCCGCGCTGGCGGCAGAAATGTTCGCCGGGATGGCGATCACGCTGTTTGCCGTGGCGGGTGGAATTTACGGCTGGGAGCGGGTCGTCACCGAGCCGATCGCCTGGATCGAGTTGGCAGCAATTGCGATCGTTTTGGCGGGGCTCGTGGCGGTCGCCGTGTTTGCCTTTCCCTGGGCGATTGTCCGCGTGGGGGCCGAGCGATTCCTCTACGTCACTTGGCCGTTTTGGCGACTGCTAACCCAGTTGGCGAAGCCGTTCTCGGCAACCGCGCACGGCATCGAGTCGGTGATGTTGCGCATCAGCGGACGGCCGAGCGCGATCGAGGACGAAGAATCTTTCGAAGAAGAGATTCGGACGATCGTCACCGAGGGTCACCGCGAGGGTTTGCTCGAGGAAGAGGCCCGCGAGATGATCGAAGGCGTGATCGAGCTGGGCGACGTGGTGGTATCGCACGTCATGACGCCGCGCACGGAAATGCACATGCTGCAGGCCCAGACACCGCTGGAAGAAGTCGTCGAGTACATCACGGAGGTCGGCCACACGCGGATCCCGGTGTACGACAAGAGCCGCGACGACGTCGTCGGAATCCTGTACATCAAGGACCTGTTGCCGGAACTGGCAAAAGAAGCCGTCGAGACGCGCCGGCCGCTTGTGGAATTGCTCCGCAAAGCGTTGTTTGTGCCGGAGTCGAAGGCCGTCAACGATTTGCTGCAATTGTTTCAGCATAGCCGCACGCACCTGGCGATCGTGCTCGATGAATACGGCGGGGTTTCGGGCCTCGTGACGATCGAGGATGTGCTCGAGGAGATCGTCGGTGAAATCGAGGACGAATTCGATCCCGAGGCGGAAGAGGACGTTCGCAAGATTGACGACGACACTTGCGAGGCGTTAGGCCGGGCGCACGTCGACCAGATCAACGCCTTGATGGGCTTCGATTTGCCGGAAGAGGAAGCGTTCGACACGATCGGCGGTTTCGTGTTCGATCAATTCGGCCGCGTGCCGAGCGCCGGCGAGTCGATCACCTGGAACGACTCGGTCCAGGTGAAAGTGCTCGAAGCCTCACGGCGCCGCGTGGGACGGGTGCGGCTGGAGCGGATTCACCAGGAAGCGGCTGAGATGGCGTGAAAGATGCAACTCGCCGCCTGATTGGCCCAAATCCATGGAAATCTGCAAGTTGATAGCTGATAGCTCTAAGCCAACATTGCACTCAGCGACGGAGCCATCCCCGGCTCGCTGGGCTTGACGCGGCTCGCGCGGATCGCGTACTTTTCGCCGCATATTTTGCACGTGCCGGGCAGCTTTTCTGCGCTCAGATTTTGCCATCATGCTTCTATTCTCCTTTGAACGCCGCGACGCGATGTGTTGTTGGAAGTGGCGACTTGTCGTGGCGGCGTCGCTGGTCGTCGGACTGCATGCGATCGTTCCAACGCGCGTCCACGCAGAAATGCCCTGGTCCGGTTGGTTCGGCGAGAGCGATCCGGTCGGTTCCGCGAAGTGGTGGAAAAAGAACAAACGGAAGGCCGTTTTTGAACCGGGCAAAGGCTACAAAGTCGACGGAGTCGACGGTTATTTCGATGGCCTGGGGCGGCCCATCGACAAGGCCGTGTCCATCACCAATGGTGAAACGCCCGACTCGGAAGTCGATCTGGACAAGGGCATCGCACCCGCACTCGATCCGCGGAACGTTTATCAAAAAGCGAAGACAGCGGTCGGGCTGGGGCCCAACGATCAGGTCGCCCACGAGATGTTCATGGACGGCGAGAAGCTGTTCGAGGAAAAGAGCTACGGTGCGGCCGCCGAGGCGTACGCGAAAGCGGCCGACCGCGCGGTCGACATGCGAATCAAAGAAGACGCCCTATTCATGTTGGGCGAGAGTTACTACTTCGACGACCGCTGCATCAAAGCCCGCGACGCGTACAACGAGCTGGCCGACAAATTTCCGAGCACGCGCTATCTCGACAAGCTGGTGGAGCGGGAATGGGCGATTGCGCGATATCTCGAGGCCTACGCGACTGCCCATTACGACGTGCCGATGTCGCCCAATGCCTGGGACAAAACGCGACCCTGGTTCGACACCATGGGCCATGCCGTCAAAACCTACGAAAACATCCGCATGAATGACCCGACGGGGCCGCGGGCGGACGACGCCATTATGGCCACGGCGGGCATCTACTTCCGAACCAACCGCTTCGACGACGCCGACTATCACTATGATTTGCTGCGCAAGGAATATCCCCGGAGCGAATTCCAGTTCGAGGCTCACCTGCTGGGCCTGCAGTCGAAGCTCCGCAAGTACCAGGGTTCCGACTACGACGGTACGCCGCTCGAAGAGGCCCAGGTACTGGTGAAGCAGCTGCGCACGAACTTCGGCAGCCAGCTCAGCGCGGAGGAGCGGGAACGGCTGCAGATGGTGAGCGGCCAGTTGCACCAGGAACTGGCCTCGCGCGACATGCAGATGGCCCAGTTCTACGATGGCACCAAGAATTACGGCGCGGCCAAGACGTACTACGCCGAAGTGATCAACAAGTATCCCGACTCCGAGTTCGCAAAATCCGCCAAGGAGCGGATGCTGGCGATGGGAGGCCTGCCGGAGTTCCCGGAGAAGCGGCTGGCGTGGTTCGTCGATCTGTTCCCGGAGAGCCAGGAACACGCGGCCATGGCCAACGTGCCGGAGATCAAGAACGGTACGCTGATCGCGCAGCCGCCGTCGGATACGACCACGCGCTGATCTAGAAATGGCATGCGTCTGTTCGCCACAATCGTGATGATGTCGCCGCTATTGGCCGGTTGCGCCAGCTACCAGGTCGGCAGCGAATCGCTCTACGCGCCGGACGTGGCCACGGTGTACGTGCCGATGATCGAGTCGGACAGCTTTCGCCGCGACCTCGGCGAACGGCTCACCGAAGCCGTGATCAAGGAGATCGAGCTCAAGACGCCCTACAAGGTGGTCGGCACGCCCGATGCGGACAGCATCCTGGCGGTGAAGCTCTTGGGCGATTCGCGGACGCTCTCGGCGGAAAACAGTTTTGACGACCCGCGGCTCTCCGAGTCCGCCGTCTACTCGCAAGTTAGCTGGCTCAACCGCCGGCGGCTACCGATGGCCCCGCCGCAGACAATCGCTCTGCCGCCGGAACTGGTCGACATCAGCAATACCGCCCTCCTGGTGCCGGAAGCGGGCCAGTCGGTTGCCTCGTCGCAACAACAGGCCATCGAGCGGCTCGCCCAGCAAATCGTGGGCACGATGGAATCGCCGTGGTGAGGATGGCTGAGGGTTGAGAGTTGAGTGTTGTGGGAGGAAGCGAGTTCCCTCACGACCGCGGGTGCTTTAATCTGGAGTGAATGGTCCGCGAACCAGTCAATCCACGAGCGAGCGTCTGGCGACTGCGAACGCGATCGCTCGAGCTGCCGCGTCGCCCGCTGCTGATGGGCATCGTCAACGTCACGCAGGACAGCTTTTCGGACGGCGGTCAGTATCTCGATCCGGATGCCGCGGTGGCCCACGCGCTGCAACTGGTCGCCGATGGGGCCGACCTGCTCGACGTCGGCGGCGAGAGCACTCGTCCCGGGGCAAAGCTCGTCGCCGAGCGCGACGAGCTGGAGCGCGTGATCCCGGTGATTCGCCGATTGGCTGGCACGATCGGCGTGCCGATTTCTGTCGACACAAGTAAAGCGGCCGTAGCCCGGGCGGCGATCGAAGCGGGTGCCGAAATCATCAACGACGTCACGGGACTTGAAGGCGATTCGGAGATGGTTCGCACGGCAGTCGATTGCGACGCAGGCGTCTGTGTGATGCACATGCAGGGAACGCCGCAAACGATGCAACTTGCTCCGAAGTACGAAAACGTCGTGGCCGAAGTGCATGGTTATTTGCGCGAACGTCGGGACGCATTGGTTGCCGCCGGCGTGGTGAGAGAGCGAATTTGCGTTGACCCGGGCCTCGGGTTTGGGAAGACGTTTGAGCACAACTTGGCGCTAGTCAGGAACTGTCGCGGGTTGCATGCCCTAGGCTGCCCAGTGCTAGTCGGACATTCGCGGAAGAGTTTTCTGGGGACACTGATAGGCGACGCCGCTGCCGACCGCACTCCAGCCTCCATTGGTGTCGCCCTGAGCCTCGCGCAGCAAGGCGTCCAAATCCTTCGCGTCCACGATGTGCGCCCGGTCCGCGAGGCGCTGCTGGCGTGCGAAAACAGCGGTGGTTTGGCCTAAGTGGGGCCGCAACTAGAGGCAGCCAACATTGACCCAAGTTCCGAATTGGGCGATACTTACAATGTTCGGCCCATTGTCGGACCGCGAACCCTCTCGACGAATTCTTCATCCTTCCCGTCATGGCGACTGCCGTCGAAATCGACCTGACGAAGTATTGCACGGATGTTGCCGCGCGCGCCCGCAGGGCGTCGGTGCGGATGGCGACCACCGGCGGCGACGTGAAGGTTAATTGGTTGCGGCGTTCGGCGGCTCTCTTGCGTGAGAACACCAAGCGGTTGCAGGCGGCGAATGAGCAGGACTTGGACGCCGCTCCCGGCTACGGCCTGACGGATGCCGAGATCGACCGCCTGCGGCTCACGCCGGCCCGCATCGAGTCGATGGCCAAGGGACTCGAGGACGTGGCCAACCTGCCCGAGCCGATCGGCGGGCTGATTTCGTCCACGCTCCGCCCGAACGGCTTGCGAATCGACAAGGTCCGCGTGCCGCTGGGCGTCGTGTTCTTCATCTACGAGTCGCGGCCCAACGTGACGGCCGACGCGGCGGCGATTTGCGTGAAGGCCGGGAACGCGGTGATCCTCCGCGGCGGCAAAGAGGCGATCCATTCGAGCCGGGCGATCGTCGAGCTCCTGGCCGACGCAGCGGAAGAAGTCGGCCTGCCGGCGGATGCCGTGCAGTTCGTGACGACGACCGATCGCGAGGCCGTGGGCAAGTTCCTGGGCATGCCGCAATACATCGACCTGGCGATCCCGCGCGGCGGTGAGGGGTTGATTCGCCGCGTCGTGGCAGAAGCGAAGATGCCAGTCATCAAGCACTTCAACGGCAACTGTCATGTGTATGTCGATGCGGCCGCCGACCTGGAAATGGCCGAGCAAATTCTCATCAACAGCAAGTGTCAGCGGATGGGCGTTTGCAACGCGGCCGAGTCGATGCTGATCCACGCCGATGTGGCCGGTGAGTTCCTGCCCGCGGCGGGGAAAGCCCTCGCGCGGCACGGCGTCGAAATCCGCGGCGATGAACGGACGTGCGAGCTGGTGCCGGCGGCCAGGCCGGTGACCGACGAAGACTACGCCACGGAGTTCCTCGGCCCGATCATTTCGGCTCGCGTCGTGGGTTCCGTCGAGGAAGCGATCCAGCACATCAATCGCTACGGCTCCGGGCACACGGATGCAATCGTGACGAACGATCTGGCGGCGTCGCGGGCGTTCGCGGCCGGCGTCGACAGCTCGGCCGTGATGATCAACGCCAGCACGCGATTCAACGACGGCGGCGAATTTGGCCTGGGCGCGGAGATTGGCATCAGCACCGACAAGTTCCACGCCCGCGGCCCCTGCGGCATCGACGAATTGACCAGCTACAAGTACGTAGTCCACGGAGAGGGACAAGTACGGGAGTAGGTGTAAGGTTTCGGGGGTTAGGTGTCAGAGATCGACTTTTGCTTTTCTGACACCCGACACCAAAAATCTGACACCTGCATTTCTCCGCAACGGAGTGCACGATGAGCGGCGAAGTTCTTAGCCAGGAAGAAGTCGAAAGTCTGCTCAACGCGATGGATGGTCGCGGGCTGACGAGCGCTCCGCTCACCGGCCCCGCGATTCCGGGCCGCCCGATGGCCAAGGTGACGCCGTACGATTTCAAGCGTCCCGAGCGCGTCGGCAAGGAGCAAATGCGGGCCTTGCAGACGATGCACGAAGGCTTCGGTCGCAATTTCGGAGCGGCCCTCTCGGCCCTCTTGCGATCGATCGTCGAAGTGAAGCTCACCAGCGTCGATCAGCTCACATACAGCGAGTTCGTATTCAGCCTGGAGAATCCGACCTGCTTCAATCTGATCAATGCCGCGCCGCTCGAAGGGCAGTTGATCCTCGACATCAACCTGTCGCTGTTGTATCCGATCATCGATCGACTGTTGGGCGGGGGCAGCGAGCCGACGCCGACGATCCGCCGGCCGCTCACGGAGATCGAGATGCGGCTGGTGTCGCGGATCACCGACCTGTTCCTGGCCGAAATGAAGCACGCCTGGAAAAACGTCCTCGACCTGCAACTCTCGGTCGACCGCGTGGAATCGAATCCGCAGCTGGTGCAGATCGTACCGCCGAACGAGGTGGTCGTGCTGATCAGCTTCGAAATCACGCTGGGTGACGTTCGCGGGATGGCGAACCTGTGCATCACGTTCAACTCGATTGAACGGATTAGTCAGCAGCTCACGTCGAACAGCTGGGTCGCGTACGGCCGCAAACCGGCCACGCCGCAGAGCATCCAGATGATCAGCAGCCAGTTGACCGGTTCGGTGGTCGAGGTGGTGGTCGACCTGGCGGAGACGCACATCGCCACGTCGGACCTGATCAATTTGCAGGTAGGCGACGTAATCACGACCGAAAAGGACATCCGTACGCCGCTCGTGCTCTCGATCGAGGGGCGGCCGAAATTTCACGCCGACGCGGGCGTCTTCAAAGGCCGCAAGGCGGTGCAGGTGAAGGAAGTCATCAGCGAACGGCCGGCGCCGCGGGAAGCCGCGGCAGCCACTCCGACACCGACACCTGCACCATTGAAGAAGAAGTAAGCTCCGGTTCTCGGGGCAGACTCTGGGGGCTCGCTGTCGCTCGACCCCAGCCACCCAAGGCGAGGTGAATCTAGGAACTCTATGCTATCGCGGGCTGTAGTCCGCTTGGCGGTGACGGCGAACTGGCGATTGCGCGGACGGCCTCGACGAGCATCAGCGCCGCAAGCGCAATCAGCACCATTCCCGCCCAGGGAACTGGGTCCGCCGGCGCGGTGAACTGTCCGCTCGCGCTGTCGAAGAATTTGGGCACCGTCATTTTTGCCAGGGCCCAGGCGCTCATCGTGTACATGACCAGCGTGGGCAGCCCGGTGACGAACCAGACCCACGCAGCTCGCCGCGTCCGCCAGAGCCAGACCGTCACTCCCAACAGCGACAAGGCTGCAAGCAGCTGGTTGCTGGCCCCGAACAAGAACCAGAACGTCCGCCACACGGGGACCGGATTGCCGGCCGCGTCGACGCTGCCGCGGAGCAACAAAGCCAGCGGCACGCCGGCGGTGAGTCCCGTGCCGAGCCAGCGGCCTGTCCAGCCGGAGAGTCCGGTCAGTTCCTGAATCACATAGCGGCCCAGCCGTGTGCAGACATCGAGCGTGTCGTAGACAAACGTCGTGAACGCCATCAGTCCGAAGGCGACGGCAAAACCCTTGGCGATGCCGAAAATCGAAAGATACTGGCTCAGTCCACCGGCATAAATCTGATTCGGCGTCTGTTGTGCGAGCGCATCGGTGGGCTTCAAGATCATCACGCAGGCGAGTGCCAGCGTAGCGACCATTGCTTCGAGCAGCATCGCACCGT
This sequence comes from Pirellulales bacterium, assembly GCA_050248495.1. GTDB lineage: Bacteria > Planctomycetota > Planctomycetia > Pirellulales > Lacipirellulaceae > DASYDU01. The sequence continues at coordinate 34,143 of JBFWSG010000046.1, read as the reverse complement.
AGCCGATGGGCCTGGCGTCGGTCTCGCGGCGCAATTGTTTCGACGTCGTGCCGGAGGCGATCAGCGAGTGGAATCCGGAACAGGCACCGCAGGCAATCGTGATGAACAGGAAAGGAATAAAAGTCTCGCCTCCTTTGCCGACCGCGTCCCAACCTTTGAAAGCGTCATACTGGATGTGGAAGCGGCCCGAGAAAACGCCTGCGATGCCGACCGCGAGGGCGATGTAAAGGAAATAGCCGCCCAGATGCCCGCGCGGCTGCAGCAGTAACCAAACCGGCACGACGGCCGCGACCAGGCAATAAGCCAACAGCAGCACGTCCCAGATTTTCTGCGCAATGACGTCCGCTTCGGCGAGCGACAATTCCGGCCGGTAATGCTGGACCATTAGCCCCACGTCGAGCGGCATGAACTGTCCGATCCAGATCACGATGCCCACCAGCGGCACGAAAATGATCGTGGCCCAAGTCAGCGTGAGCCGCGTGTAACGCAAGAGCAGGCCCATCACAATCGGCAGCACAAGATACAGCAGCGACGAGGTCGCAATCGCCCCGCCAGTGACGCCGCCGGACTCGGCGACCGTCGCGGCGTCGATCTCGCCGATGTCGACTGCCGCTTTTCCGAGCCGCACATCTTCCGGGCCACCAATGAAGGCGGCTGCGGTGATATCCGTAAACGCCACGATGATGTAGACGAGCGCGATCCAGATGAACGCCAGAAACAATACGTACGAGAGGCGACTCATGTGGTCGCGGACCACTTCGGCGATCGACATCGCCTTGTGCCGAATCGAGGCCACGAGCGCCGTCATGTCGTGCACGCCGCCGATGAAGATCGAGCCGACGAGTATCCAAATCAGGGCCGGCAGCCAGCCGAAGTAGAGCCCGGCCAGGATCGGTCCGACGATTGGTCCCGCGGCGGCAATCGCCGAGAAGTGCTGACCCAATAGGAACCGCGGCTCGATCGGTACATAGTCGAGGTCGTCGCGCAGCTCGATGGCGGGCGTCGGGCGGCGGGGATCGAGCTCGAGCAGTCGCGCGAGAATGCGGCCGTAAACGACGTACGCAATTGCCAGCACGACCGCCGCGCCGGCGACCACCGTCAAGAGATTCATCGCTGCCACTCCCGGGCCCGCTCGTTCGACAACCCCAAAATCACCATAGCTTTGCGTCACATCCGCAGCAAGGCGAGGCGTTGGAACACTAGCCCCGAAGCTCTATAATTCCTGCCTCAGTTGCAATCGGCCGACGCCCGCTTTTGGGCGGCGTCCAGATGAGGAAACAAAGCAGGGAGCGTCATGCCAGAACAGGTGATCATTATTGGGAGCGGGCCGGCTGGCTGGTCGGCCGCTATTTACGCGTCGCGGGCCGAATTGAAACCGCTGTTGTTCGAGGGAGCCATCACCGAAGAGAACCGGCTCGCGGGCACTTTGCCGCTGGGTCAGCTCGCGCTCACGACCGAGGTCGAGAACTACGCTGGTTTTCCCGCCGGCAACCTGCAGCCTTTCCTGGAAACGGCCATCGATTCTAAGCGGCTGCCCTACATGAACATCCACGAAGGCAAGCACGCGGTGACCGGCCCCGAATTGATGGAATTGATGCGCCAGCAGGCGATCAATTTCGGTACGCGCGTAGTCACCGACGACGTCGTTGAAGTCGATCTAAAGCGGCGGCCGTTCGTCGTGAAGACGCTCGAAGGCAAGACGCACGAGACGCACACTTTGATCGTGGCGACCGGAGCGAAGGCAAACTACCTCGGGCTGCCGTCGGAGGAGGCGTACAAGAACCGCGGCGTGAGCGCCTGCGCTGTGTGCGACGGGGCGTTGCCGCGTTTCCGCAACAAGCCGCTGGTGGTTGTGGGCGGCGGCGATTCTGCCGTCGAAGAGGCGACTTACCTCACCAAGTACGCCTCGACTGTCCACATGGTCCATCGCCGCGACAAGCTGCGGGCGAGCATGATCATGCAAGACCGCGCGCTGTCAAACCCCAAGATCAAAATGGAATGGAACACGACGCTCGAGGAAGTGCTCGGCAGTGACAAGGAAGGCGTGCAAGGCGTCCGGCTGGGGAGCACCACGGGCGGGACGGCGCGCGAGCTGGGCGTGACTGGCGTGTTCCTGGCGATCGGCCACACGCCGAACACGGCATTCCTGAAAGGGCAGCTTGCGCTCGGCGAGACTGGCTACATCAGATGGACCCAACCGTTCCGTACCGCCACCAGCGTCGAAGGCGTGTTTGCGGCCGGCGACGTGGCGGACGATTACTACAAGCAAGCGGTCACGTCGGCGGGCACCGGCTGCATGGCGGCGCTCGATGCCGAACGGTGGTTGGCAGCGAAGGGGATACATTGATGGACCGACTCAGCGTCAAGGAGGCGCGCGATTCGCAAGTGATTGGCCGCGAGGTCGTGCTGCAGGGCTGGATTCGCACCCGGCGCGACTCAAAGGGCGGATTTAGCTTTCTGGAGCTCAACGACGGCTCTTGCCTGGCGAACATCCAGATCATCGCCGACGCGAAGCTGTCCAACTACGAGAGCGAGATCAAGCAACTCAGCCCTGGTTGCAGCGTTACCGTACAGGGCGAAGTTAAAGCTTCAGGCGGCGGTGGGCAGGCGACCGAGGTGCTGGCGTCCGACATAAGGGTACACGGCTGGGCTGACCCCGAAGCGTATCCGCTGCAGAAGAAGCGGCACTCGTTCGAGAAGCTCCGCGAATGGGCCCATTTGAGGCCCCGGACCAACACTTTTGGCGCCGTGGCACGCGTGCGGAATCGCATCTCGCGGTCGATTCACGATTTCTTTCAGGAGGAAGGATTCCTCTACCTGCACACGCCGATCATCACCGCCAGCGACTGTGAAGGCGCCGGCGAGATGTTCCGCGTGACAACGATCGATCCGGCGGCGCCGCCGCGCAACGATGCCGGCGCGGTCGACTACAAACAGGACTTTTTCGAGCGGCCGGCGTTTCTCACCGTCTCGGGCCAGTTGGAAGGCGAGATCTACGCGACCGCGCTGGGCAAAATCTACACGTTTGGGCCGACGTTCCGCGCCGAGAATTCGAACACGACGCGGCACCTCGCCGAATTCTGGATGGTCGAGCCCGAAGCGGCCTTCTTCGAGCTTGAAGATAACATGGCTCTCGCCGAGCGGTTTTTGAAGCGGCTCTGCTGCGACGTACTCGCCGACTGCGCCGAGGACATGTCGTTCTTCAACGAGCACGTTGAAAAGGGAGTCATCGCGCGGCTGGAGCAGATCCTGGCCCATGATTTCCGCCGGCTGCCCTACAGCGAGGCGATCGAAATCCTGGAACAGAGCGGCAAGGCGTTCGAGTTCCCGGTCTCTTGGGGCAAGGACCTGCAGGCGGAACACGAGCGGTATCTTACCGAAGAAAAGTTCGCCGAGCCGGTAATCCTCTACAACTATCCAGCGGCGATTAAACCGTTTTACATGAAGGTCAACGACGACACGCCCGCCGACCGCCGGACGGTACGGGCGATGGACGTGCTGGTGCCGGGCGTGGGCGAGATCATCGGCGGTAGCCAGCGCGAGGATCGGCTCGATGTGCTCCAGGCCCGCATGGCAGAGCAGGGGCTCAACCAGGCCGACTACTGGTGGTATCTCGACCTCCGCCGATTTGGCACCGTGCCCCACGCGGGCTTCGGCCTGGGTCTGGAGCGGATGGTGCAGTTCGTCACCGGCATGGCCAACATCCGCGACGTGATCCCTTTCCCACGGACGCCGGGCAACGCCGAGTTCTGATCTAGCGATTCCACACCAATTCGCACGTGCGCCAGCAACGCAGGATTTCGATGCCCACTTTTCGGCCGAAATCTTTCCGAATTTGACTTGAAGCTCTTAGGTGCGCTAAATTGTCGCGGTTCTGGAGCGGGGTCTACGCATCAGGGGTTGCGGCCATGAGAATCGCGTTGTTTTGCGGATTCCTAAGTCTGGCCATGCTGGCCTGCCGGAGTAGCGAAGGATCAATTTTAGGGCCGAGCGCCTATGTCGGCTTTGCTGACTCGAGCCCGTTTGCAGCCGTTGCGTTCGACCAGTTCTACCTGGAAGACTTCGAGGACGGACTGAATGTCCCTGGTGTGTCGGCTTCCTCTGGCCAGACCCTGAATTTTGGCACGCTGCGCGATTCGGTTGATGAAGACGACGGGTCTATCGACGGCTCGGGACTAGTTGGCTTCTCGTGGTATGTCACGACCTCAACGTTCAGCTTCTCCTTCGACGCGAACGTCCTCGGCGCGCTTCCGACGCACGCCGGCGTGGTCCTCACCGACATCGGGTACGATGACGACGGATCGATTGGGAAAGGGACGGTGAAGTTTGAAGCTTTTGGTCCTGGCAACGTTTCGTTGGGAACGGTAGGTCCCATTGATTTTGGGGACGGCCTGGCAAACGGCGGTACGGCAGAAGACCGGTTCCTTGGGGTCTACGACGTGGGTGGAATCTCAAGAATCTCCCTCACGCTAAACAGCAGCGATTGGGAACTTGACCATCTGCAATACGGAATCGCCTCGTCGACCGTCACCACGACTCCTGCCCAATTGCCGGAGCTTGCGTCGTCGAGTGTGTGGGTCGTGGGATTAGGTGCTGTATTTCTTGGCCCCAAGCGACGGAAACGTCACGCCAGATTGAGTCTTCTCAACTAGCAATGTTGCCCACTTGGCCGATGCCAGATCGTGTCGTCACAGGAATGTGACTGCGCTAGCACCACTGAACCGCATGCCGGCTCCGTGTTCAGATCCCTCAGGCGACCTCGAACGGCGATCGCTGCGGCCGCGCCACTAGCGCGCTGGCCTGCGGATCGCCGATGAAGTCTTCCTTGTCGGGGTTCCACTGCAGCTTCCGACGCAGCAGCATCGTGATGTTCGTCAAATGGCAGGTGCTGACCGCGCGGTGGTGCGTGAATACGTCCGAGACGGGCGTGCCGCGGTCCCTGATGCAATCGATCAGGTTTTGCACCTGGTTAGCAGAGGCCCGATCGTAGCCAGTGTAGGTGTCATCGGTCGCCACCTCAAAGGGGTCAATTGGTTTGCCGCGGTACAATCGACCGATTGCCGTGGCCAACTCTTGTCGATCGTCGTCCGTGAGCGCCTCCACCGGCTTGCCGTTCAATCGCCCGCGGTTGACAAAGATCCGCCCCTTCTCTCCCTCGATCAACACCCCGTTGTCCGGACCCGGCGCCACCGTTAGGGTCGAACCGTTGGCAAATCGGTGAGTGACTTCGAATGTGGTCACGGTGTTGAACGAGTTGGGTAACTTCGCACGACCGGCGAAGAACTCGACCATATCGAAGTTCTCGGGAATCACTGGATAGACTCCTTGTCCTTCGCACTCGATCGGACCGGTGTTTTCGCAACCGAGGGCCCACTGGGCGATATCGACGTGGTGCGCACCCCAGTCGGTAATAATGCCGCCGGCGTACTCCAGCCAGCCTCGGAAGCTGCCATGACAACGTTCCGGCGTATAGTCGACAAGCGGGCTTTGGCCGAGCCAGGCGTTCCAATTTAGATGCGAGGGCGGCGTCGCGGTGGCGAAGGGACCTCCTGTCACGCCTCCGCCGATGGAACATCTGGCTTTGAGGACCTTTCCCAGTCGGCCGCTCTGTGCCATCGCCACGGCCATCAGGAACTGGCCGCTGCTACGCTGCTGCGTGCCGACCTGCACGATGCGTCCCGTCCGTCGCACCGCCTCGCAAATCTTCTTGCCTTCGTCGATCGTGAGCGTCATCGGCTTTTCGCAGTAGACGTCCTTGCCGGATTTGACTGCGTCGATCAGGATCTTCGCGTGCCAGTGATCTGGGGTGCCAACGGTCACGAGATCGATGTCCTGGCGATCGAGGATTTCGCGATAGTCGCCATAGACCGCGCACGGACCCCCGGCGGCGAATGCTTCTGCGTGAGTACGATCGACATCGGCGCAGGCCACCTTTTCACCAATCCCACAGGCGATATTTCCTACATACGTTCCGCGCCCGCCGACACCAATACAGCCGACGCGGATTCGATCGCTAGCCGCTTCGGCAGCTTTCGATCGCCTTGAACTCAAGCCGGCGAAGGCGAAGCTGCCGGCCGCGAGGGCAGTCTGCTGGAGAAAGCTGCGGCGATCGGTACTTGAGTACGACATGGCGGTATCTCCTGCATCGGCGAAAGACTTGACAATTCGCTGGTCCCGCACTGCCGCCAAGGTTGGCAACCCGTTGGCCCGCGCGGAGCGCCCCCGGGTATTTGGCAACTCACTTTCTGTGCCAAATGACAGCGCGGCGACGGTACAATGCCTTCCGAATGCAAATTGACAGACAAAATCTACCGTCGGTTGCAGATGCCACTGAGTCTGATGTGCCGATCAGGCACAGCGGTTGCCTTAATGATCCATCAGCCGCACGGCAAGCACAACCAGCGGAGCCACCGCAACGAGCGCGGCAAAAACTGCGAATCCCCGCGGCGGCTTCAGCCGACTGGTCCGCCACACGACGGCAAGTAACGCGAGCGATGCGACACCCAGCAAACAGGCGGTAAGCAGCATGATTGCGGCGAACTGGGGCGCGGCCTTCGAGTCTGGGTGGGCCTCGGCATAGAAATGAGCGGCGATTGTGGCCAGGTTAGCCATGAAAACGCTCATCACTGACGCCGTCCAGGCGATAATCATGGCCTCGGCTGGAGTTTCCTCTCGGGCGTTCTCAGGAGGTCGCGGACGTTTTGGCTTTGATGAACGGCGTGGTGCGCGCGATTTGGACATGGACGCTGGCGATTCTTTGCACGACAAGGTGTTTGCCCAACCGTAACGCGGATGATCGTGCGGTGCAATCCTGGCCGGTAAAGACGTTATAGTCGGCACGATTCGCCTCGCAAGCGGCCGTCGTGCCACGCACTTTGTCGCACCAGCCGCCTCAATTTGCTTCCCCGGCGATCGTGACCTAGCTTTCAGTTGGCGGGCGTTGACTCACGGGTCACGTCGTCTGCCGACTAGTTCCCAGAGCAAACCTTGTCCTGCGGCCGATACCGCTCCAATCTCACCGCCATCGTTTTGCGCTTTCGCTGCGCACGCTCAGGTCGCCGTGCGCGCCGACCGTCAGGGCACCTGCCTTATGTCATCACTGCCGTTTGTGGTCGATCGCGAGATCATCGCCAGCTCGTTTCGCGAGTGGCATGACGAGCAACAGCGGCTCGACGCCCAGCTGGCGGAGTCGGTCGCCGCGCTCGATGCCTACCAGGCGACGCTTGACACCTGGCAGCAAGAACTCGCGTACGAGCGCGGCGAACTGCGGCAGCTCCGCGAGGAAATCGAGAATGCCCGCCAAGAGGCCGCTGCCGCAGCAACAAGCGACAGCGAGAGCGGGCAAATCGACCAACTCGAACAGGAGCTCGCCCAAGCGCATGAACAGATCGCGGCATTGACGGCCGATCTGGCGCTCGCGCGAGCGCACGAGCTGGAGCTTGGCGAGGCGCTGTCGGCGGAGCAACACCTCCACGACACCCACGCGCTCCACCGCGAGGGCGCGGACGCGTTCGACGAGGCAATCGAATTGGCTGCCGCTGGGAGCTATCGCGGCGAAACGTCGTCCGCTGGAAACAACAGGTCCGAGTCACGGCGCGGGGCGAGCCCGGTGCTCGGTTCGGTCATGGAACAATTCGGTAAATTGCGCGAGCAGCGCTCGCACAGTCGATCGAACACCAAACCACGGTAGATGAAACATGGCACGAAACTTCGCATCTCGGGTCCGTGAATTGCTGCGCCTGGGCGAGCCGTTTTCGACGTGGGCCCGTTGGACGGTTGGCGGCGTCGCACTGGCGGTATTCAGCTACGGGTTGTGGTCGCACAACGCGGGCTACCTCGGCACGGGTGCCGTCGTCCTGGTGGCGATGGTCTGGCTCAGCTGGCCGGAAGCGCAGCGACAACAACAGCCCGCCGCAAGACCGGTCGGCGTTAATCGGCGGCCGCGCGCTGCCGCCCCTGGCGAACCAGAGGCCAGTCCGTTGCAGCTTCCACCGCGATTAGCGGAGCAAGCTGGCCTGGGCGAGGCGCGCCGCAGTACCGGCAACCTGGTCGATGAAATGCTGTCCAATGGACGCTACGCGCTGCTACTGCGGCCGGAAATGAATCGCCATCTCGACCGCGACCACATCATCCGGGCCGTTCGGCACCTCGACGAGGCGATGGCATTGGTCCCCGCCGGCCGCGTGCTACTGGGGCCGCTGGCCGAACAGGCGACCTCTTCCAGCGGCGCTTTCGACGCCAATCCAAAGATGCTCGAGAAGTTCATGCACCGCATCGACGCGCTGTATCTCGATCGCTACGTCGTGACGAATCTCGAATACCAGCAGTTCCTCGACGCCGGCGGTTACGAAAAACTCGAGTATTGGGACGAAGAGGCGTTGCCTGCCCTGTTGGATTTCGTCGATGAGTCGGGGGAGCCCGGCCCGCGATTCTGGGTCGAAGGGCGCTTTCACGTCGGTGACGAGCGCCGGCCGGTGGTCGGCGTGAGCTGGTACGAGGCTTCGGCCTACGCCCGCTGGGTCGGCAAACGGCTGCCGACCGACGCCGAATGGACTAAAGCCGGCGCCTGGCCGGTCGAATCGGCGCCAGGCCGCATCGCGCAGCGCCGCTACCCCTGGGGCGAGTCGTTCGACATCCGCCGTGCCAACTTGTGGGGCTCCCACAGCAAAGGACCGGTCGAAGTCGACGAGTACGGCGACGGCGAAAGCGTCGGCGGCATTCACCAGCTGGTCGGCAACGTGTGGGAATGGAGCGCGTCGCCGCTGGCCGCTTCCGCCGAGCCGACCCTGCATGTCCCAGAGACGTTCAAGAGCGTGCGCGGCGGCGCGTTCGACACCTACTTTGAGAACCACGCCACTTGTCACTATCAAAGCGGCGAACATCCGCTGGCCCGACGCCACAATATTGGCTTCCGACTGGCGCTGCCGATGTCGACACTGGAAGTCGCGGAGGACGACGAGTCGTCGAACGACGGCGCTCAACAGCCCGCAAAGAAGTCGCAGATTCAGGAAGCGTGTGCCGCGGTCGTGTAGGCACCGCCAGTTTCCGTTGAATTGCAATACAATACTGCATCTTGGATTTAGGTCGCCATGTCCACACTTGCCCAAATCCCGCTGGAATCTTATCTGCTGTCGCAACAGGCCGCGCCGATCGAGTGCCTTGTCTGCAAGCAGGAGAACTGCCGCTCTGCCACGCGCTGCCGGGCCTGCCGATCGCCGATGGCCCTCGCCCACCAGGCCGAATCGGTGAAGTGCGGGCCCCGCTTGATCGCTGTGCTGGGCGCGAGCGGCGCCGGCAAGACGACCTATTTGGGCATGCTGATGGACATCCTGACGCGGCAAGTTGGATTGCCCCACACGACGGCCCGTGGCCCGCTCTCGATTTCCTTGCAACAGACGACGGCCACGGCCCTTTCGACCGGTTGGTTCCCGGAAAAAACCGATCACGACCCCGAACATTGGCACTGGGTCCATTGTCAATTTCATTGTCGTCGCCGCCGTCGGCCGATCGAAGTCGTGTTTGCCGACATCGCGGGCGACGCGTTTGCCGAGGAGACCGAACACGACAACCGTTACCCGGCCATCCGCGCGATCCTGACGCATTGCACTGGCGTGCTGGTGCTGGCCGACGCCGAGCGACTCAAAGCCGGCGACCACGAACACGACTTCGTGACGCTCAAGCTGCTCACGCTGCTCGGCGACTTGCGCGAGGAGCAGCTGCGGAATCGCCGCCTGCGATCGAGCGAGAAGCGCCCGCTGGCGATTGTGCTGACAAAGGCCGACAAATGCGATGGCGCGATCGAAGATCCACGCGAATTTGCCGAAGCACATGCCGCGACGCTGCTCGGCAGCTGCCAAACGCGCTTCCCGCGGAACCAGGTGTTTGCATGCTCGGTCGCCGGGGCGACGGCGTATCGCGATCTGTACGGCTCGCGGCAGCATGTTCCGTTGCGCATCGAGCCGCATGGAATTGTCGAGCCGTTCGGGTGGTTGGTCAACGAATTGGGGTAGGCGTTTGCGACATGGGATTTCATCGAGAGACTTCAGCAACGAGCAGCGCGGAACCGTCGTATGCTCACCGGTTTTCGCATGCTCCCATGCCCTCGGCAAACTGGCCGAGGGAAGAGACGCGGCCCGACGTGATCGCGCGGCTCGAAGCGCTGGACGACGTGATCTTTGCCGCCATTGACGGTGATCCGGCAGCCTTGCAGGAATCTCCAACTGCCTGGCAACGGGCCGTCGCGGAGCTCGGGCAGGATGCGATCGAGGAGACTCGCCGCCAGTATCTGCGCCATGCTCAAGGCGTATGGGAACAGCTCCGCGGCCAGAAGGTGCAGCCGCCACACAAGATTTTCGCGGCCATCGAGATCATCGGCCTGCTGGTGAACTCGGAACGCTGAGCGACACGTGCTTAGCGCTGAGCGTTCATCGTTCAGCGCTTTACGTCACCGGCTGATCGTCTCGTAGAACCGCCGAAACAGATAGTGGCTGTCGTGCGGGCCGGCCGACGCTTCCGGGTGATACTGCACGCTGAAGGCGGGCACTTCCAGGTGGTTGAGCCCTTCAATTGTGTCGTCGTTGAGGCTGCGGTGCGTGATCTGCAAGAAGTCGGGGAGCGACTCCTCTTCGACAGCGAAGCCATGGTTCTGCGACGTGATCTCGACCGCGCCCGATTCGAGATTCTGCACCGGATGGTTGGCACCGCGATGGCCGAACTTGAGCTTGAACGTCTTCGCGCCGCAGGCCAGGCCGAGCAGCTGATGCCCCAGGCAGATGCCGAAAATCGGCTTCTTGCCCAAGAGACCGCGAATGGTGCTGATGGCGTATTCCAGCGGCTCCGGGTCGCCGGGGCCGTTGGAGAGAAAAATGCCGTCCGGTTCGATGGCCAGCACATCGCTCGCGGTCGCCGTGCCGGGCAGAATCGTCACGCGGCAGCCCATGTCATACAAATGCCGCGGAATGTTCCACTTCATGCCGAAATCGAGCGCCGCCACATGCGGCGCATCGCTTCTCAGCTCCCTGCCCCCTGCACTCTGCTCTCTGCCCGAGAGATGAGTCCACTCGCTCAGCGGCTGCTCCCAATCGCGAGGCTGATCCGGCAGGACCTCCCGCACCAGGTCGCGGCCCACCAGTCCTTTGCTCGCGCGTGCCTTGGCTACCAGGCTCTCGTCGTTTAGGTCGACGGTCGAGATTACGCCCTTCATCGCCCCCCCCGACCGCAGCCGACGCACGAGCGCCCGCGTGTCGATCGACTCGATGGCGACGATGCCCGACGATTTGAGATAGTCGCTCAGACTCTGCTCGGAGCGGAAATTGCTCTGCACACGGCTATGCTCGCGGACGACGAACCCTGCTAATTGGGGCCGCCAACTTTCGACGTCCTCGGCGTTGACGCCGTAATTGCCAATTTCCGGGTACGTCATCGTCACGATCTGGCCGCGGTAGCTAGGATCGGTGAGGATTTCCTGATAGCCCGTCATCGAAGTGTTGAAGCAGACCTCGCCGTCGACTTCGCCGTCGGCCCCGATCGACGTTCCCGCGTACACGGTTCCGTCTTCGAGCGCTAGTTTTGCAGGTTGTGACATTTGGGCGGGAGTGTGGAGGAAGGTTGGCGTTAAGTCACAGCTTCCAGCGGTGAAGTTCGCGCGCGCCGCACACCGATACGAGTGACAGGCTGTGGGTCTCCGAAATCAACTCAACTCCGGTATTCGTAATACAGGCGGAGGATTTCGGTCAGCCAAATCGGGGGTTCTTGTTCCGGCGAGCAAGAGCCCCTTTTTGTCGGATCAGGCGGTTTTCGATTATAGCCGCCCAGCTGCGGCCGCGGCAGGGGCGCGTTTCCGCTACGCCATGACTGGCCTGACATTCGGCTCGAAACGTGGCGCAAGCCGTTCGACGACCAGCCGGCCGATGTTGAGCGACGCCGTGGCCGCCGGCGAAGGGGCATTCTGCACGTTTACGACGCGGTCGGTTTCTTCGATGATCCAGTCGTCGATGATTGTCCCCTCCGGCGAGACGGCCTGTGCTCGCACGCCGCCGGGTGCCCAATCGAGCTGCTCGCCGCGAATCTCGGGGATCAAGCGCTGCAGCGCTCGCACGAACGCCGGCTTGCTGAAGCTGCGCCACATTTCCTCAAGTCCCATTCGCCAGTGGCGAGAGGCCATCCGCCAGAAGCCGCGGTAGTGGAGCCACTCCCAGATGTCGCGGAGGTTGATGTCCGTGTGACGATAGCCTTCGCGGGCCCAAGCGAGCACCGCGTTCGGGCCGCACTCGTAGCCGCCGTGAATCAGCTTGGTGAAGTGGACACCGAGAAACGGAAAGTTCGGGTCGGCGCACGGATAAATCAGCGCCCGCACCAGATGGTAGGCCTCCGGTTTGAGTTTGTAGAACTCGCCGCGGAAGGGGAGGATACGCGTGGCCGGTTTGACGCCGCTGAGCCGCGTGACACGATCGGCATACAGGCCGGCACAATTGACGACTTGCTCCGCGGCGAATTCTCCGGCTGTCGATTCAACGACCGCTTGTCCCGTATCGCGGCGGATGCCGGTGACACGAGCATTCGTGACCACGCTGCCGCCGCGTTCGCCGATGATCTCTGCCAGACGCCGGGCAACCTGGGCGTAGTCGACGATGCCGGCCTCGGGGACATGCACGGCCGCGATGCCGGCACAATGAGGCTCGATCTCGCGGAGCCGCTCGGGACCGATTCGCTCGCAACGGACACCGTTCGCCGTGCCATTAGCGAGCGTCTTTTCAAGTTGCGGGAACTGCTTTTCCTCGACCGCGACGATCACCTTGCCGCACATCTCCCAGGGAATGCCTTCGCGCGTGCAGAACTCCTCCATCGCCGCCTTGCCGGTGCGGCAATTTTGGGCCCGTAGCGAGCCAGGCCGATAGTAGACTCCCGAATGGAGCACGCCCGAGTTGCGGCCCGTTTGATGCTTGGCGACGACGCTTTCCTTTTCCAGGAGGGTGACAGTCTTGCCCGGAAAGCGCTCCAGGAACCGGTAGCCGGTCGCCAGGCCGACAATACCACCGCCAATGATCACCAAATCGCTTTGCCGCATGAGAGGTCCCGCAAGAAACCGGTCGCCGACATTTACCATAGTTGGCATGGCGAAATGCGACAACCCAGATTGCGCAACGGATTATTCTGAGCCGTTGGCCTGCAGTGCACTGTAATAAAGAGGGCCTCGCCCCTGTGGACGCCTGGAGGGGCGAGGCCGGACGCGAAAACCTTCCCGGCAGCAGTGGGTTCGCGAACGTACCGTGGGCCGACTGTCCCGCGGTTGGGTGTAGTTCGCGTCAACGAGCAGCACGTCGTCGCCAGTTGACGGTGGTGACCAGCCCCAGTCCCACCATCGCCAATGTCGACGGCTCGGGCACCGGCGATGTGACAACCGACGCCTGCGAGTGGCCCAGGATCACATTGGATGTGATCGCGTTTGCAATATTCACCGAGAGATGGAAGGCGTTCACCGTGATCGATGAATTGTCGCCGGCGATGATCTGCTCGTTGAGGATCAGCGAGGCGTTGGCAATTCCCAGGCCTGCCAGATTGACCATCGTGTTCGGCGCAACGTTCACGCCGACGTAGGTGCCCAGCGGCACGTTGATGGCGTTAATCGTCAAGCCGAGATTCTCAATCGTGGTCGTGCCCGTGGCCACGAGCGAACCATGGTCGCCGGTGATCTGGGCGGTACTGCCGAGCGTGGCACCGAGGCCGAATAAGGTGATGCCGCTGCGGAAAAGTGGCAGCGTGAGGAGATCCATGTCGGCGCCGACTACGCCACCCGACGCGCTGGTCGTCCGCACGCCTGGCAATCCGTCGACGTCGGACGCCGCCGCGCCATTCACGGCGTCGGCCCCGATGTCGCCGCTCACGACGAACGGAATGCTGTTGACCACGTTCAAGTTGAGCAGCGTTTGAGGATTGTTGTAGGGGGCCGGCGCGGTGCCGCTGGCCCCGACCGGTACCGGTCCGGCGGACACATTCAGGCCCAGAGCCGTCGCCGAGGCACTAAGGCCGTAGCCATTGCTCGAGGCCGAAATTACGGCCGCGCTGGCAAGATGCTGAGCACCGCCGATCGCCAGGATCAGCAAAGCTCCCACGGTGCGAGTTTGGATTGAGCAGTTCATTAGCGTTTCCTCCGAGAAGCAAAACCAATAAGAAGAGACACGACGACGCGACGAGAAACCAAAACTTGCGATCGCTGAAAGTCGCATATCTCAGGCTATTCCCGACCGCTGCGCGTTCAATAAACATGCGGAATTTCCGCAGTAACAACGCATGACACATGCCTTCTTGCTGACGCAAATCCGCCAGTCGCGATGTAATTGCGCGAGTCGTAGCGGATACGTAATGCCGGAAATCCGCTATGCGCAGGGCCGCGCCTCGACAATCGGCCTACAGTCGAGTAGTGGTGCGGCGGGTGTGCCTTGTTGGGGTAGCCGTCGCGTTCACAGCGCGCAAAGTGCGCGACAACGATTGGTCGAGAGCTCCTCATGGCCGATGCCATTCCAAATCGCGTCCCTTGCGGATGCAACGCCGCTTCGGTTGCTGCGGCCGGTGAGGCTTCGGGCACCATCGGCGCTTCACAGCCTTGCGACATTCTCAGCGATGCCCCGCAGCGGACCGCGTCGCAGTTGGCTTTCGCGCGTTTTGCGACCGGGGTGATCCATGAGGTCAACAACCCGCTCGGCATTGCCTCGCTGAGTGCCCGGCTGGCGCGGCGAAATTTGCCGGCCGGATCGCCGTTGCAAGTGACTGCGGCACTGGACCGGGTCATATACGGTGTGCGCACGGCAGCAGGGGCAGTTCGTACGATGCTGCAGGTCTGCCGGGAAAGCGGCGTCGAAGCGGCGGCAAACGCTGCGATCGACGTACGGGACGTGCTGCGATTTACGTTGCTGGTCATGCAAGACGCGGGCCGCCGGCAAGGCTGCCAGGTCAGATGGCTGCTCTCCCCCGAGTCCTCAACCGTGCGGGCCAATCCGCTCGATCTGCAAGTTGCGTTGGCGAGCATGGTCTACGAGGCGATCGATGCTGGAGCGACCGTCGTCGAGATGCAGTCGAGGCTCGAGGGCAGCGCGATTGAAATTGCCGTGATCGACAACGGCGAGTCGTCGCATGCTATTCATCGCGAGGACGTCGACGCGGAGACCGCTTCCGGCGACCGCGAGCTGATTGCCGAGATCATCGGCAACCAGGCGGGAACTTTATTCCACAGCCCCAATGAATGGGGAGGAATCACGGCCGTCGTCCGGCTTCCCCGTTATCACGAGGAAGGTATTGAAGTATGAGCGCGACGAATTCCATGTTCGGCCTGCCGCTCCACTCCAATGGCGTCACCGTGCTTGCGCCCGGCCGTCCGGCGACCGAGCACAGCGTCCACTTGATCGACGACGATCCGAATTTTCTGGACGCGCTCTCCGCCCAGCTTCAGTCCGCCGGATACGGCATCGAGCGATACTTCTCCGCCGAGCACTTCTTGGAGACGTATAAGCCACGCGACGCCGAATGCATTTTGCTTGACGTCCGCATGCCGGGCATGAATGGCCTCGATCTTCTGGCCGTGCTGGATGAGCGTCGTTGCAGCGCACCGCTGCTCGTGATCTCGGCTTTTGCCAAGACGCCCGAGATCGTCAGCGCGATTCAGCGCGGGGCGATCGACTACCTGGTCAAGCCGGTGGACGAAGAAACGCTGCTTGCCAAAGTTGCAGCCGCAATCGCGCACGACTGTGAGCACAAGCAGCTGTGCGGCGACCTCGCTAAGCGGCTGTGGGCGCTTACCGCCCGGGAGCGCGAGGTGATGGAGCTCTTGATGGAAGCCAGGAACACGCTGCAGATCGCCCATCAGCTGGGAATAAGCCCAAAGACGGTCGAGAAACACCGCGCGCACATCTTCGACAAGCTCAACATCGACAACGTGCCGGCGCTGATTCGGTTGGTCTGTCGCCTCGATCGTCGTGTTCGATAGCGGCGACCGATTCAGCCGCCGAGTTCAACAATCCATGTGGTGGCCGTGCCAATCACCGAGAAGGTCATCCATCCAGTCGCGCAATCGACGCTGCAAAGAAACACTTTGTCGCTGGAATTGAAAAAGCGCCGTCCAGTCGGCCGGCCACCTAAGAGCTGAATGTGACAGCGTATCCAGCGTTTTGGAGTCGGCGGACCAGTAGGCTTCAAAGAAATTCAAGTACGCCGCGAGCACGTTTAACGGGACAAATATCACCAGGCTGAAATCAAAGGTTTCGTCGACAAACATTAGATCGATGCTGGCACTTACATGGACGTCGATGGGGATCATCCGATTCTGAGGCGCAAGGTAGACCTGCTGGTCCGCGAGCGACACGAACAGTTTGTCCTGCATTTCGGCCGGCAGCTGGTCGACATTTTCCAGGTACAAAGTGCCGGCGTCGGCCGATCGCAACAAACCAACGGTCGAAAAGCGTGACGGCAGAAAGTTCCCGGGCAACTGTTGGGTAACATCGTTGCCGCTGTGGTCATTCGCGGCCAGTTCGCGGCAGGCGACATGGACGAATGGTCCGCCGGGCGAGTGTTCCGCATGAAATGCGCGGGCCGTCGATTCCTTGTCGGCGGACCGTGAGCCAAACAGAATCGCTGCCGACGGGCCATGGGCAATTCCGTGAACTGTTTCACCGAAGCATTCGGTCAATCGGGCCAGGTGACGAGTTGAAATCATCAACCGATCGAAACGACAGCACTGGTGGATCATGCGACGCGCGGATACGGGCGACACGTGGGCAATGGGCGCATCGCCTCCGCCTCCAGGGGATGAGAGGAGCGGAACATGCCGTTCCGTGGCGGACTCTGCGCTACTTTAAGTGCGTCGAACGGTGCGTCAACGCGCGTGCGGAAAAGCCGTAGTTTTCGCAAGGACGCTGCGGCAGAAGTGGCACAAAAGCGTCAATAACCGCTGCCGCTTTTGCGGACGTGGATCATCGGCTTGGCGTCCGCATCATGAAGCTTGCCGCGGACCACGTTCGCCAGAAAGACGCGGTGGTCGCCGGAGTCGACGTGTCGCACCGGCTCACATTCCAAATGGCCCAGTGCGTCGCTCAGGATCGGCACGCCGCGCGGGCAGTGTTGGATAGCCAGACCCTCAAAGGCAGCCACTCCCGGTTCAAAGCCCTTGCCAAAATGTTTCAGAAAGTGATGCTGCGACTCACCGACCAGGTTGAGCACGAAGGGCTGCCCATCGCTGAGCCAGTCGCAGACATAGCGCCCGCGCTTGACGCCCACACTGACCATCGGCGGCTCGAAGCCGGCCTGCATCACCCAGCTTGATAGCATGCCGGTGGCCCGCTCGCCGACGCCGACGGTGAGAATAAAAATTCCGCTGGGGACGCGTCCGAGCACAGGATCAAAGGCTTTTCTGGTCATCGCCGCATTCTAAGTGGCCGGCGTCAAATAGTCGACCTCGGAATTTGGCGCAAGTTGTTGGATGCCATCGAATTGCGCGGCGGAGATTCGCTCTGTCCCGGCGTCCGAAAATCGGCTAACCTCCTCGCCCCCGAGCGTCCGCAGCTCCCCGCTTCGACCGACCCGTTGATTCACGCCATCATGGTTCCGATCCGCGCACTTCGACTGTTCGCCGTGTGTCTGGTCGTCTGGCCGCTCGTAGTTGCCGCGGCCGCTCTTGGCCAGGTACCCAACTCGAGTAATCCGTATGCCGCCCTCGCGCCGCCGTCCGGAAGCCCTTATCCGACCACCGCGAGTGCGCCCGTCGTGACGCAATGGCCGGCCGAATATCCTCCGCCGGGAGCAGCGGTCGCCGCCGATCCAAATATGTCGCCAACCAGCGCTTCCTGGATCGTGCCAGGCGATGGAGCAGCCTCGTGCGACCCCAACATTGGCTATGTCGACGCCAACGTCTATTGCGGTGGCGAGCCAGCATATGATCAGTCGATGTTTGCGGGGGCCGACGATCCATGGACGTGGCAGCCGTTGCCGGTCGGCATCATCTACCACTCCTACTGGGCCGGCGTGCACGAGCCGCGGATGGGAATCCAGTTGATTCGCATGACTACCACCAACGATTCGTTTTGGGATCCGACGGTGGGTGCGCGCGTGGGGCTGCTACGTTATGGCAACGATGACGCACTCCATCCCCAGGGCTGGCAGCTGGACGTCGAAGGTGCCGCGATGCCGCGGCTCACACTCGACAATGTCCGCGATCTGCAAACGGTCGATTTCCGCGGTGGCGTGCCGCTCACGTACGGCATCGACAATTGGCAGTTCAAGCTCGCCTACTATCACCTCAGCTCGCATCTCGGCGATGAATACGCCATCAGCCATCCCGGCAGCCTGGACGAGCGAATAAACTACGTGCGCGACGCGATGGTGCTGGGCGCATCCTATTACCCGGTCGACTCGCTGCGTCTCTATGCGGAAGCGGGTTACGCTTTCAACGCGATGGACGGGGCCGAGCCTTGGGAATTCCAGTTCGGCACCGAGTTCGCCAAAGCAGGCCCGACCGGCGGACGGGGTACGCCGTTTCTGGCCCTCAACGGCCACTTACGTCAAGAAAACGATTTTAGTGGCGACTTTACCGCTGAAGCGGGCTGGTTGTGGCGCAATCAGATCGGCCAGACGCTGCGGCTTGGCGCCTACTACTTCAACGGCAAATCGAGCCAGTTCGAGACGTTCGACAAGTTCGAAGAGCAGGTCGGCGCGGGGCTCTGGTACGATTTCTAAGAATCTCGTCCGCGCACCATCGCTGCTATTCGTCGAGCCAGAAGACTTTTTCCACCGACTTGCCGAAGAATCTCGCGATCCGCAAGGCCAGGGCCAGCGACGGCGTGTAAGCTCCGGCTTCGAGCGCGACGATTGTTTGTCGCGTGACGCCAACTTCGTCGGCCAGCCCTTGTTGCGTCGTGTCGCCCTGTTCCGCGCGAAGCTCGCGCACTCGGTTGCACATGGTAGGCTCAGCCTTGCGCGGCACGGCTCTGTCTCCGGTACGAGAGGACGCCCACCAGGCCTTTCACACCGTAGCAAATGGCGCCCTGCAGAAACACCAGCCACACGATGAGGCTCAGAGGAACCTGCTTGGCCCCGCGGTAGTCGGACACCAGCACGATGCCGATCAACGTCAAAAGCAACACTTGCCAGCCCGCAGTGACTCCGGCAAAACGAGCTTTCAAGTCAATCGCCCGGTCCCGCTCGTCGACTGTCACGCCCGGTCCGCTCCGCCGCAAGAACCAATATGCTCCACCCAACAGGCCCAAGATGCCAAAGGCCCCGACCGCCCCGTTGCCGAGCCAAGGATAGAGCGCCGTGACCGTAGCCAACGCCACGACGGAGACAATTAACTCAAACCAGGCCGTCCTTTCCATCGCGCTCATGGAACACCTCACTTGTTTACTGGCAGGTACTAACGACGAATGTATAATAGACTAGACATTCCGGAGTGTCAACTTTATTTTACATCCCGCGAGGCGAGTTGGTGACGCGTTCCGGGGCGATGCGTTGGTCGGTTGTAGCCTGGATCGGCGTGTGGGCATTTTGGCTCGCCACGACGCGGTCATTTCACGCCAACTGGACATTGGCGACGATCGCCACGACGGCGATGGTCGTGTGCTTCGCCACGGCGGCCTATCTGAATCACTTGGTGCTCGTGCCTAGATTCTGGCGCACGCGCCAATATACCGCATATGTCGAGTCGCTCCTGCTCGCGATGCTCGGTCTGACCGGCGTCGCGCTCGCGGTGATTCGTTTGTTCTACACCGTTGTGTTCGGGCCGTTTCCCGTAAAGCCGTGGTACGTCGACTACGGCCTCGACTTCACCGGAATGGTCGTCCATGTCGCCGCTGCGGCCGCCATCGTCTGGCTCTTCGGCCATATTTGCGCTGCAGGTTTCAAGCAAATATAGCAAAACGCCTGCCATCGAATTCGAGTTGCCTCACCCGGGGTACGCCGTTTGCCTTATCTTCCGGCGTCGGACGGCGAACGGCACGATTTGTCGTCGCTGTGTGCGGATTCGCTCGCTTCGGCGAGTGCAACTTGTGCGGGTCCGACACGCACTTCGATCTGGGGAGGTCGATGGGATGGTCGGGGTCAAGAGTCTGCCGGCGGAAAACGGCGTGCCGCATACCGCCGAGATGATGCGGTTGCTCACGTTCTTGGGGAAGCATGGCGCGTCCGACTTGCATCTGAAGGTCGGCTATCCGCCCTACGCCCGGATCGGCGGCCACTTGCGACAGATGCAGCTGCCGCCTATCTCGGACACAAGCGAAGTGACCAACATGATCCGGCCGCTCGTGCCGCAGAATCGCTGGATCGATTTCGAAACCAAAGGGTCGCTCGATTTTTCCGCGGCCGATGACCTGGGCGACCGCTACCGGATCAATATCTTTCGCTCGATGGGAGAAGTCCACGTGGCCGTGCGGCGCGTGCAATCGAAAATTCTCGATTTCGACGAGTTGAACCTGCCCGAAATCTACCGCAAGTTGATCAGCGAGACGTCGGAAGGGTTGATCCTGGTTTGCGGCGTGACCGGCTCCGGCAAGAGCTCCACGCTCGCGGCGATGATCGAATACATCAACAACCATCGCAGCATGCACATCATCACGGTCGAGGACCCGATCGAGTTTCGCTTCCATGGCAAGAAGTGCATCATCTCGCAGCGCGAAATCGGCCTCGACGTGCCGACGTTTCCCGATGCGCTGCGGGCGGTCGTGCGGCAGGACCCGGATTGTATTCTGATCGGCGAGATGCGCGACCGCGAGACGATGCTGGCGGCCATCCAGGCGGCGGAAACCGGCCATCTCGTGATGGGGTCGCTCCACTGCGCCGACGTGCAATTGAGCTTCGCCCGGATGCTCGAGTTCTTCGATCGATCGGAGCACAGCTTTATCCGCTCGTCGCTCGCGAACAGCCTGCGGGCGATCATGTGCCAGCGGCTGATTCCGGGAATCAAGGAGGGCTCGCGCTATCCGGCAACCGAAGTGCTGCTGGCCAACCCGGTGGCCAAGGACAAGATCTTGCACGAAGAGGATGAAGACCTGCCGGCCCTGTTAAACCAGTGCCGCGAAGAGGGGATGCGCGACTTCACGCATTCGCTGTGCGAGCTGGTGCAGGAGGACAAAGTACTCAAGGCCGTGGCCCTCGACGCCGCGCCCCATCGTGAAGCGCTCCAGTCGGCGCTCAAGGGAATCGACTCGGCGGGGGCGGCGAATATGGTCGCACGTTTGCGGGGCTAGCCAATTGCCAGGAGATGCAGTTGCGTGGCTAGCCGCGGTAGCCTTCGTGGCAATTGGCACAGGCATTTGTCGCCCGTCCGATTGCCTGTTGTGCCCTCGGATAGTTGTTCGCAGCAGCTGCAGCGGCGACGTCGCTCGCGGCTTGCTGCAGCTCATCGGCGTATCCGGCAAACGTCTCGTCGTCCCAGTATTCGTATTTCTGCCGATGGATGATCGCTGCGATCAGTGCAACAAGCTGGGCCTCATGGGCGACGTCGGCATGATGCCGGTGGAACGTGGCGTCGTCGGCGAGCCATTTGGTGAGCTGATCTTGATGGGCGATATTTAACCGTTGCATGAGCGGCGGCCGCGCGGCAACTTGCGACCAGTCGTCCACCGCGGCGTCGGCCTTGGGCACCTGCGGACGGCCGCCGCGAATCAAGTCGGCCAGCTCCTGTTTGCGGGCCGAAGCTTCGCGATAAGTCGCGTCGCTGCCGACCTTGGCGCTGGCCGCGGCCTGCGCAAACGCGGTTCGCAACCCGGCCGCCGTGTCCTTCCAGCGGGCGTCGCCGTCGTACTGCGCGGTCACGGCAAACAGCAGCGCCAGTTCGCTCAAATCACGCCGCGCGTCTTTGAAGCCGCTGCCCTTGAACGCGCTGGGAGTCGAAACCGATTTGTCGAGAGATTGCGCGACGCGTTTGATTTCAGTTTCAATGGTTTCCGATGCGATGATCTGTGACCAGGCAGCGCTTGCTGTTTTGGATGCTGTCACAATCGGGGTCGAAACTGCGCTACTCCGCCCATAATCTGGACGTTCTCCCGTGAGCGCCTGGCGTGCATCGTCGAAGAAGGTGTCGCGCACGTCGCGTGACCATTTTGGCGGCCGCGCTTCTTTCGCGTGCGACGTGGCCACCGCAAGAGCCGCGACCGCTGCCAAAAGAATCCTCCGGCCGGTGAGAGTTCGACGTAACATGCCGCCAATTATAGCAGAAATCGGGGGTAGAACGCGCTGCGCAAGGTGTGATACGTTGGGCGGTATTGCATTGTCTTTCAGGCCGTCCATCGCTCGTCGAGAACGTCGTCATCATGCCCGATTTGACAACCTTCGCTTCGTTGCTCTCGCTGGTTGACCAGGCCGTCGCGGACGAAAAGTTGACCGCACCCGCCGCGAAGAACCTCAAGGCCTGGCTCACCGAGCCGCGCTACGCCGAATACGCCGACGAGGTCGCCGCTCATATCCGCGAAGGCAAGTGGAAGCAGCTCGACGACGTGTTCTGGACCGTAATTCCCTTCGGCACCGGCGGCCGCCGCGGCAAGATGTATCCGATCGGCTCGAACGCGATCAACGACCGCACGATCGGCGAGAGCGCCCAGGGGCTGGCCGACTACGTGAAGCAGTCGCTCGGGCCGGGCGCCAAGCTCTCTTGCGGCATCACTTACGACACGCGGCACCGCTCGGAGCATTTCGCCCGGCTCTGCTCCGAAATCATGACGGCGGCCGGATTCACCGTTTATTTCTTGCAGGGCTACCGCAGCACGCCGGAACTTTCGTTCCTGGTCCGCTACAAGCAGTGCTCCTGCGGGATCATGGTCACCGCGAGCCACAATCCGCCCAGCGACAATGCCGTCAAGGTGTATTGGTCCACCGGTGGCCAGGTGCTGCCGCCACACGACGCGGGCATCATCCAGTGCGTGATGAACACGCAAGAGATCCGTCGGGCCAACTTCGACGAGATGCTTGCCGCGGGCAGAATTGTTATCTGCCAGGAGGAAGTCGACGCGAGATTCTACGACGCGGTGCTGACGCAAGCCTGGCCCGGCCCGCGCGATTTGAAAGTCGTCTACTCACCGCTCCACGGCGTCGGTGCGGCGGCCGCCGTCCCCGTGCTTGAAAGAGATGGGTTCAAAGAGGTCGAAGTTTACGGCCCCCAGGCCAAGCCGGACGGCGATTTCCCGAATGTGCCGGGGCATGTGTCGAACCCGGAGAATCCCAAGATCTTCGATGCCCTCATCGCGCGCTCGAAGGAAATCGGCGCGGATTTGGCGCTCGCCACCGATCCCGATTGCGATCGCATCGGCTGCGCTGCGCCGATTGCTTTTTCAGGTGCCACTGGCCCCGCCAGTGCGGGTTGGCACACGCTCACGGGAAATCAGATCGGCGCCCTGCTCGCCGACTACCTGCTGGAGAATTGCAAGAAATCCGGCCGATTGACGCCGCGGCATTTCATCGCCACGACCCTGGTGACCACGCAGCTGGTGCGTCGCATCGGCGACAGTTACGGCGTGCGGACGGTGGGCGACCTGCTCGTGGGCTTCAAGTGGATCGCCGGCGCGATCGACGAATTCGGGCCGGAGCTGTTCGTCTACGGTACCGAAGAGTCGCACGGATACATGGCCGGCAGTTATGTCCGCGACAAGGATGGCGCGTGTGCCTCGATGCTGTTGTGCGAGCTTGCGGCCAGCCTCAAAGCGAGCCAGCAAACGCTCCACGACAAGCTCGATTCGCTGTTTTGGCAACATGGCGTCCACGTCGAACGGACGCTCAACGTGCAAATGCCCGGCAGCGAAGGCATGGCCCGCATGCTCGACGTCATGGCGGACTTTCGCGCCCACCCACCCAAAGCGCTAGGCGGTATCGGCGTCGCACAGATTCGCGACTACGAGCAACTGACGGTCACGCCGGCCGGTGGCCAGCCGCAACCGCTCGTCGGCCCGCAGGGCGACCTCGTGATTCTCGACCTCCAGATCGACGGCAACTATGTCGCCTGCCGGCCCAGCGGCACCGAGCCCAAGATCAAGTTCTATATGTTTGCTTACACCGCCCCGGAACAGCTGGCCAATCTGGAAACTGCAAAAGCGGAGCTGAACCAGCGGCTGGATGCAATCGAGGTCGACCTGCGAAAGTTTGCCGGCGTATAATTCGGTTGATGTCCGAAGAAGCACCGCCGACACCAGAATCGTCGCCGCAGGAGTTGCCCAAGAGCCAGGCGGAATTCTTCGCCCGGGCCAGCGAAAAGGTCCGCAGCAAGTTTCCGGCCGCGCCGGGAGTCTACCTGTTCCAGGATCGCGCCGGCCGAGTCCTCTATGTCGGCAAGGCGAACAATCTTCGCGCCCGTGCCGGCAGCTACTTCCTCGCCGCTGCCGCGAACGACCAGCGGACGTTTCAGCTCGTCCGCGAAGCGTACGACATCGATTTCATCGAGGCCGAGAGCGAAGTGGACGCGCTCTTGATGGAAGCGCGGCTGATCAAGGACATCCAGCCCAAGTTCAACCGCGACCTGCGGGATGACAAGACGTTTCCCTACTTGCAGATTACCACGCACGAGGACTTCCCCCGCGTGGAAGTCACGCGCGAGCCGCGGACCAGCGGCGCCAAGCTCTACGGCCCGTTTGCCAGCGCCGGCAGCCTCCGCGGCGCGGTGCAGATCCTGCAACGGGTTTTCAAGTTTCGTACTTGCCCGCTCGACATCGAAGCCGACGATGAGCGCTGGCGCTGGTTCCGGCCGTGCCTCTTGGCGTCGATCAATCAGTGCACGGCCCCTTGTAACTTGCGAATCTCGAAGGAGGAGTATCGCAAGGACATCCACCGTCTGAAAATGTTCCTCGAAGGCAATCGCAAGCAGCTCTTCGAGGAGATGCGCGGCGAAATGCTCTCCGCGTCGAAAGAGTTGAAATTCGAGAAGGCGGCCCGCCTCCGGGATGAAATCGAGATGCTCGAAAGCCTCCGCGAGCGCGGCGAGATCGACAAGCACGAACAGCCCGAGGTGTTCTACATCGATCCGAACAAGGGCCTCGCCGGGCTGCAGAAGATTTTGAAGCTCGACCGCAAGCCGCGCAACATCGAAGGGGTCGACATCGCCCACCTCGGCGGCAACGAAACCGTCGCCAGTCTGGTGCAATTCCTTGACGGCCTGCCGTTCAAGCCCGGCTATCGCCGCTTCCGCATCCGCGACGTCGAAGGCATCGACGACTACGCCAGCATCCGCGAAGTGGTCGCCCGCCGCTTCCGCAAGCTCCGCGACGATGGCGACGTGTTTCCCGATGTGCTCTTGATCGACGGCGGCATCGGCCAATTGCGCAAGGGTCTGGAAGCATTTGAGCTGTTGGGCATCCAGCCGCCCGCTGTTGTTTCGATCGCCAAGCAGGAGGAGCTGCTTTACCTCCCCGGCCGCGACGAGCCGCTCCGCCTCAACCGCCGCTCGTATTCGCTACGGCTGCTCCAATACGTCCGCGACGAAGCCCACCGCTTTGCCCAGCACTATCACCATCTGCTGCGGCGCAAGCGGCAGTTAGGTGAATAAAGCATTCTGTTGGCGCCGATGCGGCTGGACCTACGCGTTTGGCAACTCGTAGCCAGGAAACGCTTCTCGCCAGATCTCGGCTAGTTCGCCGTCGACGCCGAGTTTTGTCGCCCATCCGCTCAGATACTCGAAATCAATTGCGTCGCGATTCTCGCGAAGCAGCATCGCAGCGTCGGCGCGATCGATGATTCGCGCCGAGACCAGTTTTAGGAGGATAAGATCGGCGCAGTTAATCACACGGATCGGCACGTCGATGCCGGGGACTTTTCGCGCGACGCTATTTGCCAGAGCAATCTTCTCATGTTCCGTTTCAGCGAGCAGGAGGTCGAACTGAACGTCGTAAAACTCGCCCGGCGGAGTGTAGAGAAAGTGCAAAAACGAGTGCTCACCGACGCGATTCAGAGGCGGCACACGCTTGGGTCGACATCCAATGGCATTGAGTGCGTCGATTATCGGCTGCGCGGTCGCGTGATCAACGCCCACTAATAGATCAACGTCGCGCGTTGAACGAGGATGCGACCAGACGGCCAGCGCGAGACCTCCTATGAGCGAATAGGCAATGTCTAGCGGCGCGAGTGCCTTGCTCACTTGATTCAACACAGACTGTGCTGCTTTACTCGCCACGCGCCGACTCCAGGCGATTCAGTCGTTCCGCACGGTCGTACAAGTCGCGCTCGTGTTCTTCCATCCGCCGCGCGTACCACTCGCGGTATGCCTGTTCCAAATCGCCCTCCGGCCCGATCTTCGCGCGCAAACCCGCACGCACCAGCGCGTCAGTTTCGTCCACGAGTTGGGCCCAAATCTCGATCCGCTTCTCCAGCGGTAGATGCTTCACGCTGGGCGGCGCCAGCTCGGGAGGCGGGATCAGTTGTTCGCCATTCGACTCACGGGCTATCATATGAAAATTCTAGCTTTGCCTCGACGGAGCGTCAAAAGATTCCGCTCTCCGCGGCGAATAGCTCCCATGATCGAAGTCCGCGATTTGCACAAACGCTTTGGCGCGACGATTGCCGTCAATGGCGTGTCGTTCGCCGTCGGCCGCGGCGAAACATTCGGGCTGCTGGGACCCAACGGTGCGGGCAAGTCGACGACGATCGGGATGCTTGTCGGCACATTGCGGCCCGACTCGGGAGAAGTGCTTGTCAACGGCAACTCACGACCAGCAGATGCAGCTACCCGATTCACATTAGGCGTAGCCCCTCAAACGCTGTCTCTGTACGAAGAACTCACGGCTCATGAAAACCTCACGTTCTTCGCGCGGCTGTATTCCCTCACCGGATCGAGTCTAACTGAGAGAGTCCGCTGGGCGCTCGAATTCGCCGAGCTTACGGACCGCGCCCGCGACCGTGTCAAAACTTTCTCCGGCGGCATGAAGCGGCGGCTCAATCTGGCGGTCGCGCTGGTCCACGATCCGCAAGTCCTTTTCCTGGATGAGCCGACGGTCGGCGTCGACCCGCAGTCGCGGAACCACATCTTCCGCCGCGTCGAAGAGCTCAAGTCCCAGGGGCGCACGATCATCTACACGACGCATTACATGGAAGAAGCCCAGCGGCTGTGCGACCGTGTTGCCATCATGGACCGCGGCAAAATCCTTGACCTCGACCGTGTCGACGCGCTCATCGATCGCCACGGCGGTCGTTCGGTCGTCAAAGCGGAACTGGCACGGCTCCCGGCGGACGCGAGCGTTCTGCCGGCCCCGCTCGATGGCCAGTCGCTCCGCTTCGAGTCGGACCGGCCGCTGGAAGAAGTCGCCCGGCTTTCGTCCGCCGGCGTTGCTTTCCAAACGTTGGAAGTCACGCGGCCCGACCTCGAAACCGTTTTCCTGACCCTCACCGGCCGGAGCCTGAGAGACTGATGCGTACCGTGCTCGTCATGGCGATGAAGGACTTGCGGCTGATGTCCCGGGACTGGCTGGGGCTGTTCTTCATCCTGGCCTTTCCGATCATGATCGGCATTTTCTTCGGTTCGATGTATGGTGGTGTCGGTGACACCGGGAGCGTGAAGCTCCGCTTGGCCGTCGTCGACGAGGATGAATCGGCCACTTCCAAACAATTCGTCGCCAACCTCAAAGAAACCGGCAACGTCGAAGTGGAGTCTCTTCCGCGCCAGGCGGCGATCGATCGGGTGCGCCGCGGCGAACTGGTCGGATTGATCGCGCTTCCAAAAGGCTTCGGCGAGTCCGCCGGCCTTCCCTGGCTGGAAAGCCCCGCCATCCAGCTCGGTCTCGATCCGTCGCGCAAAGCCGAAGCTGGGTTGCTGGAAGGCCTCGTGATGCAGGCCGCGGGCAGGCTGATGATGAACCGGTTCCAGGATCCCGCTTCCATGCACAGTCTCGTCCAACAGGGGCGCGAGGACATCGCCAGCGACGAAAATATTTCGCCCGCTCTAAGGCCGGCGCTAGTCGAGATGATGAACTCGCTTGACAGCTTTATGCAGTCGTGGACGGATGTGGAAAACGCCGAGGCGCAGTCAGCGGCCGACGACAACGACGACGAAAATGCGAATCGACGTGGCTTCGAGCTTGCTCGCATCGAAACCCTAGACGTCACCCGGCAATACGACCCCGATAGCGCCGCGGCACTCGTGCACAAGGTGCGCTCCAAGTGGGACATCAGCTTTCCGCAAGCGATGATCTGGGGCATCCTGGCCTGCGCGGCGGGGTTTGCCATCTCGATCGTCCGCGAGCGCAAGCAGGGCACGTTCTTGCGGCTACAAGTTGCACCCGTGACCCGCGCTCAGATTCTCGCCGGCAAGGCGACCGCGTGCTACCTGGCGGTGATTTCCCTGATCGCGATCATGGCTTTGCTTGGCATCATGCTCGGCATGCAGCCGGAGAGTCCAGGCCTGCTCGCTCTCGCGGCAGCCTGCGTCGCCTTCTCGTTCGTCGGCATCATGATGCTGATGAGCGTCATCGGACGCACCGAAGAGGCCGTGTCTGGGGCCGCCTGGGGCGCCAACATGCTGATGGCCATGTTCGGCGGCGGCATGATCCCGCTCGTCTTCATGCCCAGGTTCATGCAAACGCTGAGCAATTTCAGCCCGGCCAAGTGGAGCATTCTGGCCCTCGAAGGGGCGATCTGGCGCGGTTTCGCATTGTCCGAAATGGTCCTGCCGTGCGCGATTTTGCTGGCAGTCGGGGCGGTTTGTCTTGCCGCCGGAGGATTTGTCCTGTCGCGCCGAACGGACTGAACGGTAGCCGGTCTAAGCTGCGCGGCGAAGCGGCTGCGCTTGCGGCAATGGGGCGATAACAGGCAAGGCGGACCGGGCCTCGGCCCCGTCCCAGCGCCGGAGCACGATCGCCGCTAGATGACCGCCAAACGCGATCGAGAGCTTGAGCGCGTGCTCAAACGGTCGCAATCGACCGACCAACGGCACGCAATCGAGGTCGCACTCCGGGTCGGGGTTCGTGAGGTTCAGCGTCGGCGGAGCGAAGCCGTCGCGCAAGGCGAGCGCCGTAAGGGCCAACTCGACGCTACCCGAGGCGTTCACCAGGTGGCCCAACATCGACTTATTCGCGCTCACGCAGACCGAATCGGCTGCCCGGCCCAGCGCCCGCCGGATGCCGTGCGTCTCCATCACATCGTTCTGTTTCGTGCCAGTGCCGTGGGCATTGACGTACGAAATGTTGTGCGGCGTGATTCCACTCGAACGCAGCGAGCCGTCGATCAGCTCGACGAGTGTCTCGCTGCCCCCGTCGAGACTCGTGACGTGTCGGCCGTCGCTGAGCATCCGGCCGCCGAGCAATTCGGCGTAGATCGGTGCGCCGCGGCCGCGGGCGTGGCTCAGCCGCTCCAGCACCAGCATCGCCGCACCCTCGCCCATCACGAAGCCGCTGCGGTCCGCGTCGAAGGGCCGCGACGCTTGCGTAGGATCATCGTGCTCCGCCAGGACGCCCATGCTGTAGAAGCCAGCCGCGAATAGCGGATGGATTGCCTCCGAGCTGCCCGCAAGCGCGATGTCGCATTGCCCGTCGCGGATCGCCCGTACCGCCTTCAAGATGGCGATCGTTCCCGTCGCACAGGCCGTAGAATTGCTGAGTCGCGGTCCGCGGAGATCAAGTTCCTGCGAAACCATCGCACAGGCGGTGTTCGGCAGCCATTGTTCGAACCAGGGCCGCTTGCCGGCGGGCAGCAGTTCGTAGCGTTCGAGCCGTTCGGTCGTGAAATCGTCGTCGCCCATGTGGGCGCCGATCGAGCAGCCGAAGCGATCGCGGTCGACGGCGGCCAGGTCGATCTGCGCGTCAGCGAGTGCTTCGGCGGCGGTGAGGCGTGTGAGCGGGATGTTTTTGAGCTGGCCCGGAAAGTCTCCGCCGACGTCGACCGTTGCCCCGAGCAGCATCCGATCCGGAATCCCCGCGATGCCTTCGAGCCGGGCGATCCCGCTTTTGCCAAGCTGCATCGCTCGCCAGGCGGATTCCCGGTCGTCGCCGGTCGACGTGATGATGCCGATCCCGGTGATGACAATCCGATCGTCGCGCAAGGAGCTGATTCGCACGATGGGCACACGCTGCGGAAAAGTTTTGGGTCGCTGCGGCGGGCAATCCAGTCCGCCGACGCCGACAGATCCGTGCCGAGCCTGGGTCGCTGTCCCACGCTCCGCCGGCCGCCCTGTCGGGATGCGTTCAATACTAAAAATCTCGGCAGATTGCCACGGGAGATTGATGAAACTGGCGGGAAAACGTGCGAGTGAGCGCTGATGGCAGCCTGGCGAAAGTACGGTCCGCGACAAAAGTGGAATTTGTTCGACTGGGCGGCTTGCAGGATGGAGAAAAACGTCTAAAATCTCGATCGATGATCGTGGGAAATTGACCCAATTGTGTCACTATGTGGCAAAGAAATGGGGGAAGTAGCCCAATCAGCAGATGGATGCTTGCAGCAGCCGAGGATGGCCAAAACGCTTGCCGGCTTTTTGAGTTTTCGCCTCGGTCATGGCCCGCTTGATCCTGGGAGAGTCGACTCGCACGCTCGACGAGCGCTATCGGCTGTCAATTCCGCCGGAATTGGCCGAGACGCTGGCGCCCGACGGCGGCGACTGCATCCTGGCTAAGGAGCGGCCCGGCTGCCTCAGCCTGTGGAGTGCGACAGCCTGGCAGGGACGGCTCGATGCTGGCATCCAGCTGGTGGAAGCCAAGATCGAAGCCGGGCGGCTGGAAGGACGCGTCGAGGACGTCCAGCGATTGGGGCGGCTGCTCTCGACGCGACACCGGCCGGTGCAACTGGCTGGCCGAAGCCGGTTGGTGGTGCCTGAGGGTTTTCGTGAATTCCTTGGCGTCGAGCCGGGAAGCGACGCGATGGTGGTGGGAGCGGCCGTGTGCGTCGAAATCTGGCACCCGGAAAAATGGAGCAATTACATCGGCGAGGAAATGCCGGCGTTCCGCCAGCTGCTCGATCAACTATCTGGCTAAGCCGCGAGCGGCGATACGAACATCAATTCAAGCGCGACCGCAGCCATGCCCAGTGAGGACAATTGATACGTAATGACCCGGCCGCCGTCACCCGGCTGGGAAATGCAAGTTGCGTCAGCAAGACTTTCTGGCTGGGGATGCCAGAGAGTTGTCCCACTGGGCATGGCGTTTTTGAAGCTCTCAGCGACACTCGCACCGGCTCGCGCCCTCACTCAATCTCACGGGCGAGCGTCACAACAGTCGACTCTGCCAATGAAGCGCATCGTAGGCACGAGGGGGCCAGGGTTCGTATTCCACGAACAAACGTCTTGAAAGTTCGTATTATGCGAACTATAATTGCTCTAGATACCGATACCAAACAGGAGTCGTTCGGTGCGGGTCATCTCGAAGAGTCGATTGCGCCAGTTTTGGGAATTGGCAGGATCCGAGGATTCCGAGGGGCCGTTGCGGGCGTGGTACACCCACGTCAGCAATCGTACCGTTGATTGGAACACCTGGGCGGATGTGAAAGCGGAATTCGCATCGGCCAGCCATGTTGGCAATTGTGTTGTCTTCAACATTCACGGGAACAAATACCGACTTATTACCCGAGTTCTCTACGCGACCCACACGGTGTATGTCCTGAGGGTGATGACGCACGGCGAGTACGACGAAGACAAGTGGACAGATGAGTGCGGCTGCTTTGAACCGCCACCGAAGAAGAAAACAGCGAAGAAGATTGTGCAGAAAAAGAAGTTTGCTCGTCGAGCAACGAGGAGAAAGTAACATGGCGACTGCAAGTACCTACCAGTTGAAGGGCAAGGTTCGGGATTCGTACCTGGCGTGCGTGATTGCTTTTCCTCTCACGACAATCTCGTCTCATGAGCACCTGGCAGCGGCGCAGAGGGTTATCGATCGCTTGTTGGCGAAGGGTAAGCTCAATGCAGGCGAAGCGTCGTATCTCGCGGCGCTGAGCGACTTGGTCGGCTCGTACGAGGACGAGCACTTCCCGATTGAAGGCGCATCGGACGCGGACATGTTGCGTCACTTGCTCGACGCAAGGGGCATCACGCAGGCCCAATTGCATCGAGATACCTGCATCTCGAAATCTTCGATCTCCGAAGTCCTATCAGGGAAGAAACGGCTGAGTCGACCGATGATTCGCCAGTTGGCCGGTTATTTTAAGGTCGATGTCAGCGTTCTTGCATCCAATATATGAGTCCTGACCCTTTTCCTCGCCCGGGATTGCGGTATGGTCATGGCGATGTTAGCCCCTTTTTCATGCGCCCATCTGCTACACTACCGGGCATGTTCCTCTCTCCGATAGAGAACGGTTTATGAAGACTTAGAATGTGGCGGTCATGCTCATTAGGCAACTGCACAATTCTTTGGTTCGCGCTTGGTTAAAACTCCATCCGCGCCGTCAACCACCGGGACTGAAAACTATGACATGGTGGGACTCCCTAGAGAATGTTCAACGGTGGGGAAATCTGTCCAATGGTCTTGCCGCCATCGCCGGCTTAGTCACGGCCGTCGCCGTCGTCGCTGCCTTGGTGATTGGGTTTCGTGCTTCAACCCTTCAGAAAGCAGTTGACGAAGGAAAAGACTTGCTAATAGCCAGGGCAAATAGCACCGCGTCGCTGGCTAATGAGGGCTTGGCAAAAGCAAATCTCAATATTGAGGATCGCAAGAAAGAGAATCTCGAACTTCGCAAGCAGGTCGCCACGCTCGAAGCAGCCGCGGCAAATGCTGAGGCTGCGCGGCTAGAGATGGAAAGGGGACTAGAGGAAACCAAGAAGGAGGCCGCGAGGGCGGCCGAGGGTGCGGTTTATGCGCAAAACGAAATCCAATGGAAAGAGCGGATACAGAAGGAACTTGACAAAGATTTCGCGCCGCGACGCATATTGCGCAAATCACTAGGCATCAAATTCCTTTCTCAATTCCGCGGAACAAAGTTTTTCGTTGTCACCCCAAATGAACTTGAACCCCATCGGCTCGGCGCCGCGATCGAAGACCTACTTCTCAAGTCCAATTGGGATCGGGTCGAGCCGCTTTCGTCACGCAACGAATCTAGCTCTTTTACTTTTGGCGACAACGTGCAGGTCGATTTGAAAAACCGAGACGATAATTCGCTGCACATGGCCGGCGACGCGCTTTCAGAATTTCTCCAAATTGAAAATATTGAATGCGACTCATTGAGTTTGGTGCTTCGTGGGGGCCGCGACATACCTGAGGATGGAGTTCTAAGGATCGTAGTTGGTCTTAAAGTGAATAGGCACGTACAAAGGCTCTCTCGCGAAGAGGAACTTGAAGTAACCGTTCAGGACATGGATAGCCGGGCAAATCTGATGGAGAGGCGAGCCTCTGGAGCGCTGCCGCACGAGTCCATTCTAGGGCCGATGCCAGAGGAAATGTGGCGCAAGATTGCCGGCAGTAAGCCTCCATCCGAAGAGGCGATATTGGTTGTCCATAGTCTGTCCGATGAAGGCTTCACCTGGGACCCGCCCATACGCGACGCTCTTGGATTCGCTGGTTGGCAGGTGCTATGTGGGGTGAATCACCCCAGCCCAGAACAGACGGAGCTACACAGCAACGCCGTAATTCTTCGCAGCGACGCGCCCGATGATAGAAGAGAACAGGCAAAGTACCTGCATAAAGTCCTTACGGATGCCGGCTTTCGAGTGAACTTTGTCGAATCAGACTCTCCGCCGAAGGGATTCGCTGTAACGGTGGTCGTTTGTAGCAGCCCGAGAACCGAAGTTGATCCACCTGAGGCCCGGCCGGAACAAGAATAGAGTCTCCTAATGACGGCGCACCACTGCGCGGTCGCCGTGACTTACTGCACGACTGGTGACAACCTTGCCTGCACGCAAGCGGACGGCGCGCAGTACATAAGCACTACTTGCCATACAAATGGGGCTACTCAAGACTAAATCCCGCAAGTATGCTGGCAGAAGTTGTGCGAATTTCTGCGGGAATTTGAGGGATGCTGCCGGCGACTGCAATTACCAAATCGGCCGGGGATGCCAGAGAGTTGTCCCACTGGGCATGGCGTTTTTGAAGCTCTCAGTTCTTGGAAGTCAGCCGTCAGCCGGCTGCGGCTTCGCCGGTTCGATGCCCGCGATTTGCACGTAGACCATGCGGAGTTGGTGCAGGATTTCTTCCATCAGCTGCGCTTCTTGGGGCGTTGTGTTGCCCTTCGTCTTGTCGTTGACCACCTCGATCGTGTCGATCAGATACTTGGCCTGCTGAGGGG